>JANXTF010000085.1 GCA_025352565.1 Rhodospirillales bacterium | reverse complement strand
AAAAAAGGGAAGCCTTCAAATGAAATCAAATTTATTGGGAACATCACTGATGACGACAAAATTAATTCCAAGAAAGTTCAAGTCCCAGATGATGCCAACCCCGGCGAGGTCTCCATGGAGCAGGCGCTGCCCAGCGCCTACGCCGACCTCGTCGCGGTGCGCGAGAAGCTGGAACAGCATTATGCCGACATGCAGGACATCGAGTTCACGGTGCAGCAAAACAAGCTGTACATGCTGCAGACCCGCAACGGGAAGCGCACGGCGGCCGCCGCGCTGCGGATCGCCGTCGAGATGGCCGAGGAAGGCCTGATCGAGCGCTCGGAGGCGATCAGGCGCGTCAACCCGGCCTCGCTCGACCAGTTGCTGCACCCCACCCTCGACCCAAACGCCCCGCGCACGCTGCTGTCCAAGGGCCTGCCGGCGAGCCCGGGGGCCGCCTCGGGCGTGGCCGTGTTCAACTCCGACGAGGCCGAGATGCGGGCGGCCAAGGGCGAGAGCGTCATCCTGGTCCGCATCGAGACCAGCCCCGAGGACATCCACGGGATGCACGCGGCCAAGGGCATCGTGACCACGCGCGGCGGCATGACCAGCCATGCGGCGGTGGTGGCGCGCGGCATGGGGCGGCCTTGCGTGGCCGGTGCCGGCGGGCTCAGCGTCGATTACGGCAGCCAGACCCTTTCGGCCGGCGGCAAGACAGTGCGCGCGGGCGAGACCATCACGCTCGACGGCGCCACCGGCGAGGTGTTCGTGGGCACGGTCGCGATGATCGAGCCCAAATTATCGGGCGATTTTGGCACGCTGATGCAGTGGGCCGACGAGATCCGCCGCATGAAGGTCCGCACCAACGCCGAGACGCCGCTCGATGCCGAGACGGCCCGCAAGTTCGGCGCCGAGGGCATCGGCCTGTGCCGCACCGAGCACATGTTCTTCAACCCCGAGCGCATCGGCGCCGTGCGGCAGATGATCATGGCCAACGACGAGCGCGGCCGCCGGGTGGCGCTGGCCAAGCTGCTGCCGTTCCAGCGCGAGGATTTCCGCGAGCTGTTCCGCATCATGGCGGGCCTGCCGGTCACCATCCGCCTGCTCGACCCGCCGCTGCACGAATTCCTGCCGCACCAGGATTCCGAGTTGCAGGAGGTGGCCGATGCGTTGGGCACCGACATCGATGCCATGCGCCGCCGGGCCGCCGAACTGGCCGAGGCCAACCCGATGCTGGGCCATCGCGGCTGCCGCCTCGGCGTCACCTACCCCGAAATCTACGAGATGCAGGCCCGCGCCATCTTCGAGGGGGCCATCGCCGCCACCAAAGACTCCGGGAAGGCGCCGGTGCCGGAAATCATGATCCCGCTGGTGGGCATCAAGCGCGAGCTGGAGATCACCCGGGCGCTGGTGGACAAGGTGGCGGCGGAAGTGTTCGCCGAGACCGGCGTCACCATCGAATACACCGTCGGCACCATGATCGAGCTGCCCCGCGCGGCGCTGACCGCCGACAAGATCGCCGAGGCTGCGGATTTCTTTAGCTTCGGCACCAACGATTTGACGCAGACCGTGTTCGGCCTGTCGCGCGACGACGCGGGCAAGTTTTTGCCGGCCTATGTGGAGGCGGGGATTCTCGCGAAGGACCCGTTCGTGTCGATCGACATCGAGGGTGTGGGCGCCCTGGTCCGCATCGCGGCGGAGAAGGGGCGGGCGGCCAGGCCGGGCCTGAAGCTCGGCATCTGCGGCGAACATGGCGGCGACCCGGCCTCGATCGCGTTTTGCGAGGAGGTGGGTCTCGATTACGTCTCGTGCAGCCCATACCGCGTGCCGGTGGCGCGCCTGGCCGCGGCGCAGGCGGCACTCGGGGTCGGGGTGGACCGGACGGCCTGATGGTGTCAGACGCCATAACATCTTCAAGCGCCGATGAAATTCGCCGATGAAATTCATGGGTGCGTCGAGACGTTCGTGGAACCATACTGCCGTTTCCCACCGGCAGATCGAGGAGCGGGGTTGCAGGCGGCCCCAGCGGTCCCCAAAGTCCGGCAATGGACGCAAGCCTTCAGCGACTCGAGGACGCCTTTGTGAGAGTCGACACTCTCCTTACGAGCATCGACGACGGTATGCGCAAGGTCGAGATCGACCTTGCGGAAATAAGCGGCCGCTTGACCCATCTGCCAACGACCTGGGCGATGGCCACCACAATGGTGGGTGGCCAGATCGCGCTCGCTGGTCTCCTGTTTGCAATCTTGCGCATTGCCGGAACGCATTAACGCCATGAAACGCGAAATCCGTGTCAACGCCCTGATCGGCACCGGCCACTTCCTCTCCCACTTCTACATGCTTGTCCTCCCGCCGATGTTCCTGGTGTGGCAAAACGCGTTCGACGTGTCGTTCGCCCAGCTCGGCCTGACCGTGGCGCTGATGTCGGGCACGACCGCCATCCTGCAAACGCCGGTGGGCTTTCTGGTGGACAAATACGGCGCGCGGCGGTTCCTCGTCGGCGGCACGTTGCTGATGTCGCTGTCGGTCGCGTGCATGGGGTTTGCCACCGCGTTCTGGCAGATCCTGGCGCTTGCAGTGGTGTCGGGCGTCGGCAATTCAGTGATCCACCCGGCGGACTACGCCATTCTGGCGGGCTCGATCGACAAGTCGCGCATGGGGCGCGCCTTCGGGATTCACACGTTCAACGGCAATCTCGGCTTCGCCGTGGCGCCCCCGGTGATGGCGGCGCTCACGCTGGCGATCGGCTGGCGGGAGAGCCTGATGGTGGTGGGCGGCATCGGGCTGCCGCTGGTGTTCGCCATCCTGCTGCAAAGCCGCGTGCTGAACGACCAGTCCGGGGCACATGCCGAGCAAGGCCCGGCCGTATCCGGCCGCGCGCTGCTGCTGACCAAGCCGATGCTGCTGTTCTTCGGCTTCTTCATGCTGTCTTCCTGCGCGGGCGCCGGGTTGCAGGCCTGGCTTATCACCGTCCTGCATCAGGTGAAGGGCATGGGGCTGGAGGCGGCTTCGACCACACTGACCGGCTACATGGTGGGCGCCACCGCGGGCGTGCTGGCGGGCGGCTACGCCGCCGACAAGATCACGCGGCAACTGACCTTCGCCGCCTCGCTCACCATTGTCTCGGCGGCGCTGATCCTGCTGGTGGCGGCGCTCAATCTGCCGGACCCGCTGGTGATCGGTGTCATGTTCGCCTCGGGCCTTGCCGTGGGTGCCAGCCGCACCCCGCGCGACGTGATGCTGCGCGACGCGGCGCCGCCCGGTCAGATCGGCAAGGTGTTCGGCTTCGTCAGCTCCGGCCTGCCGCTGGGGCAAGCCATCACGCCGGTCCCGTTCGGCTGGCTGATCGACAAAGGCCATCCTGAAATGGTGCTGGTGCTGGTGGCGGCGATCCTGATGGCGAGCCTGATGTGCGCCGGGACCGCGCAGGCCGCCGCGGCCGAGGCTCGGCCGCTGGCGTCCGCGCGGGCGTAGCCACCCCCCCCCCCCGCGCGACGCTACTCGGGGAAACGTTGCAGGTTGGTGCCGTCGGCCGGCTTGTAGCGGGCCGCGTTCAGCTGCATCGCCAGGAACGTGTAATAGCCGCTGACGCCCACCAGATCGACAATCGCGGGCTTGCCGAACCGTTTGTCGGCGCGGGCGAAAGTGGCGTCGGACACGCGCCTGTTGCGCTGCAATTCGCTGGTGAAGTCGTACACGATCGCCTCGTCGTCACTCATGGCCTCGGGGCGGCGGCCGTCGCGGACGGCGGCGATGATCGCGGGCGCGATGCCGGCCTTGGCGGCTATCGGGGCATGGACCGACCACTCGAAATCCTGCGTCCATTCGCGGGCCACGATCAGGATGACCAGTTCGGACAGCGTGTTGCCGATGCCGGATTTGTAGCGGAGGTAGTCTCCCATGGCGCGCGCCAGGGTCATCACCTCGGGGCTGTGCATCAGCGGCTCGAACGGGCCGAACACGGGAACCTTGCGGGTGGCGAGGAAGTCGGCGGCGGCTTGGCGCTGGGCTTCGGTGTACTGCGCCGGCGGAATGGTGGGCAGGCGGTCCTGCGCCATGCCGATCACCGGCGTCAGCAGGAGCGTGGCCGCGAGGCCAAGAGTGATCGCGTGCATTGTTTCCCCGTTGTTGTCGTTGCGAGCGGTTGTCGTTGCGCGGCTCGTCGCAGGTTCGGGCGCCGGAGACAAGATGCCGGTGCCGGAGGCAAGATGCGGGCACGACGGGGCGGGTCGCCCTGCTATGCTCGTGCCATGAGCGCCAGCGATGCATCAAGTCCTTTGTTCCTCCTTCCGCCGCTGATGCTCGCTGTCATCATCTTCGTGGCCTGCGCGCTCGGCGCCGCCGTTGCGTGGGCGGTGCCGCATGTGCTGCTGCGGCTGCCCACCGCGCGCGCGCCGCACCCGCCGTTCCATGCGGCGATGGTGGCGCTGTTCGCGCTGTTCCTCTCGTTCACCGCCGCCGATGCCTGGCGGCGCGGCGATGCCGCCTATCTCGCCTTGCTGCGCGAGGCGAGCGAGGTCGGCGCGCTGCATGCGACGTTGGGCGCCCTGGCCGAACAGGGCGCGCCGGGGGCACCCATGATCGCGGGCCTGCGGGATTACCTGGATGCCTCGCTCAAGCAGGAATGGAGGCATGCCAACACGGTCTCGTCTCCTGAGGCCGCCGCCGCGCTCGACGGATTATGGGCGGCGACCGCGCGCGAACTGGCGCGCGGCGGCGATAAGACGGCGGCATGGCGCACCGTGCACGAGCATCTGGAGGGGCTGAAGCAGGCGCGATCCGCCCGCCTCGTCGCCGGCGGATTGTTCGGCGATGTGGCCAAGTGGAGCTGCCTGATGGTGCTGTTTCTCGTCGGTGCCACGGCGATCTCGCTTGTCCATCTGGATCGGCCGAAGGGCGCGGTGACGGCACTGGTGCTGTTCACCCTGGCCGGTTCCTGCGCCCTGACGCTGGTCGCGGTGAGCGAGCACCCGTACACCGGATGGGACGCGGTGACGCCCGATCGCCTGATCGCGCTACGGGCGACGCTGGGCTGAGCGCAGGCGCTTCAGTCCGCGGCCAGTGTTGCCGCGGCCAGTGTTGCCGAGGCCAATGTCGCCGAGGCCACGCCATCGCGCGCGCGCAGCACCTCGCCGAACGCTTCGAAGATGCGGCTTGAGAGGGCATCGGTCTCGAAATCGTATTCCGGATGCCACTGCACGCCCACCACGAAGCCAGGGGACGTGGCCAGCCGCACCGCCTCGATGGTGCCGTCCGGCGCCACGCCCTCGACCACGAGGCCGGGGGCCAGACGGTCGATGCCCTGGTTGTGCAGCGAGTTGACCGCGATCTCGGTGGCCCCGGCCTGCCGGTGCAGCCAGCTTCCGGGCGTGACGCTGACGCGGTGTGCCTTGCCCTGGCGGATGCGCGGGTTTGGCTGCATCGGGGTGGAGTGGTCGATGCGGCCGGGCAAATCCTGGATGCGCTGGTGCAGGCTGCCGCCCAGCGCCACGTTCAGTTCCTGCAGACCCCGGCAGATCGCCAGCAGCGGGATGCCGCGCGCTACGGCAGCCCGGATCAGGGGCAGAGTGACCCCGTCGCGCATCTCGTCTTCCGGGGTGCCCTCGGCGTGCGGCGGGCCGCCATAGAGCGACGGCTGCACGTGGGAGCGGCTGCCGGTGAGGATGAGGCCATCGAGGCGGGACAACAGCGTGTCGATGTCGCAGCCGCCGCCATTCGCGGGCAGCAGCACGGGAACCGCGCCGACCACCTGGTCGGTGGCGCGCACATACGTGTCCGAGGCAGCGTGGTTAACCATGCCAAACACGCCGAATGCCTTGCGGCAGCAGGAAATTCCAACCAATGGCTTCACGGCGCACCGCTTCATGACAGTCGATCATCGTGCAAGATCGCGGCAAATTAAAGACAAAGCGGCTTGAGGCTGCATGTTTTGTTGCGATGCGGCCTGGATGCCGCACCGCCGGGTTCAGCCGCCATTGCCGGGATCGCTGTATTTCGGGCCGATCAGGCGCGGATCGACGAAATAAAACAGCTTCTGGTCGAAATGCCCGCCCAGTTCGACGTTGAACAGGCTCACCCGCGTCTCTTTCCGCTGCGCGTCGAGCACCACCCATTGCCGCAGCGAAAGCGGATCGTCCGCGAACACGAGCGTGAGATTGCCGTCTCCGGGCGAGGCGGTGCGGTAGATCGTGACCTGAATCTGGCCGGGCAACCGCTGGATCGCCTGCACGGTGACGTTGCCGCCGAGCTTGACATGGTCGGCCAGCAGGATGCCGAGCGGGGTGGAGCCGAGCGGGATGTTGCTGGTCTGCTCAAGCTCCTTGTCGTGGAACACCACGAGCCCGGCGCCGGCCACCAGCAGCAGCGGGCTCGGCGGATCGTACTGGAACCGCATCCGGCCCGGCCGCTCCAGCCAGGCGGTGCCGCCGGCGGTGCCGCCGTCGGGTGCCACCTGAAGGAAGCGCGATTTCAGGCTGCGGAGCGTATCGAGATACGCCTCGATGCGCGCAAGATCGGCCCGATCCTGGGCGGTGAGGGCCGCTACCTGCGCGAAGGCGGGCATGGCGGCGGGCGCTGCGGCGGTCGATGCCACGAGCGAGAGGAGGAGGGTGCGTCGGTTCATCACCGGCATGTAGGCGCGCGGGCCGCCGCGGCAAAGTCCCACTTGCGTGTGCCGATCAGGTTTTGCTGAGCGGGGCAACTCGCGCGCCGCTGGCCTCGTTGCCGATGGACGCCACGAGGGAACCGAAAATGGCCCACACCGCGCCGCGCGTGCCTGGCAAGCAGGGCTTCGCATCCATGGATGCCGCCAAGCAGCGCGCGATCGCCTCCAAGGGCGGCAGCAGCGTGCCAGCCGAGAAACGACCATTCGCCCGCAACCACGAACTCGCCGCCGCCGCCGGACGCAAGGGCGGCGAGGCGTCCAACAGCGCACGGCGCGCCACCATCGAGACGGATTGACGCGGAAGCGTCATGAAAACGTGCTGACGCGGAAGCGTCAGGCTGCCGGGGCGCCCTTGGTGGTCGAATACTCGAAGTGCAGCGCAATGTCGGGATACACGATGGGATGGATGGCGTGGGCGGCCATGGCCGCCTCGCTGAAGCCTTGCAGGATCAGCTTGAGCTTGCCGGCATAGGTGGCCACGTCGCCGATGGCGAAGATGCCGGGCACGCTGGTCTCGCAGGTCGATGCCGTCACCGACACGTGGTGGCGCTCCAGGTCGAGACCCCAGGTCGCGATCGGTCCGAGATCCATCGACAGGCCAAAGAACGCCAACAGCACGTCCGCGTCCAGCCTGCGGGTGCCGCCATCGAGGTCCGCCACCTCGACGCTGGCCAGCGCGCCCGACCGACCGTGCAAGGCATGCAACTGATACGGCACGACCAGTTCGATTGCCCCGCGTGCGGCCGCCGCCTCCAACTGGCCGGCGGTTTCGGGCGCGGCGCGGAATTTCGCGCGGCGATGGACCAGATGAATGGACGAGGCGATGCCTTGCAGGGCCAAGGCCCAGTCCACCGCGGAGTCGCCGCCGCCCGCGATCACCACCCGCTTGTCGCGCAGGTCCTCGCGGCGGCGGACATAGTACTGCACCGCGCCGGTGGCCTCGTAGGCCGCAAGCCCGTCGAGTGGCGGCCGGTTCGGGCCGAACGCGCCGGCGCCGGCAGCGACCACCACAGCGCGGGCGCGGATGGTCTCGCCGCGGTCCGTGGTGAGGGTGAAGCCGCCGCGCGCGCCCGCCAGCCTTTCCACCCGGCGGCCCAGCAGGCGGGGCACGGCGAACGGCGCGATCTGGGCGTCCAGCTGGCCGATCAGGGCGCCGGCCTCGATCGCCGGATGGGCGGGAATGTCGTAGATCGGCTTCTCGGGATACAGCGCGGTGCACTGGCCGCCGATCTCGTCCAGCGCGTCGATCAGCACGCAACCGAGCTTCAGCATGCGGCATTCGAACGCGGCGAACAGGCCCACGGGGCCGGCGCCAATGATGGCGACATCGGTATCGAGCGTCTGTGTCATACCGACCAAGGTAGCGGCGGCGCTTCGCAAGGCAAGCCGCAGGCCGTAGTCTCGCAGCCCTGGCGGCGGAAGGGCATGTTCCATGACAATCGAGATCGGCGTCCTGCGCGAGGACGAGCGGGCGCGGTGGACGGAATTGTGGCGCCTGTATCTCGAGTTCTACGAGACGACGCTGCCCGAGAGCCGCTACGAGACGACCTGGCGCCGCCTGCTTGCCGGCACCGAACTGGCCGCGCTCGGCGCGCGGCGGGACGGCCGCCTGGTCGGCATCACGCACTACCTGTTTCATACCCATACCTGGATGGACGACGTTTGCTACCTGGGCGATCTGTTCGTCGATTCCGCCGCGAGAGGCCAGGGCGTCGGCGGCAGGCTGATCGATGCCGTGCTGGCGGTGGCTACCGCGCGCGGCTGTCCGCGGCTTTATTGGATGACCAACCAGGCCAACGCGACGGCGCGGAGGCTGTATGACCAAGTCGCCACCTTCAAGGGCCAGATCCGCTACGATCACAACGCGCTCAAACCCTGAGCCGGCCCGTCTACGCGCGGCCCGTCTACGCGCGCGCCGGCTACGCGCGGGCCGCCGTCAGCCCCCCGGCCGCGACCAGCAGGGCCGACGCAACCGTCCAGACGGTGAAATCGGCGTGGCCCGCGAGGCATAGCAAAATGGTCGAGGCGACCGGCGTCGCGTAGGCCAGGGTTCCCAGCAGACGCGGATCGCCGCGCTTCATGCCGATGTCCCACAGGAAGAATGCGCCGCCCATGGGGCCGAGGCCCAACGCCAGGATGACCGCGGCGGTCGCGGCATTGGGCGTCACGGTGGTCTCGAAGGCGAGATGGGCCGCCGCCGCGAGCAGCGCCGCCGCGCCGCAGAAGCCGGCCAGCGCCGCCGTGGGCACGTCCTTGAAGTGGCGGGACCACACGGAATAGAACGCCCAGGTCAGTGCCGAAAGAAAGGCCAGGGCGTAGCCGGGGAGGTATTCCCACGATAGCGCGGCGTCGGCGCCCAGCAGCAGCGCGCAGCCGCCCAGCGCCAGCGCGGTGCCGATCAGATGCGCCGGCCGCAGCCGCAGTCCCAGAAGTGCCCCCGACAGCAGCACGATCATCAGGGGCCAGAGATAGTCGATCAGGTTGGCCTCGGCGGCGGGCGCGCGGGCCAGGGCCGCGAAATACAGCGCGTGGAAGCCGAACAGGCCGCCCACCCCGTGCAGCCACGCAAGGGGAAGCTGCCGCAGGACGCGCAATCGCCGGGTCGCGGCCAGCCAGCCGAGGCCGAAACAGGCGGAAACCGCGAAGCCCAGCGCGGTAAGTTCCAGCGGCGGGATGCGCGCGGCCGAGACGGTGAGGAGGGCAAGGACGGACCAGAGCGCGATCGCGCCACCACCGGCGGCGGTGGCGCGATTCACCGGCGGGATGACCCCGCCGTCGGTAACCCCATGGTCAGTACATGTGCTGACCGCCGTTGATCGAGAGCGTCGAGCCGGTGATGAACTCGGCGTCGTCGGCGGTAAGGAAGCAGACCCCGCGGGCGATGTCCGCGGCGTGGCCGAGGCGGCCCACCGGGATGCGGGCGACGATCTTCTGCAGCACGTCGGCCGGGACCGCGCGGACCATCTCGGTGTCCACGTAGCCGGGGGCGATGGCGTTCACCGTGATGTTGTAGCGGGCGCCCTCCAGGGCCAGCGCCTTGGTGAAGCCGTGGATCCCCGACTTGGCGGCGGCGTAGTTGACCTGGCCGTATTGACCCGCCTGGCCGTTGATGCTGCCGATGTTGACAACGCGGCCGAACTTGGCGGCGCGCATGGCGTCGAAGGTCAGCTTGCAGAGGTTGAAGCAGGAGCCGAGGTTGGTATCCATCACCGCGTCCCACATGTCGCGCGTCAGACGCGACAGGGTGGCGTCGCGGGTGATGCCGGCGTTGTTCACCAGAATGGCGATGGGGCCGACCTCGGCCGTGATCTTGGCGACCGCCGCCTCGCAGGCCGCGTAGTCGCCGGCGTCGAACTTCATGACCTGGATGCCGGTTTCAGCTTTGAAGGCGGCGGCGGCGGCGTCGTTGCCGGCATAGCTGGCAACGACCGTGCGGCCGGCGGCCTGGAGCTGGCGGCTGATATCGGCCCCGATGCCGCGGGTTCCCCCGGTGACGAGTGCGACTTTATTCATTTCTTGTCTCCCTTTCAGCTCTTATCGGGGCAAACCTAGCATCATGGCGCGGCGACGCCAGCCGCCCGATCGCCGCGATCGCCCGCTATGGCATCGCCCGCTCACGGCTGCTCGCGATGACGCGAACAGTCACACCCGTTTTTCCGCCACCTTGTTCATGAACTCGTCCGCGCGCCCCGCCGCCAGCAGGGCGGCGTTGTCGGCGACCGCGTCGAGCAGCACGCGCAGGCCGTCCTGTTCCACCTTGGCGAAATCGCCCAGCACGTGACCCAGCACGCGCTCCTTGTCGCCGGGGTGGCCGATGCCGAGGCGGACGCGCCAGTAATCCGGGCTGCCGAGGTGGCGGTCCATGCTGCGCAGGCCGTTATGGCCGGCGGCACCCCCGGCGCGCTTCACCCGCACGCGGCCGAAGGCGAGGTCGAGTTCGTCGTGGAAGGCGGTGATGTCGCCCGGCTCGATCTTGTAGAATGCGCCGGCGGCCTGCACGCTTTCGCCCGATGCGTTCATATAGGTGAGCGGCTTCAGCGCCAGCACCTTCTCGCCCGCGATGGCGCCCTCGGCCACCAGACCCCGGAAACGCTGCCGCCACGGGCTGAACCCGTGGCGGTGCGCGATTGCGTCGATGGCCATGAAGCCGATATTGTGGCGCTGGCGGGCCATCCCCGGCTCAGGATTCCCGAGGCCGACCCACAGCCGCATCGGCGACTACTTCTTGGCGGCGGGCTTGCTCGGGGCCTTGGTGCCGCCGGCCGGTGCCTTGCCGGGCGCGCGGGTGCCGCCGGCCGGGGCCGCGACCGGGGCGCCGCCGGGCTCGGCCGCGACTTCCTGCGCCTTGGTCGGCGGCGCCACGGTCGCGATCACGAAATCCCGGTCCAGGATGGTGGGCCTCACCTCGCCGGTGCCCTTGAGGTCGGACCAGCGCACGTTGTCATTGATGTCCAGCTCGCCGAGGTCGGCCTCGAAGAACTCGGGGACGTGGTCGGGATCGACCATGCACTCGACGCCGTGGCGCACCACGTTCAGCACGCCGCCGCGCTTGAGGCCGGGGGACACCAGTTCGTTGGTGAAATGCACCGCGATGGCGACGCGGATGCGCTCGCCAGCCGCGAGGCGCTGGAAGTCCACATGCTCGGGCTTGTCGGTGACGGGGTGCAGTTGCACGTCGCGCAGCAAGACGCGCTCGGCCTTGCCTCCCACCATCACCTCATACAGGCGCGAGCGCCAGCCGCCGCGCACCAGTTCCTTCATCACCGCCCGCGGATCGAGCGAGACGAGGGTCGGTGTCTGCTTGGCACCGTAGATGACCGCGGGCACCTTGCCCGCCCGCCGGGTCGCGCGTGCTGCCCCCTTACCTGCATGCTCGCGCGCCTCGGCCTCGATCGTCGTGTAGTTGGCCATGGGTCTGCTCCAATTGAAAACGCCGGCCTCCAGGGGTGCCGGCGAGGGGCGCGACATAGCGCAGGATGACGGCGGGGGCAATGCCGCGCCCCATGCCTTGCCGGCGTATCCCACCGAACGCACGATGCGCCGGTGGATCAGGCGGCCTGCATGGCCAGCAGCAACAGCGAGCGTCCGGTCACCTCGTAGACATGCCCGAACTGGAACAGCGGTTCGCCGGACTCCTCGGGCAGGTTGGTGTCGGCGACCAAAATCCAGCCGCCGCCGCCGGGGCATGGCGGCAGGGTGAACTCCACCACGTCGTGATGGGCGTTCATCACCATCAGCATCGTGGCGTCCTGGCCGCGCTGGCGGAGGCCGGTGGCCTGGGCGCGGCCGTCCATCAGCATGCCGAAGCATTTCATGCTGTCATCGGCCCAGGCCTCGCCGGGCATCTCCTCGCCAGAGGCGTTGATCCAGGTCACGTCCTTGACGCCGAACTCCTCGTCGTAAGCGCCGGTCAGGAAGCGGCTGCGGCGCAGGATGGGGAAGCGGTGGCGCAGGCGGGTGAGGCGCTTGACGAAGCCGATCAGCGACTTCCCCTTGTCCCCGATATCCCAATCGACCCAGCTGATCCCGTCATCCTGGCAATAGGCGTTGTTGTTGCCCTGCTGGGTGCGGCCGAACTCGTCGCCGGCCAGCAGCATCGGCGTGCCCTGGCTCAGCAACAAGGTGCCGAGCATGTTGCGGATCATGCGCTCGCGGAGGCGGTTGATCTCCGCGTCGTCGGTCGGACCCTCGACGCCGCAGTTCCAGCTCCGATTATCCGAACTGCCGTCCTTGTTGTCCTCGCCGTTGGCGGCGTTGTGCTTCTCGTTGAAGCTGAACACGTCGTTCAGCGTGAAGCCGTCATGGGCGGTGACGAAGTTGACGCAGGCCCACGGCTTGCGGCCGCGATGATTGAACGCGTCGCCGGACGCGCACAGGCGCGGGGCCAGCGCGTTGGCCGGCGCCTCGCCCTTCCAGAAGTCGCGCACCGTGTCGCGGAACTTGTCGTTCCACTCGGCCCAGCCGGGAGGGAAGCCGCCGACCTGGTAGCCGCCGGGGCCGCAATCCCAGGGTTCGGCGATCAGCTTCACCGAGGACAGGACCGGGTCCTGGTTGCAGGCTTTCAGAAAGCCGCTTTGTGTGTCGAACCCATTGGGTTCGCGCGCCAGGATGGTGCCGAGGTCGAAGCGGAAGCCATCGACATGCATTTCGCTGACCCAGTAGCGCAGGCTGTCCGTCACCATCTGGATGACGCGCATGTGGCTGAGGTTCAGCGTGTTCCCGGTGCCGGTGTCGTTGATGTAGTAGCGGCTCGCGCCGGGCAGCAGGCGGTAGTAGCTGGCATTGTCGATGCCCTTGAAAGAGAGCGTGGCGCCGCGCTCGTTGCCCTCGGCGGTGTGGTTGTACACCACGTCGAGAATGACCTCGAGGCCCGCGTCGTGGAAGCGCGCCACCATCTCCTTGAACTCGCGCAGGCTGTTGGCGACGTCGCAGGCGTAGCGCGGATCGGGCGCGAAGAAGCCGATGGTGTTGTAGCCCCAATAATTGGTCAGGCCCTTGTCGAGCAGGTGGCTGTCGTTGACGAAAGTGTGGATCGGCAGCAGCTCGACCGAGGTGACGCCGAGCGACTTCACGTATTTGACGATCTCGGGGGTGCCGAGGCCGGCATAGGTGCCGCGCAGCCGCTCGGGCACCGCCGGATGCCGCATGGTGTAGCCCTTCACGTGGGTCTCGTAGCAGATGGTATGGTCCCAGCTGACGGCGCGGCGGCCGGGCTCGCCCTGCCAGTCGAAATTCGGGTCCACCACGACGCATTTCGGCATGAAGGGGGCGCTGTCGCGGGTGTCGAACGTCAGGTCTTCCCCTTCGGCGCCGATGGTGTAGCCGAAGCAGGCGTCGTTCCATTTCAGCTCGCCGGCATGGGCGCGGGCATACGGGTCGAGCAGCAGCTTGTTGGCGTTGAAGCGGTGGCCTTCCTCGGGCGCGTAGGGTCCGTGGACGCGGTAGCCGTAATAGGTGCCGGGTCCGATGTCGGGCAGGTAGCCGTGCCAGATCTCGTCGGTGTATTCGGGCAGTTCCACGCGCGCGGTCTCGCGCCCGTTGGCGGCGTCGAACAGGCAGACCTCGACCTTGGTGGCGTTGGCCGAGAACAGCGCGAAATTGATGCCCTTGCCGTCCCAGGTCGCTCCGAGCGGATGCGGCAGTCCTTCGCGAAGCCGGAAGCGGCTGGTGTCGGACATGGAGGAACCTTTTGCTGGCGGGAATGTGGCTTCTGAACATCGTCAAACAGCCAAGGTTCCCGCCGCATGGCGTTCAATCGGGGCGGGGCAGACGGCGGGGCGTACTCATCGCCATCCCGACGATCCAGGGCATCCCGTTCGAGGCGGTTCGTAACGCCTTCTTCATCCCGGTCGCGCTCTGTGTCTCGCATGGGAGCGCCACCACGCCGCCGTCCGGCATCCATGGCGGGTTGCAAAGCGCCGCGGGGGTGGTCACCCTCGCGGCGGCGCGGTCCCGGCGAGAGCGTTTGGGCGCGATTACCACCGGAGTGAGATGTTCGCCAAAATATACAAGCTTGTGCGCCATCCGGCGTTTCACGCTGAACCAGGACGGGTTGCGATGCGCTGCGCGGTCTGGGCCGTCTGTGTCGCGGCCGGCAGGGCCCCGGTGTTCCGGCTGACCGATGGCGGCGAGCGCCTCAGCGTGCCGGCGACCCTGCGCTACACCTCGGTGGCCACGTTCCTGCTGCGGGACTGGACGGAGCCCGAATTGCGGGCGCTGGACCGCTTCGTGCGGCCGGGCGACACGTTCCTCGATATCGGCGCCAATATCGGGCTGTTCACTCTGAAGGCGGCGCGACTCTGCGGAGCATCGGGCCAGGTGATCGCGGTGGAACCGGGGCGGGAGGCGCTGCGGCAGTTGCGCGCCAATCTGGCGCTGAATGGCTGGCACCACGTGCGCGTGGCCGATGTCGCGCTGTCCGATCGGTCGGGCGAGGCGGCGCTGCATCATATCGCGCTGGGCGACGACCCGCAGGCGTTCTCGCTGCTGTCGGATGGCAGCGGGGTGCCGGCCGAGACGGTGCGGACCTTGACGCTCGATCTGCTCGCGGAAGAATACGGGCTCACGCGGCTCGATTGCATCAAGATGGATGTCGAGGGGGCCGAGCCGCTGGTGGTGGCTGGCGGGCGCGCGACGCTGGGCCGGTTCCGGCCGCTGGTGATCTTCGAGATCAATGCCCCGGTGGCGCTGGCGGCCGGCACGGCCGGCGGGTGTTTCTCGATGCTGGCCGAACTCGGCTATGGATTCTGGCAGTTGCGCGGCACGACGCTGGCACCGGTCGCACGGCAGCCGGGGGAGCACGGCAATCTGGTCGCGGTGCATCCCGACGGGGTGCAGCCGGGATAGGATTGCCCGTCAGAAGGCCCTCGGCATCAGCCGGCGGGCGACCAGCATGGTGCCGATGCCGCCCTGGGCCATGGTGGCCGCGACCAGCAGCGCCGCGCCGTCGATGCCCAGAAACGGGATCGCGGTGGCGCTCAGCACCAGGCAGGTGGCGAGCTGCAGCAGGTTGAGGCGGCGCAGCGCGGCGCCATGGCCGGCCATGGCGAGCAGGATGTCCTGGCCCGAGAGGGCCGCGTTGACCATCTGGCCCACCACCATGATCCGGAGCGGCCAGGCGGCGATGCCGAAGCCGGGGCCGATCTGTTCCAGCAGCCAGTACGGCGCCAGCATCATGGCCACCAGCGGCGGCAGGGCGATGACCGCCGAGGTGAGGCGGGCGGTGCGGTTGACGGCGCGCAGCTGCGCCCATTCGCCGCGCCGCTCATGGGCCGCGAAATGCGGGGCGGCGACGCTGGAGATGCTGACCAGCACCACCCAGGTGAGCATCGAGAGCCGGTTGGCGGCGCTGAACGCCCCCACCTCGGCGGCGCTGGCGAAGATGCCGAGCACAAGGGTGGGCAGCGTGATGAGCGTCGCCTGCACCAGTTCCACGGCATAGAGCGGCATCGCGGTGCGCCAGAGCACGCCCTGGGTGGCGGCGGCTTCGGTGCTCGCGGCGTTCGGCCCCGCCAGCTCCGGCCAGGCGCGCCGCAGCATTGCGGCACCCAGCGCCGCCGTGAAGGCGCGGCCGGCGGCGGTGGCCAGGAGCACGGCGTCGAGCCGGTCGAGCCCGGCCAGCACGCCGATCAGCGCCAGCAGCGGCCAGAGCGCGTTCTGCACCATTTGAGCCGCCACCGGCCGCTTCAACCCGATCAACGCGTTGCCGGCCACGATGGCCAAGGCATCGGGCACGATCAGCAGGGCGGAGAGGGCGAGGGGCAGGGCGAACTCAGGCTTGCCGAACACGAAATCCGCGACCGGCGCGGCCAGCAGCGCGGTGAGAGCGGCGATGGCGGCGGCGCCCAGGCCGATCCAGCCGGCGGTCCAGAGCAGCACGCGCCGGGCGGCGGCGCGGTGGCCCATGGCGAGTTCGGCGGGCAGGTGGCGCATGATCGCGCGCTCCAGCCCCATGCGCGCGATCGCCGAGCCGAGCTGATTCCACGACAGCGCCACGAAATAGAGTCCGGCCTGCCCGGCGCCGAGGCGGTACGCCACCACCACGTACAGCAGCAACTTGCCCGCGACCTCGACGCCGCGCACGCCAAGCCCCGCGAACGAGCGGGCGACCTGCCCGCTGATGCGCAAGCGGGCACGCATGGTCAGGCGGGGCGCGGTTTATACAGGGCGAGGGCGGCCAGCGTCAGGATGATGCCGGGGCTCATGATGGCCGAGTAGATGACCTCGCTGAGGATGACATACAGCACGCTGTCGAACAGGGCGGCGGACATGGCATCGCCCGGCACCAAGCCGCGCAAGGTGACGCGGGCGGCCGCGTAGTAGATCGACAGCATCAGGCCGCAGCCGATCACGCCGTATTCGAACAGGATGCCGAGCCAGCCGATATCGGCGAGATAGAACTGCTCGTAGCGAAAAAACTGATCGAGGCCGGTGGCGCCGTGCTTGGTCATGGAGCCGACGCCGAGCAGCCAGCGCCAGGGTTCCTCGCCGAGGAAGTGCAAGGCGAGGCCGCCGGTGATCTTGCGGACCGCGAGCGAGCCGCCGAGGGCCAGGGCGAGCTTGTCGGGGTCGATCAGCAGGATCGCGGCGGCCCCGATCCCGCCCGCGATCAGACCGAGACCGATGAACAGGCGGCGCTGCCGGCGGAAGGTGGCCACGGCGCCGAAGCCGAGCAGCAGGGCCACCACGGCGATCGCCAGCTTCTCCTTGTAGATGATGAACAGCGTGGCGAGGCCGATCCCGACCGCCAGCAGCTTCCACAGCGCGGGGCGCATCCAGAAGCTGCGGTTGAGATAGAACATCAGGTAGAAGCCGAAGGTCATCGGCGCGAAAATGCGCGCGCCGCGATCGAGGTCGATCAGGAACAGGTTACTGAGGTTCGGGTCCCACTGATAGGCGCTCCGCGGCAGCAGCAGCCACAGCCCCCAGAGCAGCCCGAAGGTGAGGCCGCCGAGCCACAGCAAGGCGCGGCGCAGCTCCTCGCGCGAGGGATGCAGCACGGCGAGGAAGCCGATTGCGGCCAGGTAGTGCAGCAGCGCCCACATCTTCACCGTCGGGAACAGGGCGTCCACCAGTTCGATGTCGAAGGTGTACATGGCGATGACGGGGGTGACGCCGATCGCGTAGGCCAACAGTACCAGCGGCACCCAGGCATAGGGCGGCCGGCGGTGAAAGAGCGCGTAGGCGGCGAATGGCAGGGTCAGGATCGGCCAGACCTTGGACAAGGCGAACACCGGCGGGGCGTCGCGCATATAGGCGAAGGTCTCGGCGAACATGGCGATGGCGAAGCCGAGCAGCCCCACCATCCAGGGCCGCGATGCGCCGCGCGCGTGGGTTCGGGCCGGGGCGACGCGCCTGACATAGGCGGGCAGGCGCGCGGCGCGCGGCGCGTCGTGCCTCTCGAGGCTTAGAGCCACCGCAGGATCGCCTGCGGGACATAGGCCCGGCCGCCGCCGAACACGAAGCCGCACACATTGGCGCCGACGGCGGCGAGGCTGGCGCACAGGGCTTCGGCCACCGGCGCGCGGGTGTGGTTGGCGCGCAGCACCAGAATGTTGAGATCGACTAGGCGGGCAAGCCGCCGTGCCGCGTGGTTGGCGTTGTCCGACGGGCCGATCACCAGCACGACCTCATGATCGCGCCGCAGCGTGTCGAGCAGCTCGCGGGAGCGGGCGGCCAGCGTGCGGGCGCTGGCCAACGCGGTGGCCGCCCCGTTGGGCACGATCCAGAGGTTGGTGACGTTGGTCGGCCGGATCGCCAACGGCTCCTGCCGCTCGGCGGCGGGCTCCGCCTTGGGGGGCGTTTGCAGGTCGATGATGAGGGTGCGCAGGCCATGTGTGGCGGCGAACTCGGTGGCCAGGGTGCGGACCAGGGTGGCGGTGAGGCCGGCCTCGTCGTCGCAGATGAACTGGAACACGGGTTTTTCGCCCGGCTCGCGGCCGTCCAGCAGCAGGGAGGCGAGGCCGGCTACCTCGCGCCTGGCGACGGGGCCGGTGAACTGCGCCTCGGACACGGGGATGTCGGCCAGGACCGGGATGCCGAGGTGGCGCTCGGCCTCGACCGGCAGCAGATACACCCGGCGCAGCACCGTGAGCAGCACGCCGGCGGCGGCCCCGAAGGCAACGCCCGCGAACAGGCCGGCGGCGAGCAAATGCCAGCGCGTGTTGGAGCCGGAATTCGGCGCGTCGGGTGCCTGCACTACGCGGACATTGGCGTTGCGGACGCGGTTGGCGTCCTCGTCGATGCGGGCGGCGGCCTCGCGCAGCGCGAACTGGCGGTAGTTGGAGACGATCACCTCGCGGGTGCGCTCCATCTCCTGCAACGTGCTCTCGGCCGAACGCAGCGCGTCGGTGCGCTGGCGCGCCTGGGCGATCTGGGAGTCCAGCTCCTGCATCGGCTTGCCGAGGGCGCTCGCCTCGACCTGGGCGGCGAGCATGCGGCCCTGCATCTGCTCGTAAGCCGGGCTGCGTTCGTTGCGCGAACTGTAGAAGTTGGCGCGAGCGGCCGAACTGATCCCGGCGCGGGCCGAGGCGATCTTGCGATCCAGCTCGACCACGGCGGGGTAGTCGGCGCGGTACTGGGCGGCCAGGTGGTCGCGCTCGACCTGGAGGCGCAGCAGCGTGTTGCGGCTGTCGTCGTTGCTGACCTGGTTGGTCTGCTCGCGCGAGGCCTGCACCTCGCGCGGCAGCACGGCGAGCTTGGCCGCCGCCACTTCCGCCTCGGACTGGGCTGCCTGGCGCCGCTCGCGCAGCTGGTCGCGGCGCTGCTGGAGGCTGGACAGCATGGTGCCGGCGAGCGCCACGTCCTGCTTGATGTCGAGCACTTGGTGGTCGCTCTTTACCGTGGTGATCTGCGCGTCGATCTCCTTGAGGCGCTCGGTGTAGGTGTCGAGCTGGGTGCGCAGGAACGAGGAGTTGGCGTTGGTGAACACGTCGCGCCGGTGGGCGAGATAGGCGTCGATCACGCTGCGGAGGCCGGTGATGGCCAGGTCGCGGTCGGGGAAGGTGAAGGCCACGCGGACGATGTTGGTGTCGAGCTGGACGCTGGCGCCGACGCGCTCGCGGAACTGGCGCTCGGCGGCGCGGATGCGGGCCTCCTCGTCGAGTGCCGGCAGCAGGCCGAGCAGGCGGCGGCGGCCGAGCGCCGGGAACAGGGTGGTGGGACCGATGCGGCGCAGCGCGTCGCGCATCACGTCGCCGCTGAGCACGATGTCGATTTCGGAGTTGACCTCCTTGAGGCCGTTGACCGACAGGTTCACGGCCTTGAGGCCGCTGATGTCGGCGCTGTCGCGGCCGACGAACACGATGAGCGTGCTTTCGGCGGTGTATTGCACCGGGGTGAACAGGGCGGCGGCGATGCCGGCCAAGGCGGGGAGGGCGGCGACCAGCAGGATCGCGCGCCAATTGGTGAAGGCGTGCGCCACCATGGCCCGCAGCGGCATGAACCGCGATCCAGACTGGCGGGCGGCGCCTTCCCTCTGCTCGTAAGAATAGCCCGGACCCGCCGGAATCTCGGCCGGAAGGGCCAGATGCGAGGGAGCCGGGAGCGCGGGTGCCGGGAAATCGTCTGCCGGGCTCAAATCCTGCCTATCCCGTTGTCGTTCGCCGGCAAGTTACCATGAGTCGGGGTGCCGAAGGTAGCGCGGCCTTGTCGCGATGCGCGGTTTGCCTCCACGATCGCGCCGGTAGCCAAGGAGCCTGCCCGCATGCCTGATTTCGACCTCGTCGTCCGCGGCGGTACCGTGGTGACGGCCAGCGACACATTCCGGGCCGATGTGGGCGTTCGCGACGGGCGAATCGCGGCGTTGGGCGACCGCCTGACGGGCGCGGAGACGCTGGACGCGGGCGGTTTGCTGGTGATGCCGGGGGGCGTGGACACGCATTGCCATATCGAGCAACTCCAGGAAGCCGGCGGGGCGGACGAGGAGACCTGGGAGAGCGGCAGCCGGGCGTGCCTCGCGGGCGGGACCACCTCGGTCGTGACGTTCTCGACCCAGTTCAAGGGCGGCGGCATCCTGGAGCCGCTGGCGGAATACCGGCGGCGGGCCGGGCGGGCGATGGTGGATTACGGCTTCCACCAGATCATCACCGATGCGTCGGACGACGTGATCTGGCGGCAGATTCCTCAGGTGGTGAGCGAGGGGGTGCGGAGCCTCAAGGTGTTCCTGACCTACGACCCGCTGCATCTGGACGACCGCGCGTTCATCCGCGTGCTGGCGGCGGCCCGGCGGGCGGGCGCCCTGGTGACGGTGCATTGCGAGAATTACGACGCGATCAACTGGCGCACCGAGGCGCTGCTGGCCGATGGCCGCGCCAGCCCGAAATACCACGCCTGGGCGCGCCCGCGCATGATCGAGCGGGAGGCGACGCATCGGGCCATCGCATTGGCCGAGATGGTGGACCAGCCGATCCAGATTTTCCATGTGTCGTGCAGCGAAGTGGCCGAGGAGATCGCGCGGGCCCAGCATCGGGGATTGAAGGTGTGGGGCGAGACGTGCCCGCAGTATTTCGTCTCGGTCGCGTCCGACATGGACCGGCCGGGCTTCGAGGGCGCCAAGTTCATGTGCAGCCCGGCGCCGCGCGAGGCGGGGGACCACGAAAAGCTGTGGCAAGACGTGCGGCGCGGCACGCTGGACGTGATCTCGTCGGACCATAGCGGCTGGAGCTATGGCGGCACGCGGGGCAAGCGGGTGAACGGGGAGGACGCGCCGTTCCGCGACATCCCGAACGGGATGCCGGGACTCGCCGCGCGGCTGCCGATCATCTTCAGCGAGGGCGTGGCGAAGGGCCGCATCGACCCGCAGAAATTCGTCGCGCTGACGGCGACCAATCCCGCGCGCCTGTTCGGCCTCGCGGGCAAGGGCAGCATCGCGCCGGGAATGGATGCCGACCTTGTCCTGTGGGACCCCGCCCGTAAAACCACGCTGACCAACGCGCTGATGCAGCATGCGATCGACTACACGCCGTACGAGGGCCTGGAGGTCACCGGCTGGCCGGTGGCCACGGTGCTGCGCGGGCGAGTGGCGATGCGCGACGGAAAGGTGCGGGCGGAGCCGGGATCGGGGCGGTTCCTGGCGCGCGGGCCGTACGACCTGATCCAGCCGACCGGCGTGCTGGCGCATGATTTCGACGCATCGCAATTCGCGTGACCGAATTGCTGCGCGTCGAAGGGCTGACGCGCAGCTTCTACGGCGTGCGGGCGCTGCGGGGCGTCGATTTCTGCGTGCGCGCGGGCACCATCACGGCGCTGATCGGGCCGAACGGCGCCGGCAAGACCACGGCGTTCCAGTGCATCAGCGGCGTGGTGCCGCCCGATGGCGGGCGCGTGATATTCGCCGGCCAGGACGTCACCGGCTGGCGGCCGGACCGCATCACGCGCGCCGGGCTCACGCGGACGTTCCAGATCGCGCGCGGCATCTCTCGATTGTCGGTGCTCGACAACCTGCTGCTCTACGCGCCGCGCCAGCCGGGCGAAGGCGTGCTGGCCGCGCTCGTGAACGGCGGCGCCGCGGCGGAGGAGGCTGCGCGGGTGCGGGCCATCGCGATCGCGCGGCGGCTGAATTTGCTGCGCGTGGCGAACAACGCGGCGGGCGCCTTGTCGGGCGGGCAGAAGAAGCTGCTGGAGATCGGGCGGGCGCTGATGGCCGAGCCGCGCCTCGTGCTGCTCGACGAGCCGATCGCGGGCGTGAACCCGACCTTGGCCGAGGAGATCGCGGACCATCTGCGTGGCTTGTGCCAGGACGGCATCACGTTTTTGGTGATCGAGCATCACATGGACCTGATCGCGCGGCTCTGCCACCCGGTGATCGTGATGGCGGAGGGGCGACGGCTGACGGAGGGGAGTTTCGCCGAGGTGGCGGCCGATCGCCAGGTGCAGGATGCGTATATGGGCTCGCGCCGATGGGCCTGATGGACGTGCGCGCGATCGTGGCGGGTTATGGCGCCGCCGACGAAATCCTGAAAGGCGCGTCGCTCGCCGTGGCGCCCGGAGAGATGGTCGCGGTCATCGGGCCGAATGGCGCGGGGAAGTCCACGCTGCTGAAGGCGATCGCGGGATTGTTGCGGCTGAAATCGGGTGCGATCCTGCTCGACGGTATGGCGATCGAGGCGTTGGGGGCGCGGGACCGCGCGCGGCGCGGGCTGGCTTTCGTGCCGCAGGAGGCGAACATCTTTCCGACCATGAGCGTGCGGGAAAACCTGGAGATGGGCGGCTTCCTGGAACGCCGCGCGACCGCGGCCCGGATCGACCATTTGTTCGCGCGGTTTCCGGTGCTGGCCGAGAAGCGGCGCCATGCGGCGCGCACGCTGTCGGGCGGGCAGCGGCAGGTGCTGGCGATGGCGATGGCGCTGATGGTGCAGCCGCGCCTGCTGCTGCTTGACGAGCCTTCGGCGGGCTTGTCGCCCAAGGCGGCCGAGGCGCTGTTCGACAATATCGCGGCGATCCATGCGGAGGGGACGGCGATCGTGATGGTGGAGCAGAATGCGCGCGAGGCGCTGGCGATCGCCGATGTCGGCGTGGTACTGGTGGATGGGCGCACCGCGCGGGTTGGGCCGGCGCGCGAGATGATGGACGATGCCGAGGTGCGGCGGCTGTTTCTCGGGGGATAAGCGTTGTGAGCGTCCGCTCCGCTCCACGCAATGACGGGTTTGCTATTCATGTTGTCAAAAACAAGAGGAATGTCGCCATGACCATCATCCCGACCCGCCGCCAGGCCATGCTGGCGGCACTTGCCATGCCGTTCCTCGGCCGCGTGGCGCAAGGTGCCGCCGCCGAGCCGATATTGATCGGCACGCTCACGCCGCAGACCGGCGCGGGCGGGTCGTTCGGACCGGGGATGGTGAAGGTGGCGAAAGCCGTGGTGGACGATATCAACGCGGCGGGGGGCGTGCTGGGACGCAAGATCGAGCTGGTCTCGGCCGATGACGAGACCAACCCCGATGCCGGCGTGCGCGCGGCGCGGAAACTGATCGACGTGAACAAGGTGGATGCCATCGCCGGCACCTGGGCGAGCGCGGTCACCATGGCGGTGGCGCCGTTGTGCTGGGACAACAAGGTGATGCTGTTCACCGTGTCGGGTGCCGACAGCATCACGAAGTTGCCGCACCAGGGCTACATCATCCGGACCCAGCCCAACACCTACCTGCAGTCCGGCCGCATCGCGAAATACATCGTGGGCGACAAGGCGACCAAGGTGTTCGGCCTGTCGGCGCAGACGCCGTTCGCGGTGGACAGCTACAACCGCCTGGCCGAGGTGCTGAAGGCCGGCAACGTGGAGCCGCTGGGCGACATAGTGTACGATGCGGCCAAGACGTCGTTCCGGTCGGAAATCGACCAGGCTTTGAAGACCAAGCCCGACGCGCTGTTCCTGAACAGCTACACGCCCGACATCACGGTTCTGCTGCGCGAGCTTTTCCGCGCGGGGTATGAAGGCAAGCGTTATACGTTCGGCTATGCGGCGACGCCGAAGCTGCTGGAGAATGTGCCGGCGGACGTTGTGGAAGGGCTGGTCAGCTTCGCGCCATCGCCCGATTTGGGCAGCCCGGCCTATGCGCGGGTGAAGCGGATTCTCGGGGCGGAGCCGGACCCGTATGCGGCGCAGATCCATGACCACATCTCGCTGATCGCGCTTTCGATCGCGAAGGCAGGGGCTTCGGGCGGGGTCGCGATCCACGATTTCGTACGCGCAGTGGGCGATGCCGGCGGCACCAAGGTGACGAGCGCCATCGACGGGTTGAAGCTGCTGGCGGATGGCAAGGCGGTGAATTTCGAGGGGGCTTCGGGGCCGTGCAAGTTCACGCCGTTGGGCGATATCGAGGATTGCAAGTTCCGGTTCGATGTGGCGGAGAAGGGCAAGTATCGGTTGTTGAGCATATCTTGATCCTCGGTTTTCTTCTCCCCATGGTAGGCCCAAAAGGGGCCCCGCAAGGAGGCCCACAAGGGGGAAGGGGAAATACGGCAGCCCGCAACGGGGAGGTGAGGCGTCTTTGACCGATCTCCTGCAACTCCTGATCAACGGCCTGCTCGCCGGCACGCTGCTGGCGGTGCCGGCGATCGGGTTCACCACGATCTATGCCGTGCTGCGGTTTCCGAATTTCGCGGTGGCGAGTCTGGCCACCATCGGGGCCTATGGCGGCTATGTCGCCAATGTGCGGTTCGGGCTGCCGCTGCCGGCGTCGCTGCTGGCGGCGTTCGTGACGGCGGGCGTGGCCGGTGTCGCGAGCGACGAGATCGCCTTGCGGCGGCTGCGGCTTTCGGGGCCGCTGACCTTGGCGATCGCGTCGGTGGCGCTCACCATCGTGCTGGAAAACTGCGTGCGTTTCGGGTTCGGCAATGATCTGCGGGGCTACGACCTGCCGGTGCTGCGGGACTGGCGGGTGGCCGGTTTGCGGATCGGGCCGCAGCAGGTGGAGAACGCCGGCGCCGCCCTGGTGGCGATGGCGGCGCTGTTCCTGTTCCTGGCGTTCACCCGCACCGGCAAGATGATGCGCGCGGTGGCCGACAACCCGATGCTGGCTTCGCTGAAAGGCATCGACGCGGTCACGGTCGCGCGCATCGCGGTGTTCACCGGCATGGGGCTCGCGGGCTATGGCGGGATGCTGATCGGGCTGGATACCTCGGTCGATCCGCTCACCGGATTCCGGGTCATGCTGTCGGTGTTCGCCGCCGCCGTGGTGGGCGGCCTTGGCAGCATCCCAGGCGCGGTGGCGGGCGCGTTCGTGGTGGGGGTGGGCGAGGAATTGTCGCTGCTGGTGCTGGACCCGGCATACCGCACGGCGGTGGGGTTCGTGGCGATATTGGCGGTGCTGTCGTTCCGGCCGCGCGGGCTGCTCGGCGAGCGCGCCTTCTGATGGCCAGCTATCTGCTCGCCATGGCGGTGTTCGCCGGGTTCTACGCGCTGATGGCGCTGGGGCTGAACGTGATATGGGGGCTGGCCGGGATGATCAATCTCGGCCTCGTCGGGTTCTTTGCCATCGGCGCCTACACGGCCGCGCTGTTGAGCGTGAAGCTGCATGTGCCGATGCTGGTGGGGTGGGGGGCGGCGGCGATCGCGGGGTCGGTCGCGGGGGCGCTGCTGGCGGTGGTGACGGCGCGGCTGAAGGGAGACTACCTGGCGATCGTGACGCTGGGATTTTCCGAGATCGTGCGGCTGACGGCATCCAACGAGATATGGCTGACCGGGGGGACGGACGGGATTTCCGCCATTCCGGGACCGTTCCGGGGCGCGCTGTCGCCGCTCGGGTTCAACCTGGTGTTCGCGGGGCTGATCTGGGGGGTGGTGGCGGTCACGGCGCTGGCGCTGGGGCGGCTGTCGGCTTCGCCGTTCGGGCGCGTGCTGCGGGCGATCCGCGAGGACGAGATGGTGGCGGCGGTTGCGGGCAAGCCCGTGCTGGCGTTCAAGGTGCGCGCATTCGCGCTGGGGGCCGGCGTGCTGGGCTTCGCGGGCGCGCTGTACGCGCATTACAACGGCTATGTGGCGCCCGACGCGTTCCAGCCGCTCATCACGATCTATGTCGTGCTGGCGCTCACGGCGGGCGGCACCGGGACGATGCGGGGCGCGATGCTGGGGGCGGTTCTGGTGATCGCGCTGACCGAGGGGACGCGGTTTCTCGACGACGTGCTGCCGGGGCTGGCGCCGGTGCAGATCGCCGCCTTGCGCGAGGCGCTGATCGGGACGGCGTTGATCGTTATTCTCACATGGCGGCCGCAGGGGCTGGTGGCCGAGCGGACGCGGGTTTTGCAACTGGAGGCTTTATGAACGAGATCGAAAGCGTGCTGGCGGCCCATGCCGAGACGGCGCAACCGGAGGCGACGTTCCGCGCGGTGGACGCGGCGCTGGCGGCGTCCCCCGGTCATATATTGTTCACCATTCTGATCCATCATCCGGCGCTCGAGCAGAGCGAGCGGTTCTATTCCAATATGCCGGGGCCTTACCCGGTGGGCGGGCGCAAGCCGGTGAACCAGACTGCGTGGATGCGGAAGGTGGTGCATGGCGGGGAGGCCTATATCGGCCGCACCAAGGAGGACATCCGCGATGTGTTCTATGACCACGAGCTCATCTGGTCGCTGGGTTGCGAAAGCGTGCTGAACATGCCGGTGCGCTGGCGCGGGCAGACCCTGGGCACGCTGAACCTGCTGCATCGGGCCGGGCATTACACCGAGGCGCATGTCGCCCATGTGAAGCTGCTGGCGCATCTGGCGCTGCCGGCCATGGCGCTGATCGCGCGGACCTGATTGGGGGCGCCGCCGCAGACGCGGGAGAGGGGGGAGATTTTGATGGCGAACCCCGCTAGGGTCCGCCGCGACATGCCAATGACCCCACGATTCGTCCGAACCGTCCTGTTCCGCGCCTTGCTTTTCGGTGTCGCCTTGCCGCATTTCGCGCTGGCCCAGGCGACGGTGGACCCGCGCGCGCTGGTGCCGCTGCAGCCCGCCGCGAGGCCGGCGCCCGCTGCCAGGCCGGCACCCGCTGCCAAACCGGTGCCCGCCGGCAAACCGGTGCCCGCCGCCAAACCAGTGCCCGCTCCGGCAAAGCCGCCTGCGAAGGTGGCGCCCGTGGTGCCGCCCAGGCCGCCGGCCACGCCGGTTGTGCCGCCGCCGATCGCGGTGCCGGTGCGCCCGGCGCCGCCGCCCTCGCCGGCGCCCGTCGTGGCCACGGCGCCAGGGATCGCCGCGGCCATCGCCGGTGGCCAGCGCATCACCTTCGGCGCGGGCGTCTCGGACCTGAACCCGGCCACCGAGGCCGCCATTCGCGCCACCGTGCATGGCGCGCCCCAGGGACCGAACACCACCGTCACCGTGAGCGCGTTCGCCGCCGGCACGCCCGACGATGCCTCGGTGGCGCGCCGGCTGTCGCTGGCGCGGGCGCTGGCGGTGCGCAGCGTGCTGATCGCGGAGGGCATCCCCTCCGTGCGCATCTACGTGAAGGCGCTGGGCACCACCACACCCGCCTTTGCCGAGGGGCCGGCCGACCGGGTGGATATCGTGGTCGCGGCGCCGCCCGAGCCGGCACCTTCCGTGGCGCCGGTGCCGCAAGCTCCCGTGCTCCAGGCGCCCGGGCCGCAAGCTCCCGGGCAGACGCCGCCCCAGGCCAAACCGCCGGAACCGCCCCGCCGATGACCCGTCCGACCACCTATCTGATCCGCATGCTCGGCTTCCTCGCCGGCGTGCTCGTGGTGGCGGCGCTGCTGTCGGGCGCGCTGCTGTCGGCGTTTGAGGCCAACGTGCTGCTGAACAGCCTGATCGTGCTGGTGCTGCTGCTGGGCGTCGCGTGGAACATCCTGCAGGTGGCGCGGCTGTCGCCCGAGGTGACCTGGCTGGAAACCTTCCAGCGCGCCCGCACCCGGCTCGCCGCCATTCCGCCGCCGCGCCTGCTGGCTCCCATGGCCAGCATGCTCGCCAGCAGGGCGGGCAAAACGCGCGACGGGGCCGATCGGATGACGCTTTCCGCCGCCGCCACGCGCTCGCTGCTCGACAGCCTCGCCAGCCGGCTCGACGAAAGCCGCGAATTGTCGCGCTACATGACCGGCCTGCTGATCTTCCTTGGCCTGCTGGGCACGTTCTGGGGATTGCTGCTCACGGTGCATTCGGTGGGCGACGTCATCACCGGCATGTCGGTCGGCTCGGGCGACATCAACGCGCAGTGCGACCAGCTGAAATCGGGTCTGGCGCGGCCGCTGCAGGGCATGGGCACGGCGTTCTCGTCCTCGATGCTCGGCCTCGCGGGCGCGCTGGTGCTGGGCTTCCTCGACCTCACCGCCGGCCAGGCGCAGAACCGCTTCTTCAACGAGTTGGAGGAGTGGCTGGCCGGCATGACCCGGCTTTCCTCGGGTGCCCTGGGGGGCGACGGCGAGGCCTCCATTCCGGTCTATGTGCAGGCGCTGCTGGAGCAGACGGCCGAGAACATGGAGGAATTGCAGCGCACGCTGGGGCGCGGCGAAGACGGCAGGCGCGAGGCCAACCAGGCGCTGGTGGGCCTGACCGAGCGGCTTGGGGCGCTCACCGACACGATGCGCGCCAACCAGCAGCTGATGCTGCGCATCGCCGAGAGCCAGCAGGCGCTGGCGCCCGCGTTGCAGCGGCTGGGCGACAGCCGGGCCGACGCGGTGCATGACGATGTGGCGCGGGCGCATTTGCGCAACATCGAACTCGGCCTGCAGCGTCTTTTGACCGAGAGTGAGCAGGGCCGCACCCAGACCACCGCCGAATTGCGCAGCGATATCCGCGTGTTGACCCGCACCATCGCGGCACTCGCGGAGGACCAGCCGCGCTGATGGCCCCCCTCTGATGGCACTCCGCCGGCGGAGCACCAACGACAGCCTGAACCCGTGGCCCGGCTATGTGGACGCGCTGTCCACGCTGCTGATGGTCATCATCTTCGTGCTTTTGGTGTTCGTGCTGGCGCAGGCCTTCCTGTCGGTGGCGCTGTCCGGGCGGGACCGGGCGCTGGACCGGCTGAACCGCCAGATGGCCGAGATGACCGACATGCTGTCGCTGGAACGCGGGCAGAGCACCGAGTTGAAGCTCTCGGTGGCCCAACTCGGCCGCGAATTGCAGGCCGCCACCTCGGTGCGCGATGGGCTGACGCAGCAGATGGCGGCGTTGCGGATGCAGTCCGATCGGGTGGCCTCGGAGCGCGACGGGTTGAAGGCCGAGCGCGACATTTTGTCGGCCAGGCTCGCCGACACCGCTTTGCAGGCCCAGTCGGCCACCGCGCGCACCGACCAGCTTCAGGCCCAACTCGCTGATTCCGCCCGTAAAACCGACGTGGTGGGCCGCGATGCCGCCGCCGTCGCGGCACAGGCGGCCGAGGCCCGCCGGCAACGCGACGAAATGCGCAGGCAGGCGGCCGAACTCGACCGCACCGTGATCGCCAACAAGGCGACCATCGAGGCCCGTCTGTCCGATCTCGCGAAAATGGCCGAGCAGGTGCGCGCCTTGTCGGCGTTGCGGGACCAGTTGGAACGCCAGGCGCAGGACGCGGCGGTGCGCGCCACCACGGAAGCCGAGCGGCGGGCGGCGGTGCAGGCACAACTGGGCGACCAGCAGAAGCTCGGCGACTCCGCCCGCGCGCAAGTGGCGCTGCTGACCCGTCAGGTCGATGAATTGCGCGCGCAAATGGCAAGTATCGCGATCGCGCTCGACGCGTCGGAGGCCTCCGCCAAGGACAAGAACACCCAAATCGCCAATCTCGGCTCGCGCCTCAATGCCGCCTTGGCCCAGAAGGTCGAGGAACTCCAGAGCTACCGCAGCGAGTTCTTCGGCAAGCTCCGCGAAGTGTTGGCCAACCGCCCGGGTATTCAGGTGGTTGGCGACCGCTTCGTGTTCCAGAGCGAGGTTCTGTTCCCGGCCGGCAGCGCCGAGATGAGCGGCGCGGGGCAGGACGAAATCGGCAAGCTGGCGACCACTCTGAAGGCGATCGGCACGCAGATCCCGTCCGGGCTGAACTGGATTCTCCGCATCGACGGCCATGCCGATCGCCAGAACCTCACCGGCGGACGCTTCGCCTCGAACTGGGAGCTGTCGTCGCAACGGGCCATCAACGTGGTCAAGCTGCTGATATCGGACGGCATTCCGGCAAACCGGCTGGCCGCGACGGGGTTTGGCGACAACCAGCCGCTCGATCCGAACGACACAACGGAGGCCTACGCCAAGAACCGGCGCATCGAGATCAGGCTGACCGACAGGTGAGTGTTTTCTGTTTTATTTCGTCATAGAAAAATCACAGAATTTTCACGGGAGTTATTAATGTTTGAGATAAAGCCAGAAGAGCTGCAGAAGGCACTTCAATCAATTCTATCCCGTTCTCGCAGGTCGCTTTTGAAACTTAATGAGGATGCAAAGCGGTTTCCTGTTAGAGAGCGTGAGATGATAACTCTTGCGATTGAATCTGAGCTTCAAAGCAGGTTGAGAGATACTTTGGAGAATCAAATAGTGCGTGCATTTGCGGAAGAGCCGCCCAACGAAGCCCAGCGAGGGGCGCTACAGGCTATATTCGCGAATCCTGGCTTGGACGGACATGGGCTGGCTGTCGTTATGGGCCACTCGGGGCCCAACGCGGTGCATCTCATCATCGGCACAATGTGCAAGGCTCGTTCGGACAATCTTCCCAAGCCTGTCTACGTGGCTGAACGAGATGATGTGTTTTGGTGTGGAACAATTTGCGATCTCGAACGAGTCAAAGACCCAGCAAGAGCTTCAAATATCTCGCACAAGTGGACATTGAAGCCGGCAACCGTAGCGGCATTCAAACGTTTGGGAATACTGGGTGGGTGAGTTTGATCAGAGGCCGCGCCTCAATAGCACCCCGCCTGCCTGCCCCTTTCGCGCACCAGCGCCAGCACGCTGGCACAGATCGGCATGGGCTGGCCGGTGAGGCCGCCCAACTCCACCACCGCCCCCAGCAGCGCATCGATTTCCATCGGCCGGCCGCGCTCAAGGTCTTGCAACATCGAGGTTTTATGCGCGCCCACGCCGGCGGCCCCCGCGATCCGCTGGTCCAGCGAAACCGCGAATTTCACCCCGAGCGCCGCGGCCACCGCTTGCGCCTCGACCATCATCGACCGGCATAATTGCCGCAGATCGGGCTCCCCGGTCAGCCGGTCCAGCGTGGCGCCGGTGAGGGCTGAAACCGGGTTGAACGTGAGATTGCCCCATAGTTTCACCCATATTTCGTCGCGGATTCGGGGCCGAATCGGGGCCTTCAACCCCCCGGAAATGAGCATTTCCGACAATTTCCGTACCCTCTCGGAGCGGCTTCCATCGGGCTCGCCGAGGCTGAAGCGGTCGCCATAGGTATGCGATATAACAGACGGCGCCGACACCTCGGCGGCCGGATAGACCACGCACCCGATCGCCCGCTCCGGCGGCAGATGCCGCCACACCGCGCCGCCCGGATCGACGCTCTCGATCCGCCGGTCGGCCCACGGACCCGCCAGCCCATGGAAGTACCAGTACGGCACGCCGTTCACCGCCGTCACCACCGCGCCATCCGGCGCCAGCATCGCGGCGATCGCGGGCGCCGCCGCTGGCAGGGAATGCGCCTTCAGCGTCACCACCACGTAATCCTGCCCGCCCGCCTCGGCCGCGTCGCCGACGCAGCGCGGATGCACCGTCACGCGTTCGCCGCCGCTTTCCAGCGTCACGCCATGGGCCTGCATCGCGGCCAGATGCGGCCCGCGGGCCACGAACGTCACATCCGCGCCCGCCTGCGCCAGCCGCACCCCCATGAAGCCGCCGATGGCGCCGGCGCCGAAAATCGCGACCTTCACAGCCGCCGCCTCACAGGCCGAGCTTCTCGGCCAGCCCGATCCGCTGCAGTTTCCCGGTCGCTCCCTTTGGAATTTCGCCGAGAAACACGATCCGCCGGGGCACCTTGAACGGTGCCATGCGCTCGCCGCAGAACGCCCGCAGCCCATGCTCGTCCAGCACATGGCCTTCCCGCAGCACCACGGCGGCGCCCACCTCCTCGCCCAGCTTGTCGTGCGGAATGCCGAACGTCACCACCTGCGCCACCGCCGGATGGTCCATCAGCACGGTATCCACCTCCAATGGCGATATCTTCTCACCACCCCGGTTAATGATCTCTTTCAGCCGGCCGGTGAGCCGCAAATAGCCCTCCGCGTCCAGCGTCCCCTGGTCTCCGGTGCGGAACCAGCCATCGGTGAACGCCTTCGCATTCGCCTCCGGGTTGCGCTCGTAGCCCGCCGTCACGTTGCGCCCCCGGATCACGATTTCCCCCAGGCCGCCCGCCGGCAGAATGTGCCCGTCATCATCCATGATCGCCACCTCCGGCCCCGCCGCCAGCCCGACGGACCCGGCGTGATGCGGCCGCGGCGGCAGCGGGTTGGACGCCATCTGGTGGGCCGCCTCCGTCATGCCGTAGCTCTCGATCAGCGGCACCCCGAACGCCGCCTCCATGGCCGTCATCACCTGCGGCGGCAGCGAGGCCGATGACGAGCGGATGAACCGCAGCCGCCCCGCGGCGATCGCGGGCTTGTGGCGCGGCGCCAGCCCGAGCAGCGCCTGGTGCATCGTCGGCACCGCGGTGAACCAGCTCGGCCGCGCTTCGGCGAACTGCGCGAAGAACCGGAACGCGTTGAACCCCGGCGTGCACACCACCGAGCCGCCCGCCGCCAATGACGACAGCACGGCGGCGATCAGCCCATGGATATGGAACAGCGGCATGATGTTGAGGCAGGCATCGTCCGGCCCCAAAGCCAGCGCCGCCCCGATATGGGTGGCCGAGGCGGTCACGTTGACATGCCGCAACGGCACGATCTTGGGCCGCGACGTGGTGCCCGAAGTGTGCAAGATCAGCGCCACATCCTCCGCCGCCGCGAAACCCGGAAGCCGAACCGCCCCCGTCATCGCCGCTTCCGGGTGCGCCGCTTCCGGGTGCGCCGCTTCCGGGTGCAGGGTGAACGCGCCCGCCACCTCCGCGTCCGGCACCAGCGCGATCACCGGAATGCCCCTTGCCGCGGCCACCGCCCGCGCCGGGCTGTCCATGCCCTGCTGGATCAGCAGCGCCTTGGCGTCGAGGTCCGCCAGATAGAACTCGAACTCCTCCCCCCGATACGCTGGGTTCAGCGGCGCCGTGGTGGCGGCACACGCCACGCACACGAAGGCCGCCGCCATCTCCGGCCCGTTCGGCGCCACGATCGCCACCCGGTCGCCGCGCCCGATGCCCATGGCGTTCAGGTCGGCGACCGTCCGCTTCGCCAGCGCCCGCAACGCCGCATGGCTGAGCGGCGCCCGCGCCTCCCCATCGGCCGAGGGGGCGGCGATCGCGGGCGCCCGATCATCCCCGCGCGCGAGCAGGCCCCACACGGTATCGGCGGCATAGCTGGTCATCGGCATTTCCCCGGTGGTTTTGCGTGGCGCGATGTGTGGCAATAGCCCGCCAGGGACCGCAATTGAAGCCCATACGTCGCGCCTGCCCCATTGGAGCATCCTGGATAATTCACCAGGAATGGGCTACGCTATAGCCCAACGGGAAGGGGTGCCAATGTCGGTCAATGATGTCGTGCGCGCCCGGATCGACCCGGCGATCAAGCAGGAGGCCGCCACGATCCTGGCCACCATAGGCCTCACCGTGTCGGATGCGTTCCGGCTGTTGCTGACCCGTGTGGCGCATGACAAGGCGCTTCCGTTCGAGCCATTGAGGCCGAACGCCCAAACCATCGCCGCCATGAGAGAAGCCAGGCGCGGCGCCGCGCCAGCCTTCGCGACCGTCGGGGCGCTCCTGCATCCAGGCCGAAATGCTCATCTGTTCGAAGGTCGCGATCGGTGCCGCCGGCCCGCCGCAGCCAGCCAGCCAGCGAAGCGAGGTCCGCGTCGTCGATCAGCCGCCGCAATGCCTGCCATCGCGCATCCGGGTTGAGCGGCGCGTCGTTGAAAGCGGAGATGCTGCCGGCGCTTGAGATCGAGGCGGCCTCGCGGTTCGTGCTGCGGGAGAACGGTGCGGCGGATCGTGCCGAACTCTGCGTGGGCATCGCGCGCCTGCTCGGCTACCAGCGCACCGGCACCGACCTCAAGGCCCGGATCGACGCAGTCGTGGGCCGCCTGATCTCATGCGGTCAGCTGAGACAGGATCTTGAAGCCCGGCTGACGCCGGCCTGATGCTCAGGAGCGGTGCGTCGCCTCCGGCCGCTCGACCGCATGCCGCACCAGCGCGCCCATCCGATACACCCCATGCACGAACTTGCTGTAGGGCAGCGTCAGGAACAGCGCCAGCACCGCGCCCAGATGCACCGATAGCGCCACGCCCATTGCCCCGGTCGCGCGCAACGCCAGCACCAACAGGCCGGTTACCGCGACCAGCAGCAGCAGCAGCAGCAGCCCGGCATCCGCGCCCAGCAGGTTGCGGGCGCGCGGCGCCTGGTCGCCGGTGAGCTTGAACCAGAACAGGCCGGCGCAGCCGATGGTCAGGCCGATGCCGCCGATGGTGCCGAGCAATACCGGCAGGCTGAAAAACGGGTAGGGCGCCGGCCATGCCAGGAAATGATCATAGACGGTCGCCACGCTGGTGGCGGCGAAGCAGAGCAGGAAACCATAGGCCATCAGGTGGTGCAGCCACCGGCGGTGGGTGGAGAAGCTTTCGTCGCGCTCGTTGCAGCCATGGCCGCCGCCGCCGAGATATTTCAGCGTGGCCGCGTCGCGGAGCGCCTGGAGCAGCGGGCGGGGTTGGGCGAGACGGCCGCCGCCGGTGTCGCGCCAGAAGCGGGCGAAGCCGATGGCGAGCGCCACCAGGGAGAACCCGAAGGTGACGGACCCGGTCCACACCATCGCGCCATAGGGCACCACGTTGTAGAAGCCGGCGCCAGGGGCCAGCGATTGGGGGCCGAACAGCACGTCGTGCCGTTGCAGCGCCAGGGCCAGCAGCAGCACGAACGCGATGCCGCCGGCCGTCGCCAGCGCCATCACCAGGCCGTTGCGCTCATATAGCCGGGCCAGCTTGTCGGGCCACGCGTATTGCGCGTAGCTCTCGGCGCGAACCTCGGCCAGCACCCTGGGCACGTTGATCCCGAATGCGTGGGGCGGCGCGTATTGGCAGGCATAATAGCAGCCCTGGCAGCCATGGCAGAGATTGGCGAGGTAGTTCAGGTCGCCGGTGCCGAACTCCCGCCGCAGCTCCATGGCGGGGAACACGGCGCAATAGCCCTCGCAGTAGCGGCAGGCGTTGCACACCTCCATCGCGCGGCGGGCTTCGAGCATGGCCGCCGATTCAGTTTCGCCCATCCCGGCTTCGCCCATTTCAGTTTTTGGCATTGCGTGCGGCCTCCCGGCCCGCGATGCGGCCGAACACGGTGCCGATGGACATGCCGAACCCGGCGAGGTAGCCGCGGCCCAGGATGCTGCCGGCCATGATCTCGCCGGAGGCGAACAGGTTTCCGGCCGGCCGGCCGTCCTGCATCATCACGCGGGCGTTCTCGTCCACGCGCACGCCGAGATAAGTGAAGGTGATGCCGGGACGGAGCGGGTAGCCGATGAACGGCGGCTCGGCGATCGGGCGCGCCCAGTTGGTCTTCGGCGGGTCGAGCCCGTCGGTATGAACGCCGTCGAGGCGGGAGGCGTCGAACGGGCCCGGCTGGCAGGCCGCGTTGAACCGCGCGACGGTGGCTTGCAGCGCCGCCGGGTCGAGGCCGAGCCTGCCAGCCAGCTCGCCGATGGTGGGCGCCTCGATGGCAGGGAACACCGAGGGCATGAACAGCGTGCGGCTGCGGCTGTCGATGATGCTGTAGGCGATCTGGTCCGGCTGCTGCGCCACCAGCCGGCCCCAGATGGCATACCGCTTGGGCCAGACGTCCTGCCCCTCGTCATGGAACCGCTCGGCGGATTGGTTCACCACGATGCTGTAGGGCACGCAGTCCAGTCGGGTTACGATGCCGCCGTCGAATTTTGGCGCGCGGGCGTCGATCGCGACCGCGTGGCATTGCGTGGGGTCGCCGACCGAGGCGACGCCCTGCCCCAGCAAATTCTTGAGCACGCGGCCGGTGGCGTAAGGGGTGCCGCGGATGCGGAAATTGTCCACCGCGTCGCCCCAGTATTCGCGCATCCACTCGATGTTGGCCTGGAAGCCGCCGGAGCTGACCACGACGGCCTTGGCGCGCACCTCGAGGGGAAAGCCCTTGCTGGTGACCTTGAGTGCCCGGACGAAGCCGTCCTCGAGCCGCACCTCCTCGACCTCGGTGTCGTACAACACCGCCACGCCCAGGCGTTCGGCGGTGGCGTAATAGGCGTTCACCAGCGCCTTGCCGCCGCCGAGGAAGAAGGCGTTGGTGCGGCTGAGGTTGAGCGTGCCGGTGAGGCTCGGCTGGAAGCGCACGCCGCAGCGCGCCATGAAGGGCAATGCCTCGGCGGTGGCGCGGATGGTGAGGCGGGCCAGCTTCTCGTCGGTGTCGCCGCCGGTGACCCGCAGCAGGTCGTCCCAGTACTCGTCTTCGAGATAGGCCTCGGTGAGCACGGCGGTGGGCGCCGCGTGCATCGCGCGCAGGTTGCGGGTGTGGCGCGAGTTGCCGCCGCGCATGGCGCGGGGCGCGTGCTCCAGCAGCAGCACGGAGGCGCCGGCCTCGCGCGCGGTGATGGCGGCGGTGAGCGCCGCGTTGCCGCCGCCGACCACGACGACGTCCCACAGCGGATTCATGTGAATGGTCGATATCGCATGGGTGCGGCATATCGCGGGAAGGTGCGGTCGTCCAGCTTCTGGCCTTGAATAACCGGGCCTTGAATAACCGGGCGCTTTCCCGCACTTTGCGTCCAAGTGCCAACAGGCCGGCGGCAAGGATTCGGCCGCGATCGACGGGAGAGACGATTGAAACAGATCAAACTCGCGCTATGCCTCGCCGCCCTTGTGGCGAGCTTGGGCATGTCCGGACAGGCCCGGGCGCAGGCGCCGATCGTCATCAAGTTCAGCCATGTGGTGACCGACGCGGCCCCCAAGGGCAAGGCCGCGCTGAAATTCAAGGAGCTGGCCGAGAAGTACACCAACGGGCGCGTCAAGATCGAAGTGTATCCCAACTCGACGCTCTACAAGGACGCCGAGGAGATGGAGGCGCTGCAGCTGGGCGCGGTGCAGATCCTCGCCCCCTCCACCGCCAAGTTCGCGCCGCTCGGCGTCAAGCAGTTCGAGGTGCTGGACCTGCCGTTCCTGTTCAAGGACCAGGCGACCTATGACCGCATGATCAACGGCCCGCTGGGCAAGGGCCTGTTCACGCGCCTCGAGACCAAGGGCGTGAAGGGTCTCGCCTACTGGGACAACGGCTTCTACCTGATCTCGGCCAACCGCCCGCTGATCCAGCCCTCCGATCTGAAGGGGCTCAAGATCCGCATCTCCGGCTCCAAGGTCGACGACCAGACGCTGCGCGGCATGGGTGCCAACCCGCAGATCATGGCGTTCTCGGAATTGTACCAGGCGCTGCAGAGCGGCGTGGTGGATGGCGCGCAGAACACCGCGTCCAACTACACCACGCAGAAGCTGAACGAGGTGCAGAAGAACATCACCACGCTGTACCACATCCACCTGCAATACGCCGTGGTGGTGAACAAGAAGTTCTGGGACGGCCTGCCGGCCGATATCCGCACCGAGCTGGACAAGGCCATGGCGGAAGCCACCGTGTCGAACAACGCGAACTCGGTGCAGGACAACGAGAAGGCGCTGGCCGCCATCCGCGCCACCGGCAAGACCGCCATCCACGACCCGACTCCGGACGAGATGAAGGTGTGGCGCGCGGCGATGATGCCCGTCTACGCCTCCGCCGAATCGCGCATCGGCAAGGACATGATCGACGAGGCGCAGAAGCTCGCGGCGCAATAGGCGCCGGGCGGGAACGGGGATCGGCTGCATGTTTCTGCGGATACTCGACCGGCTGGAGGAGATCGTCATCTCCTGCCTGATCGGCGGGGCGACCCTGCTGATCTTCGTTGCCGTGCTGCACCGCTATGGCAGCACGGTGCCGTTCCTGTTCCCGTATCTGCACGACATCGACCTGACCTGGGCGCAGGAGCTGTGCATCTACATGTTCGTGTGGATGGCCAAGTTCGGCGCCGCCTATGGCGTTCGCCAGGGCGTGCATGTCGGCGTGGACGTGCTGGTCAACCGCCTGGGCATCGACCATCGCTACAAGGTGATCCTGTTCGGATTGCTGGCCGGGGCCGTGTTCACCGGCGTGATCGCCTCGTTGGGCGCCGCCTTCGTCTGGGATCTGTCGGAGACCGATAGCCGCTCCAATGATCTCGAAGCCCCGAAATGGATTGTCTATCTGGCGATCCCGCTCGGCTCGGGGCTGATGTGTTTCCGCTTCCTGCAGGTGGCCTGGGTGTTCTGGCGCACCGGCGAGGTGCCGCACGCCTCGCACCAGGTGGAGGGCATCGACGACCCGAGCCCGGCTTTGCATCCGCAGGGCGCCACCACAGGAATCCAGGCATGAGCAGCGCGGTCTTCGACGCGCCGATCCCGCCCAACCGGGGCGCCACTGCCGCCGCCATCATGGTGGCCGCGCCGCTGGTGCTGATCGGCGTGTGCCTGCTGTCGAAGTTCGGCCTGATCGTGGTGCCGTCGGGCGGGCGCGGCCTGATCATCGCGGGGCTGCTGATCTCGCTGTTCGTGACCGGCATGCCGATCTCGATCGCGCTCGGCCTGTCGGTGCTGACGTTCATGTTCACCATGACCGACGTGCCGATCGTGACGGTGTCGCTGAAATTGTTCACCGGCATCGAGAAGTTCGAGATCATGTCGATCCCGTTCTTCATCCTGGCCGGCAATTTCCTGACCAATGGCGGCGTCGCCAAGCGGATGATCCATTTCGCGACCACGATGGTGGGCCATTGGTATGGCGGGCTGGGGCTCGCGGGCGTGGTGTCGTGCGCGCTGTTCGCGGCGATCTCGGGCTCGTCGGTGGCGACCGTGGTGGCGATCGGCTCGATATTGCTGCCGGCGATGGTGAAGAGCGGCTACCCGAAGCGGTTCGGCGCAGGCGTGATCGCGACCTCGGGCGCGTTGGGCATCCTGTTCCCGCCCTCGATCAACCTGGTGATCTACTCGGTCGCCACCAGCGGCATGAACCCGATCGGGCCGGACGGGCATCCGGTGAGTTCGGCCTCGATCGGCCAGCTGTTCATCGCCGGCGTGGTGCCCGGCCTGTGCCTGGCGACGTTGCTGGGCGCCATGACGTTCTACCAGGCCTACAAGAACGACCTGCCGCGTCTGCCGAAGGCCAGTTGGGCCGAGCGCGGCCGCGCGTTCGTGGACAGCTTCTGGGGCCTGTTCCTGATCGTGATCGTGATCGGCGGCATCTATGCCGGCCTGTTCACGCCGACCGAGGCGGCGGCGATGGCGGCGGTGTATTCCTTCGTGGTCGCGGTGTTCGTCTACAAGGACCTCAAGCTGGCCGACGTGCCGAAGGTGCTGCTGACCAGTGCCGCGATGAGTTCGATGATCCTGTACATCGTCACCAACGCGGTGCTGTTCTCGTTCCTCATGGTGTCCGAGCAGATACCGCAGGGATTGGCGGAATGGATGAGCTTGCAGGGCTTCGGCGTGGTCGGCTTCCTGCTGGTCTGCAACATCATATTGCTCGCAGCCGGCAACGTGATGGACCCCTCGGCCATCGTGCTGATCTTCGCGCCGATATTGTTCCCGGTCGCGGTCAGGCTGGGCGTGAACCCCATCCATTTCGGCATCATGATGGCGGTGAACATGGAGATCGGCCTGTGCCACCCGCCGGTGGGGCTGAACCTCTATGTCGCGTCCGGCATCTCGAAAATGGGCATCAGCG
>JANXTF010000077.1 GCA_025352565.1 Rhodospirillales bacterium | reverse complement strand
GGCAAGTCCATTCGGGCAAGTCCATTCGGGCAAGTCCATTCGGGCAAGTCCATTCGGGCAAGTCCATTCGGGCAAGTCCATTCGGGCAAGCCCATTCGGGCAAGCCCATGATCGCGAGGTTGCGGCTTCTCAACCAGACTTGGACCTGGACGGCTGGATGACCGCTCCAGGTCGGTAGGAACATTCAAACCGAGACACTATTGCGGCTCCGTGCTCACCAGTTCCGCCGTGTCGTACGCCAGCAGACTCCGCAACTGCGTCTCGGCGTCGGCGCGGAACAGATCCCGCGCCAGCCCCCCGACAAGCCGCCGCACGCCGTATTTCATCCCGCTGATCGAGGCGCCCGAAAGCCCCATGCTCGGCGTCGCCCCGAACGTGAAATTGTGGATGTCGGCCAGAAACCCGGCACTCCCCGGCACGCGCTCGGTGAACTGGAACGCGTCGCCCAGATAGGGATGGCTCGCCACCAGCGCGCTGTCCTCGCCCTCGGGCGGCACGAAGCGGTCTTGCCACGACGCGATCGCCCCGGCGAACCCCGCCAGTTCCGGCCGCAGCGCAAGGTCGATGCGGAACCCGGTCGCGACGATCGCATGATCGAACCGCATCTCCCCTGCTGGCGTCGCGACCACGATCTCGTCGCCTTCCATCCGCGTGTCCAGCCACGGGCAGCCGGTATGGAACGCGAAATTGGCGTGGGTCCGGCAGCGCCAGAACGTGTCCTGCGGCGGCGGCTGGTTCAGCTCGAAGATGTGGCGGATGAAGCGCCAGCGCAGCAGATCGGGCAATTCGGCGTAGTGGCCGAGAAACCCCGCCTGCTCCATCCAGCGATATGGGTTGATGCGCGGGATGTCCCGCCGCCGCAGGCACAGATCCACCCGCCCGGCCCCCGCCTCCAGCGCCGTCGCCGCGTTGTCGAACGCCGACGCCCCAGCCCCGAGCACGCCCACGCGCAGCCCCTTCAGCGCCGCGAAGTCGATGTCGTCCGCGGTGTGCGAATAGCGCCCGCGCGCGATGCCGCGGGCGATTTGCGCCGGGATCTCCCACCGCCCGCTGCCGTCGATGCCGGTCGCCAGCACCACTTTTCGCGCATACCGCGCCACCGCGCCGTCCGGCGTGCGGAGGTCCAGCCGCAGAAGCCCCGCCTCCGGCACGATGGCGGTCACCTCGGCATGGTTGGTCACCGCAATGCCAGCCGCCTGGCGGAACCAGTCCAGATAGGCCTGCCACAGATCGCGCGGGATCTTGCCCAGTTCGGCCCATTCGCGCGCGCCGAACCGCGCCTCGAACCAGGCGCGCGGCGTCAGGCTGGCCACGCCGCCATCCGGCCCCGTTACATGCTTGGGCGTCCGCAGCGTGCGCATCCGGGCGAAATTCAGCCACGGGCCTTCCCGCCCCGGCGCCGCGCGGTCGAACACCGCGATGTTGCCGATGCGCTCGCGCATCAGCCCGAACGCGGTGGCAAGCCCGCCCTGGCCGCCGCCCACGATCGCCACGTCCAGCACAAGCTGCCCGGCATGGAGGCGCGGCGGCACCCAGGCATGGGCGGGATAGTCGGTGTAGGCGAGATCGCGCCGCACCATCGCCTCCAGCCCGCGCAGCGAGGTGGCGATCGGCGTGTGCCCGCCGCCGCAATCCGTTCCGTCCATGCTGGCCTCCCGCTTCCTGGCCCCCGCTATCCCTGCGATCCCCGCGCCGCCGCCTCGCCCGCGATCCGGCCCAGCACCACGGCACTCAGCAGCCCGTTGCCGGACAGATATCCGCCCACTTCCGGCCCCGACAAGCCACGCGCCGCCCCGCCCGCCGCGAACAGGTTGGGCAGCGCCGTGCCATCCGCCCGCCGGACCCGCCCCGAAACATCGACCGAAAGGCCGCCTTGCGTGTGGAACAGGCTGCCGGTCACCCGCACGCCGTACAATGGCGTTCCCAGGTCGGGCGCTTCGGAAAAATCCCGTCCGAACCCGTCCGGCTGCCGCCGATAGAGGTCCAGCGTCGCCGCCAGCCCGGCCGCGTCGATCCCCAGCAACGCGGCCAGCCCGGCCGCACTCTCGGCGCGGCGGATGGCGCCCAGCGCCTCGGCCTGCCGGAAATCCTCGAACTGCATCGCCACCGCATGCTGCCTCGCGCCAAAGATGCTGAACGCCACGCGGCCCGGCTGCGCCAGCACCGGCATTGCCTGCTCGGAATAGCCGGCCGCCTCGTTGGAGAACCGGCGTCCCGCGAGGTTCACCTGAATGCCGCCCTCCATGATGACCGCCCACGTCACCAATATGCCATGCGGCTGCGCCACCGACCCGTGCCCCTGATACGCCCCGAGGTCGCGCGCCTCGGCCCCCAGGGCGGTCCCCCAGCGCAACGCGTCTCCCTGGTTGCCGGCATGGCCCGAATACAGCGCGCCCGCCATCTGCGGGATATGCGCGCGCAGCAGATCGCCAGCCCCGCCATAGCCGTTGCACGCCAGCACCAGCGCGTCGCACCCGATCGCATCGCGCGACCCGTCCGGCCGCGCCAGCCCCACGCCCGCCACCCGACCCGCTTCATCGGCATACAGCGTGGTCGCCAGCGCCTGCGTCACGATATCCAGCCCCGCGGCCGCACCGGCCGCCATCAGCTGGTCCATCAGCTCCGCCCCATCCCGCCGGGGCGTGCCGTGCATCCGCGCGGTGGCGTGTCCGGGATACAGGAACCCCTCCACCACCGAGAGATCGAGCCCATGGCGCTCCATCAGCCAGTCGATCGTGCCGCCGGACGCCGCCGCCACCGCGCGGGTCACGTCCGGGTCCGACCGTCCGTGATTCTTGCGCAGGATGTCCGCCGCCAGCGCGGCCGCGCTGTCGGCGATCCCCTGGCGCGCCTGCACCCGTGTTCCCGCCGCCGGAATGAGGCCTGACGAAAGAGCGGTCGAACCGCGCGGCAGCGCGTCCCGCTCCAGCAGCATCACCTCCGCCCCAAGCCCGCGCGCCGCCAGCCCCGCCACCAGCCCGCACGCCCCCGCCCCGATGATGAGAACGCGAACATGGGCCTCGGCGGCCAACTCGGATGCGGGAAGGATGCTCATGGCACCGGAGCGTGCCACGATGGCGCGTGAAGCGGGAGCCGCCTCGATGGAATTCGAACGGGTGTGGCCGGATTGAAGGGCGGCCGCTTTGCCGACCGACCTGCTTCCGCCCGGCCGTAGCCGGGATTGCGGCTTTGAAGCTACGGCGGCCGGTCGCGGCCGGCTCGTCCGTTGCGGAGCTTGCCGTGCCCGACGGGAAGACTTGCCGGCAAGTCCGCAATGTAGTATTGTTGCTACATTCAATTGTGGCAGGAAGCCATGCCGATCGCCATCATCTCCGCCCGTAGGTTCAACCAGGATACCAGTGCCGCGAAGAAACTCGCGAGTGCCGGGCCGGTGTTCATCACCGACCGTGGCCGGCCAGCGCATGTGCTTCTGACCATCGAGGAATTCCGCCGCCTGTCGGAAGGGCCAGTCAATATCGTCGATCTTCTGGCTATGCCAGCCGCCGCGGAAATCGCGTTCGAGCCGCCCCGCCTGACCGGCGCCTTCGCAAGGCCCGCCGACCTTTCCTGATGTTCGTGCTCGATACCAACGTCATCTCGGAACTACGAAAGGCTCGCACCGGAAAGGCCGACGCGAAGGTGGTCGCCTGGGCCACGAGCGTCCCTCCCGCGTTGCTGTTCATCTCCGCGATCACGGTTCTCGAACTGGAACTGGGCACATTGTTGATGGAACGGCGCGATCCGCGGCAGGGTGCCATGTTGCGGGCATGGCTCGACACGCAGCTGCTTCCGGCATTCGCGGGCCATGTGCTGTCCATCGACACCGAGGTGGCACAATGCTGCGCGCGGTTGCACGTGCCGGATACGCGGAGCGATCGAGACGCGATGATCGCAGCCACGGGCCTCGTTCACGCAAGCAAGATCGTCACCCGCAACGTGGTGGATTTCGCGGGCACCGGGGTCGGGCTGCTGAACCCATGGACCTGGAGCCCGGCGCACCCGTAACGCCCCTCATGTACAACCCGTCGACCCTTCCCGCCGCGCCGGTGTCCACCCGCGCCAGCGATCGCGGCCGGCCTCCCGCGCGCCGCATGAAGCCGTGCCGTGCCGCGATCCTCACCGGGCCGTTCCGATAAGGGTGCGCCGCGCCGGGTCCGCCTCCGGCACGGCGGCCAGCAGGCGTTGCGTATGAGGCTGTGTCGGCCGGTCGCAGATATCGGCGGCGCTCCCCACCTCCACGATCTCGCCGCGCAGCATCACCGCAACGCGGTCGCAGAAATTGCGGATCATGCCGAGGTCGTGACTCATGAGGATGAAGGTCAATCCAAGCCTCGGTTGCAGATCCAGCAGCAGGTCGAGTATCCGCGCCCGCGGCGTCATATCCAGCGCCGATGTCGCCTCATCCAGAATCACCAGGCGCGGATCGGTCGCGAGCGCCCGCGCGATCGCGATGCGCTGCAGTTGGCCGCCGCTGAACGCATGCGGGTGGCGCTGTGCCGCATCGGGCGGCAATCCCACCATCGCCAGCAGTGCGCGCACCCGCGCGCGCAACCGCTCGCCCGCGAGAATTCCATTCACCAGCAGCGGCTCGCCGATGCACTGCCCCACCGTCATGCGCGCGTTCAACGCCGCGAACGGGTCCTGGAACACCATGCAAATCTCCCTACGCACCAGTCGCAGCCCCGCGCGGCCGAGCGTCGTCAGCTCATGCGCGGCGCCTGCCCGGTCGGTGTAGCGCACGCTGCCCGAATTGGGCCGCAACACCCGGACGATGCAGTTGGCCAGCGTGGTCTTGCCCGCGCCGCTCTCGCCGACGACGCCGAAATTCTCGCCCTGCATCACATCGAAGCTCACTCCTTGCAACGCCGGGTTCGGCGGCCTGGCGTGGGTGAACAGCGCCGCCCGCGCCGGATAGGCCAGCATCACGTCGCGCACTTCCAGCAGAACCGGTCCAGGAACCACCGGGTCACGCGCCGGCGGCGCCGCCATGCCGAGCTTCCTCGATGCCGTCAGCAGCGTGCGCGTGTAGCTGTGCTGCGGGTCGGCGAACACCGCGCGCACCGCCGCATGTTCCACCACCTGGCCGCGGTACATCACCGCCACGTCGTCGGCGATCTGCGCCGCCACGCGCATGTCGTGCGTGACGAACAGCACGGCCAGCCCGTTCGCGTCCTGCAATTTCTTCAGCAGCTTCAGGATTTCCGCCTGCGTGGTCACATCCAGCGCCGCCGTCGGCTCGTCGGCGATCAGCACGCATGGCTCGCACGCCAGCGCCATCGCGAGCATCGCCCGCTGCCGCATTCCGCCGCTGAACTCGAACGGATAGCGCCGCGCCGCACCCGCCGGGTCCGGAATCTCGACCTGCCGCAACAGATCCACCGCGCGCGCCATCGCGGCGCGCCTGTCCATCATGCCATGCGCCACCAGCCCCTCGGCGATCTGCCAGCCGATGCGATGGATCGGGCTCAGCGACGTCGTCGGCCGATGGAACACCATCGCGATCTCGCGCCCGCGAATGGCACGGATCTGGCGCCCGCCCGGCGGCATCCTGGCCAAATCCAGCGCCGGGCCGCCGTCGCGCGGATAATACAGCATCTCGCCCGACACGACGCGCCCCGGCGGATTCACGATCTGCAATATCGAGCGCGCCATCATGCCCTTGCCGCTGCCGCTCTCGCCCACGATGCACAGCGTGCGCCCACGCCGCAGCGTGAAGCTCACGTCATCGACCGCGCGCAGCGCGATCGGCCCGATCGGGTAATGCGTGCTGAGCCGCCGCACCTCCAGCGCCACGTCCGGATGCGCGGCCCACGCCCGGTCGTCGCGCGGCGTGATCGGCGTGCCGAGGCGCATCGCGTTTCCCCAATGTCCGCCACTGTCCGGCTTGTCTTGCGCGCAGCCTCCCATATGGTGCCGCAAACAGGCAACAGGGCAGGCATCGACCCTGCCCCGAATCACCCTCAGGACGCGCCGATGATCTCCGCCAGCACCGCTCTGCTCGAAGCCCTCACCGAAGCCGGCATCACCTTCATCTTCGCCAATCTCGGCAGCGACCATCCCGGCATCGTGGAAGCCATCGCCGAGGCCCACGCCACGGGCCGTACGGTGCCCGCCCTCGTCACCTGCCCCAACGAGATGGTTGGGCTCTCGGCCGCGCACGGCTTCGCCCAGGCCAGCGGCGGCCAGCCGCAATGCGTGCTGGTGCATGTGGAATGCGGCACCCAGTCGCTGGCGGGTGCGATCCACAACGCGGCCAAGGGGCGCGTGCCGGTGCTGATCCTGGCCGGTGCCTCGCCGTTCACCCAGGAAGGCGAACTGCGCGGCAGCCGCAACGAGTTCATCCAGTGGATCCAGGACGTCCACGACCAGCGCGGTCTGGTGCGCGGCTACATGCGCTACGACAACGAGATCCGCACCGGCCGCAACGTCAAGCAGCTGGTCCACCGCGCCCTGCAATTCGCGAACTCCGAGCCGCGCGGCCCGGTCTATCTCATGGCCGCCCGCGAGGTGCTGGAAGAACAGGTGCCCGAGGTCGCGATCGACATGGGCCAGTGGCAACCGCTCGCCCCCGCGGCGCTGGCCCCCGCCGGCGTGCGGGAGATCGCGCGCGCCCTGGTGGGCGCCGAAAACCCGCTGGTCGTCACCTCCTATCTCGGCCGCAAGCCCGAGGCCGTCGAGCAATTGGTGCGCCTCGCCCGCCGCCTCGGGATCGGCGTGCTCGACAGCGTGCCCAACTACGTGAACTTCCCGGCCGACGACCCGCTGTACCGGGGCTGCCAATGGAACGAGCCGGTGCAGAACGCGGCACTGGCCGAAGCCGACGTGGTACTGGTGCTCGACAGCGACGTGCCGTGGATTTCCGCCCATAGCCGCCCCGGCGCGGACGCGAAAATCTTCCATATCGACACCGACCCGCTGAAGCAGGCGATGCCGCTCTGGTACATCCACGCGCGCCACTCGTACCGGGCCGATGTCGAGACGGCTCTCGCCCAGCTCAACATCCATGTCGACACCGACACGCCCGACACCGACCGCATCGCGGCCCGCATGGCCCGCCTGCGCGTGCGCCACGCCGAGCGGATGGACCGGCTCGCGGCGAAAGAGACCGGGGAGACCCTCACCGGCGAATACCTCACCGCCTGCATTCGCCGCCGCATCGACGCCGCCAGCACCGTGCTGGTGGAAGGCATCTCGCACTACACCTGCATGATCGACCACCTGATGTCGATCCGCCCCGGCGCCATGTTCACCAGCGGCGGCGGCTCGCTCGGCTGGAACGGCGGGGCCGCGATCGGCGCCAAGCTGGCGCGGCCGCACGACACGGTCTGGGCGCTCGGCGGCGATGGCTGCTACATGTTCTCCCAGCCATCCACGGTACACTGGATGGCGCGGCAGTACCGCACGCCGTTCATCCAGGTGGTCTACAACAACCGCGGCTGGAAATCGCCGAAGCTCTCCGCGCTGGCGGTCCATCCGCACGGCCACGCCAGCCGCGCCAACGAGATCGGCGTAACGTTCGACCCACCGGCCGACTACGCCGCCATCGCGGCCGCCGCCGGCGGCGCGCTCGGCATCACGGTGCGCGCGGCATCCGAGGTGGAACCGGCACTCGACGCCGCCCTGCGCGCGGTGCGGCAAGAAGGCCGCGCGGCCGTGCTGGACGTGTGGCTGCCGCATCTGTGACGCGCGCTTGCTTCCCCCTCCCGTCAGGGGACCCATCAGGGGAGCGGGGAAGCTGCTACCTCGCCAAAACCTCGCGCACCGTCCGCGCGAGGTCGTCGAAGTTGAACGGCTTGTGCAGCAGCCGCGAATCCTCGTCCGGGGTGAACGGCGCCACGTCAGGATAGCCCGACGCGTACAGCACCGCGATCCCCGGCCGCGCGGCCCGCGCGAGCCGCGCGGTCTCGGTGCCGGACAGGCCGGGCATCGCGAGGTCGAGCAGCAGCAGGTCGCAGGGCGCGCCGCTCTCCAGCAGCGCGATCACGTCCCGCCCGGTCGCCGCCTCGATGGTCCGGTGGCCGATCTCGCGCAGGAAGCTCGCGGTCAGCTCCCGCACGTCATGGTCGTCATCGACCACCATGATGTCGGCCCCGGCGCCCGCCCCAGGTTCCGGTGCCCCAGGCTCCGGCGCCCCAGGCTCCGGTGGGGCCGCGATCGCCTCCGTCGGGGCAACCGGCAGATAGATGCCGATATCGGTGCCCGCGCCGACCACGCTCGCGATGCTGACGGCACCGCCTAGTTGCTTGGCCACGCCGTACACCATCGACAAGCCGAGCCCCGAGCCCTTGCCCACCGCCTTCGTGGTGAAGAACGGCTCGAACACCCGCGCCCGCACCTCGTCGCTCATGCCGGTCCCAGTGTCCGACACGACAACCAGCACCGTGTCGGTGCCGGCCAGTTCCTCGGGCACCGGGCCGATCGACGTGACGCCGCTCCCGGCGGGCACGTTCTCGGTCCTGAAGGTCACTCCTCCGCCTTGCGGCATCGCGTCGCGCGCATTGATCGCGAGGTTGAGCAGCGCTGTCTCGATCTGCGTCGGATCGCCCAGCGCCAGGCGCAGCCCCGGCGCGAGTGCCGTGCGTATCGCCACCCGCCCGCCCATGGTGCGCGCCAGCATGTCGCTCATGCCCCTCACCACATCGTTCAGCGACAGCGGCGCCAGCGTCAGGAACTGCCGCCGCGAGAACGCCAGCAGCTGCGCCGTCAGCTCTGCCCCCCGGCTGGCTGCCCGCATCGCGTTGTGCGCCCGCCGCCGCGCGGCCTCGTCGGCGCTCTTGCGCTCGATCAGTTCCAGATTGCCGGTGATCACCGTCAGCAAATTGTTGAAATCATGCGCGATCCCGCCGGTCAGCTGGCCGACCGCCTCCATCTTCTGCGCCTGGAGAAGCTGCTCCTCCATGGCCCGCCGCTCGGTGATGTCGCGGGCACTCGACACGATCAGCCGCCCCCCCAGGCCGGTCGCGGGGTCCGGCAGCGGCGACAGCGTGACCTCGAACCACCGCACCTGGCCGCCCATCGAGCGTTTCGCCACGTAGGTGATCGGTAGATCTCCCTCGATGCAGCGCCGGAACTCGCGCTCCGCCTCGTCCGCGGCATCGGCCGGATAGATCTCCCGCATACCCGCGCCGATGAGTTGCTCGCGTGGCCGGCCGAGCGCCTTCATCACGCCTGAATTGACGTCCTCGAACACGAACGCGCCCGACTCCGACCGGCTAATGATGGCTTGGAGGTCGGGCGAGTTGTCGAACAATGCGCGGGCGCGGCTCTCGCTGGCCGATAGCTGGCGCGTGCGCTCCCGCACCCGCAGTTCCAGTTCCTCCTCCGCCGCCTTGCGATGCGTGATATCCTGCACGATGGCGGTGGCGGATTGCTTGGCGCCGTCCGGCGCCAGGGTGAACGACACGTTATTGTGGACCCAAACGGCAGAGCCGTCGGCGCGCAGATAACGCTTCTCGACCGCGAACGGCCTGCTGAACCGTACCATGTCGTCGAACGCCGCCATGTTGGACGACACGTCGTCGGGATGGGTGAGGTCGGGGATGCGCAGCGTGGTCAGCTCCGCCGCGTCGCGTCCGAGCAGCGCGCAGAAAGCGGGGTTCACGTAGGTGATCCGGTTGTTCATGTCGGTCTGCACGATGCCGACGCCGGCATGTTCCACCAGCAGGTTCAGCCGCTCGCGGCTTTCCTGGAGCAGGCCCTCCGCCCGCGCCCGCGCCGTGGTCTCGATCAGCGTCACCACGAACCCGGCGATACTGCCCGCGCGCCCGCGCACCGGGGCGTAGCCGACGGTGAACAGGCGGCGATCGATGGTGCCGTCGGCGCGCGCCACCGGCACCACGCGATCGGTCTCGAACACGCCACGGCCGTCGCGCCGGGCCTGGTCGTACACCGGCTTGCTGGCCGCCCAGACCTCCGGCGACGACACGCGCATCGGCACGCCCAGCGCCGCCGGGTGTTTGTGGCCGAGGACGGGGATGAAGGCGTCGTTGTAGATCTGGATCAGGTCCGCCCCCCAGACCAGCTTGGCCGGCATCGGCGAAGCGAGAACCTGGGAGACCAGCGTGCTCAGCGCCTCGGACCACTCCGCCGCCGCGCCGAGGGGCGTGGCCGCCCAGTCGAGCGCACGCACGCGGGCCGCCATCTCGCCCTCGGGCTGGGCGAGCAGGCTGGAACACGGAGACCCTGGATCATGCATCCCCCCATGGGCAGCAATCCACCCGCCATCGTCAAGCCAGATCGTTCAGAACGTGAGCACGACATCCGTACCCAGAGTTAACACGCCCTGCCTGTTGCCGTCGCCGAACGGGTGGGAGTTGTTCAGCGCGCGGTCGTAGCGCAGTTCAGGCCGGATCAGCAGGCCCGAGATCGCCTTGGGCAGGCCCTCGGGCTTGTAGGTCACCCCCAGCGTTAACTCCGAGTAGGTCGTGGGCTTCGCGGCCGTGATGAAGTTGCTGTAGGTGCCGCGCTGAAAGTTGATGAAGTCGCGGTTGTTGCGCGGGTTCGAGACGAAGAAATTGTTCTGGTCGCGGTAGATTTCGGCGCGGCCATTGAGGGTGAACTGGTCGTTCAGCGCATAGGCCACGTATTGCGCGGCGCCGAACGCCTCGGCGCGATAGCCGTCGTCGCGGATGTAGTTCAGCTCGGTCGTGAAGGTGAGCTTGTCGTTCGCCTTGTAGACGACCGCGACGTCGTTCAGGTAGCGATAGCCGTCATTGCCGAACGGGGCGCGGACGAGGCTCGGGTTCTCGACGCCGAAATGCGACAGCGCGAGCACGGTGAGGTTGCCGTCCAGCAGCGTGAGCCCGAAGCCCGCGATGTAGCCGGGCTTGCTGTTGTTGTCGGTGAAGGTGTTCACGCCGGTGTCGACGCCGCCGTACAGGTCGATCATCGGCGTCACGTGGGCGATCGCCAGCGCGCCGGCGTGCTTGAACGGCAGGCCGTAGTTGTAGATGTAGGATTTCGAGTAGAACGCGTTGCCCTTCGGGTCGATCGTCTCGACCCCCAGCGGGGTCGGGTACACGCCGACCTTGAGGTCCACGCCGCCCGCGATGACCGGGATGCGGACGGACGCGTTGGCCTCCACCAGATCGATCTGGTTGCGGTCGTGGATCAGCTGGTCGAACAGGCCGATGCTGTGGGTGATCCGCGCATCCGAGCCGTACATCAATTGCAGCTTGAAGCCGAATTCCCAGCTGGTCGCGGTGGCATCCAGATCGCGCGACACGGTGGCCAGCAACTGATTCAGGATCGGGCGGTTGGATTTGTCGGTGAACAGTTGGCCGTAATTGGTCTGATTGCGCGGGTCGCTGGTGTTGCCGATGATGCCGCCTTCAGCCTGGAAGCCCAGCTTGATGCCGCTGGCCCATTCACCGAACGACGCGGCCGCGACCCAAGGCTTTTTGTCCTCGGGCGCCGCCGCCGCGGAAGGAGGGGGGGTGGCCCCCTCCGACGCCTGCGCCGGCGCGGTGGAGATCGGCGCGTTGGAGATCGGCGCCTGGGCCATGGCCGGTGCGACGGCCATCGCGAGAACACCGGTGGCGAGCAGAACGGCCGCGGCGCGGGCCGGGAGGTGTTGGTCGAGGCGCGGCATCAAGTGAGCTCCATTTTCTGCGGTGTCTCTACGGCGGGAGGGCATAAAAAATCCATACCCATCGGCCACCCGCGCACAGCCACCAAAGTGACGGCTACCAAGAATCGTGCCATCAACAGGATGGCGATATTTGACCTACCATTACCGGAATCGCCCATTTTCCCAGCAGTTTTGGCCGCACCGCCTGAACGATCCGCACGCGGCGCCGTCAATTTTTCGTTACGTTTATTACAACTGCCGATCGGGTTGCATGCCTCGCGGCGCGGCATCCTGGTGTCGTTACTGTCGAGCGAATCCCAAGGCTGGCGGATCAGGCTGGCGGGTCAGCGCGGCAGCGCGGCCAGCTCCCCGGACAGGTCGCGGAGCGGCCGGGCGCCGTAATGGCTGATGACCTCCGCCGCCGCGATGCTGGCCAGATGGCCACAGGCCGCGAGGGTCCGCCCGGCGGTGAGCGCCGCGAGAAAGCCCGCGGCGTAGGCGTCGCCGGCCCCGGTGGTGTCGATCACCCGCGTGGGCACCGCGGCGACCTCGACCGTTTCGGCGCCGCGCAGGATCAGGCTGCCCTGCTCGCCTCGCGTCAACGCCGCCAGCTCGACATCCTGCCGCGCCATGGCGGCAGCCTGGTCGAACTCGTTGCGTTCGTACAGCGCGCAGATCTCGCTTTCATTGGCGAACAGGATGTCGACATGGCCCGCCACCAATTCGCGGAACGCGGCACGGTGGCGGTCGACGCAGAACGCGTCCGACAGCGACAGCGCCACCTTCCGGCCGGCCGCATGCGCGGCGGCGGCGGCACGGCGGAACGCGGCCTGCGCCGCCGGCGGGTCGAACAGGTAGCCTTCGAGGTAGGTCACCGAGGATGCCGCCACCAGCGCCTCGTCCACCTCCGCCTCGCCCAGCGAGACGCAGGCGCCAAGATAGGTGTTCATCGTGCGCTGCGCGTCGTGCGAGACCAGGATCAGGCAACGCGCCGTCGGTGCCCCGCCGGCCAAAGGCGGGGTCGGGAAATGCACGCCGGCCGCGCCGATGTCGTGGCGGAACACCGCGCCCAGCTGATCGTCCGCCACCTGGCCGATATAGGCGACCCTGGCGCCGAGTGCCGCCGCCACCGCGCAGGTGTTGGCGGCCGAGCCTCCGCTGGTCTCCTGGCCGGCGGGCATCGCCCGATAGATGCGCTCGGCGGTGTCCGCGTCGACCAGAGCCATCGCGCCCTTGCGCATGTCATGGTGGCTAAGAAACGACTCCGGGACCGGGGCCAACACATCGACGATGGCGTTGCCGATGCCCAGGATGTCGAAACGCGTGCCCGAGGGGGACCCGGACGGGGAGGCGGATGCGGGCGGGGCCATGGCGGAACTCCGAGTGAGATGCGATGCCCGCCCTACACGCACCCATGCCGGGTCGCAACCGCCGCGCCATCAGGAAAGCCCCAGCAATGCCGCTGTTCTCGCCGGTCTCTCGCGCCATCGCGCAACTCGACGACCCCGCCTTCCTGGCCGTGGCATGGCGGAGCGTGCTGTGGTCGGCGCTCGCGTTCGCCGCCCTGGCCGGGGCGGCGGCGTGGGGGGTGCATGCCGGCGTGGTGGCGCTGCATGGCGGGGGCTTGCTCGGCTGGCTCGCCGGCGCGCTCGGCGGTGCCGCGGCCGCGCTGCTGTCGCTGTGGCTGTTCGTGCCGGTCGCGGCGGTGATCGGCACCCTGTATTGCGACCGCATCGCCATCGCGGTCGAACGGCGCTTCTATCCGCTCGACCCGCCCGGCCGCACCGCGCCATGGGGCGAGCAGGCGCGGGAGGCCGCGGCACTCGGCGCGCGGGTGCTGGTCCTGCAACTCGCCACCCTTGCGCTCGGCATCGCCCTTCCCGGCATCGGCTCCCTGCTCGGCTGGGCGGTGGCCGCGTTCGCGGTCGGGCGCGGCCTGTTCGTGGCGGTGGCGATGCGCCGGATGGACCGCCCGGCGGCGCTGGCGCTGTATGCCGGCCGGCGCCCGGCGGTGCTGGCCCAAGGCGCGCTCGTGGTTGCCGCCAGCCTGGTGCCGCTGCTCAACCTGCTGGCCCCGGTCCTCGGCATCGCCGCGATGGTGCATGTGCTGCACCTGAGCCAGGGCCACCCCCGGGACCGGCCTCGCGGGTTGTGAGCCTCCCTCGCCTCGTGTTAGGCCACGCGACAACGTGTTCATTTGAGCGCGACGGAGAGCCAGTGTTCAAGCGCCGCAGACCCGACCAGGCCCAGGGCTCCGACCAGACTCAGGGCTCCGACCAGACCCAGGGCACCGACCCTGGCGAGACCGCCCTCGACGTCGTGGCCGCCGCCGCGCCGGTGCCAGTTCGAGTTCCCGCGCGGCCGGCCGATCATGGCCTCGGCGTGCCGCCCTTCCGCCCGCAGCCGCCACCCCTGTTCCCGACTCCCACCCAGACATCGAGAGAGACACAACCCATGGGCCGTGCCCCGTTCCCGACCACCCCGACCCCAGGCCCGACGCCGCAGCCGGTCTCGCCGCAGGTGCCCCAGCCGATGCAGCGCCCCATGCCGCAGCCGCGCCCCGCGACCGAGCGCCGCACCCTCGTGGTCGGCCGCGGCATCAGCGTCCAGGGCACCGTGCAGGACGCCGAGCGCCTGGTGGTCGAAGGCACCGTCGAGGCCTCGATGATCCATGCGACCGAGCTGTCGATCTCCCCGGGCGGCATGTTCAAGGGCGAGGTCGAGGTCGAGGACGCCGAGGTCGCCGGCACCATCGACGGCACCCTGACCGCGCGCGGCAGCCTCGTGGTCCGCTCCACCGGCCGCGTGCTGGGCACCGCCCGCTGCCGCCGGCTCACCGTCGAGGACGGCGGCCACATCACCGGCCGTATCGAGATGCTGACAGAAGGTGCCCCCAAGGTTCCCGGCTCCGACGCGGCCTGATTTCGACGCAGCCTGATCCCGCGGGGGGCGGAAAGGGCGGTGGCCCCTTCCGCCCCCCGCGGACGCCGATTGTCTAAGCCGCGTCCACCGTGCGCCGTTTCTTCGGCGACAGGGCCGGCAGCAGCGCGGGCGCCACGTCGTCCGGGCTCGCCAGCGCATCCAGCAGCGCCCGGCGCAGCAGCGTCAGCTTGCGTTCGTTTTCCACCTTCAGGCCGAACACGTCCTTCACATAGAACACGTCCACCGCCCGCACGCCGTAGGTGGTAACGTGGGCGGAGCCGATCTGCAGGCCTTGTTCGCTGATCGCCGCCGTCACGTCGTGCAGCAGGCCGGGGCGGTCGCGGCCGTTCACCTCCAGCACCGTGTAGCTGTTGGAGGCATGGTTATCGATCACCACGCGCGGGGGCACATGGATCGCGCGCATTCGCCGGCCGAGCAGCGCGCGGGACGCCTTGCGGATCTCGGCGGCGAGTTTCAGCCGGCCCGACAGCGCCTGTTCCACCAGCACGGACAGCCGCGCCAGCCGGTGCGGCGCGTCGAACGTGCCGCCGGCGGCGTCCTGGATCCAGAACGTGTCGAGCGCCATGCCGTTGGTCAGCGTGTGGATGCGCGCGTCCACGATCGAGGCGCCGGCGACGGCCAGCGCGCCCGCGATGCGGCTGAACAGGCCGGCATGATCGGCGGCATACACCGTCACCTCGGTGACCGCGCGTGCCGGCAGGAGCTGCGTGTCCACCGTCAGTGGCGCCTGACGACCCTCCGCCCCCCGGATCAGCCTGGCATGGCGCATATGCGTGTCCGGATCGAACGACAGCCAATACCCGGCATAGCCCAGACCGAGGAAATTCCGCACCTCCTCCTCGGGCCAGTCCGTGAGCATCAGCGCCACCGCCTCCTTGGCGCGCGACACGCGCACGTCGCGTTCGGTGGTGGAAAGGCCGCCCGCCAGCACCTCGGCCACGCGGGAGAACAACTCGCGCAGCAGCGTGGCCTTCCAGCCGTTCCACACCTTGGGCGACACCGCCCGCATGTCCGCCACCGTCAGCACCAGCAGCAGACGCAGCCGCTCGGGAGACTGGATGGTGTCGACCAGGTCCATGATGGTTTTCGGGTCGTCGATGTCGCGCTTGAACGCGGACTGGCTCAGCAGCAGGTGATGCAGCACCAGCCACGAGACGCTCTCGGTCTCCTCCGCCGACAGGCCGAGCGCGGGACCCACCTGCTGTGCCAGTTCCGCGCCCAGCTCGGAATGGTCGCCGCCGCGCCCCTTGGCGAGGTCGTGCAGCAGCATCGCCACGTAGAGCGCACGGCGGGATTGCAGGTGATCGACCAGGCCCGAGGCGATCGGCGCGATGTCCGACAGCTCGCCGCGGTCGAGCGCGTTCAGCACCCGAATTGCCTCGATGGTATGCTCGTCCACGGTGAACACATGGTAGGTGTCGAACTGCATCTGGCCGACGATGCGCGCCCAGTCGGGCAGGAAGCGGCCGAGGAAGCCGGTCTCGTTCAGCACCGCGAGCCAGCGCGCGCCATCGGCGTGGTTCACCTCGCCGGCACCGCCGATCAGCAGGTCGACGAACATGTCGGCCGCCCGCCGGTCTCCGCGCAGCAGGATGGCACGGCGCTCGTGGCGGATCAGCGCCCGCATCGCCAGCGGATGCAGCTTGAGGTCGCGGTCGCGCGCCACCTGAAGAATTCGCAGCATCAGCACCGGCTCGTCGCGGAAATCCCGGCCGGGCGCCGACATCAGCTGCCCGTCGGCCAGGATGAAGCCATCCGCCAGCAGCGCCGGGTCGGTCTGGGCCGTCACCGCCGGCGGCCCAAGCACCGCGCGCGTGAGGGCCGGCTCCATCACATGCGTCAGCCGCGTCACCTCGCGGGCGGTCAGGAAGTAATGGCGCATGAAACGCTCCACGCCGTCCTGCCGCCCGTGGCGGGTGTAGCCCATGCGCGCGCCGACCACAGGCTGCAGGTCGAACGTCAGCCGCTCCTCGGCGCGGCCGGCGACGTAGTGCAGGTGAAACCGCAGCGTCCACAGGAAATCCCACGACCGCAGCGCCATCCGCGCCTCGGTCAGCGTCAAGATGCCGGCCGAGGGGTTGCCCGCCGGGGCGGAAGCGCCGGAGGGCAAAGCGATTTCGAGCAGGCTCGATATGCCGAAGGCGTAACGGGCCATCCAGTAGAGCGCCTGCAGGTCGCGCAAGCCGCCACGGCTTTCCTTGATGTTCGGCTCGACCACGAACGGGCTGTCGCCGTAACGCCGATGGCGCGCGTCGCGCTCGTCCCGCTTGGCCGCGAGAAACCCGGCGGCGCCCAGCGCGATCCGCTGCTCCGCGAACCGCGCCGCGAAATCGGTGAACAACGCCTGGTCGCCGGCGATCAGACGGGCATCGAGCAGCGAGGTGCAGATGGTGACGTCGCGCCGCGCCTCGGCCAGGCAGTCCTCGACCGAGCGGGTGGCGTGGCCCACCTTGAGGCCGAGATCCCACAGGAAATACAGGGTGAACTCGACCGCGCGCAGGGCGGCGGAACGCGGCTGCTCCGGCGTGATGAACAGCAGGTCGATGTCGCTGAACGGCGCCAGCACGCCACGCCCGAAGCCGCCCGTGGCCGCGACCGTCAGCGTGCCAACGGCCTCCGGGCCGCCATGCACCGCCGTCGCATACTCGAACAGCACCGCGAGCAGCCCTTGGGTCAGCGCCGAAAGGCGGCGCGCGACCTTGATGCCCGACAGGTCGCCGCGCTCGAAGGCGGCGCGCACATCGGCCTGCACGCGGGCCAGGTGGCGGCGAAAGATGCCGAGGGCCAGATCGCGCGGCAGCGGTGACGGCAGCGTCGGGTCGCAGCGCAGCGCCTCGCGAAGGAGGTCGGCGGCGATCGGGGCGGAAGGCAGCGGGATGGGGACTAGCATCGGTTCGACAATAATGCGTCATCGTCCGGCCCGAGGGCAATGAGCGCGCGCAGCCGATACAGCGCATCATGGGCCTCGCGCGGCGAAATCCGGTCCGGATCGAGCCCGGCGAGCGCTTGCCGCAATTCCTCCAGCGGGTTCTCCGGCGGGTCCGGCGGCACCGGTTCGGCGGCACGCGCGGCATTGGCGGCGGCGAACAGCGGCAGCGCGCCCGCATCCGTCAGCTTGCCGGCGCGCTCCTCGAGCGAGGCCAGCAGCGTGCCGGCCCTTCGCACCACCTGCTCCGGCACGCCGGCGAGGCGCGCCACATGCACGCCCCAGCTGCGCCCGGCGGCCCCCTCGGCCACCTCATGCAGGAACACCACGTCGCGCCGCCACTCCTTCACCCGCATACTGTGCAGCCGCATCCGGGGCAGCTCGGCGGTGAGTTGCGCGAGTTCGTGGAAATGGGTGGCGAAGATCGCGCGGCACCGCGCCTGGTTGTGCAGCGCCTCCAGCACCGCCCAGGCGATCGCCAGCCCGTCCAGCGTCGCGGTGCCGCGCCCGATCTCGTCCACCACCACGAGGCTGCGCGGCCCGGCCTGGTGCAGGATCGCCGCCGTCTCGGTCATCTCCACCATGAAGGTGCTGCGCCCCCGCGCGAGGTCGTCCGACGCGCCGACGCGGGAGAACAGGCGGTCCACCACGCCGATGCGGGCCGATGCGGCCGGCACCGGCAGGCCGGACTGCGCGAGGACCACCGCCAGCGCGTTCTGCCGCAGATAGGTCGATTTGCCGGCCATGTTCGGCCCGGTCAGCAGCAGCAGCCGCCGCTCGGGCGACAGGTCGCAGCCATTGGGCACGAAGGCGGCGGCACCCGCGAGTGCCGCCTCCACCACCGGGTGCCGCACGGCCTCCAGGCAGAACGCCGCGTCGTCGCTCACCACAGGGCGGCACCACGCACCCCCCTCGGCCAGCCGCGCGCAGGACTGCGCCACGTCCAGCGCCGCGAGCGCCTCCGCGCGGGCGCCGATCGCCGCCTCCTCGGCCAATGTGGCCGCGACCAGATGCGCGAACACCGCCCGCTCCCGCGCCGCCGCGCGCTCGGCGGCCTCGGCGATGCGGCGGTCGAGTTCGCTCAACTCCGCCAGCGTGAACCGCGCGCCATTGGCCATGCCCTGCCGCAGCGTGAGTTCCGGGAACCCCCGCAGCGCCTCGACGGCGGCGGCCGGCACCTCGATCACGTAGCCGAGTTGGGCGTGATGGCGGATTTTCAGGCTCGCCACCCCAAAACGCTGGGCGTAATCGAGCTGCCGCGTCGCGATCACGCGGCGGCTGTCGTCGCGCAAGGCCCGCTCGGCATCCAGCACCGCGTCGAAGCCGGGCGCCACGGCGCCGTCGTCGAGCCGCGGGGGGGCGGGGTCCGCGAGGGCGGCGGCCAAGGCGGCGGCGACCGGGCTGGCCTCACGCAACGGCGCCGCCAGATCGGCCAAGGCGGCGGGCAGCGGCCCGCGCAGCCACGCCGCCGCGTTCCCGGCCGCGCGGAAGCCATCGCGGATGGCGGCCAGGTCGCGCGGACCGCCGCGCCCGAGCGAGAGGCGGGCCAAGGCGCGCGCCATGTCGGGCGCGCCCCGCAACGCCGCCCGCAGGCCGCTGGCCGCGTCAGGGTTGGCAATCAGCCACGACCAGCCATCCTGCCGGGCGCCGATCGCGACCGCGTCCGCCAACGGCGACGACACCCATTCCGCGAGCAGCCGCGCCCCGGCGGCGGTGGCGGTGCGCTGGATCGCCGCCAGCAACGTGTGCGCCGTGCCGCCATCCCGCGCGCGGGTGATCTCGAGGCTGGCCCGGGTGGCGGCATCCATCTCCAGCCGCCCGGCTTCCCCGCGCGGCACCGGGCGGCACAGGCGCGGCAGCTTGCCCGCCTGCGTCTCGCGCACGTAGTCCAGGGCCACCATCGCCGCCATCGCCTCGGCATCGGAGAAGCCGCCGAACGCATCGAGGCTCGCCGCCCCGAACGCCTCCGCCAGCTTCCGCCGCGCCACCAGCGGCGGCGGCGGGGTGGGTTCCGGCCCACGCCTGGCCTCCCATTCGCCGAGCGCCACGTCCGGCCCCGCCAGAATCTCCGCCGGATCGAGCCGTCCCAGCAGGCTCGCGACACTCCCCGCCGCCACCGGCTGGGTCTCGAACAGGCCGGTCGAGACATCGAGCCACGCGGCGCCCAGGCCGCTGCCCGACGCCGCCAGCGCCAGCAGCCGATTCGGCCGCCCCGCCTCCAGCAAGGCGTCCTCGACCAGCGTGCCCGGCGTCACCACCCGCACCACCGCGCGCTTGATCGGCGCCTTGCCGACGCGGGTTTTCGGATCCTCCATCTGCTCGACCACCGCGACACGGAAGCCCCGGCGGATCAGGCGAGACAGGTATGTCTCATAACTATGTGCCGGCACGCCGCACATCTGGATCGGCTGGCCGGCATGGCTACCGCGATGGGTCAGCGCGATATCGAGCGCCGCCGACGCCGAATCGGCGTCGGTGAAGAACAATTCGTAGAAATCGCCCATGCGAAAGAACAGCAGCGCGTCCGGCTGCTCGGCCTTGATGGCGAACCATTGCGCCATCGCCGGGGTGGCACCCTCGGAGCCCGGCTTCACGGCCACGAGAGCTGTCGGCGCGCACCTTGCCTCAACCCCACCGCGCCGCTCCCTCGCTCCAGGGTGCCGCGCCGCCCGCCGCCCCAATGGCGGCAGGCTACCATGTCCCGGCGCGTCTCAAAATGCCGGGTGGCGCGGTCCGGCCGGAGACGGGACGGGTCTCAATTGTCGCTCATGTTGCCGAGTTCGGACACGCTTCCCGTGGCGCTCACGGTGCTGCCCCGGCCGCTGCGGATGCCGCCGTTCACGTTCGTCCCGCTGCCGTTGCTGCTGAAGGTCCGGCCGCTGGTGCCGAGCAGGCCCGGCAGGGTTCGCGTGGTCACGCCGCCCGTCGAGCCGGTGCCCGTCGGCGCGTCGTTCAGCCCGCCGCCATTGAACGGGCCCTGTTGCGCGAAGGCCGCGCCAGACAGTGTCAGGATGGCAGCGGTCGCGATAAGAAGCTTGCGCATGTTCGTGAACTCCGATGCGGGGGCGGAATTTTCCGACCCATCGAGGAGATTACTGGCGTGCCTGCATTTCGGTTTCAGCCGCGGCTTCACGCTAACGTGAGGCACCGTCCACCACACAGAAAACCCCAAGGGGACAGCATGAACGCTCCAGACCTCACCGCCCGTGGCGCCACCGTCACCGGCGCCGTCATCACCGGCGCTTGCGGCATCTATGGCGGCTGGATCGCCGACGCGTTCGCCCGTGCCGGGGCGAAGCTCTGCCTGGTCGATCGCGACCCGGCAGCACTCGCTGCCCGCCTGGCCGAAGCGCAGGGGGCGGCCGGCAGCTTCACCGTCGCCGCCGACCTCACCGACGACGCGGCGCTCCACGCCCTCGCCGACACGCTGGGCGAGCGTTGGGGTGCGCCCGACGTCCTGGTGAACAACGCGGGCATCTATCCCAGCGGCTTCCTGCTCGACATCGGCGCCGCCGAGTGGGACCGCATCCTCGACATCAATTTGCGCGTGCCCTTCCTGCTGACCCAGCGTGTCGCCAAGCTGATGATCGCGGCCGGGCGGCCTGGCAGCATCGTCAACATCTCGTCCGGCGCCGCCCACAAGATGCGCCGCAGCGTGGTGCCCTACTGCCTCTCGAAAACCGCACTCGACCGGCTCACCAAGGGCTACGCGCTGGAACTCGCGCCTTACGGCATCCGCGTGAACGCCGTCGAACCCGGCTTCGCCCCCGGCAGCACCGCGAGTCCGCTCACCGCGGCCCATGTGGAAGCGACGCTCGCCGGCATCCCGCTCGGCCGCGCCTCCACGCCCGACGATGCCGCTGGCGCCGTGCTGTTCCTGTGCTCGCCCGCCGCCGCCTACATCACCGGCACGTCGCTCGCGGTGGATGGCGGCAACTCGATCGGTTCGCTGGCGGTGCATCAGGCGAAGAAGGCCGCGCTTTGAAAAGCCGGCAAGCTTGATCGCCACCTTGGCGCAACACAGCCGTCATTCCGCTGTCGCAGGGCGCGGTTAAACACCGCTGAGACATTGTAAGGAACAGCCCATGGCCCAATCCACGGAAACATCGTTCGGCGTCACCGGTCGGCAGGCATTCGCAGGCGTCGCGGGTCTCGCCATCGCCGCGGGCACGCATCATGCCGGCCACGCGCAAGCCACACGAGCGGAGACCGCGCGCGGCATGGTGTTCGAAGATTTGGACGGCTCGGCCCGCCGCACCGCCAGCGCGCGCGGCCTCGCGGGCGTGATGGTCTCGAACGGCCGCGACGTCGTGAAAACCGATGCCGAGGGACGCTTCGAAATTGGCATTCGGGCCGGCGACGCGGTGTTTGTCATCAAGCCTTCCGGCTACATGACGCCGGTTGACCCAGCGACCCAGCTACCTCGCCTCTCCTACCTGTATGTGCCGCAGGGCACGCCCTCGGCACCGGCGTTCCGCTTCGTCGGCATCGCCCTCACCGGCGCATTGCCCGAGAGCATCGATTTCGCTCTCCGCAAGCAGGACGAGCCGACGCGCTTCGAGGCCCTGCTGTTCACCGACACGCAACCGGAAAGTCTGGCCGAAGTCGGCTACATCCGCGACGACGTCGTGGTCACCACCGCCGGCATCGACGCCGCCTTCGGCATCACCCATGGCGACGTGATGTTCGACGACCTCTCCTATTACGACCGCTACAACCGCATCGTCGGCACCATCGGCCTGCCGTGGTACAATTGCTGCGGCAACCACGACATGAACCTCGAAGCCGCGGACAACGTGTTTTCGCGCGAGACCTTCAAACGCGTGTTCGGCGCGCGCTATCATGCGTTCCAGTATGCCGGCGCCACCGTGTTCGTGCTCGACAACGTGGCCTATCTCGGCACGGACGCCACCAGGCCGAACGGCTTCGGCAAGTATATCGGCGCGTTCGGCGCGGACCAGCTCGGCTTTGTCCGAAATGTGCTGGCGCAGGTGCCGCGCGACAGCCTCGTGGTGTTCTCGCACCACATTCCGTTGAAGACGCTCGCGGGCACCGATGCCGGCACCGCGAACACCGACACGCGCGAGTTCCTGACCGCGATCTCGACGCATAGCAACACCGTCAGCTTCAGCGGCCACACGCACACCAACGAGCACTGGTATTTTGGCGCCGCCGAGGGCTACACCGGCGGCGGAACCCACCACCACCACGTGCTGGCCGCCGTGTCGGGAAGCTGGTGGAGCGGGCCAGGGCTGTTCAACGCTAATCAGATTTCGTTGTATGCCATGATGTGATCGAGGCTGAGTGCGCCGTTCCAGAGTGCCTTTGCCACGTTGGTGACTCCATTTTTGCGCATGATGTTGAGGGCAAAGCTGCGGGCTCGGGCCATGATGCCGGGGTTATCGCGGATGCGACTTTTGTCTTCGTCGAGCGACACGTCGCGGACATGGCGGTTACGGTTCTCGATGCCCCAATGCCCCCGGATGGCGGCGGCCCAGACGGGTGCGGGGAGAGCTGTGGCGGACGAGACGTAGAAGGCGATCTCCCCGCGTTCGTGCCACAGGCCAGTCGCGGCCGACCGCAGCAAGGTGC
>JANXTF010000036.1 GCA_025352565.1 Rhodospirillales bacterium | reverse complement strand
CGCCGCCATCATCCGCGTCGAGCGCGACGTGTTCGCCCGCAACACCCGCACCGGGCTGCTGCACCACTCCACCGAAACCGCCTTCTACGTCTCCAACAGGGCGGTCACCGCCGTCCGCGCCGCCGAGGCCATCCGCGCGCCCTGGAAGATTGAGGCCACGTCTCACTACACACGCGACGTCACCTTGGGCGAAGACCGCTCGCGCATCCGAACCAACCCCGGCGTGTTCGCACGCCTGCGCAGTTTCGGGTTCAACATCCTCAAGGCCAACAAGACCGGCACAATCAGCCTGGACCGCTACCGCGCCGCTCTCGCAGGCATCGGGAACCTGCTCAAAATACTCGCGATCTCATAGCGTTGAACAGCCTTGAGGCTGGCTGGCGAAACAGGTGCCGCCCTGCAGGACCGCATCGCCGCAACTCTCTCCTGGCCGCCGAACCTGATATGCTACGTCCAACTTCACGAGTTCGAAGCCTTCCTGTTGTCGGACGCCGCGATCGCCGCCCGCTATTTCGACGCCGCCGCGATGCGCGGCGTGATCGACAAAGCGGTCCGCGACGCGGGCTTGCCTGAGATGGTGAACGATGGCCCCTTCACGGGGCCATCCAAGAGGCTCGAGGACTGGACCACGCAGCACGCTCCGGTTCTGCTCCGGTTCTCAAAGCAGACAAAAGTTCGGCACGGAGCAGCCCTGGCCATCGAGCTGATCCTGGAAACCATCCGCGATGCCTGCCCGCTGTTCGGGGCGTGGCTGAGGCGGCTGGAGACTCTCGGCCAGCCTCCCGCCACACGCTGAACCGCTCACCGCGCCAGCCCCGCCACGATCATCCCGATCCCCTGCGCGTGCCAGCGTTGCACCGCCTTGTGGTCCGCTCCCATGGCGGTGCCCAGGCGGCGCCAGCTGAACAGATGGCGTTCCGTCGTGGGGCTCACCAGCGCCCGTGCGCCGACGATGCGGCGGAGCACGTAGCGGTCCTGCGGTATCAGCGCCAGCCAGCCGAACGCCTCGTCCATGCGGTCGATGCGGGAGCTGTCGGGCAACATGGGGCGCAGTCGCGGCGAGTCGGCGTTGGCGCCCCAACTGGTGCCGTCCAGCGCCGCGGTGATGACATCGAGGCTGCTGGTGCGCAGGCGGGTGGAGTGCCCGGTGTTCGGCAGGCACAGCAGCGTGGTGCCGGCTTCTTCCAGACGATAGACCGCGACCTGCGCGTCGATCGGCGGGCATTGTCCTGCAAGCCGTGCGGGCGCGTGGGCCTGTGTCCGGGGCAGGGCGTCGGGAAAGTGCCGCCTCGCCCCGAAGCCGCCTGGGCGGTCGGCGCAATGCAGGCGGATGATCTTGTTCACTGGAATTCTCCTTGGATCACATCGGGACGCGGCGTGGTTGCGTGGGCACGCATGCCCGCGCCGTCGGTGCGGTGCCTCATCGGGTTCTGCCAAAAATAGGCGCTGTCCTCGAGGCTGGTGCCCTGGACCAGCACGCCCCAGCTCCCTTCGGCCCCGGCGGGCAGCGGCGGACGGTTCGGATCGGGCGGCGCGGGTTCCGCAGGTCTCGGCGGCAGGCGTGCGCCGAGGCGGCGTCCGCGTTCGATGGCGGCATTGCGGCTGATCGCCAGCTCCGAGGCGATCGCGTCCCAACTGGCGCCCTCGGCGCGCAAGCGGCACAGCACGGCATCGCGGGGCGGGCTCCATTCGAGCTTGCGTGGCATGGGTTGCTCCATCATGTGACACGAGCAGTTAGATATCCTAACTGCTTTAGGTCAACGGAAATAACTGTTTACGGTTAGTTATATTCACGTTAACGTCGGTTTCCTCACGTGTAGGAAGATGTGCGGCATGAAACAGCCAGGCGCCGGCGCCACGGTCGGAGACCGCATCCGCGCCGCGCGACGGGTGTTGGGGATGACGCAGGACGCCCTGGCCCGCGCAGTGGGCGTCAGCCGCAGCGCCGTGGCACAATGGGAAACCGAACGCGCCGGCCAGGTGAGCGCGAACCTCACCCGCGTCGCGGCGGCCTTGGGAATTGGCGTCGAGGCCTTGCTGACCGGGACGGAAGCCATCTCCGGGCAGCCTGAGAATGCAACCGAACTGGCACTGCTGCGGCTCTACCGGGAATGCGGGGAGGAGGATCGGGCTTTTCTGCTGCGCACCGCGAGGCGCATGGCGCTGCAGGCCGCGAAAGAGCGGACTGCCTGAACCGGCTCGGCGCCCGAAGCCTCAGCGCCCGGAGCCTCAGCGCCCGGAGCTTCAGCGCCCGGAGCTTCAGCGCAACGTCAGCGCGACCCGAAACCGGCAGCGCGGTGTGGCGTAGCTGCCGCTGATCTCCTGGCCCGAGATGCGCGCCCGCACCGCCATCGTGAACGGCTTGCGATCCACGCCCGGCATGGTCAACTGGCCGGCCAACGACCCATCGGCCGCGACATCGCCCGCGATCATCAGCACGCCATCGGTCGGCGTGAAGATGAACCGCCCGTGTCGCACCACCAGCGTCGCGGGTGCCTCCGCGCCACAGGCGGCTTCGGGCACGATGCGTCCGGTGTAGCGGACATCGGCATCCGGCAACACGCTCGCGCAGCCGATCGGCAGCAATAGGATCGCCAGAGCACGCATCGGGCGGCGATTTTTTACAACGGCGACAGGGTCACCACGGCGACACCCGCGCTGAGAATCCCGAGCTCCGCCGCTGCCGCGCGGCTGAGGTCGATGATGCGGCGGCGCGTGCCGGGGCGATCGTTGATCCGCACCACCACCGAACGGTCGCTGCTGCCCAGCGTCACCCGCACCATCGAGCCCATCGGCAAGGTGGCATGGGCCGCGGTCAATGCCGCATCGCTGAAGATGCCGCCATCGCTGGTGCGATGCCCGTTCCACTGGGCGCCGCCATACCATGAGGCGACGCCGGTCTGGTGTCCGTCCGCCGCCGGCTCGTAGGCTCCCACGTAATCGTCGCCCGCCTCGTTCTTCTCCTGCGGCATGCTCGCATAGGCGCCGCCGGACCGTCCCTTCGCGGACACGCGCAACGATGCCAGCTGAACCCGCGGTCGCTGGGACCGCGCGGCCTGCTGCGCCTGCGTTGCGACCTTGCCGGCCTTGACCGTCGTGGGCCTTTGATGCGCGGCCCCATCCGGCGATGCGGCCATCGCGTGGCCCGCCATCATCATGGACACCACCACACCGGGCCAGGAGCGCGTGGCCCATCCGCATATCGAAGTCGCAATCATTCGTCTTCCCGTTTTCTGTTGCACGCGGCATCCACAAGGTTGTCGCAGCCAGTCGAAGAATGCCGCCACCCCGCTTCGGCGCGGCGCGTTGGCAAGTCCGGATCGAACGGGCGGCATAGAACCCTCTCATTCACCGAAGATCAACCCCAAATCTCACAAAAGGGTTAACGATGCTGGGGCCGTCGCTATCCGTTACTAATGCGCACTCAAGTGGACTTGGACTGACTGTCTCACGTATCTTTGAGAAACAATACGTTATCAGGCTGGAAACTCTGGCGGACGCCTGGACAGGCACCCAACCGGAAAATATTCCTTGCCCACTCGCCCCGGTTTTCCCTATGAATCCGGCCACGCTGACCGATCCGGACCCGCCCCATGCCAACCAAGCGCACACCGAAGCTGTCCGTCTGGGCAGCGGCGGCGCTGCGCCCGGAGCGGCTCAGGCCCGCCCGCCACCACACGCTGCTGCTGAGCCACCTCACCGCCGTGGGCAGCGGCGCCATCGACCGCCTGATGGTGCTGATGCCCCCTGGCAGCGCCAAATCCACCTATGCCAGCGTGATCTTTCCGGCCTGGTGGCTCGCCCGCCATCCGAGGCACTCCATCATCGCGGCCTCCCACACGACCGACCTCGCCGAACATTTCGCCCGCCGCCTCCGCACCCTGGCCACCGACCACGCCGAGCGGCTGGGCTACGAGATTACCCCCTCCCGCCGCGCCGTGGGCGACTGGACCACCACGCAAGGCGGTTCCTACTTCGCGGCCGGGGTGCGCGGCCCCATCACCGGCCGCCGAGCGGACCTCGTGCTCATCGACGACCCGGTCAAAAGCCATGCCGAGGCCGACAGCGCGACCCTGCGGGACCACCTGTGGGACTGGTATCGCGGCGACCTGCTCACCCGCCTGCGCCCGCGCGGCCGCATCGTGCTCATCATGACGAGATGGCACCAGGACGACCTCGGCGGCCGCGTGCTGGAAAGCCCCGATGGCTGGACCGTCCTCAAACTCCCCGCCCTCGCCGAAGCCGACGACGCGCTCGCCCGTCCCCTCGGCGCCCCCCTCTGGCCCGAGTGGGAAGATGCCGAAGCCCTCGCCCGCAAGCGCGCCGCCGTCGGTCCCCGCGTCTGGTCCGCCCTCTACCAGCAGGACCCTCGCCCCGACATCGGCGCGATGTTCCGCACCCAGCGCATCGAAACCACCGAGCAAGCCCCCGCCACCGACCGCCTCGTCCGCGCCTGGGACCTCGCCGCCACCGCCGCCACCGAAGGCCGCGACCCGGACTGGACCGTTGGCATCAAGCTTGGCCGCGACCCCAACGGCCGCTTCACCGTCCACGATGTCGTCCGCTTCCGCGGCAACCCGCATGAAGTGGAGCAGGCCATCCGCAACACCGCCCAGGCCGACGGCCGCACGGTCCCCGTCGGCATCCCGCAAGACCCCGGACAGGCCGGCAAGCAGCAGGTCGCCTGGCTCACCACGTTGCTCGCCGGCCACCGCGTCCTCTCCAGTCCCGAAACGGGCAGCAAGCTGGTCCGCGCCGGTGCCGTCGCCGGCCAGATCGAGGCCGGCAATTTTTCGGTCGTCCGCGCCGGCTGGAATCGCGCGCTGCTGGACGAGCTGCGGGATTTCCCGATGGGCCGCAAGGACGACCAGGTCGATGCCCTCAGCCGCGCTTTCGCCATGCTGACGGAAGTCCCCACACCGTCACGCCGGATCGATCTTTCATTCATTGCCCGTTGAAACTTCGGAGCCCCGCCATGCTCGCCACCATCGCCGCCCTCATCCCGTCGGACCCCTCGCTTCCGCCTCGCGCCCAGAAACTGGCCTTCCTCAAGCGCGTGCTCGACGGCACGCTGTATGACGCGCTGCCCTACGAGTTCCACGAGGAGCGCAACGCCGCCGGCGAATACATACCGCTCCGCCAGCGCCGCCCCAGCGTGCGCTACCCGCTCGCCCGCATCGTGGTCGATGACAGCCTCAGCCTGATGTTCAGCGACGGCCACTTCCCCACCCTCGCAACCCCCCACGACGAAACCCGCGTGGCGCTGGCCGATATCGCCGCCGAATCGGGCCTCAACCAGGCCATGGCCGAAGCCGCCCTGCGCGGCAGTATCGGCTCCGTCGCCATCCAGCTCCGTGTCCTGAAATCGCGCATCTTCTTTCGTGTGCTCGACACCCAGCATCTCACCCCGGTGTTCGACCCGGAGGAGCCCGACGCCCTGCTCAGCGTGACCGAACGCTACAGGGTGCGCGGCACCGACCTCGCGGCCCAGGGCCACGCCATCGCCGACCCGGGCGCCAGCTACTGGTTCCAGCGCGTCTGGGACGCCGAAGCCGAAACCTGGTTCCTGCCCCAGCCACTCGACGCCGACGGCCCGCCCGTGCCGGACGGCCAGCGAACCGTCCGCCACGCGCTCGGCTTCGTCCCCGTCGTCTGGGTGAGAAACCTCCCCGGCGGCGACGACATCGACGGCGCCTGCACCTTCCGCCCCGCCATCGAGACCGCCATCGAGATCGACTACCAGTTGAGCCAGGCCGGCCGCGGCCTCAAATACAGCAGCGATCCGCTATTGCTCATCCGCGAACCCGCCGGTGCCGACAACGAGTTGGTCCGCGGCGGCGGCAACGCCCTCGTGGTCAGCGAGAAGGGCGACGCCAAGCTGCTGGAGATCGGCGGCACGGCGGCCAGCGCCGTCATCGATTACGTGCGCTGCCTGCGTGAAATGGCGCTCGAGGGCGTTCACGGCAACCGCGCCAGCGCCGACCGCATCGCCGCCGCCCAATCCGGCCGCGCGCTGGAGCTGATGAACCAGGGCCTTATCTGGCTCGCCGACAACCTCCGCGTCAGCTACGGCCGCGCCATGCTGCAACTCGCCCGCATGATCCTGCGCGCCAGCGACATCTACCCCCTCACCGCCGGCGGCGAGCCCGTCCCGCCGCTGGACGCCACCGCCCGCCTCTCCCTGGTCTGGCCCCGCTGGTATCCGCCGAGTGCCGCCGAACGCGAGGCGGATGCGCGGACGCTGGTGGCGCTGGTGGAGGCGGGGCTGATGACACGGGAGGCGGCGGCGGTGGAATTGACGCTGCCGTAAGCCTCGCCTTCATGCGAGGGGTCCGGCGGCATTGGCTGGCTATCTACGATATGGCGGCCCACTGCCCTCCACATTAAAGCCACAGCGACATTTGGACCCTGCCAACGCAATTTGGCGAGCAAATCGCTCACCCGCAAAAAGCCCACGACACGCGGAAAAAATTCCTTGCCCACTCACCCCAGTTTCCCCTACACATCTAGTCATCGTCGCGGGCTTACGCAAAGCGGCCCCGCCGCTCCCCCCTCCCACGAAATCCAAGCCCACCAGCCGGAAAGCACAAGCATGTCCGATGCCACATCCGTGCCAGTCGATCCGTCTCCCGGTCCTGACGACCCCCACGCCCATTACGAGCGCCGCATCGCCGAACTGGAAGCCACCCACCGCGCCCGCCTCGTCCGCGCCGAGCTGAAGGCCGAGGCCGTCCGTCACGGCATGGTCGATCTCGACGGACTGAAACTTCTCGATCCCAGCAAGATCGAACTCGATGACAGCGGCGAGGTGCGTGGCGCGTCGTCCGTCATGCGCGACCTCAAGCGCGCCAAACCTTGGTTGTTCAACCAGCACGCCACCAGCACGGCGACACCTCCCATCGCCGCCCCGCCCACCACGAAGAAGGCGACGGACATGACCCACGCCGAATGGCAGGCCGCAAGGGCCGACCTCCTCAAGCGCCGCTGACCCCTTTCTCGCCGCTCCCCCGCGTGGGGAGGGGCCGGGGGCGGGGGGCGCGAGCCCCGCCGCCAAACGTCCCACCCACGCCCACAATCCTGAAAACATTCCTACAAGGACGAACCCCCCATGGGCATCCAGAACTTCCCCGCGGCGCTGCAGAACATCATCCAGCAGGGCTTCCTGGAGCGCGAGTTCCAGGCCGCCATGCACTCCCGCCTCGGCTACCGGGCGGTGGCCGACCGCGAGGAATTCGCCGTCGGCATCGGCGAGACCCTCACCAAAACCCGTGCCGGCCTCAAGCCCAGCGTCACCGTGCCGCTTTCTCCGGCCACCAACACCAACCTCGACAACGGCCTCGCCAGCCAGAGCTTCGGCACCGAGCAATACACCATCACCGTCAACCACTACGCCGCCACCACCGACCTCAATATGGTCACCAGCCGCGTCGGCATCGCCGGGCAGTTCCTGTTGAACGCCGCCATCAACGGCGAGCAGGCCGCCCGCAGCCTCGACGAGCTCGCCCGCAACGCCCTGTTCGCCGCCTATTTCGGCGGCAACACCCGGGTGCGGATCACCATCGGCACCGCCGGCGCCGCCGTCGCGGTGGACGACATCCGCGGCTTCACCAGCACCTTCGTCAACGGCGTCATGTCGCCCGTCGGCGTCAGCACCACGCTCGCAGCCGCCATCGGCCAAAACACCTACACCATCGTGGGCGTCGCAGCCGACGTGGCCAACGTCTCGACAACGCCGGGCGGCGTCTCCGGCGTGCTGACGCTGGCGTCCAACGCCACGGTCGCCGACGCCACCGCCGGCATCACCGTGATGTCGACCACCGCCAGCTCCATCGTCCGTCCCAATACGCGCACCAACACCAGCCAGCTCACCGCCACGGACAGCCTCACCATGTCGGCGCTGCTGAACGCGGTCGCCCAGCTCCGCCTGAACGCGGTCCCCGAGATCGACGGCGCGTTCAACTGCTATCTCGACCCGGTCAGCGCCCGCCAGCTCTTCGCCGACGGCGATTTCCGCCAGTTGTTCACCGGCGCCACCAGCGCCAACCAGGTATTCAAGCGCGGTATGGTGAACGACTTCCTTGGCCTGCGCTTCATCCCCACCACCGAGGCCTTCGTCCAGCCGCATCCCACGCTGCCCGGCGTGATCCGCCGCCCCATCGTCTGCGGCAAGGGGGCGCTGATCGAAGGCGACTTCGCCGGCATGGCCGCGAACGACGTGGCGCCCGCCGACAGCATCGTGAACCTCGTCGACGGCGTCGCCATGGTCACCCGCGAACCGATCGACCGCCTGCAGCAGATCATCGCCCAAAGCTGGTACTGGATCGGCGGCTTCTGCGCCCCGTCCGACGCCACCACCACGCCGCTAACCGTCCCCACCGCCACCAACGCCGCCTTCAAGCGCGCGGTGATGATCGAACACATGGGTTGATCCCCTTCCTTCCCCCTCTCCTTCGTGGGGCCCTTCGTGGGGAGGGGGAAGGAAGCTGCGTCCGTTACGGCGCCTCGAACCCCCAGGCGGGAGAAAACCCATGGCCTTCCTCGATTCCGAACGTACCGACATCCGCCGCCATTGCGGCTACCCCGCCCAGGGCACGGGTGCCGACGGCTTCTCCGGCTGGCGCTACTACCAGGCCTTCGGCCTCCTCGAATACCGTATCCAGCGCCTCGGCGGCGACGAGGAGGCCGTCGTCCGCACCTACCTCGCCACCTTGGCGGGCCTCGAAACCGCCATCCCCAATGCGTCCGCCACTCTGGACACCGATGCCGCCTCGGTCTGGTCGCGCAACCCCAACGAACTGCGCGACCGCGCCCGCCTGTTCGACGATTGGCGCCGTCGCCTCTGCGGCTTCCTCGGCATCCCGCCCGGTCCCTCGTTGAACGATGGCGGCCTGCGGATGGTCGTCTGATGGACGCCCTCGCTCTGCAGGACACCATCGCCCGCGCCCTCGGCCGCGCCGCCCGCATCGCCGGCATCTGGTGCGACGCCTACCGTCCGGCCGGCGTCGGCAATCCGCTGGCACCCGCCAACCGCTTCCTCCGCCTCAACGCCCTGCTCACGCCCGACACCGGCGACCTCCGCCGCCCCGTCGGGTATGGCCGCGCCACTTGGTCCGCCATCCTCGACACGGCCTATACGCGCCCCGGCGATTACCTCGTCGCTCCCACCGGCACATGGTTCATCGCCGCCCAGCAGCCGCTGCTGCCCGTCCTTGCGGTGAAAACGACCCGCACCCTCAGCTTCTCCCGCCCCGCCGCCCCGCTGGCGGCCGGCCTCAACACCTATGGCGGCCTCACCATGGCCACCGCCACGCCGCTCACCGGCCCGTTCCCCGCCAGCGTGCTCGCCGCCGGCACCGGGGGGGCCGATGCCGGTCTGCCCGCCGACGCCACCCCCGGAGCCTGGACCGTCCTGCTCCCGGCGATCGCGGATGTCGTGCTCCGCAACGGCGACCTCGTCACCGACGACCTTGCCCGAGCGGGCGTCGTGTCATCGGCCGAACTCACCGATCTCGGCTGGCGCCTGCTGGTCAGGCAGGCCACCACATAGGAGGCCGCGATGCCCGACCAGTCCGAAGTCGAAGCCGTCCTCGCGGCCCGAATCGAGACCGCCCTCTACCCGAACGGTCCCGCCGCCGCGTCCATCCTCGCCCGCACCATCCGGATCTTCCGCGGCTGGCCCAACCAGGCCGCGCTGGACACCGACCTCGCCGCCGGCCGCCTCAACGTCAGCGTCTTCCCCGACCCGGCCCATCAGCGCAACACCACGCGCTACCCGGCCGAGTACCAGATCGCCACGCCCAAAGCGCCGGGCCTCGCCTTCACCATCAAGCTGACCCAGGCCACCCTCGCTGGCACCGCCAGTCCCGGCCAACTGGTCGGCCTGCTGGTCGACAACCTCGCCGTCGTCCACCGCACCCAGCCGCACGACACGCCCGAACTCGTCGCCGCCATCCTCGCCGCCGACCTTGCCCCTTACCGCCTGGCGCTCGTCTCCGGCACCACCGTCACCATCCCCGGCGCGCACCAACTGATCGGCCGCGTCGTCGCCGATCAGCCTGCCCGCATGGAAACCCGCCGCCAACGCCAGCTGTTCCGCCTCACTGCCTGGTGCCCCAACCCCGCCACACGCGACGCCTGCGCCTCCGCGATCGACGCCGCGCTCTCCGCGATCACCTTTTTGAACTTCGCTGACGGCACCGCCGGACATCTCCGCTTCCACTCCTCCATGGTGTTCGATCAGCACCAGGATGCGGCGCTGTACCGCCGCGACCTGGTCTACGCCGTCGAATACGCCACCACGCTCACCGCCACGCTGCCCGCCATGCTGTTCGGCGACGCGACCGTCGCGCCGAAGCAGGGTCCGACCGCCCAGAGCCTGCTCGGCTGATCCCCCTCCACAGGAGCCTGCCCTTCATGAACACAACCCTCGTGGTCGTGCGCGCCTTCGGGTCGCACGCCAAGGGCGACGTCATCACCGACGCCGCCGCCATCGCCATCATCCTCGCCAGCGAGCAGGTCCAGAACGTCGTCCGCGTCCTCACGCCGGCGCCTGTCGCCAGCGGGCCCGTCAACTCCGCAGCCGGGAGCTGAAACCATGCCGATCGTCCAGCAAGGCAGCATCAACACCACCGCCCTCGTGGTGCCCGATCTCTACGTCCAGATCGTGCCGCCGCAGAACCTCGTGCTCAACGGGGTGCCAACCAACGTCACCGGCATCGTCGGCACCGCGAGCTGGGGTCCGGTGGGCCAGCCCGTCATCGTCGCCACCATGGGTGACTACGCCCGCGCCTTCGGACCCATCGTCGCGCGCAAATACGACATGGGCACCCAGGTCGGCACCGCCGTGCAGCAGGGGGCGGCGAATTTCCGCTGCGTCCGCGCCACCGACGGCACCGACACCGCCGCCCAGTTCCAGATCCCGCAGACCAGCTTCGTGTTCACGGCGCTCTACACGGGCGTCACCGGCAACACGTTGGTCGCCAGCCTCGGCACCGGTTCCAAATCCAACAGCTGGCGCCTCACCGTGACACTCCCCGGCCAGCCACCCGAAATGTTCGACAACATCGCCGGCACCGGCGCCGCCTTCTGGACGGCACTCGCCGCCGCCGTGAACGCCGGCACCGGCCCGCAGCGCGGCCCCAGCCAGCTCGTCGTCGCCAACTCCGGCGGCACCACCACGGCGCCGCTGCCCTTCACCTGGCCCTTCACCGCCGGCGTGCAGGGCGCCGACGGCGCCGTCGTCACGGCGGCCGTGCTGATCGGCACCGACATCGCCCCGCGCCACGGCATGTACGCGCTGCGCGGCCAGGGCTGCTCGATCGCGCTGCTCGCCGATGGCGACGACCCGACGCAATGGAGCACCCAGGCCGGCTTCGGGCTCAGCGAGGGCATCTACATGATCCTCACCGGGCCAGCCGGCGACGCCATCGCCAACGCCGTGCTCATCAAGGGCTTCGCGGGCGTCGACACCTTCGCGGCCAAGCTGATGTTCGGCGACTGGATCTGGTGGAACGACCAAGTCAACGGCACCATTCGCCTCGTCTCGCCCCAGGGCTTCGTCGCCGGCCGCCTCGCCAATCTCTCGCCCGAACAATCCAGCCTCAACAAGCCGCTTTACGGCGTCGTCGGCAGCCAGAAATCCGGCACCCCCGGCAGTGGCCAGATGACCACCTATTCCGCCGCCGAACTTGGCGCGCTGCTTCAGGCCGGCATCGACGTCATTGCCAACCCGCAGCCCGCCGGCAATTTCTGGGGTGTGCGCGGCGGCCACAACGCCAGCAGCAACGCGGCCGTCAACGGCGACAACTACACCCGCCTCACCAACTTCATCGCCGCCACCTTGGCTTCCGGCATGGGCCAGTATGTCGGCCAGGTTATCACCGCCAGTCTGTTCCGCCGCATCCGTGCCACGCAGATGAGCTTCCTGCAGAACATGTTGAGCCAGGGCCTGCTCGGCAGCACCGACGGGGCACTCCCGTTCAGCGTCATCTGCGATATCTCGAACAACCCGCCCACTCGCACCGGCCTCGGCTACGTCCAGTCCGACACGCAGATCCAATACCAGGCGATCAACGAGAAATTCATCGTCAACATGGAGGGTGGCCAGACCGTGCAGGTCGCCCGCCAAACGCTGCCCACCGCTCCCGGCGCACTCGGCGCGTAATTCAGGAAATCCGCAATGACCAGCAACGTCTTCTCCGTCGGCCGGGACTGTCAGCTCGTCGTCATGGGCCCGTTCGGCCGCGTCGATCTCGCGCACGTCACCGGCTTCGAGGCGCGCCAGCTCACCCGCCCCATCCGCATCGACCGCATCGACGGCGTGCAGCTCGCCGCCGAGCTGCCGAAAGGCTGGGACGGCTTCTTCGACCTCGAGCGCGGCAGCTCCGTGGTCGAGGATTTCATCGCCGTTATGGAGGCGACCTACCACGCCGGCCGCCCGGTCCCGCCCGGCACGCTCTACCAATACGTGCAGGAAAGCGACGGCAGCACCAGTACCTACCAATTCGAAGGCGTGGTCTTCAAACTGGCACAGGCCGGCACCTGGCGCGGCGATGCCAGCGTGAAGCAGAAGCTCGAATTCTTCGCCGCCAAGCGCAAGCGCGTCTGACATGGACACGCCCTCCCAACGTCTCATCGCCTCGGCGCAATCGGCACCCGACGCGGTCGACGCAGACGGCCGGGTATTGTCGCTCCGCCGTCTCACCGCACTCGACAAGCTCCGGCTGTTCAAGGCCGCCGGCCCGGTGCTCGCGCACAACCAGCCCTGGCTCGGCCTCGCCATTCTCGCTGCCAGCGTCACCGCCATCGACGACGTACCCGTGCCGCCGCCCGGCACCGAAGCCCACATCGAAGCCCTGGTCGCCCGCCTCGGAGATCGCGGCCTCGCCGCCATCGCCGCCGCGCTCAGGCCTGACGACACACCCAACGCGCGCGCGCACGCAGACGACACGGGCGCGCACGCAAAAAACTGAGCCGGCACCCCGATCTCGTCGATTCGCTCTACCTGACGCGAAACGGGGTGCCCTTCGACGTCGCCTTCTCGCTTCCCCCGGAAGACCGCCTCGCCTGGGTCGTCGCCCTCGGCCAACTCGACGGCGGCGAGTTCGATTTCGCAACGCTTCGCTGGAAGGACCGCCCATGAAGCTCCAGGCGTTCATCGACGGTCTCGCCAAGCTCAACTTCCCGCGCGTCCTGCACGAGGCGCTTGCCGCGCAATCCGACCTCCTCGCGGCCACCATCCGCGACGCCCTCGGCCAACCGCCTGGCGGCCCGCACGACTACCCCTGGCGTCAATCCGGCACCCTGCAATCCAGCATCGCGTCCGAAACCGAAGACCTCATTGCCCTCGTCGGAAGCACCGACGCCGTGGCGCTCCATCAGGAATACGGCACCGCCACCATCCCGCCCCGCCCGTTCCTGGCCCCGCTCGCCGAAGCCCATGCCGAACAGATCGCCGACGCTATCGGCCACGCCGCCGCCACTGCCCTCCGGAGCCTCTGATGGAAGAAGCCTATCTCATCGGCATCCGCCTTGCGCTGGACGACGGCATCACCGCGGGCCTCAAGGCGATCGAGGGCGAGTTGGCCACGCTCGACACCGCCATCGCCACCACCATTGCCCACCTCGCCCACCTCCAATCCATGGCCGCCGCCACCGACCTCCACCGCCTGTCCGACACCGGCGCACAACTTCTGTCGCCCGCTCTCGCTCCAGCCACCCCAAGGCCCGAACCCTCGCCCACCGCCCCACAGGAGAGCCCGCTTCCGTCCCCCCGCTCCTTTCAGGAGGGGCCGGGGGAGGGGTTCCGCGACCAGCTCCGCCCCATCCCCCAAGCGGCGCAACGCGCCCAGTTCGAGGCCGCCCAGTTCGAGGCTGCCGCGCCCATACCCCCACAGCCAACCCCCCCCGCTTCCCCTCTCCTCATGCGGGAGGGGCCGGGGGAGGGGTTCCGCGACCAGCACCGCCCGACCCCACAAGCCCCCCTCGCCCCCGCCCAACCGCAGGCGTCCCAACCGCAAGCGCCCCATCCTCAATCTGCCCCGCCCGAGCCCCGCTCCCCCACCATCATTATCCTCTCGCCACCCCCGCTCGCTCTCGCCCCAGCGCCGCGCGAGGCCGCAACGACGCCAGCTGCTCCGGCGGCTCCGATCACAACCGTGAACGAGAATCCCACTCCCGCCCCGCGGGACTCGCTGGCACCGCGCCCACCAACCCCCGCCGCGCATCACCACCGTGAGCCCGACGCCAAATCGCGGTCCCAACCCGCCGCCCCGCACCACTACCCCGCCGCCCACCAGGGAGCACCCGTCGCGCCTTACGCCCCGCCGCCCGCCCCATCGCCCCAGCCGCCACCGGCACAAGCCGCTCCCACCGGCGGCGCGGTGTTCCTCGACGGCCACCACGTCGGCCACTGGCTCGCCGACCATCTCGCCCAGGAAGCCTCCCGCCCGTCCGCCGCCACCACCGGCTTCGATCCGCGCCTGACACCCGCCTACCCCGGCGCCCTGCAAGGGAACTGACATGCTCCTCCTCGGCCCCATCGCCTTCCAGGACTTCGAGGTCCCCGAAACCCTCTCCTTCGGTGGCGCCCAGTCCCTCGCCATCCACCGTCTCCCCGGTGGGGCCCGCGTGATCGACGCCATGGGCCGCGACGATGCCGAACTGCACTGGTCCGGCACCTTCTCCGGCCCCTTCGCCAGCGAACGCGCCCGCACGCTCGACCTGCTCCGCGCCGACGGCCAACCGATGGCGCTCACCTGGGACGCGTTTTTCTACACGGTCGTCATTAGCCGCTTCGAGGCCCAGTACAGCCGCGCCACTTGGATCCCCTACCGCATCGCCTGCACCGTGCTGGCCGACGAAGCCGCGCAGTCAGACACGCTGGCCATCTCGCTCGCCGCTCTCGCCGTCACCGATGCGGCCACCGCTCTCGGCTACGATCCCGCGATCAACGATCCGCAGGCATGGCTCTCGGCCCCCGGCGCCGCCATTTCGGGGACGCACGCTCACGCCGTCGCCAACTACGCTCTGCAAACCGAACAATCCGGCCTGGCCATCCGCATCGCCACGTCCGAGGCCGGCCTCGTCGCGCCCACGGATGGCCCGACTCTCGCCGCCGTCACCGACATCGCCGGCAGCCTCGCCGGCAGCGTGGCGGCGCGGGGCTATATCGGCCGCGCCGCCACCAATCTCCGCCACGCCAGTAACTAGGGGCACATCGGATGCGAACCCTCATCATCGCGGGCGGCGACCTGTTCCGCATCGCAGCCGACACGCTGGGCGACGCCACGCAATGGATACGCATCGCCCAGTTGAACGGCCTCACCGACCCGCTGCTGACCGGAGTGACCACCCTCCAGGTGCCCGACACCGACCCTTCGGCGGGAGGCGGCATTGCCAGCCAGTGAGGCCAGTTTCCGCCAACCCCGCCTTCGCGTGCTGGCCAACGGCGCGCTCCTGCCAGGCGCCCTCGAGGCCGACATCCTGAGCAACAACCACTACGCCGCCGACCGTTTCCGCATTGCCGTCGCCAGTCCCGACCCAGCTTTGCTCGACGCCGACGCCATCGCGCTCGACATCCAGCTTGCGCTTGCCGAAGGCGGCTGGGTCAGCCTGATCCAGGGCGAGACCGACACTATCGAGCACGACCCGCTCGCCAACCGCCTCGTGCTGCACGGCCGCGACTACGCCGCCCGCCTCATCGAGGCCCGCACGCAGGAAACCTTCGCCAACCAGACCAGCAGCGAGATCGCCGCCACCATCGCCGCCCGCCACAACCTCACCGTGGACGCGCAGCCCACCACCACCCCGGTCGGCCGCTACTGGCAGCTCGAACACGACCGCGTCACGCTCGACCAGTTCAGCCGAACCACAACCGAGTGGGATCTGCTGACCACGCTCGCTGGCCATGAAGGCTTCGATCTCTGGGTCAGCGGCACCACGCTGCATTTCCGTCCTGCCACGGCCTCCGCCACGCCCCATGCGATCTTGCGCCCCATCGCGACCCTCACCGGCCCCGCCAACGTCACCACACTCCGCCTGGAACGCTCGCTCACCCTGGCCCGAGATATCGAGGTGACGGTGAAAAGCTGGAACAGCCGCCAGCAGACGGCCTTCGTGCAGACCGCCCGCCGCGCCTCGCCTGGCGGCGGCTCGGGCGGCAAGCGAAGCGGGCCGCCGCAGAAATATGCCTACGTCGTCCCCAACCTCACGCCGGACGACGCCCTCAAGCTTGCCCAGCGCAAGCTCGCCGAACTCTCTGCCCACGAACGTCTCGTCACTGCCGAGATGCCCGGCGAACTCTTGCTGGCACCCCGCCAGCAGGTGCGCGTGGAGGGCACATTCACCAACTTCGACCAGCCTTACTGGATCGATGCCATCGACCGCCATCTCCACTTCGCCCGCGGCTTCAGCCAGCGGCTTCACGCCCGCAACACCAGCACCGGCAGCCAGACTACCAGCCCCACGGACGTCATCACCTGAATCTCCTTCCAGGAGGCCGCCACGATGCACCGCTTCCTCAACGCCGTTAAAGCCCAGTCCGCCGCCCAGGACCGGGCGCAGGGCCAGCCGCGCTTCGGCCTCGTCGCCAGCGTCGACACCTCCCGCATGGCCGCCCGCGTCACGCTTCAGCCCGAAGGTGTGCTGTCCGGTTGGCTGCCGATCGCAAGTCCCTGGATCGGCGCCGGCTGGGGCCTCGTCTGCCCGCCATCCCCTGGCGACCAGGTTCTCGTCGTCCCGCAGGAAGGCGAGGCCGAGCACGGCATCGTCGTTGCCAGCAGTTGGTCCGACACGGCCCGCCCGCCCCAGCTCGTCCCCCCCGGCGAGTTCTGGCTCGTCCACCGCTCCGGCACGTCCCTCAAGCTCGCCAATGACGGGACAATCCGCATCCAGGGCGACCTCCACGTCGACGGCGACGTGTACGACTCGCACGGCAAGCTCGACCGTCTTCGCCAGACCTACAACCGCCACACCCATCCCGGCCCCGGCACGCCCCCGTCGCAGCAGGACTGAGACACCCCATGGACATCAACCACCAGTTCGGCTCCGACCTCTCGGTCGGCGCCACCGGCGATCTGCAGATCGTCACCGACGCGACGCTTACCCAGCAGCGTGTCCTGCGCCGCCTGCTCACCAACCCTGGCGACTACATCTGGCACCGCACATACGGCGCCGGCCTGCCGCAATTCGTCGGCCAGCCGGCGCGCGCGGACCAGATCCGCGCCGTGATCCGCAGCCAGATTTTCAAGGAACGGTCGGTCGCCCGTGCGCCCGAGCCGCAGATCGACGTCAGCACCGACCGGCAAGGCGGCGTGTACGTCGATATCCGGTACGCCGACGCCGACACCGGCCACACGCAGATCCTCAGCTTCGCCGTCGGCATTTGAGGGCACGCACACATGCAACTTCCTCTTCAGAATTTCACGACCCTTGTCTCCAACGCCGCCGCCGCAGTGCAGGGCTCTGCCTACCAGCTCGTCGATCTTACTGTCGGCAGCACGCTGCGCGCGATCCTCGAAGCCAATGCCTCGATAGCGCTCTGGATGCAGTGGCTCGTCCTTCTCGTGCTCCGCACCACCCGCGCCGCCACTTCCTATGGCGCGGACCTCGATAGCTGGGTCGGCGATTTCGGCTTGGTGCGCCTGCCGGCGATCCCGGCCGCCGGCCAGGTTACCTTTTCCCGCTTCACCGCGCTGGCGGCTGCCCTCGTGCCGGTTGGCACGACGGTGCGAACCGGCGACGGCACGCAGTCCTTCAGCGTCTCGGCCGATGCAGCCAACCCCGCCTTCAACCCGGGGCAGAACGGCTATGTCCTTGCGGCCGGAACCGGCGCCGTCACGGTGCCGATCGTCGCGGCCTCGGCGGGCGCGGCCGGCAACGTGCAGCCCGGTGCCATCTCACTCATCGGCGCCGCTCTTCCCGGCATTGATGCGGTGCAGAACAATTCGGGCACGGTCAGCGGTGCCGACGCGGAAACCGATCCCGCGCTCCGTGCCCGCTTTGCCTTGTTTTTCGCCAGCCGCTCCCGCGCAACACCCGTCGCCATCGCGAACGCCATTGCCGGTGTGCGCCAGAACCTCACCTATGCGCTGGCCGAGAACACCTCGCCGGATGGCACCTTCCGCCCCGGCTGCTTCGTCGTCACGTTGGATGACGGCAGCGGCGCGCCGCCTGCTTCGCTTATCGCGAGTGTCGTCGCCGCGGTCGACGCGGTGCGGCCGCTGGGCAGCATTTTCGCGGTCCGTGCGCCGACGCTGGTGCAGGCCAATGTCTCGCTTACCCTCCTCACCAACCCCGCCGCACCTCATGCGGTGCTTGTGGCCCAGGTCGCGCGCGCCATCACCGCGGCGATTGCCGCCATGCCGATCGGCTCGGGCTTTGCCTGGAGCCGCCTCGCGCAGATCGCCTTCAACGCCAACCCCGACGTCTACAACGTCGTCGCCATTACGCTGAACGGCGGCACCGCCGACCTGCTCTCCGGTCCCGGCGGTATCATCCGCCCGGGCGCGATCGTGGTGAGCTGACATGGCGCCCGACCGGGCCAGCCTCCTTGCCCGTCTCAAATCCGCGCTGCCGTCCCGCTGGTTCCCCGACGCAACCCCGGTACTCGACGGCCTGCTCGCCGGCCTTGCCTCCTCGTGGATCGTGCTCTTCCAGGCCCTCGCCTATCTGCAGGCCCAAGGCAGAATCGCCACCGCGACCGACCTGTTGCTCGACATCGCGGCCACCGACTATTTCGGCGCCGATTTCCGCCGCGCGGCAAACGAACCGGACACGGCGTTCCGCGCCCGCCTGCGACACGAATTCGGGCGTGACCACGCAACACGCGCCGCACTCGTCACCGCCGTGAGCGAGATCACCGGCCGCGCACCGTCGGTGTTCGAGTTCGCCCGCCCCACCGATACCGGCGCCTACGGCATTGCCCTCGCCTACGGCGGTGGCGGGATCGCCGGGGCGGGCGCCTGGGGCAGCCTGGCCCTGCCGTACCAAGCCCTCGTCACAACTCAAGGGGCCGCCGCCGCCGCCATCGCACGCGCCCTTCCCACGGCCGTGATCGCCTGGACACGAACCGTCTGACCCCGGAGACACCATGGACCGCAGCATCGTCTATCCCGGCAGCATCCCGCTCGACACGGATATGCTGAACACCAACCGCGACACCATGATCGCCCTCGGCGCGCTGATCGCCGCGACCTTGGGGAACGCCACCACCGTCGATGGCCTCGCGGTCGTACCCACCTCCCCCAGCACCGCCGCCGTCATTGTTGGCGCGGGCAGCGTCACCCAGCTCGCTTCGATCGACTTCGCCAGCTACGGCACCCTGCCGGCGAATGCCGCACCGCTCGTAAAAATGGGCATTCTCTCGAACAGCATGGCGCTCGCCTGCCCCGCGCCCGTGCTCGCCGGCCAGTCCATCGCCTATCTGATCGAGGCCGCCTTCACCGAGGTCGACGTCGCCCCGATCGTGCTGCCCTACTACAACGCCGCCAATCCAACCCAGCCCTTCCTTGGACCGTCCGGCGGCGGCGCCGCGCAGTCCACCCGGCGCCTGCAGCAGGTCACGGTCTCGGCCCGTCCAGGCAGCCCCGCGCCCACCGGAAGCCAGTCGCCGCCGTCCATCGACGCGAACGCGATCGGGCTCGCAGTGGTCACCATCGCCACCGGCCAGATTTTCATCCGCGCGACCGACATTGCGGCGCTGGCGGCAGCGCCGATCCTCCAGTTCAAGCTTCCGGCCTTGCGGCCCGGATTCGCCAATGTGGCTGCCTTCTCCGCGTCGGGGAATTTCACCGTCCCCAACGGCGTCACCCGCGCCAAGGTCAGCGTCATCGGCGCTGGCGGGGGAGGGGGCACGCATGCCACTCAGCCGGGTGCGGGCGGCGGGGCCGGTGGCCGCGCCACCGCCTGGATCGGCAATCTCGTGCCCGGCAGCACCATCGCAGTCGCCGTAGGCCAGGGCGGCGCCGTTTCCGCGTCACCCTCTAATGGCGGCGACGGCGGCGCCTCGCGCTTCGGCACCATTGTCTCCGCCACCGGCGGTCAAGGTGGCCAAGGGGGCACTGTCGCGAGCACGCCCGCAGGCGGAGCGCCTGGCCAGGGCAGCGGTGGCGATGTGGCAACCGCTGGCTCCTACGGCACCGACGCCCTTCCCGGCGCCAGCCGAGGCGGCGATGGCGGTGGCCCCGGTTCGGGGCGCGGCAGCACGGCCGCGTTCGGCGGCATCTCGGCGCTCGGTTACGGCGGCGGCGGCGGCGGCGGCGGTTCCGGCCAGGTTGGCGGCGGCGGCGGCGGCGGCCTCGTCACCATCGAATACTGAGGAGCAATCGAAATGCCCACGACCGTCACCCACGTCTGGCGCCCCTCCATCGCCCGCCGCGTCGTGCTGGACGGCTTCGTGCCGGTCCCGCGCGGCGCCTCGGCCGCTCCCAGCGTGCTGGTCTGGCCCGCCAAGGACCCGGCCGACGTGCTCGACTACGAACTCGACATCACCGCCGCGTTGGCTGGCAACGACACCGATACGATTGCCACCGTCGATGTCGTGACCGTCCCGACCGATCTCGTGTGCACCGCCACGGCGGCAGACGGGAACCTCGTGATCCTTTGGCTCTCCGCGGGAACCGCCGGCACCACCTACAGCGTCCGCGTCTCCATCGGCACCGCCGGAGGCCGATCGATCGCGCGCGCCATCCAGCTGCCGGTCCAGTCCCTCGCCAACAGCGCGGCTCCCGCCGGCAGCCTCACCAACGGGGCGGGCGCTGTCATCACCGACCAGAACGGCAACCCGATCCTCATCGGCAGCTGACCCACCCCGGCTTCCACCAGCGAGGACCAGCCATGCCCACCATCGACCAGCTCGACCCTGCGCAGGCGACCGCCGACGCGGACCTCCTGCCGCTCAGCCAGAACGGCTCCGTGCGTCACGCCAGCCGCGCCCAGCTTCTCGCCACCACCCAACCGAAGCTCACTTTGTCGCAAGGTCTGCTGCTCGGCCGTGCGAGTTCTGGTGTCGGTGCTCCCGAGCCGCTCATGCTGGGCGCGAATCTCGCCATGGTTGGCAATACGCTCACGGTCGGCACTTCGCCCCTGCTGAACGAGGCGCTGCCCATCGAGGCGTTCGGCGCCCGTGGCGATGGCATGACGGATGACAGCGCGGCCCTCGCTGCCGCGATCGCCACCGGCCGCCCGGTTCGCCTGTCCGCCAAAACCTACGTCGTCAACGGCCAGTTCACCATCGCGACGGCCAACACGGCGCTGATCGGCACGCCCGGCCTCTCCAGCCTCAAGCGCCTGACGCAGACCGGCAACGGCGCATGGATCTCCATCCAGGCCCCCAACTTCATGGCCGACGGTGTCATCTTCGACGCCAACCGCGCGGCCGTTTCGCAGGACAGTTGGGCAGTGCTCGTTACATCGGCCTGTCCGCAGGCCGACTTCCATCGCTGCGCCTTCCGCAACGCCTCGGGCGCCACGCTTGGCAGCGGTCTCGTGTTCCTGGCCAGCGATCCCGCGCCGTCCACCCACATCGTGCGAGACTGCGAGTTTTCCGGCAACACGGTTCACGGCCTGTGGGTCCAGGCGGTCAACGGCATGCAGATCAGCGACAGTCGCGCGCACGACAATGGCCAGTATGGCTTCTGTGTCGACTACAACGACCCGACCTTCTACCAGAAGGCCCGTGCCGTACAGGTCTGCGGCTGCTCCGCTTGGGCCAACACGCGCGGCATCGCCATCGGCAACTTCAATTCCACCAACGCACAGCCTCCGGTCTGGGGCAATGCCAACCCCGACGCCGTCGGCATCGTCGTCTCCGGCAATTCGTGCCACGACAACACCGCCTACGGCATAGCCGCCGCCGGCCGTGCCCTCGGCATCCATGGCAACATGCTGGTCAACAACGGCACGGCTCCCGGCGGCGCCGGCATTCTCGCCAACGTCGCGTTCTCCCGCATCGCGAACAACGTGGTGTCCGGCGCCAGCACCTACGGAATTGATTGCGGCGGCTCGATCAACAGCGACATCTCGTGCAACTTCATCGATGGAGCCGTCATCGGATTGAACGTCGGTGGCAGCATCCAATTGCGGGTAGCGGACAACGACGTCCAGAACTGTGCCCAATGGGCCATCCTCGTGGCCAATGTCGAGACCGACGCGAACGGCCTCAATTTCGGCATCGCCTGCGCCAATCTCACGCTGGCCGACAACTGGATCGCGATGCCCACGGTCACGGCAGGCGGTATCCAACTACGCGACGGTCCAAACCAGGTCAGCGTCCTGCGCAACAATTTCTCAGGCGGCACGCTGGGCCTCTGTCTGTTCGCCAACACCGACAGCGTGTCCATCGAGGGCAACCGCTGGAACCTCGCCCCCCGCTTCATCTGCAACCCCGTGGCACGAAGCGGGATGCAAACCGTGGTCTATCCCGACATCGCCGACGTCATCATGCTGACCGCTGTCACCTCACCCGTACAATCCATGATTTCCGCCTACCAGGCGGTTTGCCAAGGCCAGGTCTCATTCGTCCGCCTCACCGCCGGTGGGACAGGCTACACCCACGCGAGCGTCGCCGTCGGCGGGCCCGGAACCGGCGCGACGGCGAGCGCCGTCATCAGCAACGGCGTCATCGTCGGCATCGTCGTCGGCGCAACCGGCAGCGGCTACGGCGCGATCGGTGCGGCCTTGCCCATCGTCATCACCGGCGATGGCACGGGAGCCGCCGCCATTGGCTATGCTGCCCCCCCCGTCCCGGAGGAGCGCGCATTGCTGGTGCGCTGCAACACTGGCGTTGCCTTCGTCCGCGCCGGATCATCGCCCATCCAGGAAAACTGGACCGGCGCCGATCTCGTCGTGCCGTCCAACGGCGACGTCGAATGGCGCGGCACCTGGGGCGGCTGGCGGGCGAGGGGCTTCCCTCACTGACGACCTTTTAACCACCCCGCATCCTCACGAGCCTCCCGCGCCCCACTGCCTTGGCAGGTGGAGAAGGACGATCATCCATGCCCACGATCCAGCAGCTCCCCGTTGCCCCTGTGACCTCGGGGAACGATCAGATCCTGATTTCGCATGCAGGCACCACCACCACCACCACGGTATCGAAGCTGCTCTCGACAACCCAGCCTCTGATTACGGTGGCGTCCGGCACGCTTCTCGGGCGCGCAAGCCCGCTCGCTGGCGGCCCGGAAGCGCTTGGGATCGGTCACGGACTTGTACTGCAATCGGGCACCATTTCGGCCGACACCACGGCGCTCGCAGCGGCGGTCGACGCCGCCCTGACGGGCGCGCCGACGGCGCCCACGCTCCAGCCGGGTGACGCCTCGACCGCCATCGCAACCACGGCCTTCGTCGCCGCGGCAACTGCGGCCGCTGTGTTGCCCATGGCCGGCGCCGGCTTGCGCCGCACCGGCAAAGCATTGTCGGTCGACCTCTCTGGCGTCGACGGCAGCGCCGCCATTGTCCAGACCGCGATCGGCATCGCGCGGCCACTTGCGGCGATGTCCAGTGACCAACCCAACGCGCGTAATTTCGGAGCCAAAGGCGACGGGGTCGCCGACGACACGGCGGCCATCCTGGCACTGAATGCGGCCGGTGGCGGCACCATTCCCCCTGGCATCTACAAGACCACGCTCGACGCCGGCAGCCTCACCAATGGCCGCATTCAAGGATTGGGCCGGGTGCGCGATGGCAGCGCCAACCTACGGGCACCCTCCATTACCGCGATCGCGACGAAACCCAGCGGCAGTCCCGATGAGTCCTGGATCGGCCCCGCCTTCAACGGCGACTTCTCCCACGCGCATCTCGCCTTCGAACACCGCGTGACCGATAGCGGCAACGGACACACGGTCGGCTCTCCGGGCGCGAACGCCTACCTGTACAATCCCCAGACAGCGGCGATCTATGGCTACGTCTATAACTCCTCCGGTTCCAACACCAACACAGGGGACGACTTCAGCCGCACCGGCATGGTCGCGTCCCGCATCAAGATGGACCAATACGGGCAAGGCGACATGGTCGCCTACAACGCCAGCGGCTTCGTCGCCAGCGCGTTGCCGGGCGCTACGCATTTTCTCGCGAATCCCGCGATAACCCTGTTTAACGGAGACCTTCAGGCGGGCGTGGACGGCGCGTATCTGAACCCGATCGAAGTCATCATCAACGATCAGGGGCACGATGTCGCGGGTGCCGGCTCGGTGGTCAACCTCAACCGCACCAACAACACAGGCGCCCTCGGCGTCTCCTGGTTCGGCTACCGCACGCAATCCGTTGGCAGCAAGCCGATCGACGCCCATTTCTCGACAAGCGGCGCTGTCGGCGTAAGCATGGACCTGGTCGGTGCGACATCGCCCGCTAAAGGGGCGATCGCCATGAAGGCGAATGACCGCCTCTATTTCAATGCGACGAACCCGGACCTTCACCAGCTGCCGAACACGCTGCGGCTCGGCACGGAGTGGCTCGAATACGATGCCGCGAACGGCGCGCAATTCGTTGTCGGCGGCGCACCGGTCGCCCAGTTCAAACCCGCCGGCGGCACCCTCGCGACAAGCCCGGCCGTGAATGACAGCAGCACCGCCATCGCGACGACCGCCTTCGTGAAAACCCAGCGCTATCTTGCGTCGCCGAACACGCACCATTTCCCCGCGATCGACTATGGCGCCAGGTTCGATGGCGTCAGCGACGACGCGCCCGGCATCCAGGCCGCGATCAACGCCGCCCGTGATGCTGGCGGTGGCCGGGTGCTGTTGCCGGGTCGCAAAGGCACCTTGCGAAGCGGCCTCGTCATCGATCATCCGGCCATCTGCATCGTTGGCACGGGAGCAGTCACGATCGATGACTACACGGCGCAAACCTACCTGGGGGGAAACGCGGGGACGCGCCTGGTCTGGGCCGGGCCGCTCGGCGGGACCATGCTCACGCTCCAGCTCAATGCCTCGCTTTCAGGCGCCAACGTGCAGCTCAAAGGCTGTGAAATCGACGGCATCCTCTGGGATTGCAACGGCGCCGCGAATGGTGGCGGCACCGCCATCCGCGGCGCCGCCACCGCCGTGGTCACCTTCGGCGGCTGGGATACAAGGCACAAGATCAGCTTCATGAACCCAACCCAGATCGGCGTCCGATACGAGGTCTGTCAGGGCATCACCGCCGAGATCTATGGTTCCTGCTTCGCCGTGATCACCGCGAGCGCGGTTCAACTGGCGGGGTCCGCGCGCGGCGGAACGGCGGCTTACGGCAACACCTCCCTTAACTACTTCCCCGTGATCCGAGTCGGGATCATCAACGGCGATGGCGTCGTGTTCCATGAGACCGACCACAACCTGCTGATGCAGGTGGACGTCATCCGCGCTGCTGGCGGCACGGGGCGTGGCGTGGTCTTCGCGGGCGCTCGCGATCATCCTCCGGGCGGTCCGATCAACGCGTTCTGCGCGTACATGAACCGTATCCTTTACTGCAACACGAACGGAGCCTCGATCGTCGCCGAAGGAACCGACACGCTCGGCGTCATTGCTCCATCATTCGGCAACATCGTCGAGTGGCTCGATCGCTCGAATGGGACACCCCTGCCAATCAAGGGCACAGGTGCGTCGATTTTCTATGCCGACGACAGTGGTTATTCCTACAACCCTCTGATCGTCGGGCCGATTTTCGCTAATCAGGCGAGCCAGTTGACCGCCGGCGCCCTGCAAGCCCAGTTGATCGGCGAAACGGTGCCTGTCTGGCACAGCGGAACTGCCCATGTCCGCCTCTATGCCTCGGACTACGCGACCATCTGGCGTATGGGCGTGAACGTCACGACGGGAAACCTTGAGGTCGCTCCCGACCGGAATCTCCATGGTCCCGTCCAGCTTGCACTCGGCGGCGGCGCCGGCCTCCATGTGGACGGCGGCGTGGTCGCCTACGGCTCGGGCCAGTTTAACAACCTCAACATCGCCAGCCCGTCGAACGCCCATGCGGTCTCGATCGCGACGAACGTCGGTTCGGGGTATCTCAATCCCCTGGCCCAGCCCGGCGACAACTTTCTCTCTTTCACAGCCGGAACCATGGACACCGGCGGCCTTGTGATCGGTCCCTGGGCCAGCCACGGCTACGGCCTGCGGCTTGGCGCGGACGGCGGTGCGTCGTTGAACGCCAGCCCGATCTGGACAGCAGCCACGCTGACCAATATTGGTCAGCTATCCAACAACGCCGGCTATCTCACGGCCGCTACGCAGCCCATCGCCACATCGAGTGTGGCCGGTGCGGTCAAGGTCGGCGGCGGGCTCACGGTCGCTCCCGACGGCACACTCGCCGCCACGCAACCCATCGCCACATCGACTGTGGCCGGTGCGGTCAAGGTTGGCAGCGGGCTCACGGTCGCGCTTGACGGCACACTCGCCGCCACGCAGCCCATCGCCACATCGTGTGCGGCCGGTGCGGTCAAGATCGGCGGCGGGCTCACGGTCGCGCTTGACGGCACAC
>JANXTF010000081.1 GCA_025352565.1 Rhodospirillales bacterium | reverse complement strand
TCGCGCACCGGGCGGATATCCACCTGGCTGCCGGGCAGGAAGGCGACCGCGCCGCCGAGATCGACGGTGAAGCCGCCCTTGACGCGGCCATAGATCGTGCCGTTGACGCGCTGGGTCTGCTCGAACGCCTTCTCGAGGTTGGTCCAGGCCTCCTCGCGCCGCGCCTTCTCGCGCGACAGGACGATGGTGCCATCCCGGTCCTCGTAACGCTCGACGAACAACTCGATCAGGTCGCCGGGCTTCACTTCGATGTTGGAGCCGGGGGCGCCGAATTCCTTGAGGGCGACGCGGCCCTCGCTCTTCAACCCGACATCGACGATGGCGAATTCTTCGGTAAGGCGGATGACCTTGCCGGTGACGACGGACCCGTCGAAGCCTGTGTTGAGGCCGAGGGACTCATCGAGCAGGGAGGCGAAATCCTCGCCGCCCATGTGATCGTCATGATGGGCGAGAGCAGCGGCGCTGGATGCCATGTGGTTGGTTTCGTCCTTGGGACCGCGCCCCGCGATGCGGCGGGTGCGATATGGAATGCGCGCTCCGTTGCGGAACACGGCGTGCCCGCGTCTGGCTGGACGCAGGCCGGGTGGGTTGTGCCGGATTGCACGGTGGGGGTGATACGCCTGCCCGGGTGGGAGTCAAGAAAAACCGCTGCCCTCCCTCCTCCTCGTGGGGATTGGGAAGAAAACGATTGGGTGAATCCGGTCGCTCAAGGCGAGCGGATCGGCGAGGGGAGCTTTTCGGCCAACAGGTCGAGCGCCCTGAGATAGGCCCCCTCCGCATCCAGCAGCGTCGTATCCAGCAGCAATGCGTCCTCCGCCGGCCGGAGCGGCGAAGCCGCGCGAACCGCGTCGGCTGCGTCGCGGGCACGGACCTCGGCGGTGACTTCTTCCAGATCGGCGTCGATCTCGCGGGCCTTCAGTTCGCGCCAGCGCCGCAGGCCCCGGGCCTCCGCGCTCGCGGTCACGAACAGCTTGGCCGTGGCATTGGGAAAGATGACGGTGCCGATATCCCGGCCGTCCAGCACCGCGCCGCGCGCGGCCCCGAAGCCGCGCTGATAGTCGAGCAACGCGGCGCGCACGGCGGGATACGCGGCGACGCGGCTGGCGGCTTCGTCCGCCACCGGGCCGCGCAGATCGGCACGGATGAAATCCTCCGGTGCGATGACCCGCGCGGCGGCCTCGGCGGCGGCCACATCGGCGGGATCGCCGCCCAGGTCGAGCACGCGGCGGCCGATCACGCGGTATAACAAGCCGGTATCGAGATGCGGCAGGCCGTAGCGGGCGGCGAGGCGGCGGGCGAGCGTGCCCTTGCCGGCCGCGGCCGGGCCGTCGATGGCAATGATGAGCGCCGTCATGCCGCCAGCGGCGAACCGCCGCCATTGCCCGCAAGGCCGTTCATCAGCGCCACAAAACCGGGGAAGCTGGTGTCGATGAAGCTCGCATCGTCGATCCGCACCTTCTGGTCCGCGCCGAGGCCGAGCACCATGGCGCTCATGGCGAGGCGGTGGTCCATGTGCGTCTCGACCAGGCCGCCACCGGCAGCCGGGCGGCCGGTGCCGTGGACCAGCAGGTCGTCGCCGTCGATTTCCAGGCGCACGCCGTTGGCGGCCAGCATCGCGGCGGTGGCGGCGAGGCGGTCGCTCTCCTTCACCCGCAGCTCGTGGAGGCCGCGCATCCGCGTGGTTCCTTGGGCGAAGCTGGCCGCGACCGCCAGGATCGGGAATTCGTCGATCATGCTCGGCGCGCGTTCGGCCGGGACGTCGATGCCGCGCAGCGTGCCATGGCGCACCAGCAGGTCGCCGACCGGCTCGCCACCCTCCAGGCGTTCGTTCATCACGGTGATGTCGGCGCCCATCTCGCGCAGACAGGTGAACAGGCCGGTGCGGAGCGGGTTGAGGCCGATGCCCTCCAGCCGTAGCGCAGAGCCGGGCACCAGCAGGGCGGCCACGATCGGGAAGGCGGCGGAGGAAGGGTCGCCGGGCACCGCCACATCGGCCGCCATCAGCTCCGGCTGGCCACGCAGGGTGATAACGCGGCCGGCGCCCTCGATGGCCACCGCCACCTCGGCGCCGAAATGGCGGAGCATGTTCTCGCTGTGGTCGCGGGTGGCGGCGGGCTCGATCACCCGCGTGATGCCGGGAGCGTTGAGGCCGCAGAGCAGAATGGCGGATTTCACCTGGGCGGAGGCGACTGGCAGGCGATAATCCAACGGCAGCGCGTCAGGCGCGCCGTGGATGGCGAGCGGCAACCGGCCGCCCGAACGGGATTCGAAGCGTGCGCCGCAGGCTGACAGAGGCTCGGTGACGCGCCTCATCGGGCGGCGGCGCAGGCTGGCGTCGCCGGTCATCACCGCGAAACCGGGGCTGCTGGCCAGGATGCCGGCGAGCAGGCGGGCCGCCGTGCCGGAATTGCCCATGTCGAGCACGTCCTCCGGCTCGCGCAGGCCGCCGACGCCGCGGCCGATCACGGTCCAGCCAGCCGGCCCCTGGGTGATCTCGGCCCCCAGCGCCCGCATGGCAGCGGCGGTGCGCAGCACGTCCTCGCCTTCGAGCAGGCCGGCGATACGGGTTTCGCCCAGGGCGAGCGCGCCGAACATCAATGCGCGGTGGCTGATGGATTTGTCGCCCGGAACCTGGAGCGTGCCCGCGAGGGGGGCGCCCGGCCGGCTGGCGGAGAGCGGTTTGGCGGCTGAATTCATGACGGGGCGCGCTTAGCACGCAGCTTGGGCGTTTGACAGCGGCGCGCCGCGATGGCATGGCCGCGCCCTTCCCCGAAAGAGGCCTCGATGGTTAAGCCAGAACTCGGCACCAAGCGCATCTGCGTCAATTGCGCCGCGAAATTCTACGATCTCGGCAAGGTGCCCGCGATCTGCCCGAAATGCGAGACGGAACAGCCGGCCGAGCAGCCGCGCCTGCGTCGTGGCGGCGGCAACGTGGCCGAAGAGAAGCGCCGCGCCAAGGTTGTCCCCGTGCCCGGCACCGACGACGCCGAAGCCGAGGCCGAGGTTGCCGAGGACGAGGCCGAGGAAGACGTTGTCGACGACAATGCCGACATCGACGACGAGGACCCGGAGGTGATCGCCGAGGTCGAGGTGGACACCGAGCACGGCGAGGAAGAACGCTAGGCCCGTCCGAACAGACGCAGGGCGGCGAGGATCGCGATGTCCCAGGGCATCGCGGCCACTTCCCGCATTCTCCAGAACCAGCGCTTTCCAAGCCCTGTCGCTGCCGGAAACGGCGGCGGCGGGGTTTTTCGCGCGGCCACGCCGGCCAGACGCAGCAGGGCGATGCAGCGCGGCTGGTGATACGCGCTGCTGGCGGCATAGACCGGGCCGCCATGATGGCGGAGCAGGACCGCCACGGCGCGGGCGGAGGATAGCGTGTCGGTGGCGGTTTCCTCCAGCAAGATATCCTCGGGCGCCACGCCAAAGCCCGCCAACAGCCCGGCCATGACCGACGCCTCGGACGCGCCGTACTGGCCGATGGCGCCCGTGGGCACGTAGAGCGGGCGGTCAAGTTCCGTCCCGAACGCGGCGGCGGCGGCGGCCCGGCGCCGCAGCGTGTCGCTGGCGCTGCCGTCCGGCCGCACCGCCGCGCCGAAGATCACGATGGCCGCGCGGTTCAAGGCAGTGGGGCGACCGGCGGAGCAAGCAGAATGCGGTTCAGCGCCGAGAGCTTGGCCCAGGTCTCGCCCCAGGCGCGCGTGAAAGGCGCCTCGGGGGTGCCGCGTTCGGCCAGCGCCGCCGCGATGGCCCCGACATTTCGCTTGCCGTCGATCAGTTTGAGAATCGGCACCGCCAGCGGCGGCAAAGCCACCGGCACGCGCAAACCGTCGAACACGAAGGGCAGCACGCCGTCCGGGCGCACGTTGCGGGCGAGTTCGTCGGCGGGCATCTCGCGGGCGATCGGCACGGCGTCGTGCGCCATGGCGTCGGGCGGCGTCCAGGCGTCAACCGTGCGCAAACAATAGGCGACATGGGTGCTGATGTTGGCCGCCAACGCCTCGGCCAAGGCGGCGCGGCCGACCGCATCCATGTCGGCGGCGCGCGCGCGCAGCTTCGGGTCGGGCATGTAGATCGCCGGATCGTAGCGCATCGGCTCGATCAGGCACGTGACGGACAGGCCGGCATCGCCGAGAAGGGCGTGCAGGGCCGGAATGTCGTACGGGCGGTCGCGCGGATTGAGCAACAGATCGTACAGCCCGGCATCGCCGCCGTCGATATGGTCGGAGAAATTGCGGTTGGCGCGCAGCCAGGCGCTCTCGGGCAGATGCTTCATTACCCGGCGCGCGATGTCGAGCCGCTGGGCGGGCGGCAACGCAGGCGGGGCGAGGCGCCGCAGCGCGTCCTGCAGCATGTACACCCCGGTGCGGCCGTGGGGCGCATACACCATGAGCCCGAGCCCGCCGCCGGGCGCCAGCACCGACAGCAGGGCGGCGAGCCCCTCGGCCGGGTCGGGCATGTGGTGCAGCACGCCGCAGCAATCGATGTAGTCGAACGGGCCGAGGCCGGAGCCTGGCAGGTCGAGGATGGAACGGGCTTCCCAGGCGATGTTGCCGAGCCCCCGCGCCGCCGCGCGGCCGCGCGCCACGTCCATCGCGGCGGCCGAACGGTCGAGATAGGTCACGCCGCCGGCGCGGCCGGCGCGGGCCATCTGGGTCGCGAGCATGATGGTGCCGTCGCCGGTGCCGCCGCCCGCGATCAAAGCGCGGAGCGGGGTGCTGGCGGGGCGGCGAGCGCCGAACACCCAGAAATCGATCTCGCGCAGATGGCTCGGGCTCCCGATCACGAGGCGTTTGGCCTCGTCGCGGGGGTCCCGCTTTGGGTAGGGGTAGGCCTCGTATTGGGCCGCGAGCCGGGAATCGGTGGGGTCGGGTGTTGAGCTTGGCATGGACTCGGCATAGACGAGCCATCGACCGATGTCAGCGCCGCTGGCATAGTACGGCGTCGTACGGGAAACGTCAGATGTTACAGCAAGCCGGCTTCGTCGCGGCCATCCGCCGTGGCGCCGGCAAGGTGGCGTTCATGTCGCCGCGCGATATCAAGCTGTTTCTCCGCAGCGCCCGCACCGATGCGGCCATCGCGCGCGACCGTTCCACCGGCGGCGACCTTGCCGCGTTCGATGCCGCCTATGCCGCGAAGGGTGGCGACCCATGGGCCTCGGCGGACAAACGCTATCGCTACCAAAGCCGGAAATACGACATCCTGGCTGCCCTGCTGCCGCGTGGGCGGCGCTTCGCCCAGGGGCTCGATCTGGGTTCCGGCCTCGGCCTGCTCGGCCGGCGGCTGGCGGGACACGCCGACGCGGTGCTGGGTCTCGATATCTCCCGCCGCGCGGTCGATCGGGCACGGCTGCTGAACGCCGACATGCCGAGCCTGCGGTTCGAGCACGGCGACATCCGCGACATTCCGGCGGCGCTCGACGGCATGTTCGACCTCGTGGCCATCGCCGACACGATCTATTATCTCCCGCGCCCGCTGACCGACGCCACGCTGAAGGCGCTGGCGATGCGGGTGTCTCGATTGTTGCAACCCGGCGGCGTGTGCCTGCTGGCCAACCACTTCTTTTTCGCCGCCGACCCCGAGAGCCGGGTGACGCGGCGCATCCACCAGGCGTTCGCCTGGTCGCCGGGCTTCACCTTGATCTCGGAGCACCGGCGGCCGTTCTACCTGGTCACGCTGTTGGAGGCGGCGTGACGGCTGGGGCCGCCTGATGGCCGAAGCGGGGTTGGGCGTGCGCGGGCGGCAACCGCGCGGGTATTTCGGCATCGGCGTCGAGGGCGTCTCGAAATCGGCCAATGTGGGTGCGCTGTTGCGGACGGCCCACGCCTTCGGGGCGGCCTTCTGCTTCACGGTGGATGCGGGCTTCGATTCGCGCGCGTCCCGGCTGGCCGACACGTCCGACACGCCGCGCCACGTGCCGCTGTGGCGCTTCGACGACCCGGCGACCATGACGCTGCCGGCCGAATGCGTGCTGGTGGGCATCGAGTTGCTGGAAGACGCCACAGAGCTGCCCGCCTTCCGCCATCCGCTCAGCGCCGCCTACATCCTCGGCCCGGAGCGATCGGGATTGTCGCCCGCGACGCTCGCGCGCTGCCGTCATGTGGTGCGAATCCCCACGCGGTTCTCGCTGAACCTCGCGGTCGCGGGTGCCCTGGTGCTGTACGACCGGCTGTTGCAGCAGGGCAGCTTCGGCGACCGCCCGGTGGCCTCGGGCGGCGGCCTGCCCCCGGAACCGCCGGGGCCGCACGGCAACCCGGTGTTCCGGGCGAGGCGGCCGGGATGGCTGGAGGCGAAGAAGTAGGTTCTCCACGTCCGCTCGCCACCCCAACGGTCTTTCGGCGGCACGCTGATCCTCGCTGAAGCGAGACCGTCTTTTGCCGGTGCCGAAAGTCCGCTCCGGCCACCCGGCGGAACCTCTGTGCGGCGGTACTGGCAGCGTCGCCACCGTCGCGCTTGTTCCCAGGGCGTGGCACCCGTATCTGTGTCGGATGCGTGTTTCCCTCATCCAAGCCGTGTTTCTGGCCGCCATCGCGCCCGCCCTGGCCTTTGCCCAGGCCCGCCCGCCCGCCAGGCCCGCGGCCCCCGCCGCGCATCCGGCGCCGGCCGCGGCCCCGGCAAAGCCCGCCGGACCCAAGGCCATCGGAAAATTCGAGGACTGGACGGCGGCCACCAGCCTCGAAGGCGGACAGACGGTCTGCTACGCCTTCACCCGCGCGCAATCCTCCGCCCCTGCCCTGCCCGGACGCGGCGACGTGGTGCTGACCGTGACCGAGCGCCCCGCCGGGCGCGACGCGGTGGCGCTGAGCGCCGGCTTCGCCTATGCGGCGAACGCGGCGGTGGTGCTCGCGGTCGAGACGACCAATCTCGATTTCTACACCGCCCAGCGCTCGGCGTTCGCGCGTGACGGCCATGCCGCCGTGGTCGCGTTCCTGAAGGGCAAGCAGATCGCCGCGCGCTCGCCGGCGCCCAAGGGGCCGCCGCTCGTGGACCAGTTCAGCCTCAAGGGCTTCAGCGCGGCCTATGCGGCGATCGCCAAGGCGTGCCCCCCCAAATGAACGCGGGCTAAATGAACGCGGGCCAAATGAACGCCGACCTGACCGAGGCCGAGCGCATCCGTATTCTGGCGAAAACCGCGCGCTTCGCCCCGCCGCCCGCGCGATTGGCGGATGGCCGGCGCGAGCTGGTCGGATTGTCGCGCGCGGAGATCATCGCTGAGTTGGCGGCGATCGGCGAAAAACCGTTCCGCGCCAAGCAGCTCTGGCATTGGATCTACCACCAGGGCACCACGGATTTCTGCCGGATGAGCAGCATCGCGCGCCCATTGCAGGAGAAGCTGGCCGAGCATTTCGTGATCGGGCGCCCCGAGGCCGCCGAGGTGCTGACCAGCACCGACGCGACCCGCAAGTTCCTGTTCCGCTTCCGCGACGGGCAGGAGGCCGAGACGGTCTATATCCCCGACCGGCAGGAGGATCGCGGCGCCGTCTGCATCTCGTCCCAGGTCGGCTGCACGCTGTCCTGCCGGTTCTGCCACACCGGCACGCAGACGCTGGTGCGGAACCTGGGGGCGGCCGAGATCGTCGGCCAGTTCATGGCCGCGCGCGACAGCTATGGCGAATGGCCCAGCCCGCGCGGCGAGACGCCCCGGCTGCTGTCCACCATCGTGCTGATGGGGATGGGCGAGCCATTATACAATTATGAGAATGTCGCGAAGGCCATGACCATCGTGATGGACGGCGAGGGCATCGGCCTGTCCCGCCGGCGCATCACGCTGTCCACCTCGGGCGTGGTGCCGATGATGGACCGCGCGGGCACCGAACTTGGCGTGAACCTGGCCGTGTCGCTGCACGCGGTGCGGGACGATCTGCGCGACGAAATCGTGCCGCTGAACCGCAAATATCCGATCGCGGACCTGATCGCCGCCTGCAGGCGGTATCCGGCGGCGTCCAACGCCCGGCGCATCACCTTCGAATACGTGATGCTGAAGGGCATCAACGACACCGAGGCGGACGCGCGCGAGCTGGTCCGGCTGATCGCGGGCATCCCGGCCAAGGTGAATTTGATCCCGTTCAACCCCTGGCCCGGCAGTCCCTACGAGACCAGCACGCAAGGCGCCATCGACCGCTTCGCCGCCATCGTGATGGATGCGGGCTTCTCGTCGCCGGTGCGAACCCCGCGTGGCCGCGACATCCTGGCCGCCTGCGGGCAACTCCGCACCGAAAGCCGGCGGGAGCGCGCGGTCGCATAAAACTGTCAGCGCGCGCCGGGAGTGACCATAACGGAGGAAGGCAGGCCGGGGGTCTCTGCCCCTGACCTGCCTGTCGTTATTTCCGGCTTACGGTGACGAGATCGCGCAAAACGCGCTCCCGCCAGAACGGCAGCCGGATAATAAGGAGCAAGAGCACGTGCTTCATGCTCGTTCCTCCTGGTGGCGGGCCGGCCTATTCCGGCCCGCCATTTTTATCAGGCGCCTTCCACGCTTCGCCGGTAAGCAACTTCAATCGACAATTCATGCGTTGACGGGCTTTTCGCCCCGGCTTGCGCGCCACTCCCGCCGGGGGTAGCAGCACGGTTTTGCCATATAAGCCCGAGGACGATCCGCCCATGCGCGTGAAGGATGTGAAGAAGGTTGTGCTCGCCTATTCCGGCGGGCTCGATACCAGCGTGATTCTGAAATGGCTCCAGACCACTTATGGCTGCGAGGTGGTGACCTTCACCGCCGATCTCGGCCAGGGCGAGGAGTTGGAGCCGGCGCGCCGCAAGGCCGAGATGTTCGGCGTCAAGGAAATCTTCGTCGACGACCTGCGGGAGACCTTCACCAAGGATTTCGTGTTCCCGATGTTCCGCGCCAACGCGCTGTACGAGGGCCAATACCTGCTCGGCACCTCCATCGCGCGGCCCCTGATCGCGCAGCGGCAGATCGAGATCGCTGAGATGGTGGGGGCGGACGCGGTGGCGCATGGCGCGACCGGCAAGGGCAACGACCAGGTGCGCTTCGAGCTCGCCTATTACGCGCTGAAGCCCGACGTGAAGGTCATCGCACCCTGGCGGGAATGGGACCTGACCAGCCGCACGCGGCTGCTGGAATTCGCCGAACTGCATCAAATCCCGATCGCGCGCGACAAGCGCGGCGACGCACCGTTCTCGGTGGACGCCAATCTGCTGCACTCCTCGTCCGAGGGGAAAATCCTGGAAGACCCCGCGATCGAGGCCGACGAGGCGGTGTATCAGCGCACCATCCGCCCCGAGGACGCGCCGGACCGTGCGACCGTGATCTCGATGGATTTCGAGCGCGGCGACCCGGTGGCGATCGACGACGAGAAGCTGTCGCCGGCGATGCTGCTGACCAGGCTGAACGAACTCGGACGCGCCAACGGCATCGGGCGGCTCGATCTGGTGGAGAACCGTTTCGTCGGCATGAAGTCGCGCGGCATCTACGAGACCCCGGGCGGCACCATTTTGCTTGCCGGGCATCGCGGGATCGAGAGCATCACGCTGGACCGCGAGGCGGCGCACCTGAAGGACAGCCTGATGCCGCGCTACGCGGAGATGATCTATAACGGCTTCTGGTTCAGCCCGGAGCGGCGCATGATGCAGGCGCTGATCGACGAGAGCCAGAAATCGGTTTCCGGCCGCGTCCGCCTCAAGCTTTACAAGGGCAACGTGACGGTGATAGGGCGCGAAAGCCCGAACAGCCTATACTCCATGAAGGTCGTGACCTTTGAGGACGACCAGGGCGCGTACGACCAGATCGACGCGCAGGGGTTCATCAAGTTGAACGCGCTCCGGTTGCGCCTGGGCGCGATGGCCGGACGCAAGGGAGGAAACCTATGACCATTTCGATGCATGCGGCCTCGGTGCCGCTGTTCACGCAGATGCTGGAGGCGCTTGCCGGCGTGCTCGACAAGGCCGCCGCCTTCGCCGCCGCGAAGAAGGTCGAGCCGTCGGTGCTGATCGGCGCGCGGCTGGCGCCGGACATGCTGAGTCTGGCGCGGCAGGTGCAGATCGCCAGCGACACGGCCAAGGCGTGCGTGGCCCGACTGGCCGGAATGGAAGCGCCGAAATACGAGGACACGGAAACCACTTTCGACGAGCTGAAGGCGCGCATCGCCAAGACAGTGGCGTTCTTCGCCACCGTGCCAGCCGCACAGGTCGATGGCAGCGAGGCGCGCGCGATCACCATCAAGCTGCCCACGCGCGAGCTGCAATTCACCGGCCAGGATTATCTGGTGAAGTGGGCGATCCCGAACTTCACGTTCCACTGCGCGACCGCCTACGCGATCCTGCGCCACAGCGGCGTGGAGATCGGCAAGCGCGACTTCCTCGGCGCGGTGCAATAGACCGCGTCACCTTTTGTGACTTCGGGATTGCGCGTGTCCTGCTAGGCTGATCGCCATGGACACGCGCACGGCCCACGCCCTCAATCGGTTTGGCCTCGGACGGCGCGGCATCGAGCCGTTGCCGGGCGACCCGGTCGCGTGGCTCGCCGAGCAGCTCGACGGGCAAGACCCGCGCATCGCGACCGCCGAGCCCGCGGCGCCCTCCGCGTTCGCCGCCATCGCGAAGGAGGACGCGGCCAACCGCGTGCCCGAGGGAATTCGCCCCGACTTCATCGGCACGCGCTACCGCGCGGACCTCGCCGCCGCCATGGCGCAAACCCTCAGCACCGACCGTCCGTTCCGCGAGCGGCTGGTGCGGTTCTGGACCAACCATTTCACCGTCAGCGCCCGCGCCGGCGGCCGGGTGCTGGCGATACTCGGGGCCTATGTCCAGGAGGCGATCCGGCCGCATGTGACGGGCAGCTTCCAGGACATGTTGATGGCGGTGATGCGCCATCCGGGCATGTTGTTCTATCTGGAGAACGATGGCTCGATCGGCCCACGCAGCGTGGTCGGCCTGCGCGACAAGAAGGGACTGAACGAGAATCTCGCGCGCGAATGCCTCGAACTCCACACGCTGGGCGTGAGCGCCGGCTACAGCCAGGCCGATGTCACCAGCTTCGCCCGCGTGCTGACCGGGTGGGGCGTGGATTACAGCAAATCCGCCTTCGTGTTCCGGCCGACCTGGCACGAGCCGGGGGAGAAGACCGTGCTGGGGCAGAGCTTCCCCGAGGGCGAGGCGGGCGGCGTGGCGGCGTTGAAGTTCCTGGCGGGCCACCCGGCGACTCTGAGCCACATTGCCACCCGGTTGGTGACGCATTTCACCAGCGACACGCCCAACCCGCGCGATGTGGCCACGATCGCGGGTGTGTTGCGCGACACGCATGGCGATCTGCGTGCGGCGTCCATGGCGGTGACGCGGCTGGAGAGCGCCTGGCAGCCGATGACGAAGCTGCGCGATCCAATCGACTACGCGATCGCGGTGTTCCGGGCGCTCGACATCACGCTGGCGGACGGCGGCCAGGTGGAGAATCTGCCGGGCGTGCTGGGCGAGCCGTTCTGGAACCCACCGCTGCCCAATGGCTGGGGCGACAGCGCACCGGAATGGACCGGCGGCGAGGCGATGGTGCGGCGGGCGGATTTCGCGTGGCAGCTCGCCGGGCGGCCGGCGGCGCCGCCGGCCATGGTGCTGGCCGGGCGCGCGCTGGGCGATCTGCTGAGCCCGCGCACCCGGTCCCAGGTGACGGAGGCGAGCACGCCGCGCGACGCGCTCGCCTTGCTGCTCGCATCCCCCGAATTCATGCGGAGATGACCGCGATGCTGTTGAAGCGCCGTTCCGCCCTGCTCGGGCTCGCCTCCGCCGTCACGATGGGACGGGCCTCGCTGGCGCTGGCCGCCGCCGCCACGCAGCAGCGTTTCGTCGTGGTCATGCTGCGCGGGGCACTCGACGGCATGGCCGCGGTGGTGCCCTACGGGGACGCCAACATCCGGGGCTTGCGCGGGGCGCTGGTGCCGCCCGAGCCGGGCGAGGAGAACGGGCTGCTCGACCTCGGCGGCTTCCATGGGATGCATCCGTCGCTGGCGCGGGTCCATGCCATGTATGCGGCGGGCGACGCCCTCGCGGTCCAGGCGGTGGCGGGGCCGTACCGTAGCCGCAGCCACTTCGAGGCGCAGGATTTCATGGAGTGCGGCGCCGGCGAGCGCATGACCAGCGGCTGGCTGAACCGGGTGGCCGGGCTGCTGCCGGCGGCGGAACGACGCGCGCTGGCGATCGGTGCGGTGCCGCCGCTGCTGCTGCGCGGACCCGTGCCGGTCGGCACCTGGGCGCCGCCCGCGTTGCCGCGGCCGGAAGCCGATTTCTACAGCCGGCTGATGGCGATGCACGCCGATGACGCGGTGACGAAGCCGGCGCTGGAGATCGGCCTCTCGGAGCGCGGCTTCTCGCTGCAGACCCTCGCCCCGCCGCAGACCGGCCCGGCGGCACGCGGCGGCCTGCCCGCCTTGGCACGCGCCGCCGGAAGGCTGCTCGCCGCCCCCGACGGCCCGCGCCTGGCGGCCCTGGAGACGGCGGATGGGTGGGACACGCATTTCGCCCAGGCGCCCCGCCTGACGCGGGCCTTGGCGACGCTCGACGAGGCGTTGGGCGAGTTGAAGACCGGGCTGGCCGAGGCCTGGAGCAAGACCACCATACTGGTGATGACCGAGTTCGGCCGCACGGCGGCGATCAACGGCACCGGCGGCACCGACCACGGCACCGCGACGGTGGCTTTCGTGCTCGGCGGCGGCGTCGCGGGCGGCAAGGTGCGCGGCATTTGGCCCGGCCTGGCCGAGGGGCAGTTATTCGAGAAGCGCGATCTGCAACCGACCACCGATCTGCGCTCCCTCGCCAAGGGCCTGCTGGCGGCGCAGTTCGGCCTGGACGCGGCGGCGCTGGAGAAGGTGTTCCCGGACAGTGCGGGTGCCGAGGCGATGGGGGGATTGCGACGGGCGTGAATTGACGCGCCCGCGGGCCGGGGTGGCGGGCGGCGTGATCCGGGGTGTTATAACCGGGCTCTGACTTCGCTTCGGGAGGACACCGCAATGACCATCGCTCGAAGGAGCCTGCTGGCTACGGCCGCGGCAGCCCTCGCCATGCCGCATGTAAGCCGGGCGCAGGCCAGCCGGGTGCTCCGCTTCGTGCCTTACGTGGACCTGCCGGTGCTGGACCCGGTGGCCAACACGGCGGCGCAGGTGCGCAACCACGCCTTCCTGGTGTGGGACACGCTGTACGGGCTCGACGAGGCCTATCAACCGCAGCCGCAGATGGTCGAGGGCCATGCGGTGGCGGCGGACGGGTTGCGCTGGACGCTGACCTTGCGCCCCGGTCTGCGCTTTCATGACGCCACACCCGTGCTGGCGCGCGACGCGGTGGCCAGCATCCGCCGCTGGGGGGCGACCGACGGATTCGGCATGACATTGCTGGCCGCGACCGACGAATTATCGGCGCCCGATGACCGCAATATCGTGTTCCGCCTCAAGCGGCCCTTCCCCCGCCTGGCGTCGGCGCTGGGCAAGATGTCGCCCAACATCGCGGCGATCATGCCCGAGCGGATCGCGGCCGGCGCGGTGCGCGGCAAGCCGGTGTCCGAGGTGGTGGGCAGCGGGCCGTATCGCTTCATGGCCGGCGAGCGGGTGCCGGGAGCGCGGCTGGTGTATGAGCGTTTCGCCGAGTACCTGCCGCGCTCAGGCGGCACGCCCGGCTTCACCAGCGGCCCGAAGATCACCCATTTCGACCGGGTGGAATGGATCGTGATGCCCGAGCCGGTGACGGCCATGGCGGCGTTGCGGGCCGGCGAGGTGGACTGGATCGAGGCGCCGCCGCCCGACATGCTGGCTCCCTTGCGGGGCGATGCCGCGATACTGGTGGAAACCCGCGACACCACCGGCGTGATGCCGATATTGCGGTTCAACTCGATCCAGGCGCCGTTCGACAACGTGGCGGTGCGCCGCGCGGTGCTGGGGGCGATCGATCAGGCCGATTTCATGGGGGCGTTCTCGGACGACAAACAGGCGTGGCACGTCAAGGCGGGCACCTTCTGCATCGGCAGCCCGATGGCGAGCGAGGCGGGGCTGGCCGAACGCTTCGGCCCGCTCGACCTCGACCGGGCCAGGCGGGCGCTGGCGGCATCGGGCTACCAGGGCGAGCGCATGGTGATGATGGCGCCGGGCGACCATCCGGTGAACAGCGTGATGGCCCAGGTGGGGGCGGACCTGATGAAGCGGATGGGCATGAACGTGGACATCCAGGCGATGGACGCCGGCACCATGTTCCAGCGCCGCGCCAGCCGCGAGCCGGTGGACAAGGGCGGCTGGAGCTGCTTCCCGTCGGCGATCGCGGGCATCGATGTGCTGGACCCGGCGGAATCGTTTTTGGCACGCGGCAACGGTAAGGATGCGTGGTACGGCTGGCCGGACGACCCAGCGCTGGAGCGGCTGCGGCTGGCATGGTTCGATTCGGCCGATCTGGACGAGCAGCGCCGGCTGTGCGCGCGGATACAGCTTCAGGTGTTGGATCAGGCGCCCTATGCCCCGCTCGGACAGATATTGCAGCCCACGGCGCGGCGCAGGGCCGTGACCGACCAGTTGCCGGGGTTCGCGAAGTTCTGGAACGTGCGCAAGAGTTGACGGAGTTGCCTGCATGACGAGGGTCGCGATCATCGGCTTCGGAGAGGTTGGCGGTATTTTTGCGCGCGACCTGGCCGCCGCCGGGGTAGGAGGCATCGCCGCCTTCGATGTGTTACCGGCCGCCCGCGCGCGGGCGGCAGCGGCGGGCGTGGAAATCCACGCCTCCGCGCAGGCGGCTGCGTCGCGGGCGGACCTCGTGATCGTGTCGGTGACCGCCGGTGGCGCGCTCGATGCGGTGCGTTCGCTGGCGGGGGGGCTCGCGCATGGCCCGCTGGTGCTCGATGTGAACTCGGTCTCGCCGGCGGCCAAGCAGGCGGCGGCAATGGCCGTGGCCGAGGCCGGCGGACGCTATGTGGAGGCAGCGGTGATGACCAGCGTGCCGCCGCACGGCCTCGCCTCGCCGATGCTGCTGGGCGGCGCGCATATGGCCGCGTTCATGGCGCTGGGAGCGCCCTGGGGGATGCGGCTGACCGCTTACAGCGAGAGCGTCGGCGCCGCGTCATCGGTGAAGATGTGCCGCTCGGTGATGATCAAGGGGCTGGAGGCGCTGACCACCGAATGCCTGCTGACGGCGCGGCATTACGGGGTCGAGCAGGACGTGCTGGCCTCGCTCGGCGACACGCTGCCGCATCCTGACTGGGCCGAACTCGCCCGCTACGTGATCGGCCGCGCGCTGCTGCACGGCCGCCGTCGGGCGGAGGAGATGCGCGAGGTGGCGCGCACGGTGGCCGATGCCGGGCTGGAGCCGATGCTGAGCGACGCGATCGCACGGCGGCAGGACTGGGCGGCGGACCGGGGGGCGGCAATGGGCAAGGCCGGGCGGGCGGTGGCGGATTTGCCGGGACTGCTGGATGAGATTTTGGCAACCGGCACCGGGTAGGGCGCGAGCACGCCCATCCCGGCCGCCGCTCAATCCGCCGCCTCCGCGTAAGCCTCCAGCGGCGCGCAGGTGCAAACCAGATTCCGATCCCCATAGACGTTGTCCACCCGCTTCACCGGCGGCCAATACTTCGCCGCCGCCACGTAAGGCAGCGGGAACGCCGCCTGCGCGCGCGAGTACCCATGCGTCCAAACGTCGCTCGTCACCTCGCGCGCGGTGTGCGGCGCGTTCTTCAGCGGGTTGTCCACCCGGTCCAACTCGCCACGCCCCACCGCCGCGATCTCCGCCCGTATGGCGATCATCGCATCGCAGAACCGATCCAGCTCCGCCCGCGTCTCGCTCTCGGTCGGCTCGATCATCAGCGTGCCGGCAACCGGCCACGACATGGTGGGCGCGTGGAATCCGTAATCCTGCAGCCGCTTGGCGATGTCCTCCACCATCACGCCCGCCTCGGCCTGGAAGCCCCGGCAGTCGATGATGCATTCATGCGCCACCATGCCGGACACGCCGGCGTACAACACGGGATAATGCGGCCGCAGCCGTGCCGCCACGTAATTGGCGTTCAATATCGCCACCTCGGTCGCGCGCGTCAGCCCGACCGCCCCCATCATGCGGATATAGGCGTAGGTGATCGGCAGAATGAGCGCGCTGCCGAACGGGGCCGCCGATACCGGGCCGAACCCGGTCGAAGGCCCGGCATCCGCGCGCGCCGGATGGTTCGGTAGATGCGGCAGCAGGTGGGCCGCCACCCCGATCGGTCCCACGCCAGGGCCGCCGCCGCCATGCGGGATGCAGAATGTCTTGTGAAGGTTCAGGTGGCACACATCCGCGCCGATGCGTCCGGGGCTGGTCAGCCCCACCTGGGCGTTCATGTTGGCGCCGTCCATGTAGACCTGCCCGCCATGGTCGTGGATCAGGCGGCAGATGTCCTGGATCGCCTCCTCGAACACGCCATGCGTGCTGGGATACGTCACCATCAGCGCCGCCAGCTTGTCGCCGTGCAGCGCGGTCTTCGCCGCCAGATCGCCCAGATCGACATTGCCGTCGCGGTCGCAGCCCACCACCACCACGCGGTACCCGGCCATCGCGGCGCTCGCCGGGTTGGTGCCGTGGGCGCTCGACGGGATCAGGCAGATGTCCCGATGCCCCTGCCCGCGCGCCTCGTGGTAGGCGCGGATGGCGAGCAGCCCGGCATATTCGCCCTGCGAGCCGGCATTCGGCTGCAACGACACGCCGGCGAAGCCGGTTGCGGTCGCGAGCCACCCCGCCAAGGTTCCGATCAGCGCGGAAAAACCCTCGGTCTGGTCGGCCGGCGCGAAGGGGTGCATGTCGGAAAAGCCCGGCAGCGTGACCGGGATCATCTCGGCGGTCGCGTTCAGCTTCATGGTACAGCTGCCGAGCGGGATCATGCTGCGGTTCAGCGCCACGTCGCGGTCTTCCAGGCGCTTGAGGTAGCGCAGCATCTCGTGCTCGGCGTGATGCGCCGAGAACACCGCCTGACCGAGATAGGCGCTGCCCCGGATCGCGGTCGCCGGAATGCTCGGCGGCGCTGCTTCCAGGCCGCCGCCCAGCACCGACGCCAGCCGGTCGAGATCGTCGCGCGTGACGGTCTCGTCCAGCGCGATCGCCACGCCCCCGTCATCCAGCAGCCGCAGGTTGAACCCGGCCGCGACGGCTGCGGACATCAGCGCCCCGGCACGCCCCCCCGCATCGAACGCGATGGTGTCGAAATACGCATCGTGGCGCAGCGGAAATCCGGCCCGCCTGGCCACATCGGCCAGCAGACGGGCCTGTAAGTTTACCCGCCGCGCGATGCGCCGCAGACCCACCGGCCCATGCCACACGGCATACATCCCGGCCATCACCGCCAGCAGCACCTGCGCCGTGCAGATGTTCGAGGTCGCCTTCTCGCGGCGGATATGCTGCTCACGGGTCTGCAACGCGAGCCGCATCGCGGGCGCCCCCGCCGCGTCCTGGCTCACCCCCACCAGCCGCCCCGGCATGGCGCGCTTGAACGCGTCCCGCGTCGCGAAAAACGCCGCGTGCGGGCCGCCGAACCCCATCGGCACGCCGAAGCGCTGCGACGAGCCCACCACCACATCGGCCCCCATCTCGCCGGGCGGCGTGAGCAGGCACAGACTCAGCAGATCGGCGGCCACGATCGCCAAGGCCCCCGCATCGTGCGCGGCCGCGATCTCGGCATGGAGATCACGGATTTCACCCGACGTGCCAGGATATTGCAGCACCACCGCGAACGGCCTGGCGGCCAATATCGCCGCCGTGTCGCCGGGCGCGAAATCCACCAATTCGTGTCCCAAAGGCCGCGCCCGCGTCGCCAGCACGGCGCGCGTCTGCGGGTGCAGGTCGGTCGCCACCGCAATCGCCCCACCCGGAACCTTGGAGACCGCGCGCGCCATCGCCACCGCCTCGGCCGCCGCCGTCGCCTCGTCCAGCAGCGAGGCATTGGCGATCGGCATCGCCGTCAACTCGCACACCATCGTCTGAAAATTCAGCAGCGCCTCCAGGCGCCCCTGCGCGATCTCGGCCTGGTACGGCGTGTAGGCGGTGTACCAGCCCGGATTCTCCAGCACGTTCCGCAGAATGACCGGCGGCGTGTGGGTGCCGTGATAGCCCTGCCCGATCAGCGATTTCTTCAGCACGTTGCGGCCGGCAAGGGCGCGCAATTCAGCGATGGCACCCGCCTCGTCGATCGCCGGCGGCAGGTCCATCGCAAGCTGGGTGCGGATGGCGCCCGGCACCGTTCGGTTCGCCAGCTCACCGAGGCTGGCCACCCCAAGCACGCCCAGCATTCCCGCGATCTCGCTCTCGCTCGGTGCCACATGCCGCGCCACAAACCCGTCGCGCGCCTCCAGGACCGCCAGTTCCACGAGCGCGTCCATCACGCCGATTCCGCCAGGAAACTGTCATAGGCCGCAGCCGTCAGCAGCGTCCCGAACGAAGCCGCATCGGACAGCCGCATCCGGAAGAACCACCCGCCCGATCCCGCCTCGCGATTGACCAGCGCCGGGTCGTCCACCAGCGCCGCATTGTGCTCGGTCACCTCGCCATCCAGCGGCGCGAACACGTCGGACGCGGCCTTCACGCTTTCGACCACCGCGCACGCCTCGCCATGCGCCACCCTACGTCCTGGTTCGGGCAGTTCGACGAACACCACGTCCCCCAGCGCCTCCTGGGCGTGCTCGGTAATGCCCACGGTCGCGATCGCGCCGTCGAGCGAGACCCATTCATGGTCCTTGGTGAAACGAATTTCGGCCATGGGAAAACTCCTTCAGCGGATATAACGATGGGGGACGAACGGCATGGCGGACACGCGCGCGGGCAGGTGCTTGCCGCGCACCGCCAGGTCGACCGCCGTGCCGATCCCGGCCAGATCGCGGCGCACGTAGCCCATGGCGATGGGCACCCCGAGCGTGGGCGAGAACCCGCCCGAGGTGATGCCACCCGCCTGTGTGCCATCGGCGGCAACGATCCCGGTCAGCGCCCGCGCCGGCGCCCGCCCATCGGGCCTGATGCCCACACGCATCCGCGTCGGCCCGTTCGCCAACTGGTCACGGATCACCACCTCGCCCAGGAAGCCGCCTTCCGCGCGCCGCCGCTTGTTCATTACCCAGGTCAGCCCCGCCTCGACCGGCGTGGTCAGCTCGTCGATGTCGTTGCCGTACAGGCACAGCCCGGCCTCCAGCCGCAGGCTGTCGCGCGCGCCCAAACCCGCGGGCTTCACCTCCGCCTCGGCCAGCAGCGCCCGCGCCAGCGCCTCCGCCTGTCTGGCCGGCACCGAGATCTCGAACCCGTCCTCGCCAGTGTATCCCGAACGGGACACCAGACAGTCGATGCCCCCGACCCGGCGCTCGCCCACTTCCATGAAGTGGAGCGCCGAACCCGGCGAAAGCCGCGCGAACACGGCCGCCGCCGCCGGCCCCTGCAACGCCAGCAGCGCCCGGTCGTCATGCGCCTCCAGCGTCACCCCCGCCGGCAGATGCCCCGCGATGTGCCGCAGATCGGCATCCTTGCGGCTCGCATTCACCACAATGAACAGCCTTCCCGGCAGCCGGGCCACCATCAGATCGTCCAGAATGCCGCCCAGCTCGTTCGTCAAAAGCGTGTAACGCTGCCGCATCGGCTGCAACGCCGCGATATCGGACGGCACCAGCCGCTCCAAGGCGGCCGTGGCGGCTTCGCCATGCAGGCTGGCCTGCCCCATATGCGACACATCGAACAGCGCCGCCCCACCGCGGCAATGCAGGTGCTCCGCCATCACGCCCGCCGGATACTGCACCGGCATCGCGTAGCCGGCGAACTCCACCATCCTGGCGCCCAGTTCGCGATGCAGCGCATCGAGCGGCGTGGTCTTCACCGGGGGCGACTCCGTCGCCTCGAACATTTCGTCGATCGGCCCGATCTCGGGACCATTCGTGTCGCTCGTCATGCTGGTCGAACTCCGCGCAAGAGAACCCCCGGCAAGATCGCCGGCAGGTTTGGCCCCCCTCTGTCACGGATACCTGAGAGATTCAGGCCCCCATTCAGGGTGCCCTTACTCCGTCGGTGCGGCCGATTCTGGCCGGCTTTCCAGAGGCTCTTGAGCCCGTCGCGGTCCTTTTGCCTGAGCGTTTCCGGGGGCCGGTTGCGCCTTCGGCGGCAGGCTTTCACCTGCGCTCTCCCGCACGGGATAGTCCGAACCCTCGCACCATCGCCTATTGCCGCGAAAGGTTCAACACGCGGATGCAAACTTTGCGCGGCGCGCTAATCTGACGGATGCAGGCCGCGTTGACGCCCGCGCAACCGGAATGTTTCGATATCATGCACCGCCTCGTCCTCGCCGCCCTGCTGCTCGCCTCGCCCCTCTCGGCCCGCGCCTCGACGCCGGAGGATTTTTCCGCCGTGGTCGCCGCCGCCCTGCCAGGGATCGTCAACATCACCGTCTGGCGCGAGGGGCCGCTCGAGGGGGCGGCGCCCTCCGAGGCGGGCGCCGAACATCGTTCCGCCATCGCGGGCTCGGGCTTCGTGGTCGATCCGTCCGGCATCATCGTGACCAACCGGCACGTGGTGGAGGGCGTCAGCACGATCAGCGTCGGGTTCAGCGACCGCAGCCGCGCGCGGGCCAAGGTGCTCGCGCTGGCCAGCGCCATCGACATCGCCATCCTGAAGGTGGAGGTGACCAAGCCGCTGCCAGTGCTGAAATTCGGCGACAGCGACGCGCTGAAGGTCGGGCAGCCGGTGATCTGCATCGGCAACCCGCTCGGCATCGGGCTCACGGTCAGTTCCGGCGTTATCAGCGCGCTGAACCGCGACATCCACAAGACGCCGTTCGACGATTTCATCCAGAGCGACTGCGCGATCAACCCCGGAAATTCCGGCGGCCCGATGATGAACGCGGCCGGCGAGGTGATCGGCGTCGACACCGCCAACATCGACCCCTACGGCAACGGCTCGATCGGGCTTGGTTTCGCGCTCACCAGCAACGACGTGACGTTCGTGGTGCCGCGCCTCATCAGGATGGGCCGGGTGAACGCCGGCTGGATCGGGCTGTCGATGCAGGACCTGTCCCCCGAGATCGCCCGCGCGCTCGCCGTGGACAAGGATCACGGCTTCATCGTGAACGACGTCGATGCCGGCGGCCCGGCCGACAAGGCCGGGTTCGCCGTGGGCGACGTGGTGCTGGACGTCGCGGACCAGGCCCCCCGCGACGTGCGGGCGCTGATCCGGGTGATCGCGCGCCAACCTGTGGGGGCCGAGGTGCCGGTCACGGCGTGGCGGGCCGGCAAGGTGCGCCGCGTCATGGTGAAACTGGGCGAATTCCCCGGCGGCCCGGTGACGATCAAGCCGCCGGTGGACAACCCCCCCCCCAAGATGGAGGATTTCGGTTTCACCGTGGAGGCGCTGATGGAGCCGCAACCCGCGCGCAGCGCGGGCGTGGTGGTGACCGGCGTGATCGACGACAGCATCGCGAGCGAGGCCGGCATCGTGGTTGGAACCGTGATCCTGCGGGTGCAGCAGGCGGCGGTCGGCACCGCCGAGGACGTGGCAAAGGTGCTGGACGAGGTGCGCAGGACCGACCGCAAGTTCGTGGTCCTGCTGGTGCGCGGCAAGGCGGGGGAACAGCGTTGGGTGTGGCTGAAGGTCTAGCAAACCGCTGCGAAGCCGGCGGCAGCTTCATGGCCGGGTTCATCGCCCACGGAGCCAAAGGTCGTGGCGCCGCCACCCCATGGCAGGCGCTCGGCGCCGCATGACCGTCAGACCGGCCCGTTGTCGCCGACGCTCGCCTTGATCTCGGCCACGCTCATCAGGTCCGCGTATTTCTGGCCCATGTCGAACAGATTGGCCTCATGCGGCCCGATCGCGCGGTCGCCCACGCAATCCGTCGCAACGATGGTGCGGAAGTTGTTGGCGCAGGAATCGACCACGGTGGCGCGCACGCACCCGCTCGTGGTGCAGCCCGCGACGAACAGCGTGTCCACCCGGCGGAACGCCAGCCAGCCAGCCAGTTCGGTGTGAAAGAACGCGCTGGCCTGCCGCTTGCGGATCACCAATTCGCCCGCGATCGGCGTGAGCGACGGTACGATCCGCGACAGTTCGCTACTCTCGACCAGAGTGCGCAGCGACGGCACCTTGGAGGCGAACACGCCCACATCCGACCCATCATCGGCATAAACCACGCGGGTATGCGCAACCGGCCACCCACGCGCGCGGGCGAGCTCCAACAGCGACACCGTACATTCGATCGCGGCCGCGATGTTGCCGCCGCCGAAATGCGCGGGATCGGTGAAGCCCTGCACGAAATCCACGATTACCAGAGCCGGCGCCGCGCCGATGCCCAGGACGTGCGCGAACCCCTGGCGCTTGTAGATATCGAGCTCGTCGCTCATGGCTAATACTCTTCCAACAAGCGCCCGTAGCCCTGAACCTTGTCGGTGATCCCGTTGGCGCGCAGCGCGTGCCAATACGTCGCGGTGTTGATCGCGATCACCGGCTTGTCCAGCCACATCTCGGCCGCCGCGGCCAGACGGATCATGCTGAGGTTGGTGCCCACCTGCACGATCGCATCCACATCGTCGCCGTCGAGCGAACGCAACGTCGCGCGACAGGTGGCAGGCGTCACCTCGGCGATCTTGGTCCAGCTCGGGCATTGCAGGCAGGTGTCGCGCACCACCTCGAACCCCGCCTCGGTGAAATAGCGCCGCACCTCGGCGTTGGCCGCCGGGAAATACGGCGAGAAGAACGCGATCCGCTTCACCCCGCCATAGGCCTGCAGCGCCGCCGTGCAGGCGTGCGAGCCGCAGCTTACACCCACTCCGCTGGCATCCTGCACCGTGGCGCGGAACGCGTCCGCGCCCGCCACCCCGCCAAAGAACGTCACCGCCGACATGCCCATCACGAGATAGTCGGGCGCGGCCGTCATCACGCTGGTCACCGCGTCGATGGTGTTGGCACCGATCAGCCGCGCCCCACTCATGAAGCTTTCGTTGCTGATGGCCTGCGCGTTCGGCGTGAAGATGCGGCTGTAGTGGTTGGTCACGCCCACCGGCCGCATGTCATCGAAATCCGGCTGCACCACCGTGTTGGTGGAAGGCCCCATGACGCCGAACTTGCGGCGCCAGCCAAGGACGTCCCGCGTCATTTCAGTATCTCCTCGGCCCGTATCTCCTCGGCCCGTGCCGCCCAGGTGAGGTCGAACGCCCAGGCATCCGGGAATCCCATCAGTTCGCACATGCGGGTGAACCCGTAGCTCTCCGTCGCTGGCAGCCCGGTGCTGTCGCCATGCTTACGCAGATGCGTGTAGGCCCGCTCAAGCGCCGCCGTCGCCGCCATGAAGCCAACCGCGGGATAGATGGCGATATCATAGCCGATCGCCTTCAGCCGCGCGGCCGGCAAAATCGGCGTGCGCCCGCCTTCGACCATGTTGGCCAACAACGGCGCGTCGATTTCCTGCCCGATCCGCATCATCTCGTCCTCGGTCTCGGGGCTCTCGACGAACACCACGTCGGCCCCCGCCTTCGCGAACAGCTTGCCGCGCCGGATCGCCTCGTCGATGCCCAGCGCCGTGCGCGAATCGGTGCGCGCCACCACCAGGAAGTCGGCACTCGCCCGCGCCGCCACCGCGACCTCGATCTTCAGCAGCATCTCCCCGACCGGAATTACCCGGCGCCCCGGCGTGTGGCCGCATTTCTTGGGTGATTCCTGATCCTCGATCTGGATCGCGGCGATCCCGGCCGCCTCGTAGCCCCGCACCGTGTGGCGCACGTTCAGCAACCCGCCATACCCCGTGTCGGCATCCGCGATCACCGGCGTCGTGCTGGCCCGGGCTATCTGGCCCATGCGGGAGACCATGTCCGAGTATGTCGCGAGTCCCACATCGGCGAGCCCGAGATGGGACGCGACCGTGCCGAAGCCCGTGGCGTACAGCGCGCCGAACCCCATGCCGTCCGCGACCTTCGCGGAGATCATGTCGAACACACCCGGCGCCACCAGGAAATCGCCCCGGCCCAGCGCCGCTCGCAGTCTCGCATCAGCCATTTTCCGCGTCCTCTCCTTCTTGGGCCGCGAGCAACTCGCGGGTTCGCTGCATCAGGCCGCCGCACGCCAGGATGGCGGCGACTTCGCCGTCAAGGCGCTTCGGCCGCCAGATCGTGCCGTTCTGCTCGATCGTGTTGGCGACAACGCTCACCGTCGCGGTCTCGCTGTCCAACAATCCCGCCGCAGCCTCCGGAGACACCATCACCGGAAGGCCGAGATTGATCGCGTTGCGGAAAAAGATGCGCGCGGCGCTCACCACCACGATGGCCCTGATTCCGACCGCCTTCAGCGCGATCACCGCATGCTCGCGCGACGACCCGTTGCCGAAGTTCCGGCCGGCAACCAGAATATCGCCTTCGCGCACCCGTCCGCGAAATCCCGGCGCGAGGCTTTCCAGGCAATGCGCGCCCAGCGCCGCCGGGTCACGCAGCGCCAGATAGCGTCCCGGCAGAATGGCGTCGGTATCGACATCGTCGCCGAGCCGGTGGACGCGCCCGCGCACCACATCGACCGCATTCGTCATGGCACCGCCTCCAGCGATTCCGGCGATACGATCTCGCCCGCCACAGCCGACGCCGCCGCTACCCAGGCGCTGGCCAGGAACACCTGTGAGTCGGGATGGCCCATGCGGCCGCGGAAATTGCGGTTGGTGGTGGCAATCGCGATCTCGCCCGCCGCCAATATGCCCATATGACCGCCGAAGCAGGCGCCGCAGGTCGGCGTCGAGATGGCAGCCCCGGCGGCGGCGATGATATCGAGCAGCCCCTCGGCCAATGCCTCGCGCCAGATGCGCTGTGTGGCCGGCACGACGATCATCCGCACATGTTCGCCGATCCGACGACCGCGCAGCACCTCCGCCACCTGGCGCAGATCGGTCATGGTTCCGTTCGCGCAATTGCCGACATAGACCTGGTCCACACGCTGGCCGCGCAGCTCCGCCACCGTCACGCCGGCGCCCGGCGATGGCGGGCAGGCGACGATCGGCGAAAGTCCCGACAGGTTTATCTCGAGCCTCGCGCGGTACACCGCATCCGCATCCGGCAGGACCGGGGCACACGCGGCCCGGCCGCGATGGGCCATGTGCGCGGTCGAGGCGGCGTCGCCCTCGAACGCGCAGGTATCGGCACCCGCCTCCACCGCCATGTTGGCGATCGCCATGCGCGCATCCATGCCGAGCCCGGCGAGGCCCGGGCCGCCGAATTCCAGCGCCGCGTCCGCCGCGCCATCGACGCCGATCTGGCGGATCACATGCAGGATCACGTCCTTGCCCGTGACATAGCGGCCCGGCTCCCCGGTCAGTTCCACGCGGATCGTCTCGGGCACGCGCAGCCAAAGCCGCCCGGTGGCTAAGGCGGCGGCGAGGTCGGTGGAGCCGAAGCCGATCCCCAGCGCGTTGAACGCGCCCGCCGTGCAGGTGTGGCTGTCGGCCCCGAACACGATGCTGCCATGGCCCACCAGACCCAACTCATCCAGCAGCGTGTGCTCGATCCCGCCCCGCCCCGGCTCATGGAAATGCGCGAGGCCGTGCTTGCGCGCGAACCCCCTCAGCGCGCCGATGGCGGTCGCGCTGTCGATGTTGCTGGCCGGCGCGAAATGGTCCGCGATCAGCACCACGCGCGCCGGCTCGGCCGGCGCCTTGGCGCCCATGGCGTCGAACTGCTCGAACGCCAGCGGGCCCGACACGTCGTTCAGCATCAGGATATCCGGCGTCACGGTCGCGATGCCGCCGGCGGCGACGAAGCCCTCGATGGCATGGGTCGCGATGATCTTCTCCGCGATGGTGCGCGGGCTCACGCGACCGACGCCGCGTCCCGCAGCGACTGGATCATGGAGGAGCGCATCAAATACTCCTTGTGCCGCACAGGGTCGTCGGCGGTCGCCTTCAGGTCGTCGTAATACGCCTGACGCCTGGCGGCATCGCGCTCGTTCAATATCTGCCGGTTCCGCATCGCCTGCGCCTGGACCGACTCGATCGCCACCTTGCGCCGCTGCCGCTCGTACTGCCCCAGCAGCGTCCGATCGGCCCCGCGCCAGACGGCGGCCAGCTTGTCGCCCAAATTCATCGCGTCGTGGATGCCGCCATTCATGCCCATGCCTCCGAGCGGATTGTTGAGATGGGCCGCATCCCCGGCCAGCAGCACGCGGCCCTCCACATAGCGCTCGGCCACGCGTTCATGCACCCGGTAGGCGGTCTTGTGGACCACCTCGTACGGCGTGCCGGACGGCACCACCGATTGCAACCGCTCCTCCAGGCGCGCAGGCGCCATCATCTGCTCCTCGGTCTCGCTGGGGTCTGTCGGGAACAGAACCCGCCACAGCGTCGGCGTCCGCAGCAGGGTGAGCCACTCGTCCGGGTCCGAGATATACGCCACGCTGGCAAGGTCGGGCATCGCCTCGTGGAACGGGAACGTCGTCGATAGCGACAAAAACCGTTCCGGGATGGTCTGGCCGTCGAACGGCGTGCCCAGGGCCCGGCGGATGGCGCTCCGCGCCCCATCGGCGGCGACCAGATAGCGCCCCTCGAACTCCTCATCCTCGCCCTCCGCCGTCCGCGCGACCAGCACCACGCGATCCGCGTCCTGCCGCACCGACACGGCGCGCAGGCCATAGCGCAGCTCCACGTCCGCCGAGGCCGCAAGGCGCTCGCGGAGCACCGTGGTCAGCTTCCATTGCTCGCATTGCAGCCGGTAAGGGAACGCGGTCTCGTCGCGCAGCGCCGACAGATCGAACGTCGCGACCGCGCCCTTCTTGCGGTCGCGGAACTGCCAATGCGGACAAATGAGGCCGCGCTCGATCAGCGTGCGCGTGACACCAAGCGTGTCCAGAAAGTCGAGCGTCGGCGGGTGAAATGTCGAGGCCCGCAGATCCTCCGTGATGTCGGCGCTCTCCTCCACCACGAGAAGCGGCACACCCTGGGTTGCGAGATAAGTCGCCGCGACCAGGCCGACGGGACCGCCCCCCACCACAATGACCCGATTTGAACCCATGAACGATGCCTTGCTGTTCGGATGCATAAATTTGTCCAAACAATAACGGCTGTCAACAACGGGGCGGTATTGACAAATTTGGTTGCAGCCGGTCAGCTCGAATGGATGACAGGTGAGTTTTAGCGTTTGAGGACTTTCGCGTGATCCTGGTGCTGCAACAGGTCATCAACGGCGTCATGCTGGGGGCCGTCTATGTCACTGTGGCGCTGGCGTTCAACCTCACCATCGGCATCCTCAACTTCCTGAACTTCACCATCCCGCCGCTGTTCATGCTGACCGCGATGGTCGCCTGGGCGTCGGCGCAATACGGCCTGCCTTTCGGCCTCAGCTCGCCGCTGAACTGGGCTGCCGCCCTGGGCGACGGCATCGCGGTCGCCATCGCCGCCTCGCTCGTGGTCGAGCGCATGACCTTCCGCTACATGAAGGCGCGCTACGGCGATGCCACCGAGCACGCCATTCCGCTGGTCTCCTCGCTGGGCTTCCTGCTGATCATCGAGAACCTCGTCCGCATGGCCTACGGCACCGAGCCGCATCGGTTCACCACCCCGTTCACCAACATGAACCTCCGTTTCGGCGGCCTCATCGTCAGCATCCCGCAGCTGTTCAGCCTGGTCCTGGCACTCGCCATCGTGTTCGGCCTGTCGCGGCTGCTGAAATACACCCGCATTGGCCGCGCGCTGCGCTCGATCGCCGAGAATCCGGATGCCAGCCTGCTGATGGGCGTCGATGTTGGGCGTATCGTGCCGGTGGTGTTCGTGCTCTCCGGCCTGCTGTGCGGCGTGGCGGGCGCCATCTTCGCCATCAACTACGGCCAGGTCTATGCCGGCATGGGCAACGAGGTCGGCAACAAGGCCATCGCCGGCATGGTGCTGGGCGGCCTCGGCTCGATCTGGGGCGCCATCGTCGGCGGCGTGATCGTCGGCGTGGTCGAGACGCTCTCGATCCATCTGTTCGGCGGCGACACGGTGCAGGCGATCGTGTGGGGCTTGCTGCTGGTGGCGCTGATCGTGCGGCCGCAGGGCATCTTCGGCCACCACGCCATTGGCAAGGGCAAGCTCTGATGTCGGGTTATCTCGACGGCATGGCGGTGATCCTGGCGTTGAACGTCATCCTCGCCTACGCGGTGTTCCTGCCGGTCGCCACCGGGCAGCTCAACCTTGGCGGCGCCGCGTTCCAGGCGGTCGGCGCCTATGCTGCGGCCTACATCTCGACGCAATACGGCGCCCCGCTTCCGGTCATCCTGGCGGTGTCGGCCAGCGTGAGCGGTCTGATCGCATTCGTGCTCGCGTTATCGATCCTGCGTACCAAGGGCGTCTATCTTGTGCTCGCCACCTTCGCCTTCGCGCAGTTCGTCAGCGGCGTCATCATCAACGTCGACGCGCTCGGCGGCGCGCTGGGCATGACGGTGCCGGAGCATGTCGGCGGTGGCCCGATCATCGTGATCGCCGGCGTCGTACTGGTCGGCGTGATGCTGCTGATGCAGACGCGCTTCGGGCTCGCGATGCGCGCGACCCACGACGACGACACGGTGGCCGAACTCATGGGCATCGGCGTGCGCCGCACGCGCGTCGCCGCGTTCACGCTGGGCGGCGTCCTCGCGGGCATCGCGGGCGGGCTCTATGCCTTCTACTTCAACTTCGTCGAGGTGCAGACCTTCGACTCGCTCAGCTCGATCTATCTGCTGCTGTTCGTGCTGCTGGGCGGCACGCAAACCGTCTGGGGGCCGCTGATCGGCGCCGCCTTCTTCACCATCGTGCCCGAGCTGTTCCGCTACGTGGTCGCCAACATGGGCGGCGCCAGCGCCGGGCAGCTCGACACCAGCTGGCGCTTCATCATTCTGGGCATCATCACCGTGGTGATGATGGTGGCGCGCCCCGAAGGCGTGGTGACCCGCACCGGCCTCGGCCGTCTGCTCGGCAACCGCCGCGCCGCGCCGCGCGAGGCATGAGCATGGACGCCGCGGTTGTTCTGGCACTCCGCAACGTGACCAAGGCCTTTTCGGGGCTGAAGGTCGTGACCGATGTGAGCTTCGACGTGCGCGAGGGCCAGCGCACCGCGTTGATCGGACCGAACGGCGCCGGCAAGACCACGGTGTTCAACCTCATTTCCGGCGCCTATTCCGCCGATCGGGGCGCGATCTTGCTTCAAGGCACGGACATCGCCGCCAAGCGCCCGGGCGAGCGCACCGTGATGGGTCTGGCGCGCTCGTTCCAGAACATCCGCCTGATGCCGCATCTCTCCGTGGTCGAGAACGTCATGGTGGGCCAGCACGCCCGCACGCGCGGCATGATGGACCTGCTGACGCCGCTCTGGCTGAAGCGCAACCGCGCCTGGCGCGACGAGGCGGAGTCGCAGCTCCGCGCCTTCGGTCTCGGCACCTATCCGAACGAAGTCACCGCCAACCTGCCCTATGGCATCCGCAAGAAGATCGAAGTCGTCCGCGCGCTGATGAGCCACCCCAAGGTGCTGCTGCTGGACGAGCCCGCGGCCGGCCTCAACACGCGCGAAACCGGGGATCTGAAGGATTTCCTGATGGGCGTCGCCGAGCATGGAGTGACGCTGCTGATCGTGGAACATGACATGAGCCTGGTCCGCAGCCTATGCGAGCACACGATCGTGCTCAATTTCGGCCTCAAGATCTACGACGGCCCGACCGCCTCGGTGCAGGAAGACCCCGCCGTTCTGGAAGCCTATCTCGGGCCGCGCCACAATGCCGCATAAACGCGAGGGACTGCTTGAGGTCACCGGCCTCGATGTGCGCTACGGCCGCAACATGGCGGTCAAGAGCGTCGATATCTCCGTGGCCGAAGGCCAGATCGTGGCCGTGCTGGGCGCCAACGGCGCCGGCAAGACGTCGCTGCTGCGCGCCATCCAGGGCATGGTCCGCGCGGCGCGCGGTACCATCCGGTTCGACGGACACGACATCACGACCGCCGACACGCCGGCGCGCGTGCGGCGCGGCTTGGTGCTGGTACCCGAGGGGCGCCAGATCTTCGTCAGCCTCACCGTCCACGACAATCTGCTGATGGGCGCCTACACCCGGCGCGACACGGCAGTCGCCCGCGATGTGGACGCGATCTACGAGCGTTTCCCGAACCTCGCGCAACGCCGCGACATGCTGGCCAGCGTGCTCTCCGGCGGCGAGCAGCAGATGCTGGCGATCAGCCGCGCGCTGCTCGCCAAGCCTCGGCTCATGATGCTGGACGAACCCTCGCTTGGCCTGTCCCCTCTGTTCGTGCAGCGAATGTTCGATCTCATCAGGACATTGAACCGTGACGGTCTCGCTGTCCTGCTGGTCGAGCAGAATACCGGCATGGCACTCGAGGCGGCGGCCCGCGCGACGATCCTGGAACTCGGCGCCGTGGTGCTCTCGGGCGACGCGGCCGACGTCGCACGAAGCGAGATGCTGACACAGGCCTATCTGGGCGCGCACTGAACCCGCCAACAGCGAAGGAGGACTGCCATGTTTCGCCGTAGCCGACAGACGATCCTGACGATCGCGGCATTGGGGCTGATAAGCACCGCCGCCACTGCCGCCGACCTGCCCGAGTGGCAGATCGGTTTCGTCACCGCCACCAGCGGACCGTTGAAGCAGACCGGCGACAGCACCGCCATCGCGGTGCAGGTGGCCGCCGACGAGATCAACGCCAAGGGCGGCATCGCGGGGCGCAAGATCCACCTGATCCGCTACGACACGGCATCGGACCCGAAACAGGCCTCCGTGGCCGTGCGCACGCTGGCCGAAGACAACAAGGTGCTGGCGATCATCGGGCCGCTTTCGTCGAGCGAGACCGCCGTGGCCCTGAACGACGCCGAGCGTGAGCGCGTGCTGATCCTGCCCTATTCCTCCAGCGCGCCGGGGCTCACCAAGGGCAAGACCTTCACCTGGCGACTTTCGGCCGGCGAGGACAAACAGTTCACGCGGCTGCTCGAAGCCCTGAAGCGCAAGAAGGTGGCGATGAAAACCGCCGACATCATCTATGTGTCCGATGATCGCATCGCCAACATCACCGGCAGCCAGGTGTTCCCGCCGCTGCTGAAGCAGGCCGGCGTCACGCTGACCAAAACCGTCACCTTCAACTTGAACAGCTTCGACGTGTCGGCCCAGGTTGCTCAAGTGGTGCAGGACAACCCGGACATTTTGGCGCTGGCCGCCAATTTCGACCAAGCGGTCGTGCTGCTCCGCGAGTTGCATCGGCAGAACTACAAGGGCCGCGTGATCGGCTCGCAGCTTTTTTCCGAACCGAACCTGGTCGAGCTGTTCGGCAAGGACGCCGACGGCATGATCTTCGCGTCGGGGTTCTGGCGCGGCCACAACGCCGACACGGAGGCTTTCGCCCAGCGCTTCGTGCGCGAGACCGCCGCGCGCGGCCTGCACAAAGCCGGGCCGCACCATGTGGACGCGCAGGCGTTCGACACGGTGTACTTGCTAAAGCAGGCGATCGAGAAATCGGGCGTCACCGGCGATCCGTCCAAGCTCGCCGCCGAGCGCGTGGCTGTGCGCGACGCGCTCAAGGGCATCCGCTTCTCGGGCGTGCTGGGCAACGACATCTGCTTCACCGGCAGCGACGCGGAACTCCCAGGCTACGTCATCCTGTTGCAGGACGCGAAATGGACCCTCTTCGACGAGTTCCCTCCCGATGCCTGCACCCCCGGCTGACCTGAGCCCGCCCCTCATGATCGGCGACGCGCGGCTGGATCGCGTCGTCGACATGGAGCGCTTCGTCCTGCCTCTCGCCACGCTGTTCCCCGCAGCCGAGGCGGCTGCATTGGAGGCCGACCGTCATTGGCTGGAGCCAGCCTTCATGCGCGGCGACGAGATCGCATTGTCGATGCACTCGGTCGTGCTGCGCGTCGATGGCAAGGTCATCCTGGTCGACACCTGCGTCGGCGAACACAAGCCGCGCCCGCGGCAAGTGCCGTGGAACGACCGTAGCCACACCTCGTATCTCGCGCGCCTCGCCACGCTAGGGCTCGCTCCGGAAGACGTCGATATCGTATTCTGCACCCACCTGCACGCCGACCATGTCGGTTGGAACACGCGGCTTGTCGATGGGCGGTGGGTGCCCACCTTCCCTCGCGCACGATATCTGTTAGGGCGCGGCGAGCTTGCCTACTGGCAATCGCAGGTGCGCTGCGATCCGGCAGCGAACCACGGGTCATACACGGATTCGGTTTTGCCGGTCATCGAGGCCGGGCAGGTCGATCTCGTGGACGCCGACCACGAGTTGCTGCGCGGCCTGACAGTGCGGCCGCTGCCCGGCCACTCGCCGGGGCAGGTCGGCATCACGCTCGATCGCCGTGGCTCGCACGGCCTGTTGTGTGGTGACGCGATCCACCATCCCGTCCAGCTTGTGCGGCCTGACTGGTCGAGCCGTTTCTGTTCCGACGGGTCGCAGGCCCACGCGACACGCCGGCTGCTTCTGGAGGAGGTGGCCGAACGCGGCGCGTGGCTGGTGCCGGCGCATTTCATGGGGCTAACGGGCATGCGAATTCGCCGCACGCGGGACGGCTTCCGGCCCCGCGACGAAGCGGCACGACCGGGCGGAGCCTGACTCGCCCGCCGCAAGGTCGAGGGCAACATCGCCAAGATGTTCCGATGTCTATTTGCCGCAGCGTGAATTTGCACCTACAACCGATGTCCCGAAAGCGAGAGACGCCCATGCGCGCGTGCAACCTCACCGCAGGCTGCGGTTCTGACAGTCTGCGGATCGTCGGCGGCGCGGGCGAGGTGGTCGAGACCGGCCTTTCCAATGGACGTTCCAACTGAGCGGGCCGTCCCAGCGCACCCCGGTCTATGTCCAGATCGCGGCGAAGCTGCGCGAGCGGATCGTCGGTGGCGACTATGCGATCGGCTCGCTGCTTCCCACCGAGGCGGATCTGGGAGAGGAGTTCGCCACCAGCCGCAACACCATCCGCGAGGCGCTCCGCCGCATCGTCGAGCAGGGCCTGATCCGCAGGCGCCAGGGTGCCGGCAGCCTGGTGGTGTCGGCGACGCCGGTTGCCAACTACACCCAGTCCTTCGCCACGCTGCAGGACCTTTTCGCCAACGCCACGAACACGCATTACGTGGTCAATGACATCTCCCGGGTCACGCTCACCGCCGAAATCGCCCAGCGCATCGGCGCCGTTGCCGGCAAGGAGTGGCTGTTGGTGACGGGCGTGCGCTGGACGGAACGCGGCGGATCGCCGATCGCCTATGTCGAATCTTACGTGCCCGCCGAATTCGAAGCCACCATCGAGACTTTCTGGCATGTGAGGTTGCCGTTCTACGCGATGCTGGAGGACGCGTCGGGTCAGTCCATCATCGAGGTCCTGCAGGATATCCGCGCGACCGAGATGCCGCGCCGTGTGTCGAACGCGTTCGGTCTTGCCGAGGCGAGCATGTCGCTGCAACTGCTCCGCCGCTACGTGACGCGGCAGGGCACCCTGATCGCCTCGGTCAACTGGCACCGGGCCGACCAGTTCACCTATCAGATGAGCCTGCATCGGCGGGTCGAGGGCTGAGACTGGCCGCTGCCTCGCGCAGCCGCCGCCCGTGCGAAAGCTCCGTCACCACCCCGTGCAGCGTCCGCAGCTCCTGCTGCGTCACCTCGCCGCGCTGGAACAGGTGCCGCAGGTTCTGCACCATGCCCGGCCGCTTGGGCACGTTGCGCAGGAAGCCGCATTCGTCCAGCTCCGCGATCAGGTGGGTCAGCAGGTTGTCCAGTTCCCCCTTGGTCGCGACCCGCGTCTCATGCGTGCCCAACAGGCGCGGCATGGTCTCGTCGGCCGCACTCCACCACTCATAGGCCACCACCATCACCGCCTGCGCCAGGTTCAACGAGTTGAACGCCGGGTTCAGCGGAATGCGGACGAGGCTGTCGGTGCAGGCCAAATCCTCGCGATCGAGCCCCGCGCGCTCCGGGCCGAACAGGATGCCGCACTCCAGCGCGCGCGCGGCGATGGCGCGGAATTCGGCCGCGGCGCCGCGCGCGGTCAGCACGGGCTTCACGACATGGCGCGGCCGGGGGCAGGTGGCGAACACCCGATGCAGGTCGGCGCACGCCTCGGCCACGGTCGCGAACACCGGAGCAGCGTCGAGAATGCGGTCGGCCCCGGAGGCCATGCGCCACGCGCGCTCCTGCGGCCAGCCGTCCCGGGGCGCCACCAGCCGAAGGTGGAACAAGCCGCCATTGGCCATGGCGCGCGCGACCGCCCCGATGTTGTCGGCCAGCTGTGGGCGAACCAGTATCACGACCGGGCTGCGGCCCAGCGGCGCCAGATCCGCCCCGCCGTCGCGGCCGGTCATGATCTCAGCGCCTCCGCCATGTGGTGCCGCCCGGATTGTCCTCCAGCAGAATGCCCTGCGCCTCCAGGTCCTTGCGGATCGCGTCCGCACGGGAATAGTCACGCGCCGTGCGGGCGGCCACACGTTCGGCAATCGCGGCATCCACCGCCGCATCGCCGCCGCCCTGGAACCACGCCTGGGGCGAGGCGCCGAGCAGCCCGAGCAGTTCACCCGCCGCCCGCAATCCCCCCGCCGCCACCGCGTCGCCCGCCATGGCGGCGTCGGACAGAGCGTGCATGTGCGACAGCGCCAGCGGCGTGTTCAGATCGTCGCACAGCGCGTCCATCACGGCACGCGGCACCTCGGTTATCTCGCCGGGACTGCGCTCGAGCGCGCGATAGAACCGATCCAGCTCCCGCCTGCTCTCGGCCAGCAGCCCTTGCGAGAATTCCAGCGTACCCCGGTAGTGCCCACGCAGCAGCAGCAGCCGGATCACCTCGCCGGGCCACTGGTCCAGCACCTCGCGCACGGTGAAGAAATTGCCGAGGCTTTTGGACATCTTCACGCCGTCCACGTTCAACATGCCGTTATGCAGCCAGACGCGGGCGAAGCTGGAGCCAGGAAAGGCGCATAGGCTCTGCGCCAGTTCGTTCTCGTGATGCGGAAATATCAGGTCGCTGCCGCCGCCATGGATGTCGAAGCTGTCGCCAAGATAGCGCCACGACATGGCGCTGCACTCGATATGCCATCCGGGCCGCCCCCTGCCCCATGGGCTGTCCCAGCCCGGCAATTCCGGCGGCGACGGTTTCCACAGCACGAAATCGCCGGGATCGCGCTTGTAGCTGGCGATCTCCACGCGGGCGCCGGCCAGCAACTCGTCGGGGCTTCGGCCCGACAGGCGGCCATATTCCGCGAAGCTCGCCACCGCGAACAGCACGTGGCCGTCCGCCGCATAGGCGTGGCCGCTCCCGATCAACCGCTCGATGATCGCGATCATCTCGTCGATGCTTTCGGTGGCGCGCGGCTCCACATCGGGCGGCAGCGCGCCCAGTTCGGCCATGTCGGCGTGGAAGGCGGCCGTGGTGCGCGCGGTGATGGCGGCGATCGGCTCGCCCGACTCGGCCGCGCGCGCGTTGATCTTGTCGTCGACGTCGGTGATGTTGCGCACGTAGGTCACGCGCGGATAAAGCCGCCGCAGCAGCCGCGCCAGAACGTCGTAGACCACCACCGGCCGCGCATTGCCGACATGGGCGCGATCGTACACGGTCGGACCGCACACATACATCCGCACATGCCCGTGATCGACCGGCGTGAAATCCTCTTTCGCACGGGTTCGGCTGTTGTGCAGGCGCAGCACGGGCATGACATGTCCTCAGGCGTGAGATTGGACCCGCCATATGCGGTTGGCGACCGGGCAGCGCAAATCGCACTTGCGACTTATTCGCAAATGAACCATCACACGCGCATGGACAGACGCCTCACATCATCCGGAGCCCCGATGGCCCAAATTCCCACCAAGGCGCTTGCCGGCCGGCGCGCGCGCTTTTTAGCTGTGGTCGGTCCTGGCCTCGTGGTCATGCTGGCCGATACCGATGTGGGCAGCATCATCACCGCGGGGCAGAGCGGCGTGCAATGGGGCTACCGGCTGCTGCTGCTGCAGCTGGTGCTGATCCCCATTCTGTATGTGGTGCAGGAGCTGACCGTGCGCCTGGGCATCTTCACCGGCCGGGGCCACGGGGAATTGATCCGCGACACGTTCGGCCCGTTCTGGGCCTGGGTCTCGGCCGCCGGCCTTGCGGTCGCCACCGTCGGCGCGCTGCTGACGGAGTTCTCGGGCGTCGCCGGCGTGGGCGAACTGTATGGCGTTTCGCGCGCCGTGACCCTGCCGATGGCCGCCGCCGCGCTGCTGGCGGTGGTCGCCACCGGGTCGTATCGCCGGGTGGAGCGGGCGGCGATCGTGATCGGGCTGTTCGAACTCGCGTTCTTTTTCGTCGCCTGGGCCGCGCACCCGGACCTCGCCACCATGGCGAGCCAGGCGCTCGATATCCGCGCGACCGACCCCGACTACCTGTATCTCGTGGCCGCCAACATCGGGGCCGTCATCATGCCGTGGATGATATTCTACCAGCAAAGCGCCATCGCCGACAAAAAGCTGCGCCCCGAGCATTTCAACGCCGCACGGTGGGACACGGCGATCGGCGCCGCGATCACCCAATTGGTGATGGCCGCCGTGCTGGTCGCCGCCGCCGCCACCATCGCGCCGCATGACAGCAAGGCGACGCTGACCACCGTGGGCGAGATGAGCGGCGCGCTCACGCCCTATCTCGGCTTCGAGTTCGGCCGGCTGGTGTTCGGCCTGGGCGTGCTGGGGGCGGGCCTGGTGGCCGCGATCGTGACGTCCCTTGCGCTGGCCTGGGGTCTTGGCGAAGTGGCTGGCTATCGCCGTTCGCTGGAATACCGGCCGAGCCAGGCCCGCTGGTTCTACGCGGTCTATGCCGTTTGCATCGTGGGTAGCGCGCTGGCGGTCGGCGTGGCCCCTGACCTTGTGTCGCTCAACGTGGCGGTGCAGGTGATGAACGCGCTGATGCTGCCGCTGGTGCTCGGCTTCCTGATCCTGCTGGCGATCAAGGCGCTGCCGCCTGCCGTGCGGCTGCGCGGCGCCTATCTGTGGGTGGTGGTCACGGTGGCCGGCGTCACCTGCGCGCTGGGCGTGATCGGCGGCGCGGGCGGCATGTTTCAGTAACTGAGGAGACGACCATGGCTCTGGCCGCTGGCCCGGAAAAGCAACTCGGCAAGCTCGTCATCCGCAATATCGGCCTGCTGTTGACCGGCGACCTCGCATCCCCGATCGGGGATGCCGATACGATCGTGGCCGAAGGAGGCCGCATCGCCGCCATCGGCCGCGCCGCCGACTGCGACACCGGGGATGCGCGCGTGACCATCGACGCCCATGGCTGCGCCCTCTCGCCGGGCCTGATCGACAGCCACGTCCATCCCGTGTTCGGCGACTGGACGCCGCGCCAGAGCCAGCTTGGCTGGATCGAGAGCAGCCTGCACGGCGGCGTCACCACCATGATCTCGGCCGGCGAGGTGCATCTCCCCGGCCGCCCGCGCGACATTGTCGGCCTCAAGGCGCTGGCCATCACCGCCCAGCGCGCGTACGCCAATTTCCGCCCCGCCGGCGTGAAGGTGGTCGCGGGTGCGCCGGTGCTCGAGCAGGGCATGGTGGAGAGCGATTTCGCCGAGTTGGCCGCCGCCGGGGTAGGACTGCTGGGCGAGGTGGGTCTCGGCACGGTCAAGGCCGGGTATGAAGCCCGCGAGATGGTCGCCTGGGCACGCAAATACGGCATTCAGAGCACCATCCACACCGGCGGCCCCTCGGTGCCGGGCTCGGGCTACATCGACGCCGACACCGTGCTGGAGGCGGATGCCGACATCATCGGCCACATCAACGGCGGCCACACCGCGCTGCCGCTGCGACAGATACGGTGCCTGTGCGAAGGCTGCCTGCGCGGCATCGAGATTGTGCATAACGGCAACGAGTTGGCTGGCCTCTCGGCGCTGCGCTACGCCGGAGAACTCGGCCAGATGTCGCGCGTGATCCTGGGCACCGACGGCCCCGCCGGCTCCGGCGCGCAGCCGCTCGGCATCTTGCGGATGGTCGCGATGCTCTCGTCGCTCGGCGACGTGCCGGCGGAGACCATGTTCTGCTGTGCCACCGGCAATACCGCGCGGATGCGCAAGCTGGATTGCGGCTTGATCGAAATGGGACGCGCCGCCGATTTCCTGCTGATGGACCGCGCCCAGCACTCCTCCGGCACCGACCTGCTCGACTCCATCCGAAAAGGCGACCTCCCCGGCGTCGGCATGGTGGTCATCGACGGCATCGTGCGCTGCGGCCGCAGCCGCAACACCCCACCCGCCGAGCGGGTGCCTGCTATTGTGTAGTCAACCCGGTCCGCGCGTGCCAATCCACGATCGACTCATCAGGGTACTCGGCGAACCTCTTGTCGCGCGGGCCGCCCTCGATTTCGACCCAGGACGCCCGCGAGCCCAGCATGACATGGGTATGCTCCGGCGGTGTCGGCAGATCCGTGTCGATCGCGGACGCGAACGGATAGATCATGTCCGGCCATTCCGGACTGAATATCCATAAGCCGCTCCCGCAGGTTCCGCAGAACGCCCGCTCGGCGGAGCTTATCGTGTCGCCGATCCTGGCGTGGTAGATCGTGACCGCCCCTCGCCCGTCGACCTCGAGGCTTCTGGCGTCGGCCGCGATGTCGATGGCATATCCACCGCCGCCCTGCGTCTTGCGGCAGATCGAGCAATAGCAACGCTGGTACGGTACCGGCTGCGACGAGCGCACCCGATACCGCACCGCGCCGCAATGGCACGAACCCCGGAGCAGCATCGCCGCCCCAGGGAGCCGCCTCAGTTCTTGCCCTTGACGACCTGGCCGCGGATTTCGCCGCCGGGGTTCGCCGCGGTGTGGACGTTCACGTAGGTCATGCCCGACTCCAGCGCCTTCATCTGGTCGTCGGTCAGCGTCGCCTTGCCGCTGATCGGGTTGGCCGGCGCCGCGAACGGCAGCATCACGCCAGCGTTCTTGCCGACGTCGGCGGGGCCGTGGATGTGGGCGGCGGTGGCGGCCCCGGACAGACCGTTATAGGTGACGGTGTACGACAGCGTCTTGGTGACGGTGTCGAGCGAGCCCAGCATCTCGCCAGTCCCGGCGGACGTGGTGGCGGGCACTTCGGTCTTGCCCGAGAGGCTCGCGGTGTAGTTCATCGTGGCGGCGAAAGCCGGCGCGGCGGCAAGAGTGGCCGCCATTGCGATGGCGGCGATATAAGCACGGTTCATGGTCATCTCCCTGTGAGGACGCCTCTTAACATGCCCACGCTAACAGCTTTTCCAACCCTGTCATGACATCTTCGCCGCAAGGCCCCGAAGTCGATGCCACGCCGCGCCCGCTGCCGGCGCGGATCAAGCTGCGCGGGACGCATGTCGAGCTGGAACCGCTGCACCGCCGCCACGCCGAGGAGTTGTGGCAGGCAGCCCAAGGGGCCGATGACAGCTGGACCTATCTCGCGGCTGGCCCGTTCGCCACCGAAGCCGCCATGACAAGCTACGTGGCCGAATTCGCGTCCCAGCACGACCCGATGGTCTGGGCGATCCGCCCGGTCGCGACCGGCGTGGTCTCGGGCTGGCTCTCGCTGATGGACATCCAGCCCCGCAACGCCGCCATCGAGATCGGCCACATCTGGTTCGCCCCCCGCATGCAGCGCACCCGCGCCGGCACCGAGGCGATCTACCTGCTGGCGCGCCTGGCCATGGACGATCTCGGCTATCGCCGTCTGGTGTGGAAATGCAACGCGCTGAACGCGCCCTCGGTGCGGAGCGCCTTGCGTCTCGGTTTCGTGCCCGAAGGCACCCACCGCGCCGCCATCGTCACCCGCGGCCGCCGCCGCGACACGGCCTGGTTCAGCATCCTCGCCGACGAATGGCCCCGGTGCCGCGACGCGATGCGGCAATGGCTGGACGCAACGAATTTCGCGCCGGACGGCACGGCGAAGCGGGGGCTGGCGGAGATTCGAGGTTAGTCGTCCACGGTAATTCGCCAGCCGATCATGGTGCGGCAGCGTGATGTTCGGCGGCCTGGGCGGCGAAGGGCATGGCGAGTGCCAGCGCGAGAAGGGGGACCGAGCGTCGCGTGCGCGATACGGCCTACCTTCCCGGGTGTTCCGCGAGCCCGATCGCAATGCGCTCCGCCCCGGTCATGCCGTAGGTGTCGCGGCCCCAGCTGACGCGTTCGCGGATGATGCGCGCGGGCGTGCCGGCGGCGACCACGCGAGGGGGCAGCACGCCTTTCACCAACGCGCGGGCGCCGATTATGCTGCCCATGCCGATGCGCTCGCAGTTGAGCAGCATGGCGTCCTGGCCAAGCCAGACATGGCGTTCGATGATCGTATCGACCGGGGGGCGGGTGATGCGCAGGCCGGTGTCGAGGTCGTGCATCGCGTGCATGTCGTAGTTGCGTATCCAGACGCCCGACGAAATGAGCGCGTCGTCGCCGATGGCGATGCCCTGGCCGGTGCCTTCCAACTCGATACTGCACCCGACGGCCGACGCGCCGCGGCCCCAGAACAGGAACTGTTGGCTGGAGCGCATGTAGACGTCGGGCAGGGCCACGTAGGCGTCGGCGATGTCGTTAAAGAAGAGAACGCAGTCAGAGCCGAGCACGCGCATGTTGCCGAAGCAATTGCCGCTCCAGGCCCGGTTGTCGAAGAACAGCAGGTTGTCGCGTCCGCCGACCTCGATGGACAGGCGGCCGATCGGGCGGGTGCGGTCGGTGACCACGATGGTGGCCTCGCCGGGGCCGCGCATCTCGATGCCCAGAAGGCGGGCCTCGTCGTCGGCACCGTTCAGCAGCGCGAAATCGAGATCGGCGAAGGTGTCGGCGGTGACATCGGTGACGCTGCGGTCGAGCGTCGCGAGCAGGCGCTCCTCCATGTCGCTGGAAATTCCAGGCACCATAGCCGCGTCGCCTCCGGTTGGTTTCTTCCCGTCGCGCACCGCATTGCCCGGCATCCTGCTTACTGGCAAGGTGCGCTCGCCTTGCGGCGAGGGGATGACGATGCGGATTTTGGTAACCGGGGGCTGCGGCTTTATCGGCTCGGCGGTGGTGCGGCACATCATGCGCGCCAGCGGCCACAGCATCGTCAACGTGGACAAGATGACCTACTCGGCCTCGGAGGACGCGCTGGAGGAGGCCCTTGGCGACCCACGGCATGTGCTGGTGCGGGCGGACATCGCGGATGCGGACGCCATGGCGCAGGTCTTCGCGACCCACCAGCCTGACGCGGTCATGCACCTCGCGGCCGAGAGCCATGTGGACCGGTCGATCGACGGGCCGGGCGCGTTCGTCCGCACCAACGTGGTTGGCACCTTCGTCCTGCTGGACGCGGCGCGGGCGTATTGGGCTGGGCTGCCGGCGGCGCGAAAGGCCGCATTCCGGTTCCACCACATCTCGACCGACGAGGTGTTCGGGGCGCTGGGGCCGGGCGATCCGCCGTTCACCGAGACCACGGCGTATGACCCGCGCAGTCCGTATTCGGCCAGCAAGGCGGCGTCGGACCATCTGGTGCGGGCGTGGCACCACACCTACGGGCTGCCCACGCTGGTGAGCAACACGGTGAACAATTACGGCCCGTGGCATTTCCCCGAGAAGCTGATTCCGCTGGTGACGCTGAACGCGCTGGAGGGCAAGATTCTGCCGGTGTACGGCGATGGGTCCAACGAGCGGGACTGGCTGTTCGTGGAGGACCACGCGGCGGCGCTGCTCCTGGTGCTGGAGCGCGGCGAGATCGGCGCCACCTACGCGATCGGCGCCCGCCAGCCGCGCAGCAACCTCGATGTGGTGAAAGCCATCTGCGCGGCCGTCGATGCGCGGGTGCCCGACCCGGCAGGGCCGCGCGAGCGGCTCATCAGCTTCGTGACGGATCGGCCGGGCCATGATTTCCGCTACGAGATCGACCCGTCATGCGCCGAGAAGGCGCTGGGCTGGAAGGCCGCGCACGGTTTCGAGGCCGGGCTGGCCAAGACCGTGGACTGGTTCCTGGCGCATCGGCCCTGGTGGGAGAAAATTCGGGCCGGGAATTACGCGGGCCAGCGGCTCGGCAAGGCGGCGGCATGACCATGCGGAAGGGTATCTTGCTGGCGGGCGGCTCGGGCACGCGGCTGCATCCGATGACGCTGGCGGCCAGCAAGCAGATGCTGCCGGTCTACGACAAGCCGATGATCTATTACCCGCTTTCGGTGCTGATGCTGGCCGGCGTGCGCGACGTGCTGGTGATTTCCACGCCGGAGGACCTGCCGCAGTTCCAGCGCCTGCTGGGGGATGGGGAACGGCTGGGGATCACCTTCACCTACGCGGTGCAGCCCAGGCCCGAGGGGCTGGCCCAGGCGTTCCATATCGGGCGCGACTGGCTGGCGGGCGAGCCCTGCGCGCTGGCGCTGGGCGACAACCTGATCTTCGCCGACCACCTCTCGGTGGTGCTGCGCCAGGCGGCGGGGCGGACCGAGGGGGCGACCGTGTTCGCCTATCAGGTGCGCGACCCGGAGCGCTACGGCGTGGTGTCGATGGGTCGGGACGGGCGCGCCACCGAAATCGTGGAAAAGCCGGCGGCGCCGCAATCCAACTGGGCGGTGATCGGGCTGTATTTCTACGACGCGCGGGTGAGCGACATGGCCGCGCGGGTGAAACCCTCGGAGCGCGGAGAACTGGAGATCACCGACCTCAACCGGATGTATCTGGAGGAGGGATCGCTGCATGTGGAACGGCTGGGGCGCGGCTGCGCGTGGCTCGATGCCGGCACACCGGACAGCCTGCTGCAGGCGGCCACGTTCGTGCAGACCATCCAGTCCCGCCAGGGGATGCTGGTGGGCTCGCCGGAGGAGGTGGCGTTCCGCATGGGCTGGATCGACGCCGACCGGCTGGCCGCGCATGCGCGGGGCCTGGGCAAGACGGAGTTGGGGCGTGTGTTGATGCAACTGGCCGCGGGAGAGCATTTGTGAAGGTCGAACGGCTTGCGATCCCCGAGGTGATGCTGGTGACGCCGCCGAAATTCGGCGATGCGCGCGGATTCTTTTCGGAAACCTACAACGCCGCCCGGTTCGCCGAGGCGGGCATCGGCGCGGGATTTGTGCAGGACAACCAGAGTCTGTCCCGCCAGCGTGGCGTGCTGCGCGGGCTGCACTGCCAGATCGCGCCCAGCGTGCAGGGCAAGCTGGTGCGGGTGCTGCGCGGCGCGATCTGGGATGTGGCGGTGGACATCCGCCACGGCTCGCCCACCTACGGGCACCATGCGGCGGCGGTGCTGAGTGCCGAGAACTGGAGCCAGATCTGGGTGCCGGGCGGCTTCCTGCACGGGTTCTGCACGCTCGAACCGGATACCGAGGTGCTTTATAAGGTGACCGCGCCGTACGACCGCGCGGCCGAGCGGGGCGTGATCTGGAACGATCCCGACCTCGCTGTGCCGTGGCCGCTGGCGGCGGGCGAGGCGGTGCTGTCGGACAAGGACCTGGTGCTGCCGCGCCTGGCGGAATGCGACGTCTGGTATCGGGCGTGATCCTGGTCACTGGCGGATCGGGCCAACTGGCGCAGGCGCTGAAGGCGAGCCGGCCCTCGGTTCGTGTCGTCGGGCGGCCGGCATTCGATTTCGACGCGCCGGAGAGGCTGCTGGATGCAATCCGGGCGGCGGCGCCGTCGCTGGTGGTGAATGCCGCCGCCTACACGGCGGTGGACAAGGCCGAGAGCGAGCCCGCGGCGGCGGATCGGGCGAACCATCTGGGGCCGGGGATGCTGGCGCGGTTCTGTGCCGACACGGGCATTCCGCTGATCCATGTCTCGACGGATTACGTGTTCGACGGGTTGAAGGGCGCGCCTTACGTCGAGACCGACCCGACCAGCCCGACCGGCGTGTACGGCGCGACCAAGCTGGCGGGCGAGCATGCGGTGCTGGCCGCCGGGGGCCGGGCCACGATCTTGCGGACCTCGTGGGTGTACGCGGCCGCCGGCAAAAACTTCGTGCTGACAATGCTGAATGTGGGCCAGAAGATGGACACGCTGCGGGTGGTGGCCGACCAGATCGGCTGCCCGACCGCCGCGGCCGATCTGGCGGATGCGGTGCTGGCGGTGGCCGACCGGGTGGATGCGGGGTGGCGGCCGGAGTACGGCGGCGTGTTCCACGCCTGCGGGACGGGGTACACGAGTTGGCACGGACTGGCCTGTGCCGTGTTCGCGGCAGCGGCGCAACATGGACGGGCGATGCCGAATGTGGTGCCTATCGCGACCGCGGATTGGCCGACGCCGGCGCGCCGTCCGCCGGATTCGCGGTTGGACACGGACAAGCTCGCCGCGGTGTTCGGCGCGCGACTGCCGGAATGGGAGGGTTCGGTAGCGGCGACCGTGGCGGCGGTTTGCGGCTAACCAGCCCATTTGCGTAGTCAGGCCAGCCCTACGGGATGCAATCCGCCCGGTTCAGACCCCGATCTTCGTGGCCAGATCCTCGCGATCCTCGATCGTCGAGGCCGGCTCGAAAGCGCGGCCGGTTTCCATGTCGATGATCTCGGGTTCGTGGTCGGGGTTTTCGTCCAGCGCCTGGCGCACCCGCTCCAATGCCTCCTCGGCGGTGGCGAAGACGCCGATGGAGGCATTGTCGACGCGGACTTCGTAGCGCATGGGGGGAACTCCTGTTTTGCGAAGCCACAACGCGCGAGCGGGGCGAACGGCTATCTGGTCGTTTGCGCCCCAACCTGTAGGCTTGCGCCCGTCATGACAGGAGGATCGTATGGCGACTGAACCGGCGTTGAAGCTTGAGGATGTTGCGCGGCGGATCGAGGCGCGGGATGCCAACCTGGCGGGATCGGCGTTCACCGGGAGCAGCCTCGCGGGAGTGCGGTTCACCAACGTCAATTTGTCCGGCGCCATGATCGAGGACGCCAATATGTCCGGCTGGGCGGTGAACAACGTGAACCTGTCGGGCCTGCGGCTGAACCGGGCCAACCTGGCGGGGGCCGCGATCAGCGCCTGCACGCTGGCCGGCATGACGATCGACGGCATTCAGGTGGCCGACCTGCTGGCGGCGTATCGCGGAACGCGGGCCGATGCCGGATAGGCTCTCGATGCCAGATGGCCTGGTCGCGCGCCTGCTGGCGATCGTGGGCCCGCGCGGGCTGCTGACGGAGCGTGTCGACACCGCGCCCTATGCCGAGGATTGGCGCGGGCTTTACCATGGCCGCACCCCAGCGGTGGTGCGGCCGATCGACACGGACCAGCTTTCCCGTGTGGTGAAGTGCTGCGCGGCTTCAGGGGTCGCGATGGTTCCGCAGGGGGGCAACACGTCGATGGTCGGCGGCGCCGTGCCGTCCGAGGATGGCAGCCAGATCGTCATCAGCCTGGCGCGGATGAACCGGGTGACCGCGGTGGACCCGGTCGATCTCACGCTGACGGTCGAGGCCGGCGCGACGTTGCAGGCCGCCCAGGACGCGGCGGAGGCGGCGGGGTGCCTGTTGCCGCTGTCGATCGGCTCGCAGGGTACGGCCCAGATCGGCGGCATCCTCTCCACCAACGCGGGCGGCAACAACACGGTGCGCTACGGCAACGCGCGCGACCTCGTGTTGGGGCTGGAGGTGGTGCTGGCGGACGGGCAGGTGTGGAACGGGTTGCGGCGGCTGCGCAAGGACAACACCGGCTACTGCCTGCGCCAGCTTTTCGTCGGCGCCGAGGGCACGCTGGGCATCATCGCCGCCGCGGTCCTGAAGCTGGTGCCGCGCCCGGTGGAGACGGAGGTGGCGCTGTGCGCCGTGGCTTCGGTGGAAGCGGCGCTCGATCTGTTCGCGCGGTTCCAACGTGCCGACGCCGCCGCGGTGCAGGCGTTCGAATACATGTCGGGCACGGGGATGGGGCTGGTGCTGACGCACATCCCAGGCGCCAAATTGCCGCTGCGGGCGCCGGCCGCACACTACGCGCTGGTGGAACTGGCGACCTCGCGGGTGGGCGGCGGATTGCGTGAGATGCTGGAGGCGGTGCTGTCGGACGCGCTCGATGCCGACCTGGTGAGCGACGCGGTGGTGGCCGGGAGCGAAACGCAGCGCGCGGCGATCTGGAAGCTGCGGGAGGAGCACTCCGAAGCGCAGAAGCGCGCGGGAGCCAGCGTGAAGAACGATGTGTCAGTGCCCGTGTCGCGTGTGCCGGAGCTGATCGACAGGGCGTCGGCGGCGTGCGCGGCGCTGATGCCGGGCATCCGCGTGGTGGCATTCGGCCACATGGGCGACGGCAACATCCACTTCAACCTGGAGCAGCCGGAGCACATGGACGCGGCGGCGTTCCTGGCGCGGGACCACGAGATCATGGATGCGGTGTGCGCCGTGGTGCGCGACCTCGATGGCAGCTTTTCGGCCGAGCATGGGGTGGGGCGGTTGAAGCCCTATCTGATGCCGCAATGGCGGGGGGGCGCGGAGCTGGACACGATGCGGCGGATCAAGGCGGCACTCGATCCGGGAGGCGTGATGAATCCGGGGAAGCTTCTGCCGTGATGGCCGGCGGCCCGCCTGGCGCGCAAAAACCATGGCGCCAGCCAGGCCGCGGATGGCGTTTCGTGATACGCCCCCATTTCCGTAGTGTCCGCCCGTCCAACGCGTAGGAGCCACTCTTGCGACGCAATCTCATCGCCCTCGCTTTTGCCTTGTTTCTCGCCTTCGCCCCCCGCGTGGCGGGCGCGGTCGATCCCGACGATGTCCTGCGCGCCACCTTGCCCAACGGCCTGCGCGTCGTCGTCGTGCGGGACCGGCTCGCCCCCGTTGTCACCACCGAGCTGAACTACCTCGTCGGCTCCAACGACTCGCCCGAGGGCTTCCCCGGCACCGCCCACGCGCTCGAACACATGATGTTCCGCGGCAGCGTGGGGCTCGACCGCGACCAATTGGCGGAGCTCGGCGCACTCCTCGGCGGCATCTACAACGCCTCCACCACCGAGACCGTCACCACCTACACCTATACCGTGCCCGCGACCGACCTCGGCCTCGCCCTGCGCAGCGAGGCGCTGCGGATGCGCGGGCTCACGCTTGCGGAAGCCGATTGGGAGCAGGAGCGCGGCGCCATCGAGCAGGAGGTGTCGCGCAACCTGTCCAGCCCGCTCTACACCTATGGTGCCCAGGCGCAGGCCGCGCTGTTCGCCGGCACGCCCTACGAGCATGATGCGTTGGGCACCCGCCCTTCGTTCGATCGCACCAACGCCGCCTTGCTGCGTACGTTCTACGATCGGTGGTACGCGCCCAACAACGCCATTCTGGTGATCGCCGGAGACATCGAGCCACGCCGCGCCATGGCCGAGGCGCAAGCCAATTTCGGCGATATCGCGCGCCGCGACATCCCCGAACACGCGCCCTTCACCCTGGCCCCGGTCCAGGCGCGCACGCTCGAATTGCCCACGGATTTCCCGGTGGGCCTGGTCACGCTGGCCTTCCGTATGCCAGGACTGAAATCCGCCGATTTCGCCGCCGCCGACATCCTGGGCGATACCCTGAGCAGCCAGCGTTACGCGCTGTACGGCCTCGTGCCGCAAGGCCGCGCGCTGATGGCGCAGTTCAGCTACCGCCCAAAGTCCGATGTCGGCTACGGCACCGCGCTGGCGGCCTTCCCCAAAGGCGCGGACCCCGCTCCGCTGCTGGCCGATCTGCGGCGCGTCCTGGCCGACGCGGCCGCGAACGGCGTGCCGCCCGAACTGGTCGAGGCCTCCAAGCGGCAGGAGATCGCCCAGCTCGAATTCACCGCCGACAGCATCAGCGGCCTTGCGCGCAACTGGTCCCAGGCCCTCGCCTTCGAGGGCACGCAATCGCCCGACGAGATCGCCCGTGCCTACGCCGCCGTCACCGTCGCGGACGTGAACCGCCTCGCGCGGCAATTGCTCGACCCCAACCGCGCCATCACCGGTATCCTCACGCCGCGCGATGGGGGCACGCCCGCCACCAGCGGCGGGTTCGGCGGGGCGGAATCGTTCGCCCAGGCCCCGGACCATCCCGTCACGCTGCCGGAATGGGCCTCGACGGCACTGGCCACGTTGAACCTGCCCGCTCCGGTGCGGCCGCCCGATATCAGCGTGCTGCCCAACGGCTTGCGGCTGATCGTGCAGCCCGAGCATGTCAGCCGCACCATCTCGGTCGCCGGCCGCATCCGCACCGAGGACGCCACGCAGGAGCCGCCGGGCAAGGAGGGGGTCGCGGCCCTCACCGGCCAGTTATTCGGCTATGGCACCGAGACGCGCGGCCGGCTGGAATTCCGCAAGGCGGTGGACGACCTGGCGGCCACGCTGCGCGCCGGCCCCAGCTTCTCGCTCAAGGTGCTCACGCCACAATTCCGCGAAGGCATGAAGCTGCTGGCGGAAAACCAGCTGCACCCGGCCTTCCCGCCCGACGCCTTCGCCGTCGCCCGCAACCAGCTCGCCCGCGGCCTCGCCGGCGTGCTGAAATCACCCGATTACCTGTTCGCCCGCGCCCAGGCGGAGGCACTGGTACCCGCCGGCGACCCGAGCCTGCGCCAGCCCACACCCGAGACCGTGATGACGCTTCAGCCGGATGACGTCCGCGCCTACCAGCAGGCGAGCTTCCGGCCGGACCTCGCGACCATCGTCATCGTCGGCGACACGACGCCCGAGGAGGCGCGCCAGATCGTCGCCGAGACGTTCGGCGCGTGGCGGGCGGCGGGCGGCACGCCGGCGATCGACCTTCCGAAAACAGGCGCGAGCCCTGCGTCCCGCGCGCGCGTGCCGAACGCGAGCAGCCTGCAGGATCAGGTGTCGCTATCGCATTCGGTGCAGCTTCAGGTGACCGATGCGGACCGCTACGCGCTGGAACTCGGCAACGTGATTCTCGGCAGCGGCTTCTCGTCGCGCCTGTATCGCGACCTGCGGGTCAAGACCGGCTACGTCTATTCCGTCCGCAGCGCCTTCGATTGGCACCGCACCCGCGCCGCCTATGCCATCACCTTCGGCGCCGACCCGGCCAACGTGGACAAGGCGGCGGCACTCGCGCTGCGCAATCTGCGCGAGATGCAATCCGCCCCGGTTTCCGACCCCGAATTGTCGCGCGCGAAGGCGCAGATCCTGCGTCAGCTCCCCATGCGCCGCGCCAGCATCGGAGCCATCGCCGGCCTGTATCTCCGCCTCGCCGATCTGGGTCTGCCGTTCGATTCCGAACAACTCGCGGCGCAGCGTTACCTCGATCTCACCGCGCCCCAGATCCAGCAGGCTTTTTCCGCCTGGCTGCGGCCGGAAGATCTGGCCCAGGTGATCGAGGGACCGCCACTCCCGCCGTGACGGACGGCCCCGCGAACGGTGCCAGGCGCCGGGACATGCCGGGTGCAGGATTTGAACCCGCGACCTTCGGTTTACAAAACCGCTGCACTACCACTGTGCTAACCCGGCAGCCGCGCCTCTATCGCGGAAAAACCCGCCTGGCTCAAGTCTGAAGCGACCCGACGACTTGCCGACATCACCGATCCGTGTCCATCTTTCACGAAAATAACACGTCGGAGGACTGCCCATGACCCTCACCCGCCGGACCGCGCTCGCGTCCGCCGCTGCCGTCTCCAGCTTCGCCATCATCGGCCGCGCCCGCGCCGACGACACGGTCAAGATCGGCGTCTGCTCGCCGCTGACCGGGGCCGCGGCCGAGGTGGGGCGCATCCAGCTCAACAGCCTCAAGCTCTCCACCGAGCACGTGAACGCGAAAGGCGGCATCGTGGGCCGCAAGGTCGAGCTCATCATCGAGGACGACGCGACCACCAACCCCGGCGTCGTCCTGGCGTTCAGCCGGCTTGCCGCCAACCCCGATATCGCGGCCTTCATCGGCTCGATCCGCTCGACCCAGGTGAACGCCATGGCGCCGGACGTGGCCAAGGTGGGCAAGCCCGTGATGTTCGGGGGCACCGACCCGACGCTGACCCATAACGGCTACAAATGGCTGTTCCGCTGCCGGCCGAACGACAGCTTCTCCGCCCGCGTGATCGCCGATTATGGCGTCAAAACCTTGAACAAGAAGAAATGGGCGATCGTCGCCTCGACCGACGCGTTTGGCACCGGCGGACAGAAGGCGCTGGTCGATGCGCTGTCCAAGGCCGGCATCACGCCGGTGCTGGTGCAGGGCTACTCCAACCAGCAGGCGGATTTCACGCCCGTGGTTCTGGCGGTGAAGCAGGCCGAGGCCGACATCGTCGCCTCGTATTTCACCTTCGAGCCGGACCTCGCGGTGTTCGCCCGCCAGCTCGTGCAGCTTGGCGTGCGCATTCCCTGGGTGGGCTCGCCGTCGATCGTCTCGCCGGTGTCGGTGGGGCTGGCGAAGGCCGCGCTGAACGGCACCTACGGCATCGCCGACTTCACGCCGGACGCCAACGACGAGAGCCGCGCCTTCACCGCCGCCTATGGCAAGATCTACAACAACGCGATCCCCGACAGCGGCTGGACCTACGACGCGATGCAGATTCTGGCACTCGCGATGAACACTGCCAAAAGCACCGAGCCCGCCAAGGTGCGGGACGCGATCCTGGCCATCAAAGGCTACAAGGGCACCGAGGGGATCTACAATTACGACCAGAACGGCGACGGGCTGCGCGGCTACAACGTGGTGAAGAACGAGGGCGGCAAGATCGTCTACGACAAGCACATCGAGTTCGACGCCTGAGCGTGGCTTTGAGTTCGTTATGGCCGGCGAAGGCCGGCCATAACGGGTTTCGGCAGTCGGCGTAGTCTTCGCCATGGGAATCCTGCTGCAATTGCTGTTCACCGGCCTGGGCATCGGCGCGATCTACGCGCTGGTGGCCCTGGGTTTCGTGCTGCTGATCCGCGCCGCCGGGGTGGTGAATTTCGGGCAGGGCGAGTTCGCCATGCTCGGTGCCTACCTCCTGGTGATCTTCTTCAACCTGTTGGCGCTGCCATACTGGGTCGCGATCCTGCTCTCGATCGCGATCATGGCGGCGTTCGGCGTGGTGTTCGCGGGCGCCACCTATTGGCCGCTGCGCAACCGGGGCGGCCTGCCGGTCATCATCAGCACGATCGGCGCCTCGATCTTTCTGGAAAACATGGTGCTGGTGCTCTACGGGCCGGCCGCCGAGCAGGTGGACGGTCTGTTCGACGCGCCGGGCATCCAGGTGGGGCCGGTGTTCATGGACAGCCAGTATTTGTCCATCATGGTGATCGCGACGCTGCTGGTGCTGCTGCAGTATCTGATTTTCGAGAAGACGCTGCTGGGCAAGAAGCTGCAGGCGACCAGCCAGGACAAGGAGATGGCGAGCCTGCTGGGCATCCCCGTCGCCGCCATGATCCTGATCACCTTCGCCTACAGCTCGGCGATCGGCGGCATCGCGGGCATCTTGATCGCGCCGATCCTGTTCGTCTCGACCGGACTTGCCAGCATCATCGCGCTGAAGGCATTCGCCGCCAACATCATCGGCGGCTATGGCAGCATCCCGGGCGCCATCCTGGGCGGGCTGGCGCTGGGCGTGGTGGAGACCTTGGGCGCCGCCTATATCTCGGTGCCCTACAAGGACGCCTTCGCCTTCCTGATGTTGCTCGCATTCCTGCTGATCCGCCCGCAGGGGCTGTTCGGCGAGAAGATCTCGGAGAAGGCATGAGCACGCCCCCCCCCGGATCGTTCGCCCGCCCCTGGCGCGGCATTCCCGGCCTGCTCGCGGCGGTGGCCGTGGCGTTGGTGCTGTCGCGCATGGCACCCGACCAGGGCTACATCCTCAACATCTTCATGCAGGCCGCCACCTACGGCATCGCGGTGGTGGGACTGGTCGTGGTGCTCGGCTATTGCGGCCAGATCTCCATCGCGCAGGCCGCGTTCTTCGGCCTCGGCGCCTATGGCGTGGCGCTGGGCACCGTCGATTACGACCTGAACTTCTTCGTGGCCCTCGCCATCGGCGTTGCCATCGCCGGGGCGCTCGGCCTGCTGCTGGGGGCGGCGAGCCTCAAGCTGGGCGGGCACTATCTCGCCATGGTCACCATCAGCTTCCAGCAGATATTGACCGTGGTGCTGACCAACTGGATCGGCTTCAGTCACGGGCCGGACGGGGTGCGCAACGTGCCGCGCCCGATGCTGTTCGGCCTGAGCCTCGATGGCGGGCGGGACTATCTCGGGCTGTGCCTCGTCACCATGGTGTGCGTGGCCGTGGCCGTGTGGCGCCTGCGGACCACGCGCCTGGGCCGCGCCATGCAGGCGGTGCGCGACAACGACCTCGCCGCCAGCACCTGCGGCATCGATGTGCTGCACACCAAGGTGGCGGCGTTCGGGCTCAGCGCGGTGGTGGGCGCGCTGGGCGGCGGGCTGTTCGCGGGCGGCTTCCGCTATATCAGCCCCGACCAGTTCAGCTTCGCGGAAAGCATCGTGATGCTGACCATGGCGCTGCTCGGCGGCGTGAGTTCCCCATTCGGCGCCCTGATCGGCACCGGCCTGCTGGTCATCCTGCCAGAATGGCTGCGCTTCCTGCACCAAGTGTATCTCGCGGTCTACGGCGCGGCCGTCATCCTCATCATGGTGTTCCTGCCCGACGGCCTGTGGGGCTTCGTCGCCGAGCGCATGCGCCGCCGCGCGCGGCCCGTGTTGGCCGAAGTGGCGAATCTGCCGCTGCTGGCCCGCACGGGCGAGGAGACCGCCGAGATCGTGCTCGGCGTCACCGGCCTCGCCAAGCATTTCGGCGGCCTCAAGGCGCTCGACGGGGTGGATATCGCGGTCCGGCGCGGCACCGTCCATGCGCTGATCGGGCCGAACGGGTCCGGCAAGAGCACCTTCATCAATGTCGTCACCGGCCTGTACCGGCCCACCGCCGGACGCATCGACTTCGCGGGACGGGACATCACGGGCCTGCCGCCGCATCTGCGCAACCGCGCGGGGCTCGCCCGCACCTTCCAGAACATCCGCGTGTTCCGCGGCATGACCGTGCTGGAAAACGTCATGGTCGGCGCCGAGCGGGTTGGCAACGACGTGGCCGAGGATGCCGACGGCATCGTGCGCCGCGCGCTGGCGGCACTTGACTTCGTCGGCATGCGCGCCGACGCCCACCGCATGGTCGGCACGCTGTCCTATGGCCATCAGCGATATGTCGAGATCGCCCGCGCGCTGGCGGGCACGCCCGAGATGCTGCTGCTGGACGAGCCCGCGGCGGGGTTGAACATGACCGAGAAGCAGGCGCTCGGCCAATTGTTGCGGCGCCTCAAGGGCCATGGCCTGACCATATTGGTGATCGACCACGACATGAATTTGGTCGAGCAGGTGGCCGACCACATCACGGTGCTGAATTTCGGCCGCCGCATCGCCGATGGCGGGCCGCGCGACGTGCTGGACCACCCCGACGTCATCGCCGCCTATCTTGGGGAGCCACGCAGTGAAGCTGCTTGAGCTGCAGGGCCTGACCGCGCGCTATGGCGCGGGCGACGTGTTGAAGGGCCTCGACCTCCATGTCGACGAGGGCGAGTGCGTGGCGTTGCTCGGCTCCAACGGGGCGGGGAAAAGCACCACGCTGCGCGCGATCTCCGGGTTGGTGCCGAACCTCGCGGGCGATATCAGGCTGGCGGGAAAGTCCATCAAGGGCCTGAAGAGCGAGGCGATCGTGCGGCTCGGCGTGAGCCACGTGCCGGAAGGGCGGCGGGTGTTCCCCGGCCTGACCGTGCGCGAGAACATCATGCTCGGCGCGTCGAACCGCAAAGGACTGCGCCGCGCGCAGATGAATGCCGAGACCGACGAGATGCTCGGCTCCTTCGCCGACCTCGGCCGGTTGCAGCACGCGCTGGGCTGGACGCTGTCGGGCGGCCAGTTGCAGATGGTCGCCGTCGCGCGCGGCCTGATGGCCAAACCCCGCGTGCTGCTGCTGGACGAGCCCTCCCTCGGCCTGGCCCCGCTGATCGTGCAGCAGGTGTTCCGCATCGTCGCCGATATCAGGAGCCGGGGGACCACGGTGCTGCTGGTGGAGCAGAACGCCCATGTGGCGCTGTCGGTGGCGGATCGGGGCTATGTGCTGGAGACGGGACGGCTGCTGGTGACAGGCAAGCCGGAGGAGTTGTGGAGCAATCCGCAGGTGCGGGCGGCCTATCTGGGGGGGCTGGCGGCGTGATTTTCCATGACTGCCAGACAGGTGTTTTAATTACCACATACCACCACAACTACAATTAGCTGAGGCGGTTGGCGGGTTCGAACATGATCGGGCGCAGGTTCGATGTTGTGACGTTGGCAACATGGAAGCTGCGGCTCTGGCCGTCGCGCTTTGTTCAGGGACACAACCGCCATTTTGCATCCGCGCCGCCGCCGCCGCGTGGCCTGGGGCGCGGGACGGTCCGGGTTCGTGACGGCGGGGCACCCGCTCTAAACCGCCCGCCTTGCCCGGATCGCCGCCGCGATGGTGCCCTCGTCGAGCACGTCCATGGCGCCGCCGATCGGCACGCCATGGGCCACCCGGCTCACCTCCACGCCCATCGGCCGCAGGCGGTCGGCGAGCCAGTGGGAGGTGGTGGCGCCGTCCACGGTCGCGTTCAGCGCGAGGATGACCTCGCGCACGCCGCCTTCGCCCACGCGAGCCAGCAGGCGGGCGAGGTTAAGGTCGTCCGGCCCGATGCCCGACAGCGCGGATAATGTGCCGCCGAGGACGTGGTAGAGGCCGTCATGGGCGTGGGTGCGCTCCAGCGCCCAGAGGTCCGACACGCCCTCCACCACGCAGATCACCGCGCGGTCGCGCCTTGGGTCGGCGCAGATGGCGCAGGGGTCGGTGGTGTCGAGGTTGGCGCACACGCCGCACACGCGGATGGCGCGGGCGGCGTCGGTCAGCGCGGCGGCCAGCGGCAGCATGCGGCTTTGCGGCTGTTGCAGCATCCGCAGCGCGGCGCGGCGCGCGCTCCGCGGGCCGAGGCCGGGGAGCTTGGACAGCAACCCGATCAGCCGCTCGATCTCGGGGCCACCCATCGGCGCGCTAGAACGGCAGCTTCAGCCCGCCCGGCAAATTCATGCCCCCGGTGACCTCGGCCATCTCGCTGGCGGCGACCTGCTCCAGCTTGCGCTTGGCGTCGGCATGGGCCGCCACCAGAAGGTCCTGCAGCATCTCCATTTCGGCCGGATCGGCGAGCTTGGGGTCGATCCGGACGCCCCGCAGGCCGCCTTTGCCGCTGAGGGTCACGGTGACCATCCCGGCCCCGGAACTGCCCTCGATGGTCAGCGTCTCCAGCTTGGCCTGCATGTCCTCCATCTTCTTTTGCATCTGGGAGGCCTGCTTCATCAGCCCGGCGATGTTCTTCATGTGGGTGTCCTCAAGGTTCCATTTCCTCGACGAACTCGGCGTCGAGGGGGGCGAAGTCGGGGCCGTCCGGCTCCAGCATCGAGGGCGGCTCGGCCACGATGCCAAACGCGTCGGCGCGGCGGTCGGTGAGTTGCGCGATGACGGCGCCGGGGAAGGTTTCGAGAATGGCGCGCACCAGGGGGTGCTCGGCGGCGGTGTTGCGGCGCGCGGTGTCGGCTTCGGCGCCCTGGGTGTCGAGCGTAGCCTCTCCGGGGGCGGCCGAGAGCGCGATGGTCCAGCGCATGCCGGTGGCATCCAGCAGGAGGGCGGCGAAGCGGGCGGCGAGGTCGCGCGGCGCCTCCGGCTGCTGCCGCAATTCGATGACGCCGGGGGAAAATCGTACCAGATGCACCGAGTGGCGCAGATGGGCGTGCAGCATCGGCTCGCGGGCCGAGGCCAGCGCCACCGCCTCGCGGAAGCTGGTGATGCGGGGGGCGGCGTCCGGTTGGGCGATGGCGAGGGGCTGAACGACGGCGACAGGCTGGGCGATGGCAAGGGGCTGGGCGATGGCGAGGGGCTGGGCCATCGCCACCGTCCCGCCGCCGGCCACCGCGCGCATCGCGCCGCGCGCGGGAGGGGGCGCGGAAGTGGCGCCCTCGGTGGTGAGCTTGCGCACCAGATCGCCGGGCGTCGGCAATTCGGCCACGTAGCACAGGCGGATCAGCACCATCTCGGCCGCCGCCCGCCGGTCGGGGGCGGCTTCCACTTCGCCGATGCCCTTCAGCAGCATCTGCCAGGTGCGCGCCAGCGTGGCCATCGAGAGCCGGTCCGCCATGGCGGCGCCGCGCGTGCGCTCGGCCTCGGGCAGTTCGCGCCCATGGCGCAGTTCCGGCACGGTCTTGAGGCGGGTGAGCGTATGCGTCAGTTCCAGCAGATCCTGCAGCAGCACGCCAAGGTCGGTGCCACGCGAATGGGCGGCGTCGGTCAGCGTCAGCAATGCGGCGGTTTGCCCGCCCATGGCGGCATCCATGGCGTCGAAGATGGTGTCGCGATAGCCGAGGCCCAACATGTCGGCCACGCCATCGGCTTCGATGCGGCCGCCGGCGGGCGCCTGGGCGATGGCCTGGTCGAGCAGCGAAAGCCCGTCGCGCGCCGAGCCGTCGGCCGCGCGGGCGATCAGCATCAGCGCCTCGTCGGCCGCCTCCACCTGCTCGGCGGCGGCCACGCGCGCGAACAGGGCCGCCAGTTCGGCGGCCGAGATGCGGCGCAGGTCGAAGCGCATGCAGCGCGACAGCACGGTGACGGGCACCTTGCGGATTTCGGTGGTGGCAAAGATGAACTTCACCGTGGGCGGCGGCTCCTCCAGCGTCTTCAGCAGCGCGTTGAACGCGCTGCGCGACAGCATGTGGACCTCGTCGATGATGAACACCTTGGTCCGTGCCTGCATCGGCCGGAAGCGCGTAGCCTCGATGATCTCGCGCACGTCGTCCACGCCGGTGCGGCTGGCGGCATCCATTTCCTGCACGTCCGGGTGGCGGTCGGCCAGGATGGCCACGCAATTGGGGCACACGCCGCAGGGGTCGATGGTGGGGCCGCCCGCGCCGTCCGGCCCGATGCAGTTCAGGGCGCGGGCGATGAGGCGCGCCGTGGTGGTCTTGCCCACACCGCGCACGCCGGTGAGCATGAAGGCATGGGCCACGCGGTCGAGCGCGAAGGCGTTGCGGAGCGTGCGGACCATGACGTCCTGCCCGATCAGGTCGGCAAACGTGGTGGGGCGATATTTGCGCGCGAGCACCCGATAGGCGGCGGTCTCGGATCTCGCGGGATCGGATCTCGCGGGATCGGGGGCGGCCACCGGCGCGTCGCCGAACAGCCCAGGGCCTTCCGGGATCGGCGCGTCGGGCAGCGGTTGGTCGTCCTGGAACAGCCCCGACACGGCAGCCCTTAACGTTAGGTGCGCGACGTGAGCTTCACGCTGGGCGCCGGTTGCGGGGAAGGTGGGAGGCCGAACGATCGACCCGAGCGGAAACTCGTTGCGGCTGCTTCCTTCCGGACCTGACCGGGTTGGCGAGGCGCCCGTCCGCCGCCGACCTCCCACCGCACATATCGGCCACCAGGGCGCTTGGCGCAAGCCGCGCATTGATGCCTCGGCCAAGCGGTCGGTTGTCCCCCGCGCATCCGCATGGCAGTTTCCGCGCGTGACCTTCATCCCAGCCAGCCGCCCCAACGCCTATACCGGCAACCCGCTCGACCGCGCGAGCAACCTGCGCGAGGACGAACCCTGGCTGGCCGCCGCGCGGGCGCGGCCGGATGCGCGGGTGACGCCGCTTTGGCGGGCGCGCAGCCTGATGCGCGGCACGGCCGGCGGGAAGCCGGAAGCCGTGTTCCTCACCGGCGACGAGGCGGCCGCGCTGCACGGGCTGGCCCGCCCCTGGGCGTTCCTGGGGTCGTATGCCGACGGCGTGCCGGTGTTCACCGTCGATCTCAGCGACGCGGAGGACCCTGCCCCTCTGCTGCCGCGCGGGGCCGGGGAGTTCACCGATCTGCGCGCCGTGCCGGGCCTGTTGGCGCCCGACGATGCTTCCATCCTGGCCCATGCGCGCGGGCTGATGCACTGGCGATCCCGTCACCTCTTCTGCGGCGTATGCGGGGCGGCGTGCGAGCCGCGGCAGGCCGGCCACGTCATGGGCTGCACCGGCTGCGCGGCGCAGCATTTCCCGCGTACCGACCCCGCCGTCATCATGCTGGTCACGCTGGGAGACCGGGCGCTGCTCGGGCATTCCACGCGTTTCCCGAGTTCGCGTATGTATTCGACGCTGGCGGGCTTCGTGGAACCGGGCGAGAGCCTGGAGGAGGCGGTCGCGCGCGAGGTGTTCGAGGAGAGCGGCATCCGCGTCGGGGCGGTGCATTACCACTCCAGCCAGCCCTGGCCGTTCCCCGCCAGCATCATGCTCGGCTTCTATGCCGAGGCGCTGACCGAGGAGATCACCATCGACCCCGCCGAGATCACCGACGCGCGCTGGTTCAGCCGCGACCAGATGCGCAACTGCGCCGATCACGATTTCGCGCTGCCGCGCTCGGACAGCATCGCCAGCCGCCTGATCGACGATTGGATCGCCGCCGGATGAAACATTTTTTCCTTGGCCTGGCTTTGCTCGCGGGTGCGTGTTCGCTCGGCGATGCCGTTACACCGCAGGCCAAATGCGAGGCGAAGGCCTATGACGATCCGGCGGTGAAGGAACTCTCCATCAAGATGCTCGGCGGCGGCGGCGAGCTCGTCGAGGATCTGCGCGCGCCCCGCCGGGCGGCGATCGCAGACGCGACGCGGCGCTGCCTGGTCGCCAACGGCCTCGCCGCCCCCGGCGGGGTCGAGCGGATGAAGCCTCGCTAGGCCGAAGCCGCGATCAATCCGTCGACGAACGCCTCGCACCGGGCGAGTTGTTCCAGCGCCACATATTCATCCGCCTTGTGCGCTTGCGCGATGCTGCCGGGGCCGCACACGATGCTGTCGATGCCGGCCTCCTGAAAGAACGACGCCTCGGTGCCATAGGCCACCTTGCGCACCGACCCGTCGCCGGTCAGCGTGCGCGCCCGCGCCAGCACTTCGGCCTGGGCGGGAACGGCCAATGCCGGGATGCGGCCGATGCATTCGAACGAAATTTCCGCCGCCGGATCGACCGCGCGCATCAGCGGCAGCAACTCGCGTCCGACGCGGCGCGTGATCTCCTCGATCGGCGCCTCGGGGTGGCTGCCGGGCAGGAAACGGTGCTCGAACATGAACTCGAAGCCGGCTGGCACGATGTTCGAGCCGCTGCCGCCGCTGGCGAGGTTGGTCGAGATGGTGCTGTGGGTCACGTCGAACGCGCGGTCATACGGCCCCGCGTCGCGGAACCTCATCGCGATGTCCTGCACGAAGCCGATCACGCGGGCGCCGTATTCGATGGCGTTCACTGCCTGGGGGGCCAGCGAAGAATGCGCGGCGAGCCCCGTCACCCGGCAGCGATAGAGCCGCCCGCCCTTGTGGGCCGAGACCACCTCCATCAGCGTGGGCTCGCCCACCAGGCACGAAGCGGGCTTCATGCCGGACGCCTTGAGATCGGCGATCAGCACGGGGATGCCGAGGCAGCCCATCTCCTCGTCATAGGTCAGCGCGACATGCAGCGGACGGCAGCGCGGCATGTCGGCGGCCGCCATCGCGCGGGCCATGGCGACGGCAACGAATCCCTTCATGTCGCAGGCGCCGCGCCCATAGACGCGGCCGTCGCGGATAGCGGCCTGGAACGGCGAACCGCGCCAATCCTGGCCATCGACCGGCACCACGTCGGTATGGCCGGACAGGACGAGGCCGCCATCCCCTTCGCCGCCCCAGGTGGCGAACAAGTTCGCCTTGGTGCGCTCGGCGTTCATACTGGTCCGCGTGACGGCGCCGCTGCCCTCCAGCAATCCGCGCGCCCAGTCGATCACGTCGAGGTTGGAATTGCGGCTCGTGCTGTCGAACGCGATCAGCCGGCCGAGTATGTCGAGCGTGGGCACATCGAGGGTCGAACTGGACGCCATGCCGCCTCTCCTTCATCGTCTGCGCCATCATGCCCGACCTGTTCACCATCGGCTACGAGGCCACCACGCTCGACCGCGTGCTCGACGCGCTGATCGCCGCCGGTGTCACCGACCTCGTGGACGTCCGCGCCATCCCGCAGTCGCGCAAGCCGGGCTTCTCCAAGCGCCTGCTGTCGGCCTCGGCCGAGGCGCGGGGCTTGCGCTACACGCATCTGCGTGGCCTGGGCACGCCCAAGCCCGGCCGCGAGGCGGCGCGGCGCGGCGACGACGCGGCGCTGGCGGCGATCTTCGGCGAGCACATGCGCTCCGATGCGGCGCAGGCCGACCTGGCCCATGCCCGCCTGATCGCCGCCGACAGCACGGCGTGCCTGATGTGCTTCGAGCGCGACCACACCCATTGCCATCGCAGCATCGTGGCCCGGCTGGTATGCGAGGCGGCGGGTCAGCGGGTTCGGCATCTGGCGGCGGCGCTGCCGTAGCCCGTCACAGGCCGTTCAGGTGGCAGGCGCTTTGGTGGCCGGGCGCCACCTCCACCAGCGCCGGCGCGACGTCGCGGCAGACCGGCATGGCGTGCGGGCAGCGCGGATGGAAATGGCAGCCCGGCGGGGGGTGCAGCGGGCTCGGGATCTCGCCCTTGATGGTGGTGAAGACGCGCTTGCGGGCATCGATGCGCGGCACCTCGGACAGCAGCGCCTGGGTGTAGGGATGGTTGGCGCGGGCGAACACGCTGTCCACGTCGGCCAGTTC
>JANXTF010000023.1 GCA_025352565.1 Rhodospirillales bacterium | reverse complement strand
CACAGGGGGGAAGGGGACGGAAGATCCCTTGGTCTTCTCCCCCCCCCTTGTGGGGAGGGCCGGGGTGGGGGGACGGATTATCACACCAGCCTGACCGCCAGGGCCTCGAACTCCGCGACCGACAGGGTCTCCGCGCGCCGCTCCGGCGCGATCCCGGCCCGCGCGAGCAGCGCCTCGCCGCCCAACCCGCGCAACGATCCGCGCAGCATCTTGCGGCGCTGGCCGAACGCGGCGGCGGTGAGTTTTTCCATCGTCGCGAACAGCGCCGGTTCGGGCTGGACCGCGTGCGGCGTGAGCACCACGACGGCGGAGACCACCTTGGGCGGCGGCACGAAGGCCGATGCCGGAATGCGCAGGCGCAATTCCGCGCGGCAGAGCCACTGGGCCAGCACCGAGAGGCGGCCGTAAGCCTCGGTGCCGGGGGCGGCGCAAATGCGCTCGGCGACCTCCAGCTGGAACATCAGCGTCAACCGCTCCCATAGACCGGCCTGCCGCAGCCAGCCGACCAGCAGGGGGGACGCCACGTTGTACGGCAGGTTCGCCACGATCTGCCTTGGCGCCTCGGCAAGCTCGGTCAGGTCGCGCTTGAGCGCGTCGCCTGCAACGATGGTCAAGCGCCCCGGATAGGCCGGCCGCAACTCCTCCAACGCGACCAGCGCGCGCGCGTCGACCTCGATGGCCGTCACATGCCCTGCGTCGCTGTCGAGCAACGCGCGGGTCAGGCCGCCGGGGCCGGGGCCAACCTCGATCACATGCCGGCCAGCCAGCGGGCCGGCCTGGCGCACGATGCTGGCTGTGAGGTTCAGGTCCAGCAGAAAATGCTGCCCGAGCTTGCGGCGGGCATCGAGCCCGTGCCGCGCGATGACCTCGCGGAGTGGCGCCAGGCTGGGTGACGGAACGGTCAGGATCGCTGGTCGATCACGGCTTTGCGGTCGAGCTCGCGCTGAAGCTGGCGCGAGGCGAGTTCCACCCGCTCGTTCACCAGCTTTTCGGCGATCTCGGCGTGGGTCGAAACGCCGAGGTTCTTCTCCTCGCGGCTGCACACCATGATGACGGCGATGCCATCCTCGGCGACCAGCGGCTGGCTGGCCTTCTCGGGCGTGTTGGCGAGCCCGCCGAGCACCGCGCGAAGCGCGGGGATGGCCACGCCTTCCAGGCGGATGTCGCCGGGATCGGCGGGCTTGTCGCTGCCGGTGGTCTTGGACGCGGCCTCCATCGCCGCGCAGCCATGCGCCGACTCCGACAGCCGCTTGGCGTCCAGCAGCTGCTTCTTTTGCTGGTCGGTGGGCGCGTTCGGGTCGAGCCGGGCCGAGAAGGGGTAGAACACCTGGCGGACCTTCAGCATGGTCGCGGGGTCGCGGCCGATCTCGCGCTTCGCCCGAAGGGTCACGATGCTGTAGCCGCCGGGCACGCGGATCGGGTTGCTGACGGCGCCGGGCGGCATCTCCTGCACGACGCGGAGCACGGCCGGATCGAGCCGGCTTTTATCCACCCAGCCGAGATCGCCGCCCTGCAGCGCCGTCTGGCTCTGGCTGAACTGGGCGGCGACCACCGGAAACGGCGCCCCCGCGCGCAACTGCTGGATGACGGTTTCGGCAAAGCGCAGCGCCTCGGCCGAAAGCGACGCCACTTTGACCGGCACGAAAATCTCCGCGACACGGTATTCCGGCTGGCCGACCAGCGCCTTCTGGATGCGCTCCTGATCGGCGACGTCGGCCTCGGAGATTTCCAAATTGGCCGACGCGACCTGCCGGAGCACGCGGCTCCAGCCGATCTGCACCCGGATCTGATCCACCAGCGTGCGGAACCCCACGCCGTCGGCCGACAGCTTACGGCGCAGCACGCCCGCCGGCATGTTGTTGCGCCCCTCGACCTCGGTAATGGCGGCCGCGATGTCGTTGTCGCTGACCGAAATCTTCCGGCGCTGGATCTCCTGCAGACGCAGCCGCTCCTCGATCAGCTGCTGGATCACCTGCGGGGTCAGCCGGTCGAGCACGTCCTGCGACATCGGCTGCCCGGAGGACAGCGCGAACAGGCGCCGGCGGTTGTCCACATCGGCGCGGCTGATGACATCGCCGTTCACCACGGCCACGATCCCGGTCGGTCCGTTCCGGTCGATCAGCCGCGTGGCGGGGCCGGCCGGACTGGGCGGCTGGGCGGTGGGGGCCGCGAGCACGGAATGACTCGTCAGGCCCGCCACAAGGAGGGCGGCGGCGAAGTTACGCGGGGTCATGGTCTCTTTCGATCTCCGAATACACGGCGCACGCATTGCTAGAACGCGTGGAAGCCGAACTGCCCGACCGTCTTGAGGGTGATCGTGAACAGGATGGTGGTGGCGCCATGGTCGTTGTTGACCGAGGTATAGCGCCGAAAATACTTGGCGTCGAAGACGAAGCATTCGTCCTCGTAGGTGCCGCCGAGACCGACGCCAACCATTTTGGCCGTCTCGATATCGCGCCGCGCATAGCCGTTGAGGCGCCAGGGTCCGAACCTGGTCGAGGCGCCGACTGTCACCTCGTTGCGCGGCGGGCCGGTCAGCGAATGCGCCTGCGCGGTGGCCGGGCTGTCGTACAGCGAATAGGGGTCGTAGGCAGTGTAGATGTAGCCGGCGTTCACCCGCAGGATCGGCGGCCCGGCGGAGACGAGGGCGTCGGCGAAGCGAAGATTGCCGTTCTTGTGGTCGAACCGCTCGCGGGTCGTGAGGTCGAACAAGGGGGTCGGCGTGAACGAGACGCGGCTGACGACATCGGAGACCTTGTTCTCGAGGCCCGACCCGGTCGGGAAGGCGGCGTTGCGATGCGTGCGGTAGGACTGGCCGACGAGACCGTCGATCATGGCCCCTTCGGGGAACGTCCAGTTGGCGTGCAGCGCCGCCTGGGCGCGCGGGCCGCCTTCGAGGCGGTCGATGCCGGGGAAGCGGTTCAGCGAAAACAGGTTCGCGTCGGTGAACTCATAGTCGAGGCTGTCCTCGTTGGGGATGCGGGTGCCAAGATTGTAGCTGGAGCCGTTCGGGCTGGCGATGATCTGGCCGATCGGCTCGATGATCTGGGTGCCCCAGGTGCCGGCGTCGCGCATGAACGGCCAGTGCATCTGGAGCGCCACATCGCCCATGGCCTGGGTGCCGGACGAGGATTCCGCGGTGCTGTAGTTCGGCTGCTGCTCGATCCCGCGCGTGAGGTAGGTCGCGCTGTCGGCGTGCAGCACGAATTTGTAGAGATCGCCGAGCGCGCCGGCGAACGGGCGCTCCCAGTTCACGCTGAGACTCGCGCGCTGGGTGCTGGTGCCCAGGTCGCGGACGACGTTGAAGGCGCCCGCCTCCACGCCGAGCCGGCCGCCGAGCGCGTCGGGTTCGCCCACGAAGCTGTATTCGTAGCGTGGCAGCACGTAGGGCAGCTTGGCCGCGACGATGCTGGTGGTCAGCCCCTGATAGGCCCGCGCATCGAGCCGCGTGTAGGCACCCTGGCCGAAGCCTTCGAGATAGATCTGGCTGGTCAGCACGTCGGTCAGCGCCGAGACGCGGTAGTTCCGCAAATAGTTTGTCGAGCTGGCGCGGTTGATGTCGAAGCCATAGCGGAACGTGTCGTCGAGGACGAACTGGCCTTTGGTGAAGAGATGGCCTTGCAGCCGGGCATCGGTGTAGCCGATCGAGCCGTTGGCCGTGACGGTGCCCGAGTTGAAGCGGCGGCGGTACTGCAGATCGAGCGCCGGGGCACTGTTGGTGGACAGCAAGGGCGACATCGTGGCGTCGGACTGGTCGTCGAGCGCCAGGAAGTAGGGCACGCTGAGAAAGGTGCCGAGGTATTTGCCCTGGCCGAAGGACGGGATCAGGAAGCCGCTGGCGCGGCGGACCGAGGGGTCCGGCTGGGTGAGATAGGGGAAATACGCGACCGGGATGCCATGGATGTCGACCACCGCGTCCTCGTACTCGATGCGCTTGTTGATCACGTCCTGGGTCGCCTTCGCGGCGCGGATGTCCCATAGCACCGGACGCTCGGGGTGCTGGGCGCAGACGTTGCAGGTGGAGTAGATCGCCCGGCTGAGTTCGTTCACGCCGCCATCGAGCCGGCGGCCGCCATTGGCGGCGAGCTTGCCGTTCTCGGCGAGGCTCGCGCGGATATCGCGCAGCACGCCGTTCTTCATGCCCTGGGTCATCTCGGCGTAGTCCGAGAACAGCACCTGGCCATCTTCCTCGAGCATCACGACATGGCCGCTCGCGGCGGCGACGTTGGTGTCGCGGTCGAACGTGATTTTGTCGGCGCGCATGACGCGGTTCCCCTGCCATGCCTCGACCCGGCCGCTGGCGGTGACCAGCGCGCCGTCGCGGTCGTACTCGACAGTGTCGGCGGTGAACGCCACCGGATCGTTCTTCGATACCGGCGCGCCGGCGTTGCGGCCCCCGACCAGAGCCCCGAGCTGGGCTCGGGGAGACGCGGGGACGACACAGCCCAGGCAGATGCCGATCAACAGGGCGTGGCGGAAACGCGACCGCCCAGGCGGCGACAGGGGCGGCGGCGACAGGGGCGGCGGCGACAGGGTCGGCAGCAACAGGGTCGGGGGGCCCAGGGTCGTGGGGGGCACCAGAAGGGGTTTGCGTCGCATCAGCCGTCTTCCAGGTGGAGCAGCAGGGCCACCGACAAAAGCAATCCGGCACCGGCTGGCGCCCACGCCGCGAGCATCGGGGGCAGGGTGCCGGACTGGCCGAATTCCTCAGCGACCTTGGATACCACGAACAGCACGAAGCCCGCAGCCACGCCGCTTGCGATCATGCGCGCCACCCCACCCCGCCGGGTCGCGCGCATGGAGAAGCTGGCGGCCAGCAACGCCATGGTGCCGGAGAGCAACGGCAGGGCCAGCAATGTCTGGTAATGCAGGCGGTGGCGGATCGAGGAGAAGCCGGAACGCTCCAGCATGGCGATGAAGCCGGGCAGCGCCCAGACCGAGAAGGTATCGGGCGAGGCGAAACTTTCCTGCACGCGGCCGACGGTGAGGTCGGTCAGCAGGCTGAGCGTGCCGGAGGCATCGGGCGCGTGGCCGGGCGTCACGGCGTGGGCATCGTTCAGCAACCAGGTATGGTCGCCAAGCCGGGCAGAACCGGCCTCGATGCGTTCGAGCAGATGGTCCTGGTCGTCGAGGCGGAAGATGCTGACCTTCTGGGCGGTCAGCCTGCCCGCATTGAGCGTGACGCTGAGCGCGTGAAGGATCGCGACCCCGCGAGGGTTGATGCCGGAATCGGACTGGCGCAGCCAAAGCTGGCCGCCGTTCAGCGCCAACGGGCCGCCGCCCGTCTTGAGGTAGCTGTTCTCCAGCGTCTCGGCGCGCGCCCGCATCACCGCCGAGACGGGCGTGACGGCGGCGGTGGCCAGCGCGCCCAGCATGACGGCGCACAATGCGGGCGCGGCCAGGAACTGCCAGGCCGAAACGCCGGCCGCGCGCGCGACCACGAGTTCGGAACTGCGGGTGAGGCGCCAGAAGGCCAGGATGCCGCCAAGCAGAACCGCGAAAGGCAGGATCTCCATGGCGATCCAGGGCAGGCGCAGCGCCGCGATCTCGGTGACGATGCCGAACGTGGCCTCGGGCTTGGTGCTGGAGCGGCGCAGCAGCTCGATGAAGTCGAACAGCGCCACCAGCCCGGCCAGCGCCGCGAGCATGCCGAGCACGGCGAACAGGAAGACGCGCGCGACATAGAGCGACAGGGTGGTGGCGAACCGCATCGCGTCAGACGGCTCCCATCCGTTTCTGCACCGACATCGGCACCAGCCCGACCTGCGGGCCGAACAGCAGCCAGGCGCAGATGGCGCCCGGCAAAATGGCATAGACCCACATCAGCGGGATCAATGCCGGCGCGCGGATCGCCAGATTGTTGACCGCGAGGCCGAGCGCCAGCAGCCCCACCACCGACAGCACGGACAGCATCGGACGCAGGATGTTGCCGTGCCTGCGGAAGCTGCCGGTCAGGACCGCCAGCAGGGCCAAGAGGGCGAACGAGGCCGCCGTGAGCGGCACCGACAGGCGGCGATGCGCCTCCACCAGCAGCTTGGGGAGGTCGCGCCCGTTCACGAGGCCCGGCGGCGGGTGCAGCAATTCGCCGATCGACATCTCGGTGGCGTCGCGGTAGCGCAGTTCGTCGCCCTTGGCGGCTTGCACGAGGTCGATCGCGTTTTCGGCGAATTTGAGCACGTTGAGACGCCCGGTCTGCTTGTCGAGTTCCTGGCGGCTGCCGTTGAACATGAGCACGCGCGGCGTGTCCGACGTGCCGATCAGCCGGCCGCGTTCAGCCAGGATGGTGGCGCGGCTGTTCTTCTGGCGTGCGTCGTCGACCATGATGCCGTGCAGCGTGCCATCGGCATCGCGCCTGCGCACATAGACTGTGAGGTCGTCGGAGACCACGGTGAACACGCCCTCCTGGAGCAGGAAGGCCGCGACCCGGTTGCGGATCTCGAACTGGTATTGCCGGAACTGGCCGAACGACGCCGGCACGACCACGAGGTTCAGCACGTAGCACGCGGCCACGGCGGCGATCGCCAGCACCAGGGCCGGGCGGGCGAGCGAGGCGGGCGACAGGCCGGCGGCGCGCATCACGGTCAGTTCGCGGTCCCCCGCGAGGCGCTGGTAGATGAACTGAACCACGACAAAGGTGGTGATGGGCAGGATCACGGCGACGAAATTGGGGATCAGCAGGGCGGTCAGCTCCAGGAACACCTGGAGCGACAGGCCACGGTTGACCACAAGCTCGATGAAGCGCAGCGACTGGGTGAGCCAGATCAGCGCCACGAGGCCGCCGGTGACCGCGACCAGCGCGAGGGCCAGCTGGCGCAGGATGTAGCGGTCGATCCGCGTGATCGCGGGAAAGGATGCGGCGGGCATCGTCGCAGTCTAGCGGGGGGTTCGGGCTGAGCCAAACGGCGCGCGCGGTCAGTGCAGTCCCAGACCGAAAAAGACGCGGCGGCTGGGCGGCCAGGCGGCCATGATCTCGGCGCGGAACGCGTAGGCGGCGGCCAGCAGGCCGGCGATCGCGAGCAGACTCAGCAGCCAGCCCAGCATGGCGCCGGAACGCCAGGCGGCAGGCGGCGCGGCCCTGAGGGTCTCGGTCGTGCTCTCGGGCGCGGACCCAGGCGCGGGTTCGGGGCGGAAGGGATTGTCGGCGAAGAGGGGTCTGGGCGTCGGCTGAGGCTCCGGCGCTGGGGGCTCCGGCGCTGGGGGCTCCGGCGTTGGGGGCGCCGGCGGTGGGGGCGCCGGCCGTGGAGGGTCCGGCGGCGGGGGGATCGTCACAAGCTCGATCGGGGGCAGGGCCAGGAGGTTCGCGGGGAGGCTCACGCGAGGGATGGCGGCGGCTGGCGGCGCGACCAGCCACTCATGCGCGCAACGCGCGCAGCGCAGCTGCTTGGGCGCCGGGCCGATCAGGGCGTCGGGTACTTCGTACACGGCCTTGCAGGAGGGGCAGCTGATCCGCATGCGGGGGGTTCCTCGCGGCGATCCGGAATCTGGCGCCGGTGCCGGAGGTCGAGTGGCAGATCGGTTCCGCGCTGGCAAGCCGCCCTTCCGGCGCGACCGATAAAAGTGGCAGAACAGGCGCGGCGAGGGCAGCGACATGGTGCGGCTGAGCGAAGTGGGGTTGCGATACGGACTCGGCGGGGGTGAGATTCTGCACGACGTGAGCTTCGCGATCGGCCCCGGCGGGTTCCGCTGGCTGCTCGGGCCGTCGGGTGCCGGCAAGACCAGCCTGCTGCGGCTGCTGTCGCTGGCCACCCGCCCGTCGCGCGGCAGCCTCGAGGTGCTCGACACCGATATCGGGAACGTGGCGCGGCGCGCGCTGCCGCCGCTGCGGCGGCGGATCGGCATGGTGTTCCAGGATTTCCGGCTGCTGCCGCATCTGACCGCGTTCGACAACGTGGCGCTGCCGCTGCGCCTGGCCGGCCGCCCGGAGGGGCAGATCGGGGCGGACGCGACCGAAATGCTCCGCTGGGTCGGGCTCGGCGCCAAGGGCGGCGCGCGGCCGGCGGAATTGTCCGGCGGCGAGCAGCAGCGGGTGGCGATCGCGCGCGCGGTGGTCGGGCGGCCGAGCCTGCTGCTGGCCGACGAGCCGACCGGCAACCTCGACGAGTCGCAGGCCGAGCGGCTGATGCAGCTGCTCGCCGAGCTGAACCGCGTCGGCACCACGGTGGTGGTGGCAACCCACAACGACGCCATGGTGGCGCGCCATCCGGGCCGCGCGCTGGTGCTGGAGCACGGCAGGCTGGTGCGGGATGGCTAGGCCATCGCTCCGCCCGCGCGGCTTCGACGACCTCGGGCTGCGGCGCGCCCTGGGCGACCGGATGCTGCCGCTGCTGGTGGCGGCGATGGCGTTCCTGGCCGCGCTGGCCGGCGCGGGGGCGGTGGGCGCGGCGGCGCTCGCGGACCACTGGCGCCAGGGAGCGGGTGCTGCGATGACCGTGCAGGTGCCACGACCGGGATCGGCCGCCACGCCGGTCGCGGGGACCGCGGAGGAGACGCGGGTGGAGCGGGTGACCGCGATCCTGCGCGGCACGCCGGGGCTGGCGGACACCCATGCCTTGCCCGAGAGCGAGCTGAACGAATTGCTGCGCCCCTGGCTCGGCGGGCTGGCCGAGACCACCAGCCTGCCGCTGCCTGGCGTGGTCGCGGTGCGGCTGGCGGGCGACGGCATGGACGATGCCGGCTTCGCGGCGCTGGCGGGCCGCCTGGCGGCGGCGGCGCCCGGCACCACCATCGAGGCGCATCGGCCCTGGGTACGGCGCCTGTCGCTGCTGGCGCGCAGCCTGCAGGCCTGCGCCTGGGCGGCGCTTGGCCTGGTGACGGGGGTGGCGGCCTGCGTGATCGCGGTGGCCACCCGTGGCGGGCTGGCGGTGCGGCGGGAGGTGATCGAGACGGTCCACGGGTTGGGTGCCACCGACGGCTACATCGCCCAGCGCTTCGCGCGGCGCGCGGCGGGGCTGGCCGGGGTGGGCGCGCTGATCGGCGCGGTGGCGGCGCTGCCGGTGCTGGTGGGGCTGGCCAATCTCGCGGCGCCCTTCACGGCATTGGACGAGGCCGGCGCCAGCGCGGGGCAATGGTTCGCAGGGGGGCAATGGTTCGCAGGGGGGCAATGGCTGGCGGCGGTGCCCGCCGCCCTCTGGCTCGGCCTGCCGGTCTTGCCGCTGGCCGCCGGGATGATCGGCTTCGCGACCGCGCAAGGCACCGTGCGCCGCTGGCTGCGGCGGCTGCCATGAGGCGCCCCCGCCGCATCGCCGCGTTGCTCCTGGCCGCCGCCCTGGGCGTGCCGCTGGTCTGGGGTGCCGGGTTTGCCTGGTTCGTGAGCGAGACCGCCGCCACGCGCGGCCCGCCGCCGATGGCTGACGGCATCGTCGCCTTGACCGGGGGCGCCGAGCGGGTCGAGACCGCGCTGCGGCTGCTGGCCGAGGGGCGCGGCCGGGTGCTGCTGATCTCGGGGGTCAGCCGGACGACGGATTTCAGCAGCCTGGCCCATCGCGCCGGCGTCGACACGGCGCTGGCGAGCCGCGTAACCCTCGGCCGCGTCGCCACCGACACGCGCGGCAACGCGGCCGAGACCGCCGCCTGGGTCGAGGAGAACCGCCTTCGCTCGGTTCTGGTGGTCACCTCCGGCTACCACATGCCGCGCGCGCTCGCGGAACTGCACCGGGCGATGCCGGACACCGTGCTGCATCCGATCGCCGTCCTGCCGTCGGTGACGCGCAACGGCGCCACATCCTCCCGGTTGCGGCTGCTGGCGGAGGAATACACCAAGTGGCTGGTCGTCGAGACCGGGTTGTCCGGCTTGGCGCCCAAGGCGGAGGAACGCGGCGGATGACGTGGCTTCGGTCGCTGGCCTACAATATCTGGTTCATCATTGTGACCGTCCTGATGGCGCCGGGCAGCCTGGTGGCGGCGGGCCTGGGCTGGCGTCCGGCCGTCGCCTATGGCCGGCTCTGGGCGCGGCTGCTGCTCGCCGGCCTGCGGGTACTGTGCGGCGTGCGGGTGAAGGTGACCGGGACGGAGAACCTGCCGCCCGGGCCGGCACTGATCGCCTCGATGCACCAATCGGCGTTCGACACGCTGGTGTGGTTCGGCATCGTCCCCCGCCCGTCTTACGTGGTGAAGCGGGAACTCTCCCGCATCCCGGTCTTTGGGCGCCTGTTCGCCATGTCAGGAATGCTCGTGGTCGATCGGGATGGCGGCGCGGCCGCGATCCGCGCGCTGCAGAAGGACGCGCGAAAGGCGGTGGCCGATGCGCGGCAGATCGTGATTTTCCCGGAGGGCACGCGGGCCGAACCGGGCGCGGCCATCGTGCTGCAACCCGGCATCGCCGCGCTGGCCCGCCAGACGGGGCTCCCGGTGATCCCGGTTGCCACCGATTCCGGCCGGTGCTGGAGCCGCCGCGCGTTCCGCAAGACCGCTGGAACCATCCACATCGCCATCCTGCCGCCGCTCGCCGCCGGGCTGCGGCGCGAGGTGCTGATGGAGCAGTTGCGAACGGCGCTGGAGGACGGCGCCGCCGCGCTCGCCGCTGTGACCCGGGTCCGACCCTAGTCGGCCTGATCGTCGCGGAGCTCCTGTTGCCGGTCCTTTGTTCGCGCCGGGCGATATCGGATGGTCGTTTCCGAGCATCGCGTTATCTACCGGGTTGACCCGGACACGGGTGAGAGTGCCACCGCCGGGAACGTCCGTGTCATCGCCGCGTTTGGACCTGGACCGCCTTGACCCGGGTCCGAGCGGGAGGATAACCCTGGTCCGACTGCGGAGGGCAAACCAGCGGCGGACCAGTCGGACGACATCAAGCTGTGGACAAGTCTGTGGGGCGAGCTTCCACGAAGCTTCCGGCGCATGATAGCGTCGTCCGGTAAAGCGCTGACCAAGCCTTGATTTTTCCATCGACCACGGCCGCGTACCACAGGTTGTCGGTGCTGGGGACGAAGGCGTATATCGCCCGCATGCGGGAACTCTTCGAATGGCACGCGAAATGCGCCGTCTGAGCCTTGCCGGGATCGGGCTCGTTGCCGTGCTGGCGGGCGCGCACACCCTGGCGTGGCGCTGGGCCGGGCAGCATCTGCAATCCGGCTTCGCCGGCTGGGTCGGTGCCCGCCGCGCGGAGGGCTGGACGGTGCGAAACGGCGTGCCGATCCCCGGCGGCTGGCCGTTGGCGGCCACGCTGACGGTGCCCGACCTCGAACTGTCCGGCGGCCAGCCCGACATTCCGGAAGGCATCGAGATCGGGGCCGGGCGCGCGACTCTCGCGGTGTCGTTCCTGCGGCCCCGCGTGCTGATGGTGTCATTCGCCGGGGGGCAGCATGTCCGCGTGGGCGAGGCACCGGACATTCCGTTCCGCGCCGACCGGCTGCGCGCCACCCTGCCGCTCATCGTGGGCGGGCGCACCGCCGACATCGAGGCCGCGAACATCCGCGCGGGGACCACGACCGGCGGGCTGTCCATCGGTCTGCTGCAACTGCATATCGAGGCCAAGCCGGCGGCGCCGCAGGGCGAGGCCGCGATCAGCTTCGCTGGGAGCGCGGAGAACATCGGCCTGCCACCGCTGCCGCCGCCCCGCGCCTGGCCGCTCGGCGGCCAGGTGGCCTCCGTCTCCATCGAGGGCGCGGTGAACGGCCCGCTGCCCCGCGCGCCGGGCCTGGCGGCGCGGGCCATCGGCTGGCGCGAGGGCGGCGGCACGCTGGAAATCAGCCGCGGCGCCGTCGGGTGGGGCCCGCTGGGCTTGACCGGCAGCGCCACGCTGGCGCTCGACGAGCGGATGCAGCCGATGGGTGCCGCCACCGTCCGCCTGGTGGGCTACGCCGAGGCGCTCGACGCGCTGGGCGCCAGCCAGGCCATCACGCCACGCGCCGCGTTGGCCGCCAAGGCGGTCCTGTCGCTGATGACCCGCCAGCCGGAGGGCGGCGGCGCCCTGGAGGTGGAGGTGCCGCTGACGCTGCAGAAGCAGGTGCTCTCGCTCGGCCGCATCCCGCTGGCGCGGATGGCGGAATGGTCCTGGCCAAGCGCTCCCTGATCGGCTAATCTGTGCGCTATGCCCGGCCGGACCAACAGCACGCGAATTATCACCTGAGGCTGCCCAAGGCAGCCTGTCAGTGTTCGCGCCCGTCTTTCTCCCGTCCGCCGTTCTCCCGTCCGGAGCATTCCGAATGTCAAACGAACCATGGACCCTCACGGGTCTGCACGCCGCCGTGAATTTCACCGTCGAGGCCGATTGTTCCGCCGGCCTGCTTTCACGCCTCATCGAGCCGTTCGCCAAGCGCGACCTCACCCCCGACACGCTGAACGCGCACCGCTCCGGCGATGTGATGCGGGTCGAAATCGCGATGCGGAGCATGCCGGCCGAGGCGGTGCATGTGGTCGAGGGCAATCTGCGGCAGGTCGTGGGCGTCCGGGTGGTGACCCTGAAGCAGGAGATCACCGGCTGCGTGCAGCGCCGCGCGGCGTGATGGCCGGATCGGTGGCGCGGCGACCCAGCCGCACCATATCGAGGCGATCGGAGTGCTTTTTGACATGGTCGATATCGACGCCCTGTTCCTCGCCCGTCTGCAATTCGCCTTCACCATCGGCTTCCACATCGTGCTCCCCGCCTTCTCGATCGGGCTCGCGAGCTATCTGGCCGTGCTGGAAGGCCTGTGGCTGAAAACCGGCCGACAAGTCTATCTCGACCTGTTCCAGTACTGGGTGAAGGCGTTTTCACTGGTCTTCGCCATGGGCGTCGTGTCCGGCCTCGTGATGTCCTACGAGTTCGGCACCAACTGGTCGGCCTTCTCCGACAAGGCCGGGTCGGTGATCGGCCCGCTGATGGGCTACGAGGTGCTGACGGCGTTCTTTCTCGAGGCCGGCTTCCTGGGCGTGATGCTGTTCGGCATGAAGAAGGTCGGGCGCGGGCTGCATTTCGCCGCCACCTGCATCGTGGCGTTCGGCACGCTGCTGAGCGCGTTCTGGATCCTGTCGGTGAACTCCTGGATGCAGACGCCGGCAGGGTTCCGCATCGACGAACTCGGCCGCTTCATCCCGACCGACTGGTGGGCGGTCATCTTCAACCCCTCGTTCCCGGTCCGCCTGCCGCACATGGTGCTGGCAAGCTATCTGTCGGTCGCTTGCTTCGTCGGGGCCGTGGGCGGGTTCCACCTGCTGCGCGACCACACCAACCGCGCGGCGCGGACCATGTTCTCCATGGCGATGTGGATGGCGGTCGTGGTGGCGCCGGCGCAGATCGCGATGGGCGACCTGCACGGCCTCAACACGCTGAAATATCAGCCCGCCAAGATCGCGGCCATGGAAGGCGACTGGGAGGGCGGGGGGCCGGCGCCGCTGATATTGTTCGGGATGCCGAACATGGCGACCGAACACACCGACTACGCGCTCAGCATCCCGGTGCTTGGCAGCCTGATCCTGACGCACACCTGGAATGGCAGGCTGCCCGGCCTGAAAGACTTCAAGCCGGCCGACCGGCCCTATTCGCCGCTGGTGTTCTGGTCGTTCCGCCTGATGGTCGGGCTCGGCTTCCTGATGCTTGGGCTCGGCCTCGCGGCCTTGATCCAGCGTTTTCGTGGGCGCCTGTATGAAAGCGCGGGGCTGCACCGCGTCGCGATCGCGATGGCGCCGGCGGGCTTCGTCGCGTTGCTGGCGGGCTGGGTGACCACCGAGGTGGGACGGCAGCCATTCACGGTATACGGCATGCTGCGAACGGTCGACAGCGTCTCGCCGGTCGGGTTGCCCGGCGTGGCGACGTCGCTGGCGGCCTTCGCGGTGGTGTACCTGATCGTGTTCGGGGCCGGCTTCCTGTTCCTGCTGCGATTGATGCGCCGGCCGCCCGTGCCGGGCGAGGGCGGCCCGTCTCCGCAGCAGCCGCTGCGCAGCGCCGGGATCATGCCGGGGCCGGTGGGTGGCGCCCCGGAACAGCCGCATCCCGCCGCCATGGCGGCGCCATAACGCGCATCGCCGAAGGCGGTAGGCTGGTCGGCCCCCTGCAAGCAGGGAGCATTCCCGTCAGCGCGCGGCGCCGAGGGCCCAGGCCAGCACGCCCTTTTGCGCGTGCAGCCGATTTTCGGCCTCATCGAACACCACGGATTGCGGGCCGTCGATCACCTCGGCGGTGACCTCCTCGCCCCGGTGGGCCGGCAGGCAGTGCATGAAGATCGCGTCCGGCGCCGCGCGGTTCATCAGCCGCTGGGTCACGCGATAGGGCGCCAGCATGTTGTGGCGCGAAACCTGCGGATCGTCGGACATGCTGACCCAGGTGTCGGTCACGACGCAGCGCGCGCCCGCCACCGCCGCTTCGGGGTCCTGCGTCAACTCGACCTTGGCGCCGTGCGCCCGCGCCCAGGCGATCAGATCGGCCGGCGGGCTGAGCTGCTCGGGGGTGGCCAGGCGCAGCGTGAAGCCGAAGCGGGCGGCCGCCTCGATCCAGCTGCGGGCGACATTGTTGCCGTCGCCGCACCAGGCGACCACCTGGCCCGCGATGGGTCCGCGATGCTCCTCGAAGGTGAGCACGTCGGCCATCAGCTGGCAGGGGTGGGACGCTGCGGTGAGCCCGTTGATGACGGGCACGGTCGCGTATTCCGCCATCTCGCTCAGCTTCCCGGGCGCGTCGGTCCGCATCATGATGGCGTCCACGTAGCGTGACAGCACGCGGGCGGTGTCGGCGACCGTTTCGCCGCGGCCGAGCTGCATCTCGGCGCCAGTGAGCATCACCACGTCGCCGCCGAGCTGGCGCATCGCCACCTCGAAGCTGACGCGGGTGCGGGTGCTTGGCTTCTCGAAGATCATCGCCAGCGTCTTGCCCGCGAGCGGGCGGGAGGTGACGCCGCCAGCGCGCTTGAAGCCGGAAGCCACGTCTATCATCTGGCGCAGCGAGGCCGCCTCGATGTCGCGCAGGTCGAGGAAATGGCGGATCGGGGAGGCCGGCCCCCCCTCCGCCTCCGCGCGCGTGGCCGCCTTCACTTCGCCGCGACCTGGGCTTGGCTGGGAAGGCAGCGGCGAGCGCCGCGGCGCATCATCTCGACCGCGTCGGCGATGTCCGCGTCGGTGATGACCAGCGGGGGAACGAGGCGGACGACGTTCTCGCCGGCCGTCACGCTGAGCAGGCCCTCGGCGGTGAAGGCGGCCTGCACCTCGCCGGCCGGGACCGCGCATTTCAGGCCGAGGATGAGTCCGGCGCCGCGCGCCTCCTCGAACACGGAGGGGTATTCGGCGACCAGGCCCTCCAGCGCGCGCCAGAGCACGCGGGCCCTGCGGTCCACCTCCGCGAGAAAGCCGGGGGCGAGCACCACGTCGAGCACCGCGTTGGCGGCCGCGCAGGCCAGCGGGTTGCCGCCGAAGGTGGTGCCGTGGGTGCCGGGAACGAGCCATTTGGCGACCGCCTCGGTCGCCAGGATCGCCCCCATCGGGAAGCCGCCGGCGATGCCCTTGGCGATCGACATGACATCGGGCGCGATGCCGGCCCATTCATGCGCGAACAGCTTGCCGGTGCGCCCCATGCCGCATTGCACCTCGTCCATGCCCAGGATGAGGCCGAACTCGTCGCAGGTGGAGCGCAGGTCGCGCAGGAACTGCAGCTGCGCCGGGCGGATGCCGCCCTCGCCCTGCACCGGCTCGATGACGATGCCGGCGGTCTGCGGCCCGATCGCGGCGCGCAGCGCGTTCAGGTTGTTGAACGGCACGTGGTCGAAGCCGTCGACCACCGGGCCGAAGCCCTTGAGGTACTTCTCGTTGTTGGTGGCCGCCAGCATCGCCAGCGTGCGGCCGTGGAACGCGCCGTCGAAGCAGATCACGCGGTAGCGTTCGGGGTGGCCGGTTTCGTACTGGGCGCGGCGGATCATCTTGACCATGCCCTCGTTCGCCTCGGCGCCCGAGTTGCAGAAGAACACGCTGTCCGCGAACGTCGCCGCCACGAACCGGGCGGCGAGCTTTTCCGCGCCCGGCACGCGATACAGGTTCGAGACATGCATCACCCGCGCCGCCTGTTCGGTGATGGCGGCGATCAGATGCGCGTTGTGGTGCCCGAGCGACGAGGTGGCGATGCCGGCCCCGAAGTCGAGATAACGTCGCCCGTCGGCCGTGTACAGCCAAGCGCCCTCGCCCCGCTCGAAAGCGAGGTCGGCACGGGAATACGTCGGCATCAGGGCGGAGATCATGTCCGTCGGGTCCTCCAGGAAGCGAGAACCATGCAGGGGCCGCAAGGGCGAAGTCAAACTGTGAAGCGCGCACGCATGACACGTATTCCGGCGCGGCCTTGCGCGGGCGGGGGCGCATGGCAAGGTCGCGCATGGTTGAACGAGCGCGCAACGACCGCACGAAGCCGGCGGGACCGGCCCCCACGGAGCACCGGCTGCACGCGGCGGCGCTGGCGCATCTGGCGCGCTACGGCACCACGCGCGCCGGGCTGATCCGCGTGCTGGACCGGCGCGTGGACCGCTGGGCGCGGCTGGCGGACGAAATGGACGGTGAGATTATGCGTGCCGAAATCGGCCGCGCGAAGGCGGCGGCGCGCGCGGTGGCCGACCAACTGGCGGCGAGCGGGGCCATCGACGACGCGGCCTTCGCGGCCAGCCGGGCGCGGGGGCTGGCGCGGGCCGGAAAATCGGCCCGTGCGGTGGCGGCCCATTTGCAGGCCCACGGCGTCGCGTCCGACCTGGTGCGGGACGCGGTGCCCGAGGATGCGGAGCGCGAACTCGCCGCCGCGCTGTCGTTTGCCCGCCGCCGCCGCATCGGCCCGTTCCGCCGGACCGAGGAACTGGAACCGGAGGAAGCGTTGCGCGAGCTCGGCATGTTGGCGCGGGCGGGATATCCGCGCGAGGTCGCGGGCACGGCGCTGCGGATGGACGCCGACGAGGCGACCGACCGCATCAACCGCGCCCGGCTGCCGTGATGGGGGAGGTGGTGTTCACCCGCGCGGGCCTGCGCCGGGGCGCGCGCGAGTGCCTGCCGATGATGGTCGCCTCCATCCCGTTCGGCGTGGTCACCGGCATCTCGGCCCACGGCGCGGGGCTGTCGTTCGCGGAGACGATGTTCATGAGCATCACCGTCTTCGCGGGCTCGGCGCAGTTGCTGGCGCTGAGCGCCTGGACGCACCCCCCTTCGGTGCTGGCGGCAAGCCTCGCAGCCTTCGTGGTCAATCTGCGCCTCGCCCTGATGGGCCCGGTGCTGGCGCCCTGGCTCGACCGCCTGCGCGGCTGGCGCGTGTGGCTGCCATTGTTCGTGATGACCGACCAGAACTGGGCGCTCTCGGTCAGGAACATGAACGCGGGCGGCAAGGACGCCGCCTTTTTGCTGGGCAGCGGCCTGACCCTCGTCTGCATGTGGATATCGGCCAGCGCGCTCGGCCACGTGGTCGGCACGATGCTGCAACCGCCGCCCGGCCATCCGGTGTTCTTCGCGGCGCTGGCGGTGTTCGTGGCGCTGCTGGTGGGCATGTGGCGCGGCAAGCGCGACCTGCTGCCCTGGGCGATCGCCGCCGTGGTCGCCGCCATCGCGGCGCGCATGTTCCCCGGCGGCTCCTGGCACATCATCCTGGGTGCCCTCGCCGGCAGCCTCGTAGGGGGCTTGCGCGAGCACCGCGCGAACGCCCCGGCATGAGCCCCACATGAGTATGGACCCCTGGACGCTGGTGGCCATCATCGGCATGGCGGTCGCCACCTATGCCTGTCGCGGCGGCGGCTACTGGCTGTTCCGCCAGACCAACCCGACGCCGCTGATGCGGTCCGTGCTGGGCTTCATTCCTGGCACCCTGTTCGTCAGCTACGTGGCGCCCGCTTTGGTCACCGGCGGCTGGCAGCCGGTGGCCGGGGCCGCGGCCACGCTGGCCATCATGATCGCCACAGGCAGCCTGCTCGGCGCCGTGCTGGGCGGCACCGCCGCCGCGTGGCTGGTGTACGCGCTGCAATGAGAACCGGGCTGCAATGAGAACCGGGCGGCAATGAGAACCGCGCTACAATGAGAACCGGGCGATGAAAAGCTGGCACGCGATCGCCGCGGCCTGTTGCGCCACGCTGCTGGGCATCGGGCTGCAGCGTTTCGCCTACGCGCCTTTGCTGCCCGCGATGATCCATGACGGCTGGCTGACCCCTGCGGCGGGCGGCCTGCTGGGGGCCGCCAACTTCGCCGGCTACGTCGCCGGCGCGTTGCTGGCGCCAGGCGTCGCGCGCGGCTGCGGCACCGCGCGCGCGCTGCGCTGGTCGATGGCGCTGGCGACATTGTGCCTCGCGCTGTGCGCCTGGCAGGTGCCGCCCGATTGGGCTCTGGCCTGGATGGCACCCTGGCGCACGCTCGCGGGGGCCGCCGGCGGGGTGCTGATGGTGCTGGCCGGGCCTGCCATGCAGGGCGTGGTGGACCCGCGCCAGCGCGGCCTGGCGAGCGGCCTGATGTTCGGCGGCGTGGGCGCCGGCATCGTCGCCGCCGCCGCCATCGTGCCCGCGCTGCTGCCCTGGGGGGTGGCGGAAATCTGGCTCGGCCTCGCCGCCGCCGGGCTGGCGCTGACGCTCGCCTCGTGGCGCTGGTGGCCCGACCCGCCGGCCGCCTCCAATGCCGGCGGCCCGCGCTTCCGGCTCAACCCGGCCTCGCGCCGGCTGGTCGTCAGCTACACCTGCGCCGGCGTTGCCGCCACGCCGCACATGGCCTGGTGGCCGGATTTCATCGCACGCGGCCTGAACCAGGGCATCGGCGCGGGCGCCCATGCGTGGCTGGTCTATGGCCTCGCCGGCATCGCCGGCCCCACGCTCTGCGGCCGCCTGGCGGATCGCGTGGGCACCGCCGCCGCCTTGCGCTTGATCCTGGCGGTGCAGGCGGCGGGCCTGCTCGTGGTGCTGCTTCCGGTGGCGGGCGTGGCGCTCACTGCCCCGCTGCTGGCCATCTCGGGCATCGTCGCCGGCATCGGCTCCATCGGCACCACCACCCTCACGCTCACCCGTGCCCGCGAAGTGGCCCCCGACGCGCCTGGGGCGGTCTGGCGGATTGGCACCATCGGCTGGGGCGGGGCGCAGTTCGGCGGCGGCTTTCTGCTGGCAGCACTGTTCGCCCAGACCGGCAGCCACGCCGCTTTGTTCGCCGTCGGGCTGGCCGGCGCCATCGGCGCGCTGGTCTTCGCCTTTCCGGCCCGCCGGGCATGACCGTCACCGGCATCGATTTCGGCACCACCAACAGCGTGGTGGCGCAGCTTCGGCCCGACGGCTCGGTTCGCACCGCGCGGTTCCCCCTGGGCGGGGCGGAAGCGGACGTGTTCCGCACCATCCTGTGCTTCTGGTCCGAGGAAATCGCCGGCCGCAACGCGCTGCATCACGCGGCCGGCCCGGCCGCCATCGAGGCCTACCTGGACGACCCGCTCGGCGCCCGCCTCATCATGTCGATGAAGACCTACCTGGCGCAGCGCAGCTTCACGCAGACCCGCCTGTTCGGCCGCCCGCACACGCTGGAACAGATGGTGGCCCTGTTCCTTCGCGCCCTGCTGGCCGGCCAGGACCTCGGCGGCCAAAATCTCGGCGGCCACCGGGTGGTGCTCGGCCGCCCGGTGCGTTTCGCCGGCGAGACCGCCGACGACGCGCTGGGCGAAACGCGCCTGCGCGAGGCCTGCCGGCAGGCCGGGCTGGGCGAAGTGGATGTGGCGTTCGAGCCCGAGGCCGCCGGCTACCGCTTCACCCGCGGGCTCGACCAGCCCGCCACCGTGCTGATCGCCGATTTCGGCGGCGGCACCAGCGACTTCTCCCTGTTGCGCTTCGAACCCGGCGCCGGCGCGCGGGTGACGCCGCTCGCCACCGACGGCGTCGGCGTCGCCGGCGACAGCTTCGACGCCCGCATCGTCGACCACGTGGTCTCGCCGCTGCTCGGCAAGGGCGGCACCTACCGCGTGATGGGCAAGGACATGCCGATCCCGGCCGAATATTTCTCCGCGTTCGCCCGCTGGCACCGCCTGTCGATGATGCGGACGCCCCGCACCATGCGCGAGATCGCCGAGGTGGCGCGCACCGCGTCCCACCCGGAACGGCTTGGCACGCTGCTCCGCATCGTCGAGGCCGAACTCGGCTTCCATCTCTATCGCGCGGTCAGCGCCACCAAGGCCGAGCTGTCACGCGCGCCGACCGCCACGCTGCGCTTCCATCACGAGGGCGTGGCGATCCAGCAAAAGGTGACCCGCGCCGATTTCGAGGCCTGGATCGCGCCCGACCTCGCGAAGCTCGCGGCCACGACGGACCGCATATTGGCGCAAGCCGGGCTGCATGAGGGCCAGGTGGATCGCGTGTTCCTCACCGGCGGCACCGCCTTCGTGCCCGCCGTGCGCGCGCTGTTCGATGCCCGCTTCGGCGCAAGCCGGGTGGCGGGAGGCGGCGAGTTCGTCTCGGTGGCGGAGGGGTTGGCGTTGATCGGGGGAGATCGTCATGGCGGCGACGGGCGGGGATGAAGCGGGCGCAGGGCGGGGGGGATTGGGGGGTGCGGGAAGGAGCGATCCGCCGATGCCAGGCGGCCCGACCAGGCGGCCGTTGTTGACCGTCATGGCCGCTATCGGCCTCGCTGCGGCCAGCGGTGGCAACGGCGAATAGCCGACTTTGTCGACGTCACTGGCCGGGCACTGCCATCTTAGCCGACGCGAGTTCCGGTGCTCAGCGGATAGTGGGCAGCGGCACAAGCACGGTAGTTTGCGTCGAGTTCGGGGCCCATGAGGCGCAGTGCGGCGAGGCGGCGCGCGACATCGCGCACATAGCGGATTTCCGCAAAGCCAAGGCTGTTCAATACTACCGGATATGCTGAACTGAGTCTTTGCTGCAACACAGGCGGAGTGAAGTGAAGCGGCTGACGAGAACGGGGATTCCCGAAGCGGGGAATGTCTGACTCCTGGGGCGGCAACCGACTCGGAGGTTGCCGTGGCTGCATTTTCGCCTTTGCTGGACCTGCTGGCTGATATTCCCGATCCCCGTCGTGGGCAGGGAATGAAATACAAGCTG
>JANXTF010000022.1 GCA_025352565.1 Rhodospirillales bacterium | reverse complement strand
TCGTTCAAGCGCCTGGGCCAAGCACCTGGCGATGCCGATGCGGACCAAAGAGCCACCCGATGAGAGCGAGGCTTTTGTCGCCACCACGGCGCGGGAGGCCCTTGCAGAGCCCGAGTGGCTGCGCTCCGTGCACCCGGCAGCCCTCGACAGGCTGGCAAAGCAAGCCGTCCTGCATCGCATGCCGTCGGGCAGCACGCTGTTTGAACAGTCGGAAACGCCCGCCTTCGCCCTCCTTCTGCTCAGCGGCAGTGTTGAACTTCTCGCGGTTCGCGCGGAGGAGGAGCGGTTGGTCGAACTCGTCCAAGCTCCTGATTTCCTGCTGCCCGCCGCAGTTCTGACCAACCAGCCTCATCTCCTCAGGGCGCGCGTTCTGGATGACGCACGCATCGTGCTGATCCACGCCGACCGGTTCCGCGACACGGTCGCCGCCGACCAGACTTTTTGTATCGGTGTATTGGCCTGTCAGGCGGCGCAGTTTCGAAGACAGATCAAGCACGCGAAGAATCTGCAACTCCGTTCCGCGGAAGAGCGCGTCGGCTGCTACTTGCTCAGGCTGCTCGAAGGAACAGAGCCGGGTAAGCCCATCAAGCTGCCCATGGAAAAGCGGGTGATCGCCTCGCAACTCGGCATCACCCGCGAGACGTTTTCCCGGACAATGCCCGCGGTCGCTCGGCACGGGATGCGGATCGAAGGTGACCTTGTCTTCCTCGAAGACGTTGCTGCCGCAAAAGCACGCTTTCAGCTCGATCCGCTGATCGACGGCTACGAGCCGGTCATCCCACTCCAAGTCACAAGGACCTCATTATGACGAGCGCGTCCGTGCTCCCTTCCGATCAGCGGCGAGCGCTTTGGTTCTCGACTGCTGCCTTCACTGTGTGTTTCGCGGTCTGGACGGTCTTCGCGATCATCGGCATTCAGATACAGCACGATCTGGGCCTGACCGACACTCAACTGGGCCTGCTGGTGGGAACACCGATACTGACCGGCTCCCTGATCCGGCTCATTCTCGGCATCTGGGCGGACCAGTATGGCGGCCGCATGGTTTTCTTTTTCACCATGCTATCGGCGGCCGTCATGACGGCCTTGCTGGCTTTGGCCTATGACTAACCGACCTTCCTGCTCGCGGCGGTGGGGGTGGGCATCTCGGGCGGCTCCTTCTCGGTCGGCGTCGCCTACGTCGCCAAGTGGTTCCCGAAAGAAAAACAGGGAACCGCGCTGGGCATCTTCGGCGCCGGGAACGTCGGTGCCGCGGTGACCAAGCTGGCGGCTCCAACCGTCATGCTCGCTTACGGGTGGCAGGCTGTCGCCCTTATCTGGGCGTCGGCACTGGCGCTGATCGCCGTCGTGTTCCTCATCATGACAAAGGATGATCCGGACCGCGTGCAGCGCCGTCTGACGGGGGAAAAGGCCGCTTCGATGTCCGCCATGCTGGAACCGCTGAAGAACGTTCAGGTCTGGCGCTTCTCGCTCTACTACTTCTTCGTCTTCGGCGGCTTCGTGTCGCTGGCGCTTTGGCTGCCCCATTACCTTATCGGCGTCTACGGCGTGGGGATTGCCGCCGCTGGCGTGATCGGCGCCGCCTATTCCATTCCGGCATCGGTCTTCCGCGCTTACGGCGGGCACCTGGCGGACAAGTTCGGTGCGCGACGGGTGATGTACTGGACCTTCTTCGTTTCGGTCGTCTGCACGTTCATCCTGTCCTATCCACCGACCCATTACGTCATGCAGGGTAGTCGCGGCCCTATCGCGTTCTCGACCGGTCTCGGCGTGGTCGGCTTCATGGTCGTGGCCTCCGTGCTCGGCTTCTTCATGAGCCTCGGAAAGGCGGCCGTTTTCAAGCATATCCCGGTCTACTATCCGGACCGGGTCGGTGCCGTTGGCGGCGTGGTGGGCCTGGTTGGCGGCCTCGGCGGCTTCGTCATGCCGATCGCATTCGGCGCCCTGAACGACCTGACGGGCGTCTGGCAGAGCTGTTTCTGGCTGCTGTTCGTGCTGGTCGCGTCGGCGCTGGTTTGGATGCACGTGGCCGTCCGGCAC
>JANXTF010000074.1 GCA_025352565.1 Rhodospirillales bacterium | reverse complement strand
CGGCGGCAGCGGCGCGATCACCGCCGGCGGCTACGGCGACCAGTTCAGCTTCGGCGGCGGCCAGTTCAGCCTCGGCGGGATGACAGGGCTGGCGAGCGTCACGCTCGGCGCAGGCTTCGTGGCCGGTGGCAGCCTCGACCTGCTCGGCACCGTTGTCGACAATTTCGTTGTCAGCGGCGGAACGCTCACCGTGTCCACCTCCGGCGGCTTCCCGTATGTTACCATCGATGCCACGGCGGCCGGGGGTGGGTTCGGGTTCGCGGGCGATGGGCATGGCGGCGTGATCGTGACGGCAAGCGCCGTCGCGGGGCTGACCGGCCCGCTCGGGATCGGCGCGGGCACCGCGGGCGGCATCGTGGAGGCGCAGGGGTACGCGACGCTCAACCTGGGTGCCTCGGCCGCGACCCTCGGGGCGGTGCACCTCGCGGGCTATGGCAACCAGATCACCGGCGGCGCCGGCGACCTCGTTGTGGACGGGGCGCTCGGCAACAGTAGCGTCAGGCTCGGCGCCGGCTACCAGAACGTGCAGCTACAGGGCTACAACAACAGCGTGACGCTGGGCGGCAACGCCGGGGCCGCTGGGCGGGCGGCATTCGTGAATGCCGGGGCGGGATACGACACGGTGCAGGTCGGCAACGGCACCAACGTGGTGCTGGCCGGCGGCTACGGCGACACGATCACGGTCGGCAACGGACTGAACGTCGTGTTCGACGCATCGATCGCGGCGGCCAAGCTGCTGCTGCCGGCCAATCACGGGGCGCTGGCGGCCAATCTGGGGTTGGCGACGGTGACGCTCGGCAACGGCACCAACTACGTGACGCTGGCCGGCACCAGCAACACCGTCCACAGCAACGGCGGGACCGATGTCCTGGCCGGGGGCAGCGCGGCCGACCGTTACGTGGTCGATCATGGAGGCGGCGCGATCTCGATCGCCAATTTCGGGCTGACCAACAACGACCTGCTCGATCTGACGGCGCTGCACGCGTCCAAGGTCACCGTCACCGCGATGGGCGCCGATGCCGTCATTAAGGCGATGGCCGGGGCCTCCACCACGACGGTCACGCTGGCGCATCTGGCGGGCGAGACGCTGGCGGACCTGCAGGCCCGCCACAGCCTGGTGTTCTAGCAGAGTGCTGAAAAGCGGCGACTCAAGACGAGGTCACGGCTCCTGAGCGCCAACTTGCGAATTTGGGTGTGTCGTGGCGTCGTCTGCTTGCTGAGCCGGACCGCAACGGCCCAAAGCAAGCGCATTTCGGGCGTCACGTTACGTGGCCGAGTAGCTTCGGCAGCTGTCGTTTTTCAAAGCCGACTTCAGCAAGCTGTCATAGTCGGCTTCAGCGCTGATTTCGCCTCAGGCGCGCCGGGCCACGTCGTAGCCTTGAAGAACGCCGCTGCGTGGCGTCGTGAGAGTGGCGCTGTAGGCGGTCGGAAGTGCGACGGCCCCAAGCGGCACGTAGGGCACGTCGATCCAGAACTGCCGCTCCATCTCGGCGCAGATGGCCTTCTGCGCCGCCGGGTCGGAGGTCTCGAACCACTGCGCCCGCAGCGCCTCCATGCGCGGCATCGTGGGCCAGCCGAACCAGGCCGCCCTCCCGCCGCGCAAGCCCAGGTGGCCGGCGGGATCGAAGTTGTTGGTCCATGTCAGGTTGGTGAAGAACGCGCTCCACCCGCCCGCGCCCGTTGGCTGCTTGCTCGCTCGGCGTTGTACCGTCGTGCCCCAATCAACCGACAGCAGGTCCACGTTCATGCCGAGCTGCCTCAGCACATTCGCTGCAAGGGTCGCGTAGGCGTTCTCCAGCGGCAGGTCCACGGCACCGAGCAGAACAACGCGTTCGCCCTTGTAGCCTGCGGCCTGAATCTTACGCTGGGCTCGGGCCAGGTCGCGCGGTCCGGTCATGATCTCGATACCGGAGCGGTTATCCATCGCTGTGCCGGGATTGAACACGGCGACCTCGTCGGACCACAGGCTGCGATCGTCGCCGACGGCTGCGCGCATGAAATCTGTCTGGCTGAAGGCGCCCAGCAGGGCACGGCGGATCGCGGGGTTATCGAAGGGCGGCTGCAGGTG
>JANXTF010000097.1 GCA_025352565.1 Rhodospirillales bacterium | reverse complement strand
CTACATGGGCCAGGTCGAGGCGGCCAACGCCGGGACCGAGCCCAACGGCCACGCGGCGCCCGGCGGCGACGCCCCCGCCTTCCAGCCAACCGACCTCGGCCAGGCCTGATCCCTTGGCAGGAGCAGGGACGACCAAAGGTGGCGGCGCGAATCTGATCAAGTCGACCGGGACGATCGGCGGGCTGACACTCGTCAGCCGCGTCGCCGGTTTCGCCCGCGAAATGCTGATGTCGCGCATCATGGGCGCAAGCGTTGCCGCCGATGCCTTCTTCGTCGCCTTCCGCCTGCCCAACACCTTTCGCCGCCTGTTCGGCGAGGGGGCCTTCTCGGCCGGGTTCGTTCCCCTGTTCAGCCAGCGCCTTCACGGCGAGGGCGGCGAGGCGGCGGCCAAGGAATTTTCCGAGCAAGTCCTCGCCGTCTTCCTGCCGACGCTGGTGCTGTTCACGCTGGTGTTCGAGATCATCATGCCCGTGTTCGTCGCCGCGATCTCGGGCTATTCTGGCGAGAAACTGGCGCTGGCGACTTATCTGACCCGCCTCACCTTCCCCTACCTCGTGCTGATCAGCCTGGTTTCGCTCTTCTCGGGGATCCTCAACAGCCTCGCGCGCTTCACCGCCGCCGCCTTCGCGCCGGCGCTGCTCAACCTTGCCATGCTGTTCGCGCTGATCTTTGTTCGCGTCGGCGGCGAAGTCACTGCCACCGCACTCGCCATCGCCGTGACTTTTGGCGGCTTCATTCAGATGGGACTGCTGTGGGCGTCGGCGAAAAAGGCGGGGATTTCGCTCAAACTTCGCCGCCCGCGCTATACGCCCGGCGTCCGTCAGTTCGTCCGCGTCGTTGTCCCCGCTACGCTCGGCGCGGGCGTTTACCAGATCAGCGCCTTCATCGACACTTTCTTCCTGACCCGGATCGGCACCGGCTCGATGAGCTATTTCAACTATGCCGACCGGTTGAACCAGCTTCCGCTCGGGGTGATCGGCGCCGCTCTCGGCACCGCCATCCTGCCGCAGGTCAGCTGCTATGTCGGCGCGGGCGAGCCCGACAAGGCGGCGCGGGTCCAGGGCCAGGCCGCCGAACTCGCGATGTTCCTTTGCCTCCCCGCCGCCCTCGCCCTCTCGATCAGCGCCTACCCACTTGTCCTCGCGCTATTCGCGGGCGGCAAATTCTCGGCCGGGGACGCAGCGATCACCGCGACCACGCTCGGAATCATTGTCCTCGGCCTGCCCGCTTATGTGCTGGTCAAAGTGCTCACCCCGGGCTTCTACTCACGCCAGGACACCGCGACCCCGGTCAAGACCGCAATCATCGTGCTCGTCGCCAACGTCGTGCTCAACTTCGTCCTGATCCCGCCGTTCGGCATCGCCGGCCTCGCCGCCGCGATCGCAATCTGCTCGTGGCTCAACTGCGTGATGCTTTACGTCATCCTCCACCGCCGCGGGCACTTCCGGATCGAGGGCTGGCTCGCCTCGCGCATCGCGCGCCAGTTGATCGCCGCAGTGGCAATGGCGGCGGCGCTATGGGCGATCAAGACCGGTCTGCAGCCATGGTTCGCCGGCTCGGTCGCCAAACGCATGGCCGGGGTCGTCGCGATCGTCGGCGGCGGCATGCTGGTCTATTTTCCGCTCGTCTGGGTGCTCGGCGGGATCGACAAGGAAGAACTCAAGCTGCTCCGTCGCCGCAAGAATGTTGCCGCAGATGCCGGCTGATCGGTCTCCGCAGCCGCCGATGCGCGTCGTCTCGGGCATCCAGCCGACCGGCGGGCTTCACCTCGGCAACCTCCTCGGCGCGATCCTTCGCTGGGTGCGGATGCAGGACGAGGCGCAATGCCTGTTCTTCCTCGCCGACCTCCACGCACTCACGGTCGACGTCGATCCCCTTTCCTTGCGCGCCAACGTCCGCGAAATGGCCGCGGCGTTGATCGCCAGCGGGATCGACCCCGCGAAGTCCACCCTGTTCGCCCAGTCGGCGGTCCCCGCCCACCCCGAACTCGCCTGGATCCTCATGTGCACCGCGCGGATGGGCTGGCTCAACCGCATGACGCAGTTCAAGGACAAGTCGGGCAAGAACCGCGAAAGCTCGAGCGTCGGGCTGTTCACCTACCCCGTGCTCCAGGCCGCAGACGTGCTGGTCTATCGCGCGACCCACGTCCCTGTCGGCGAGGACCAGAAACAGCATATCGAGCTGGCCAACGACATCGCCGAGAAGTTCAATCACGACATGGGGACGGATTTCTTCCCGCATATCGAGCCGATGATCATGGGCCCGGCGGCGCGGGTGATGAGCCTGCGCGATGGGGCGAAGAAGATGAGCAAGTCCGACGCGTCCGACCAGAGCCGCATCAACCTCACCGATGATGCGGAGACGATTGCGCTGAAGATCAAGCGCGCCAAGACCGATCCGGAGCCGTTGCCTTCGGAGAGCGAGGGGCTTGAGGCGCGTCCGGAGGCGCGCAACCTGGTGGGGATCTATGCGGCGCTGATGGATACCGACCATGCACATGTGCTCAAGCAGTTCGGTGGGCAGGGGTTTGGCGCGTTCAAATCGCAGTTGGCCGATCTTGTGGTGGAGAAGCTGGCGCCGATCGCCAGCGAGACGCGGCGGTTGTTGGCCGACCCCGCGCATGTCGATTCGGTGTTGCGCGATGGGGCGCGGCGGGCAGCGGCTTTGGCCAATCCGATCGTGGACGAGGCGGAGCGTTTGGTTGGGTTTTTAAAGGTGTGACGCCAAACTTTCTCACGTCATTGCGCTTGCGATAACGGGGTCGTTTACGCTTCGAGCACCACGCAATGCGCGGGATCGACGGAGAGCCACGCCTCGATCCCGGCAGCAATTCCGTCCAGCGCGGTGCAGCGGACGACAATTTCCCGACCAGCCCAGATGACGTGGAGCTGGGTCATGTCGCCGAGGAAGACGGCGCGGCGTACAGTGACGGCCCAGACGTTGCGAATGCTGGCCGGCCGGTGGGTGGTGACGCGCAGGTGCACGGTGCGGACCGAGAGCGTAACGTCGTCCTTGACCGAGCGACCATAGGAGGTGGCGTAAATCACCGTGTCTTCGGCCACGTCCAGTGCGATGAGCCCGTCGGCCGAGAGGTCTGGACGAAGTCTTCCCTCGACCAGATTGGACGATCCGACGAAATCGGCCACGAAGCTGGTCCGGGGGCGGTTGTAGATCTCGTCTGGCGGGGCCGCCTGTTCGATATGGCCGGCGCGCATGACGACGACCTGGTCGGACATGGCGAGCGCTTCCTCGAGGTCGTGGGTGACATAGACCGAGGTGACGCCGAGGCGGTGCTGCAGTTCGCGCAGCTCGATGCGCATGTCGCCGCGGAGCTTGGCGTCGAGGTTGGAGAGCGGCTCATCAAACAGCAGGACGGTGGGCGAGAAGGCGCAGGCGCGGGCCAGCGCCACGCGTTGCTGCTGGCCGCCTGACAGCGCGGAGGCGGCGCGGCCGGCGAAGCGGGACATCTGCACGAGGTCGAGCGCGGCGTGGACGCGTTCGGTGATTTCGGCGGCGGGGCGCTTACGCACGCGCAGGCCGTAGGCGACGTTTTCGAATACCGTCATATGCGGCCAGATCGCGTAGGACTGGAACACCATCGAGAGGCCGCGTTTTTCGGCCGGAATGTCGATGCCGTCGGCGCCGGAATACATCGTCTCGCCGCCGACGCGGATGCGGCCGGAGCTTGGTTGTTCCAGGCCGGCCAGCGCGCGCAAGGTGGTGGTCTTGCCGCAGCCGGACGGGCCGAGCAGCGTGAGTTGCTGGCCGGGCATCACCTTGAAGCTGACGGGGCCCACGGCGGCGACGGGGCCGTAGCTGATGATGAGGTCGTCGACCTCGATATGCGGAGCCGTCATGCGTCAGACCTTGTGCTGCGACGCGCGGCGCGTGGCGATGGTGAAGAGGGCGATCGCTGCGCCGATGACCGCGGTCTGGATCAGGGCCATCGCGGCGGTGAGTTCGGAGGAGGTGGCGAACCAGCTTTCGACGATCGACGGCGTGATGACCTTGGAGTGCGGGCCCATCAGAAGGATGGACGCGCCGAGTTCGCGCACGGAGGCGACGAAAAGCAGCATCCAGGTGGCGTAGAGGCCGGGCTTGAGCAGCGGCATGGTGATGGTGCGCATGCGCATGGCCCACGACGCGCCGCAGACCCGCCCGCATTCGTCGAGGCTTTTGTCGAGCTGGACCATGACGCCGGTGATGGTGCGCACGCCGAGCGGCATGAACACGGTGAGATAGGCGATCAGCAGCAGCCAGATGGTGCCGTAGATCGGCAGCGGGATGACCAGCCAGGCCCACATCATGCCGAAGGCGAAGACCAGGCGCGGCACGGATTGCGGGAACATCACCACGTATTCGAGCGCGCCGCGAAAGGGCAGCTTGGAGCGTTGGATGGTCCAGGCGAGCAGGAAGGCGAGCAGCACGCCGATGGTGGCGGTGGCCAGGCCGAGCATGAGCGAGTTGCCCAGTGCCTGGCGGACGGCGTTCATGTCCATGGCGTTTCGGTAGTGTTCGAGCGTGAGGTCGGACCATTTGGGCAAAGCCACCGTGAGCTTCTGCACGGAAGCGAAAGCGAGGGTCAGCACGGGCAGGACCACGGCGAGCGCGACATAGCTGGCGCAGACCCCGAACATCACCCAGCGCAGCCGCCCCATCCGGATCACGCGCGGCCGAAACCCCTTGCCGCTGACGGTGACGAAGCTGCCGCGCGTGATCATGCGGCGGTAGAAGAACAGCATCACGAACATGATGGCGAACAGCGAGGTGCCCATGGCCGCTGCGAGCGGGATGCGCGGCGGGTACTGCGAGACCAGTTGATAGATCGCGGTGGTGATGACGTAGAAGCGCGCGGGCGTGCCGAGCACCAACGCCGCCGAGAACGAGCCCATCATTTCGGCGAAGACGTAGATGGCGGCGCCGAGCACGCCGGGCAGCACCAGGGGAAGCGTGACGCGGAAGATGGTGTGCAGGCGCGAGCCGCCCATGACCTGGGAGGCTTCCTCCAGCGACGGGTCCATCGATTTCATCACCGCTCCGATCATCACGAAGGCGACCGCGCCTTCGAACAGCGCCATCACCCAGGCGATGCCGAGGGGAGAGGTCATGTCGATCAGCGGGCCTTCGAAGCCCATGCCGACCCAGGCCTGGTTGACGAGGCCGCTTTCAGGCGAGCCGAGCAGGCTCCAGGCGAAGGCGCCGAGCAGGGGCGTGAGGTAGTAGGGCACCGCCATCGCCTGTTCGAGCGTGTTCTTGAACGGCACATCGGTGCGGTTGAGGATCCAGGCGGTGGCAAAGCCGAACATCAGCGCCATGATGGTGGCGGCGAAGGCCACCAGCACGGTGTTGCCGAGGATGCCGGCGTAGTCGCCGATGGCGATGAAGTTATCCAGGCCATAGGCGGTCGGCGGCCGGATATCGGGGTCGCCGACGTCGAACGCCGCCTGGAGCAGGTAGTAGACCGGATACAGCGAGATGGCGGCCACCGCCAGGGTGATCGCCAGCCCGCCGGCGGTGCGCCGGATTCGCCGCATGCTCAGAGGCCGAGCATGCCGTTCCATTCCTTGTTGAACGCATCGTGCGACGCCACGACATCGGCCATGTCGGTGGGCGAGAGCAGCTTGAAGTCGCGCAGGCGGGCACCGCCCGGCATCGGCTCGGCGTCGCGACGCAGCGACGGATAGAACAGTTGCAGGTTGGTCTGGAACAGCTTGGCGCCGCGCGGCGACATCAGCCAGTCCATGAACAGGCGCGAGGCTTCGGGGTGGGGCGCCTTGTCGACGGCGCCGGCGACCACGGGGGAGGCCGGCATGCCGTCTTCCGGGATCACCATGGCAATCGGCGCGCCTTTTTCCTTGTACAGAGCATAGCCGGCGAATTCCGCCAGCGCACAGACCTTGTCATCGCCCTTTGCCAGACGGTCGAACATCTGCACCCGGCTGTCGAAGCCGCGGGGGCGTTGCTTGGCAAAGGTTTTCCAGAAATCCAGGCCGTAGAGGCGGCGGAGTTCGTACCATTCGATGAACTGCAGGCCAGAGGTGGCCTGCTTGGTGCTCATGCCATTGCGCCAGCGCGGGTCGAGCAGGTCTTTCCAGGACTTTGGCGCGTCCTCGGCCTTCACCTTGTCGGTGTTGTAGGCGATGCCGGCGAAGGTGATGCCGGCCCAGAAGAAATAGCCGGGCTCGCTGCTCAGATATTTCGCGTCATAGGCCGGAAGTTGCGGCGACAGGTGGCGCTGGTAGCCGCCGCGTTTCTGGAAATCCATCGCGGTGGTGAGTTCGGAGAACTGCACGACATCGACGAGGAACCGGTTCGCGGACCGCTCGGCGAGCAATTTGCTATAAATCGCACCGTTCTGGGCGCGGACGTAATTGGCCTTGATCTTCGGGAAATCGGCGTTGAAGGCCTTGACCACCTCGGACGCCGCACTTTCGCCGTCATGGGTGTAATAAACGAACTCACCCTCTGCCTCGGCTTTGGCGACGTCGGCCGTCGTGTCGAAATCCATTACGCGGGTGATCTTGCGGTCCTGGGCCTGGGCGATGTGGGGCAAGGCCGGAATGGCGACCAGAGCGAGGGCTGCTTTCAAGGCGGCACGCCGGGTCGGAATGGTGATGGACATTTCGTTTCCCCAAGCCTGTTTTTATTTTTGCTTTTCGGTATCGCTCCAAGCTGGCAATCCAGCCTGCTTGTTAAGCGATACCACAGGAACGGTTCGGCGCATAACGGCTTTGGCGCGCCTTGGAGGGCGCGCTTGGGGAGGCTTTAGGCGGGGCGTTGCGATCAGATCGCGACGCGAACGCCAAGTTCGACCACGCGGTCGCTGGGGATGCGGAAGAATTCCGTCGCCGGGGTGGCGTTGCGGGCAAGTACCAGAAAAAGCCACATGCGCCAGACCGGCAT
>JANXTF010000078.1 GCA_025352565.1 Rhodospirillales bacterium | reverse complement strand
CCCTCGCGGAACTGGGCGTCGGGGGCCGGGTCGGCATGGCTGGGCGCGAGCGGCTTGTGGTATTGGCCGCCGGGAACGTCGCGCTCGTCGAGCACCACGACGGACGCCCCCGCCTCGGCGGCGGCGATGGCGGCCGCGAGGCCGGCGGGGCCGGCGCCGACCACCAGGATGTCGCAGTCGCGGTCGGGCGCCGCCTCGGTCGCGGGCGGGGCGGCAAGCGAGGCGAGTTCGGCGGGGGCCGCGCCGGTGACCGCCATGCCGTCGGCGACTTTCTCGAGGCAGGCGCGGCGGCCGATGCGGCCGTCGATCGTGACGACGCAGTCGAAGCAGGCGCCCATGCCGCAATGCAGGCCGCGCGGGGCGCCGCTCGGGGTTTGGCGATAGGCCAGGATGCCGGCGGCGGAGAGTGCCGCGGCGATGGTCTCGCCTTCAAGGGCGTCGATGGTGCGGCCGTCGAAGCGGAAGGTGAGCGGGCGCGTGGCCGGGCGGATGCGGGAGCTGGACAGGCGCATGGGCGACAGTCTGCGGCATGGCGCGAAACCGTCAAGCTACATGAAGTCTCCGCTGGTCACGCGCAGGCCGGCGAGATGCACCAGCCCGGCCGCCGCGGCCACGACGCCCAGAAGCCACCCCGCGGAGAACGCCGGCAGCTCGCGGGGCCGGCGCGCCAACGGGGCGAGCGACATCGTCCCGACCAGCAGCCCGGCGGCGACGTCGGCGGGCGTGTGCGCGTGCAGTGTCACGCGGGTGATGGCGACGGCGGCGACGATGGCGAGCGCCAGACCGAGGGCGACGGCACGCGGCGGCCCCCTGCCCGCCCGCGCCGCCAGCACGGCGATGCCGCCATAGGTGACGACCGCCATGGCGGCGTGGCCGCTGGGAGCGCCGCTGCCGAGCGCCCAGATCGTTCCGGCGAAGCTCGGGCCGAGGTTCTGCGAGACGATCTTCAACGCCGCCGTGGCGACGAAGGCGATGGCCACCGCGTACCCGAAGCGCCGCGCGAGATCGGCGCGGGCGACGCACACGAGACAGATCAGCGCGGCGAGGGCGGCGGCGCCCGCCACGGCGATGTTGCCGAGATCCGTGAGGCCCTCGGCGGCTGCCCTGTCCAAGCCCGGCCTAGAACACTTCCCGGCCGGTCATGGCGACAAGCACGGTCCGCACCATGATCTTGAAGTCGAGCCACAGCGACCAATTGGCGATGTAGTGCAGATCGAGGTCGATGCTGCGCTGCGCGTTCGCGAGCGAACGCAGCGCGTGGCTGCGCAGCCCGCTGACCTGCGCGAGGCCAGTGATGCCGGGCTTGAGGCGGTAGCGGAACGCATAATTGTGCACGACGCGACGGAAGGTGTCGTTGCCGACCAGCATGTTGGGCACGTAGGGACGCGGGCCCACCATCGACATCTCGCCGCGCAGCACGTTGAACAGCTGCGGCAGCTCGTCGATGCTGAGCCGGCGCAGGATGCGGCCGACGCGGGTAATGCGCGGGTCGTCCCGGACGGTCGTGCCGACCGAGCCGTCATCGGTCGGATCGACCGTCATGGTGCGGAATTTGTAGATGCGGAAGGCGTTGTTGCCGAAGCCGGTGCGGCTCTGCACGAAGAACACCGGCCCCTTGCTGTCGAGCCTGATGGCCAACGCCACCAGCAGCATCAGCGGGGCCACCAGCATCACGCCCACCGAGGCCACGACATAGTCCTCGATAATCTTGATTACCGCCTGGGAGCCTTTGAGCGGCCGATGGAGCACCTGCAGCGTGGCGACGCCCGCGACGTTGGCCAGGCGCGCGAAGGTCGGCCGCAGCCCGATCTCCTCGACCGGGATCACCACATCGGCGGCGATCCATTTGAGATGCTCGATCATCGCCACCGTCTGTGCCGCGCGCGGCATGGGGAGGGCCACGACGACGAGGTCGATGACATGGTTCTGGGCATAGGCGCCCAGCCTGTCGATGTCGCCGATGACGGGCATGCCGAGCATGGTGCCGTCCTGCCGGTCGTCGGAGGCATCGGCAAACACGCCTACCACCTGGAAATTCATCCGCTCGGCGGGCGACAGCAGACGTTCGAGCACCGCCTCGCCGATCGGGTTGGTCCCGATCAGCACCACGTCGCGGCGGACCAGCGCGCGGTCCCGCACGGTGCTCCACAGCAGCCGCGCCCCTTGGCGGGCCAGCACGAGGAACACCAATTGGGGCAGGTGGAACCGGGCGAGGATCCCGAGATCGACCGGGACGGACGGGCGGAACGAGACGAAGAACGCGCTGCCGACCACCCACGAGGCGATCAGGCCGAGCGCCATTGCGCGGAGCGGAGCCCAGAACTGGGCGTAATTCTCGACGCGATATGCGCCGATGCTCTGCAGAACGCGCACGAACACGGCGGCTTCGAGCGCGGCCAGGAGGAACGCCTGGTCGATGGACAGCGGCGCCGAGGCCGAGGCGTAGGAAGCGAACAACAGACCGCTCGACAGGAAGATGAAGACCACGTCTCCGGCGGTGACGATGCGATTGACCAAGCCATAGGTCCAGCGCAGCAGGGGCACTCCCGCCGTGACCGGACGCTGGAATTCAAGGTCGCTCGCGTGGGTCTTGGGCTCGGCCATGGCCTTCAAAGTCGGGTGACCCGTGGGGGCGTGCGCCCATGTATGGCATCGCCTTGACCGTCATGCCAGGGGACCGCGCGCGCGACGCGATCGGGCAGGATTTTCGGCAAGCGCAGGCGGTAGCGCAGCGCCACCCAGAGCAGCGGGAGCTGGCTGGTCAGCAGCCTGCGCGCCATGCGGCCGGGCTCCATCGCGAGGCGGTGCAGCCATTCCAGCCCCATGCGCTGCATGGCAACGGGCGCCCGCGTCGCCTGCCCGGTGACGAACAGCAGAGACGCGCCGATGCACAACCCGATGCCGGTGGCCTGCCCGGACGCGACGATGCGGGCGCCCAGCATCTCCGAGCGCGGCGCGCCGCATGCGAGGAACACGAAGCGGGCGGGATGGTCGCGCACGAAAGCGACGCAGGCGGCGATCTCCGCCGGGTCATGGGCGAAACCGAAGGGCGGCGCGTACAGGGCCACGCGGCGCAGGCCGAAGCGTTGCCGCAGCAATTCCGCCACGCGCGGCGTGCCGCCGATGATGGCGATGGGGTCGTCCGGCCCAATGACCTGCTCCAGCAGCCGCGCGGTGAGGTCGCTGCCCGGGGCCAGCGCCAGGCGCGTGCCGAACAGCAGGCGGACGAGATTGCGCACCACGCGGCTGTCGCACAGCACCAGCCAGGCGGCGTCGATGCCTTCGAGGAACATCGGTTCGCCACGATAGGTTTCGACCACATGGACGGCGTGGGGCGTGACCACGTAGGCGAATGGCAGATCGGCCGGGCGCGCGGCGCAGGCGGCGCAGGCGGCGGCAAGGTCGAGCGGGTCGAACGCGATGCCGAGGGCGCGGGTGAGACCGGGTTCAGGCATCTTTCCCCTCCCCGTCAGTTCAAGAGGCCGCCGCGGTTGACCGTGTAGCTGAAGCCTTTGCTGAACGGCAGGAAGCGGTTGATGAACTGGTCGATCCAGAGATCGACCTCCGAGATGCGGTTGCGCGGCACGAACACGATGTCGCCGGGCACCAAAGGCACATCGGGATGCGCGTCGCCGCCATCGACGAGGCTGCGGAGATCGACGGTGCGCAGCATGGGGCGGTTGGCCGGGTCTCGCCGGATCAGCACCACCTCGTCCATCCGCGCCTCAGGGTTGAAGCCGCCGGCGAGCTGGATCGCCTCGAACGAGCCGTGCCGGCCGGCCAGATAGTAGGCGCCGGATTTGCCGACCGAGCCGCCGACGAACACCAATGCGCCCTGGCTGTCGGTGAGGGCGACGGTGACCATCGGCGCGTTCAGCGTCTTGGCGGCGGCGGCGGCGGTGATGTCGGCCTGAAGCTGGGCGGCGGTGCGCCCGCCGGCGCGCAACTGACCCGCCGCGCGCAGACCGATCATGCCGTCCGGCCCCACCACCACATCCTCGCCCAACTCGGGGGCGAGCGTGAACTGCACCTTGACCTTGTCGGCGGGCGCGAACTGGTAGGCGGGCACCTCGTCGGTCCAGCCGGCGAAGCCCTGCGGCTGGCGTTCCACCGGGCGGACAGATTGCGTGGTGCTGAACACGGAATCGGCGCAGCCGGCGAGGCACGCGAGCAGCGCGAGCTGGAACGTCAGGCGTGGCGGGCGAATGGCGATACCTCGTCGGTGAACACGAAGCCGGACGGACGGCCGCCGGCGGAGGCCAGGGTATCGCACAGGCGCGCGACGCCGCGGGCACGGGAATGCCGCGCGCGGACCACCAGCAGGTCGAGATCGGCGAAGGCCGACAGGCGGCGCGTGACAGAGGCCGCGACACCATGGGCGGAGACCACGAGGACGAGGTCGTGCCGCGCGCGCAGATCGGCGGTCGAGACGCCGAGGCTGTCGCCGAACAGCGCCAGCGCGGAGGCGTCCTCCGGGGGCGGCAGGCCGCGCGCGTGGGCCGCGAAACTCCGCAGGTCGGCCTGGCCGTCGCGGCCCTGGCGGACCAGCAGCACGCGGGCGCCGCGCCGTGCCGCGATTTCGGCGGCGAGGCTCTCGCCCACCAGATCGGCGCCGTCATGCTCCGCCGTGCCGACCAGGTGGATGGTGGCAGGGGCGCCCAGCACGTCGATCTCGTCGAGCACGCGCAGCGCGAGCTCGCGCGACGCGTCGGACGGGACCGCATGGATCGCGCCGCGATGCCACAAAGCGAGGCGGGCGAGTTCCGGCAGCGCCAGATGGCGCTCGGCCTCGCACGCCACGACATAGACGGCGCGGCGGCGCGCGAGGAGCAGGCTTGCAACGAGTCCGGCGAGCAGGCCGGCGCACGCGCCGAGCGCGAGGCGGCTGCCGGGCCGCGTCCAGGGCGGCGCCTCGATCGTGGGGGACTGCACCAGGCGCAGTTCCTCGGTGCGGGCGGCGGCGAGGCTGTCCTGTGCCGCCAGTTCGGCGTGGGTGGTCGCGAGTTGGCGGATCACGGCCTCCTGCACGATCTGGCGCTGGCGGAGCGCCGCGAGGCTGGTGTCGGCCTCGCGCAGCGCGTCGGCCCGCGCGCTGAGTTCCCCGGCCTGGCGGTCGAGTTCCTGACGCTGGCCGACGAGCGCCAGGCCCTCGGCTCCCAGGCGGGCCGCACGGGCTGCGGCCTGGGTGAAGGCGGGGTTGCGGATGTCGCGAGTGACCGTGGCGATGCTGCGGGGCTGGGCACGAAGCGTGGCCTCGACGGCGGCGATCTTGCCGTCAAGCTCCACGAGGCCGGGATAGTCGCGCTTGTAGTGCGCGGCCATGTGGGCGCGGTCGAGGCGCAGGCGGAGCAATTGCGCGCGCGCGTCCTCTCCGGCGTCGCTGCTGCTGGTCTCGCGCATATCGAGCACGCGTTCGGGGGATGCGGCGAGGGATTGCCGGGTGTCGGCGAGTTCGGCCGCGACCGCGATCTGGCGTTCGCGCACCTCGCCGTCGCGGCGGGCGACCGCGCTCGCCTCGGCGGTGGCGGCGGCGAGGCTTTGGGCGATGTCCAGCACGCCGGCCTGTTCCTGCGTGCGGGCGGCCTCCGCGATGGTGAGGGCCGCCTCGCGCTGGGCGGCGGACAGCGCGGGCGCCAGGGCATCGGCGCGCGCGATGGCGAAGGCCGTGCGCCGTGAGTCGCGATCCGCCGAGATCGCGGCCTCCACCATGACGACGGCGAAAACGGGATCGGGCGCGGTGGCCGCGAGGCGCAGGATGTGCCCGGATTCGGCGCCGTCGAGGTCGCCGTCGAGGCGGGCGCGGAGGTGGGATTTCACCAGGAAGATGGCGCAGGGCACGGCAAGGCCGAACGAGGCGGCGTCGCAGGTCGGGCTGAGGCGTTCCAGCGCGTCGGCGCGGCGGAAGCTGGCGACGATGCGGGCGGCGCCAAGCCGCTCGACGGTGCCCCGCACGATGTCGGCGCCGCGCAGCAGGGAGAGTTCCGTCCGCATGGTGGCGTCGTCGGGGGCCATCGGCATCAGCAGGGCGGTGGCGGTGAACTGGCGCGGCCACGCGATGGCGGCGGCGGCGCCGGCCGCGAGCCCCACAAGGACGGCGGCGAACACGGTGCGCCGGCCGTACCAAGCGAGGGCGGCGAGGTCGTGCGCGGAGAACCCGCGCGCCGGGGCGACATCCCGGGGCGCAGGCGCGGTCGGCCGCAGCATCGGTATGGCCCTGGGCATCGACGGAGCCTAGCACCGGAACTTCCTGCTTTCCAGGCGTTCCGGGCGCGCGCTAGGGTTGGGCCCGAGGAAATCCGGGGGTTCGAACATGGCGGTTTTGGGCAGGCGGACGGCGCTGATGTCGCTCGCGGCGTTGGGTGTGAGCGCGCGAGCCGGTGCCGAGACGGTGACGCTGCCGTTCGGCAACGGCGAGCGGCCGGTGGCGACGTATCCGCAGAAGCGTCCCTTGATCCGCCTGACGGCGCGGCCGCCGCAGTTGGAAACGCCGTTCGCGATTTACAACGCGGGCGTCATCACGCCGAACGATGCGTTTTTCGTGCGGTATCATCTGGCGAACATCCCGTTCGACGAGATCGATGCCGCGACCTTCCGGCTTTCGGTGAAGGGGGCGGTGAAGTCGCCGCTGAACCTGTCGCTGGCCGATCTGCGGGCGATGCCGGCCACCGAAATCGTCGCGGTGAACCAGTGCTCGGGCAACAGCCGGGGTTTTTTCGAGCCCCGCGTGGCGGGCGGACAGGCCGGCAACGGGCTGATGGGCAACGCGCGGTGGCGCGGCACGCCGCTGAAGGGCGTGCTGGACCGCGCGGGGGTGAACGCGGGTGCGGTGCAGGTGCGGTTCGACGGGATGGACGGCCCGGTGATCCCGGAAACGCCGGATTTCGCCAAAGCGCTCGATCTCGACCACGCGCGCGACGGCGAGGTGATGCTCGCCTGGGCGATGAACGGGGCCGATCTGCCGGTGCTGAACGGATTTCCGCTGCGGCTGGTGGTGCCGGGGTATTACGGCACGTACTGGGTGAAGCACCTGAACGAGATCACGGTGCTGGACAAGGCGCTCGACAATTTCTGGATGGCGGCGGCGTATCGCATTCCGGACAATGACTGCGCCTGCGTGCCGGCCGGCACGGCGCCGGCCAAGACGCGGCCGATCGGGCGGCTGAACACGCGCAGCTTCCTGACCAGCGTCACCGATGGCGCGCGGGTGAAGGCCGACGCCGACATGGCGGTGAAGGGCATCGCGTTCGACGGCGGCAGCGGCATCGCGCGGGTCGAGATCTCGAGCGATGGCGGGCAGGCCTGGGCGGCGGCGACGCTGGGCGAGGATTTGGGCAAATACTCGTTCCGCGCGTTCCAGACGACAATGCGGCTGGCGCCGGGCACGCACAAGATGCTGGTGCGGGCGACCGCGAAGGATGGTGGGGCGCAGCCGACGGAACCCCGCTGGAACCCGGCGGGCTACATGCGAAACGTGGTCGAGACCGTCACCGTGGTGGCGGTATGATGCGCGCGTTCCGGGCCGCCCGCGCGCTGGTGCTCGCGGGCGCGACGCTGGCGGGACCGATGACGCACGCGCGGGCGGCGCCGGTTAAATACGCGCTGCCGGAGGAGACCGCCGCCTACGTGCCTGGCCCCGACCTCGACGTGGTGCAGGGGAGTTGCGGGGCGTGCCACTCCTCGGACTACGTGGCGACGCAGCCGCGCGGGCTGGCGGACCCGAAGGCGTTCTGGACCGCCGAGGTGACCAAGATGGTGAAGGTGTACCACGCGCCGATCGACGATGCGGATGCCAGGAAGATCGTCGACTACCTCGTCGCGAGCTACGCGAGGTAGCGATCAGCGGTAGTAATAGCGTTGGTGATAGGGCCGGTAGTAGTCCGGATAAGGCGCCACGATGCACCCGGCGAGCGTGGCGCCGGCGATCACCATGAAAGCGAGGCGCGCAAGCATTTTCGGCATGTCGCATCTCCTGAAGCGTGACGCGCACCGTGAAAGTCGCGGCAAAATGAGGGTTGGCGCGCTTATCACCTGATCCGTGCAGCGCTATCCCCTACGCTCGCCGGATGAACGAGTTGCTCGCCGTTCCGGACTGGCACGAAAGCGACGCGCTCTCGCTGCCCGGCCGCGCGGCGGGCGGCGAGGACGAGATGGCGTTGGTGCGCCGATCCGGGCTGTTCGACGCGGCGTGGTATGCGGCGCAGTTGGAGGCGCCGCCGGCGGACGCGGAAGCGCAGTTGCGGCATTTCATGGAACAGGGGTGGCGGGCGCTGCGGCACCCGAACGCCTATTTCGACACCGGGTTCTATCTGTCGCACAACCCGGACGTGGCGCGGTCGGCGAAAAACCCGCTGGTGCATTACCTGCGCCACGGCGAGGCGCAAGGCCGGGCGCCGGCGGAGTATTTCGATGTGCTGTGGTACCGCGCGCGCCACGACATCGCCCCGCACGAGACGGCCCTGCGGCATTTCCTCGAACGGCGGCTGGACGGCGTGGCGAGCCCCATCGCGGAGTTCGATCCGGCGCATTACCTGCGCGCGAGCCCCGATGTGGCGGCGGCGGGGGTCGATCCGTTCGAGCATTATCTGCTGTACGGCTATCGCGAGGGGCGCGACCCGTCGGCGGCGTTCGACACGCGATACTACATGCGGCGCTACATGGGCGACGTGGTCGATCTTAACCCGCTGCTGCATTACCGGCGGTTCCGCCATGTGCTGGGTTTGCACACGCGCCGGCCGGCGCATGAGGTTTCGGTGCTGGACGAGGTGCGGCGGTTCACCCGCGCCGGGCCGGAATTCGAGACGCGGGCGGCGCTGCCGCGCTCGGCGGCGCGGCGGGCCAAGGTGCTGGCGTATTACCTGCCGCAGTTCCATGCCATTGCCGAGAACGACGCGTGGTGGGGCGAGGGGTTCACCGAGTGGAACTCGGTGGCGCGCGGGATGCCGCGGTTCGCGGGGCATTACCAGCCGCGCATTCCGCGCGACCTGGGGCATTACACGCTGGACGGAACCGAGACCCTACGGCGCCAGATCGCGTTCGCGCGGGAGGCGGGGCTGTTCGGGTTCGTGCAGTATTTCTACTGGTTCAACGCCAAGCGATTGCTGGAGCGGCCGCTCGAGGCGTTTCTGGCGGACGCGACACTGGATTTTCCGTTCTGCCTGATGTGGACGAACGAGAACTGGACGCGGCGGTGGGATGGCGGGGACCAGGAGGTGCTGATCTCGCAGGATTACCGCGCGGCGGACGACGCGGCGCTGGTCGATACGCTGGCGCGGCATTTTGCCGATCCGCGGTATATCCGCCTGCAGGGACGGCCGGTGTTGATGGTGTATCGGCCGGCGCTGATCCCCGATACGCGGGCGACCGTGGCGCGGTGGCGGGCGCTGTTCGCGGCGCGGCATGGCGAGGCGCCGTTGCTGGTGATGGCGCAGAGTTTCGACGCGACCGATCCGCGCGACTATGGCTGCGATGCCGCGATCGAGTTTCCGCCGCATAAGCTGGTGGGCGGATTGCCGCTGGACGACGCCGATCTGGCGTTCATGGATGGGCCCGGCATGGATGGTCCGGGGCGGATGCAGGTGTTCTCCTACGCGGCGGTGGCGGCGGCGTCCCTGGCGGAGCAGGCGCCCGACTTTCCGCTGATCAAGACGGCGGTACCGGGCTGGGACAATGACGCGCGGCGGCAAGGCACCGGGCTGATGCTGCGGGGTGCCACACCGCGCGGCTACGAGGACTGGCTGTCCGCACTGGTGGAGCGTGCCGGCGCGCACCCGGTGTTCGGCGAGCGGCTGGTTTGCGTCAATGCCTGGAACGAGTGGGCGGAGGGCGCGTATCTGGAGCCCGACATGCATTACGGCAGCGCCTTCCTGAACGCGACCGCGCGGGCGGTCTCGGGGTTGGGCGCGCGGCTGGCGCCGAAGCTGCTGCTGGTGGGGCATGACGCGTTCCCGGCCGGAGCCCAGCATCTGCTGCTGCAGCTGGGGCGCAGGTGGCGCGCGGGGAGTGGGCTGGAGATCGAATTTCTCCTGCTGGGCGATGGTGCCTTGCGGGGTGAGTACGCGAGTCTGGCGCCGACGCATGTGGTGTCGGCCGCGACGCTCGGGCCGCGCCTCGCGGCACTGGCGGCACGGGGATTCCGGGCGGCGATCGTGAACACCGCCGCCGCCGCGAGCGCCGTTCCGGCCCTGCATGCGGCGGGGCTGGCCAGCGTGCTGCTGGTGCATGAGATGCCGGGGCTGCTGGAGGAACGCGGGCTGCTGCCCGATCTGGCGCGGGCGCTCCCGCTCTGCGCGCGCGCGGTGTTCGCGGCCGAGGCAGTGCGGGATGCGGTGTCGAAGCTGGTGCGGCTCGACGCGGCGATTTGCGCCATTCTGCCACAGGGGGTGTATCGCCCGGCGCCGTTCGATGCGGACGCGCGGCGGCGGATGCGGCTGCAACTGGGCGTGGCGGCGGATGCGAAACTGGTGCTGGGCATCGGCTATGGCGATTTGCGCAAGGGGTTCGATCTGTTCCTGCAGGTCTGGCGGGCGCGGGGCGATGCCAGCGTGTTCTGCTGGGTCGGCGCGCTCGATCCGGCCATGCGGGCGTATCTCGGCGCCGAGATCGCGGCGGCGACGGCGAGCGGGGCGTTCCATGTGCTCGGCTACCGCGACGATGTGGCGGACTGGCTGAGTGCCGGCGATGTGTTGCTGCTGCCGTCGCGCGAGGATGCGTTTCCGAGCGTGGTGCTGGAGGCGATGTCGGCGGGGCTGCGGACGGTGACGTTCGCGGGCTCGGGCGGCATCGTCGAGGCGTTGGAACGCCATGGCTGCGGCGTTGCGGTGGAGATGGGCGACGTGGCGGCGATGGCGCGTGCCTTGGCGCGGGAGACGGTTGGAGATCGGGCATCGATCGCGGCCGCGGCGTTCGACTTCGGGGACTACGCCGCTTCGGTCGCGCGGCTGGCGTTGCCCGAGGTGACGACGATTTCGGCGGCGGTCGTCAGCTACAACCATGCGCGGTTCATCGAACGCCGGCTGGCGTCGGTGTTCGCGCAGGAATTCCCGGTGCGCGAGGTGCTTTTGCTGGATGATTGCTCGACGGATGACAGCGTGGCGATCGCCCAGGCGACGGCGCAAGGATGGCGGCGGGAGTTGGTTGTGCTTGGGTCGGCGCGCAACAGCGGGCGGGCGACCGGACAGTGGCGGCGCGCGGCCGAGGCGGCGCGGGCCGAGTTCATCTGGCTGGCGGAGGGGGATGACGACGCCGAGCCCGCGATGCTGGCGCGGCTTGGGGCGATGCTCGCGGCGTCACCGGATATCGACCTCGCGTTCTGCGACAGCCGCGCGATCGACGCGGCTGGGGACACGGTGTTCGCCGATCACCAGGCGTATTACGCCGGGGCGCTGACGCGGACGGCGCTGTTTCCGGCGCGGGATTTCGCGCGGCGGTTCCTGGCGGTGCGCAATCTGCTGGTGAATGCGAGTGCGGTGCTGTGGCGGCGCACGGCATTGCTGGCGGCATTGGATCGATGCGGCGATGAACTCGCACAGTGGCGGCTGGCGGCCGATTGGCGGCTGTATGTGGAGGTGATGGCGGAGAGCGACGGATGCGTGGCGTATGTGGCGGAGCCGTTGAACGCGCATCGGCGCCATAGCGGCGGGGTCACCGCGGGGATGACGGCGCGTCGACACGCCGCCGAGATCGCGCGGATGCACCGCGTGCTGGGCGAGCGGTTCGGGCTGGATGCGGCGGAGAGAAAGCGGCAGGCAGCCTACGTGGCGGAGGTGCGGCGCGGGCCGCGGGCCACAGGAATGCGCGGATCAGGCCCGCGCAGGGCGGGGATCGATGGTTTCGATGCGGTCCAGCAGCCGTAGGCCGACGGCGCGGTTGGAGTGGGTGCGCAGCACGTCGGACTGGCCGCGTGCGGCGATGTCGCGGCCGAGGGCAGGATTCAGCAGCACGGGCAACAGAAGTTCGTAGGCGTGATCGACGTCCGGCTCGGCCCAACGCTGGCCGCGCCAGTACGGGTATTCGCCGCGCTTGAGCGGAACCTGGGCGGCGCGGACGAGCAGCGAGTTTTCCGGCGTCATGAAGTCGAGGTTGCCGGACCAGGCGGTGCCGAGGGCGAGCCTGCCGAGACGCATCGCTTCGCCGAGGCCGCGCCCGAAGCCTTCGGCACGGTGCAGCGAGACGAAGCAGTCGCACGCGTTCATCAGGCCACGGATGCCGGCGGTGTCGAGCGGAGTGCCGATGATGTGGATGGCTGGGTCGGGATCGAGCGAGCCTGCCCAGTCCTCGGCGGCGCGCTCGCCGTTTTTTACCTTCAGCGCGAGCTGCACGTCGAGGAACGGGTGTTCGGCACGGATGCGGCGCATCAGGCGCAGCACGGCGTCGGGGTTCTTGCGGGTGGCGTACGAGGAGAGATCGAAGAAATTGAGCAGCACGAAAGCGGATTCGCGCAGGCCGAACGCGCGGCGTGGGGCGCACAGGCCGGGGGGAAGATCGACCGATTGACCGACCAGGTCGCTGGGCAGGCCCGACGCGGCCAGCGCTCGCTGGATGAAGGCGGACAGCGCCCAGACATGGTCGAAGCGCTTCAGCTTGCGCGCCCAGATTTTCGGGTAGGTGGGAAGTTCCCAGGCAGGCACGACGATGTTGATGCCGTCCGCCATGTTGTTGCCGCGCGCCTCAAACGCGGCGATCACGTTGTCCACCTCGTCGCCGTTGATGTGGAAGATGCGGATGCCGCCGGGGACGGCGAGGCATTCGAGCGGTTCGATCAGCCCGCGATAGGCGATGTCGGTGCGCTGGGCGTAGCGGAAGATGTCGTAGACGGCGGGGCGCACATGCACCGCGAGCAGGGACGCAATGTGGCTGCGCATCTGCTCGCCCATGCCGATGGCGGCGAAAGGATGGCCGATGACGGTGACGGGGAGCCCGTCGAGGCCGCCAGCCGCATCGGGCATCATGCGAATTTTTTCGCCTCGACCGCGTCGCGCAACGCTTCGAGCCAGCCATGGCCGTACTGGCTGTCCGGTTCGAGATGGGCACCCTCGGCCCACTCGTTCCAGGCGTTGACGAACAGCAAGCGATGCTCGCCGTGCAGGAACTGGCGCGCCTCCTCGATCTTCTCCTCGACGTAAAAGCGGAACAGATCGGGCGCGCAGCCGTCGAAGCTGGTGCCTTTCAGCGGTTGGCGCGGCGTGTTGTCCCAGCTCGGGAACACGGCTGGGTAGCGGGGATAGGGCACCGATTTGCGTTCGATGAAGGCCATGACGGTGGACGCGTAATCGTAGCGGTAGCCGCTCCAACCGGGCTTGACGATCTCGGCCGGCATCGCGGAGGGTTTCGCGCGGCCGTGGGGTGGGAATTCCACGCTGGCGTCGAAGCCGATATCGGCGGGGCGCAAGCCCTGATCCACCGCTTCCATGCTCTCGACATAGACCATGTGCACGCCGTTCAGGCCGGCTTCGGCGAAGGCGGCACGGCAGTCGCGCGCAAAGGAAACCGGGTCCGGCAGCTTCAATGGCCGATAGACGAGGAACAGCGGCTTGCCATCGACGCGGATGTACCGCGGGTCGCTGGCATGCGCGGCGACGTCGGCGATGATGCTGGCGAGAGTCTCGGCATCGTAACTCTGTTCGAGCAGGATTTCGCGGGTGCCGCCATCCCAGTGTTTGGTCCAGTTCTCGTTGGCCCAGCAGAGGCAGTGGCGGAACGGGATTTCCGGCGATGCGCGCACGACTTCCAGCGGGCGGGACAGCACCCGCCTGCCGCCGAAATTGTAGTAATAGACGCAGAACCCCTCGATGCCGTAGCGCGCCGCGAGGGCCGCCTGCTGCGCCAGCGTTTCGCGCGTGCGCAGATCGTAAAAGCCGAGATCGGCGGGCAAATGCGGCTGGTAGTGACCGGAGAAGCTGGGCCGCGCCCGCGCCACGTTGGTCCATTCGGTGAACCCCCTGCCCCACCAGAGATCGTTCTCGGGCGTCGGGTGGAATTGCGGCAGATAGAACGCGATCGGACGCACGCGGTCGAGCCGCGAAAGCAGCGGACCCCAGCGTTCGCTCAGCGTCTGTTGATTGCGGACGATGGTGCGCGACTTGCGCGTGACGGACTGGCGGTTTGTCGAGACGCTCAGATGATGGACCACGATGGCCTGGTGGATGTAGCGCACGCGATGGCCGGCCGCGAGGAAGCGCAGGCAGAGGTCGGCGTCCTCGCAATAGGCGGGACGGTAGGCTTCGTCGAACAGCGTGCCGCCGGCAAGGCCGCGGCGGAACATCAGGGCCGCGCCGGAGCAGTAATCGACGTCGCGGTCGTGGCAATAGCCCGCTTCCGCCGGGTCGGCGAACAGGCCGATCATCGCACTTTGCCCGTCCGCGCGCAGGGTGCAGCCGGCTTCCTGCAGCCGGCCGGTCGGATAGAGCAACTTGGGGCCGACAGCGGCGACGGCGGGATCGGCGTCCAGCGCCGCGATGAGCCGGTCGATGGCGTAAGGCTGGACCTGCGTGTCGTTGTTGAGCAGCAGCACGTACTCGCCGCGGCAACGGGCGAAGGAATCGTTGCAGTTACGGATGAAACCACGATTTTCGGCCTGGCGGATAACCACGAGATTCTCGACGCGGCCGAGGGCGGCGATGGCGGGATCGGTCGAGCAATCATCGGCGATGACGATTTCGAACGAGGCCGAGGGCGGGTTGGTTTGCAGCGCCATCAGACATTCGGCGGTGTAGTCGGCTTCGTCGTACACCGGGACCAGGATCGAGAGGCGCGGAGAGTCGGACGACGGGAACCTGAGGTTCGCGATTTCGGCCGCGACGTCATCGGCCTGGAACATCGCGGGCGCGCGCGGGACGACCGCGTCCTTGAGCCGCTGGCGGGTGGCGGCCAGCAGCGCCCGCATCTCGTCGTAGTGGAGCGGCTCGATGGCATCGTGAGACGAGCGCGCGACGTTGGGCGCCGCGCGGTCCATCGCGGCTTGGCGGCCTTCGCGGCGGCCGTTGGTGAGGTAGTGGCGCAGCGGCGGCGCATTGGCGTCGGCCACATCGGTGTAGCGGGCGCGGTACTGTGCGCCGTCGAATTCGGGGCTGGCGCGGCGCGCCTCGGCATCGCCCATGACGATGAAGTGGCGGATGGCGCCGTACGGGTCATCCGGCACGTCGGCATAGGCGTCGGCGTACCAGCGCGGGGCGAGGAAGGCGTTGGGACGGGTGCCCGCTTCGAGGCCCGTCGTGAGGTAGTGCCGCAGCAGGCCGCCCGCGGGTGCGACGCCGCCGATGGCGGCGACGTAGTGCGCGAGGTCCATGTACGGGCTCGGGTCGGCGAGATCGTAGGCCAGCACCTCCATCAGCGCGTCGATAGTGGGGGGCGCGCCGAGAGCGTGCGGGTCTTCGTTGGCGATGAAGCGCAGGTCGAGCAGCGGGTGCGGCGCGCGCAGGTTGGCGATGCCGGTCTCGATGAAATGCAGCAACGGATCGAGCCCGGCCTCGGTGATCTCGGGGTTCATCGCGCGGTAGAAATGCGGGTCGAAGAACACCGACAGGATCGGGCGGCCCGAAACCGGGATTTGCAGGTATCGCGAGACGGTGCCGAGATCGGCGCGGCCGCCGCCCAGCGCGTCGCGGAACAGGGTTTCATCGACAAAGGCCGAGCACAGCGCGCGATGGGCGCGCATCAGGTCCGGGCCGGAAATCATGGCGAGCGGGGCAGGTCGTTCCGCAGAACCGATAGCCATGACTCGACGGCGCCGGTGAGCCGCGCGCTGGGCAGACGGCCTTCGGCCGCACCGGAGCGCATGTAGTGGTCGGCGCCGGACGTCACGTCCGCGGCCGCGATGGCGCCGGCCACATCGGCGTAGGTGTCGCTGTAGAACGCCTCATCGACCGGCGGCGGCGCGCCGAAGCGACCTTCGAAAAAACCCACCTCGATGAAATGGCGATGCGCGCTCCCGATGTCGCCGGAGGCCACGGCGGCGGCGAGGTCGGGGTAGGTTGCCAGATAGAACGATTCGGAGAATGGGGTGGCCGCGACCAGACCCCGGATGAGGGCGCTGAGCAGCTTCGCGTCGATGGCGATTTTCGACTTGCTGGCGAGGCGCTCGCGATTGATCCGCAACGCCTGGAGCAGCAGGTCGATATGGGGCACGTATATCGTGTCGTCCATGCGACCTCCCGGGTGCGCGAGCAGACCTTCTGCATAGCCAACAAGCGGGGGGGCGGCAACGGGGGCGGGGGGCGCGGGCGATGCCCCCGGCGCGACGTTGCGCCCCGACGTTGCGCCCCGACGCGGCGCCCCGACGCGGCGGCTCGCTACGCCGCGACGGTCTGGTGCGCGGCCAGCGCCGCCACGTCCACGATCTGGCTGACCGAGGCGTTCAGCGAGAGCAGCTGGAACGCGTGGGACATGCCGATGATGAGCGGGCCGATGGTGCCGCCCCCGCCCAGCCGCGGGGCGAGACGCGAGGTGATGTGGGACGAATGCAGGCCGGGCATCACCAGGATGTTGGCCGGGCCGGTCAGGCGGCAGAACGGATACAGCGCGCGGTAGCCTTCATCGAGCGCCACGTCGGGGCTCATCTCGCCGTCGTATTCGAAATCGACGCCGCGCGCGTCGAGGATGCCGACCGCCATGCGCATGGCGTCGCCGGTGGGGTGCATCGGGTCGCCGAAGGTGGAGTGCGACAGCAGGGCCACGCGCGGCTCGTGGCCGAGGCGCCGGGCCGCCGCCGCGGCGCCGGTGGCGATGTCGGCCAGTTGCTCTGGCCGCGGGCGTTCATGGATGAGCGTGTCGGCGATGAAGATGGTCTTGCCGCGCTCGCCGATCATGAGCGTGAGGCCGAAGGCAATGGCGCCGGGGACCGGCTCGCTCGCGTGCTGGATGTCCTCGAGGCACACGGCGGCCGAGCGGGTGAGGCCGGTCACCATGGCGTCGGCATCGCCGGTGGCGACCATGCAGGCGGCGAAGACGTTGCGGTTCTGGTTGACCAGGCGCTGGCAGTCGCGGGCGAGGAAACCCTGGCGCTGAAGTCTGTTGTAAAGGAATTCGGCGTATTTTCCGTTGTGGTGGGAAAGGCGCGCGTTGTGGATCTCGATGCCCTCGGCATGGCCCAGGCCAAGGCTCGCCATGGTGGCGCGCACGCGGTCCTCGCGCCCGATCAGCACGGGGGTGCCGTAGCCGGCGTTGCGGAAGGCGACAGCGGCGCGGACGATCTTCTCCTCCTCGCCCTCGGCGAAGGCCACGCGCTTGGGCTCGGCGCGGACCCGCTCCATGATGGCGTCGAGCGCGTTGGCGGTGGGGTCGAGCCGGCCGGAGAGCTCGCGGGCGTAGCGGCGGAGGTCGGCGATCGGCTTGCGGGCGACGCCGCTGTCCATGGCGGCCTTTGCCACGGCCGGGGCCAGGCGGGAGATGAGGCGCGGGTCGAAGGCGTTGGGGATGATGTATTCGGGGCCGAATTGCAGGCGGTGGCCGGCGCCCGCGGTGCTGACCTCGTCGGGCACGTCCTCGCGGGCGAGCTGCGCCAGGGCCTCGGCGGCGGCGACCTTCATCGCGTCGTTGATGGTGCTGGCGCGGACATCGAGCGCGCCGCGGAAAATGTAGGGGAAGCCCAACACGTTGTTGACCTGGTTGGGGTAATCGCTGCGCCCGGTGGCGATGATGGCGTGCGGGCTGGCGGCGCGCGCCTCTTCGGGCGTGATTTCGGGATCGGGGTTGGCCATGGCGAAGATGATCGGCTTGTCGGCCATGCGGCGGACCATGTCCTGCGTGAGCGCCCCCTTGATCGAGAGGCCGAAGAAGGCGTCGCAGCCTTCGATGGCGTCGGTCAGGGTGCGGGCGCCCGTGGCGATGGCGTGGCCGGATTTCCACTGGTTCATGCCCTCGGTGCGGCCCTGATAGACCACGCCCTTGGTGTCGCAGAGCGTCACGTGCTCCGGTCGCACGCCCATGGCCTTCAGCAGTTCGACGCAGGCGATGGCGGCCGCCCCCGCGCCGTTGACCACGAGCTTGCAGTCCTTCAGGGCGCGGCCCGTCAGGTGGCAGGCGTTGATGAGGCCGGCGGCGGCCACGATGGCGGTGCCGTGCTGGTCGTCATGGAACACCGGAATGTCCATCAGCTCGCGCAGGCGCTGCTCGATGATGAAGCATTCGGGGGCCTTGATGTCCTCGAGGTTGATGCCGCCGAAGCTGGGGCCGAGGTAGCGGACGCAGTTGACGAGCTGGTCCACGTCCTCGGTGTCGATGCAGAGGTCGATGCCGTCCACGTCGGCAAAGCGCTTGAACAGCGCGACCTTGCCCTCCATGACGGGCTTGCTGGCGAGCGCGCCGAGGTTGCCGAGGCCGAGCACGGCGGTGCCGTTGGACACGACGGCGACCATGTTACCCTTGGCGGTGTAGTCGTAAGCGAGGTCGGGGTCGCGGTGGATGCGCAGGCAGGGTTCGGCCACGCCGGGGGAGTAGGCGAGCGACAGGTCCCGCGCGGTGGTGAGCGGCTTGGTGATGCGGATTTCCAGCTTGCCGGGGCGGCCCATGGCGTGCATCGCGAGCGCCTCCTCACCGGACACGCGCGCGGTGCGGCTGTCGATGGTTCCGTCGGCCATGATGGTTTTCCTCCCGTAAGCGAGCGGCAATGGTGAACCGGGGCGGCGGGTGGGGCAAGGTGGCGGCGCTCCCGGCGGTCCGACCCTCCCCCCATTGCATCCGTTCCGGCACCCGGTTCGTATCAATGGGGTGTGCAACTTGAGCGCCGGGGCAGTCGCTGCCATGCTGCCCGGCAGGAGGCCATGATGACGGGACGACGACATGTGCTGACCGGCGCCTCGGCGCTCGGCTTGACGGCGTGGCTTGCGGCGGGATGCGCGGCGCCGCGCGCCTCGGGCGTGCTTCCGGTCGTGCGATCCGATGCGGAGTGGCGAAAGGCGCTGACGGCGGATCAGTATGCCGTCCTGCGCCTGCGCGGCACCGAGACTCCCGGCTTCAGCCCGTTGCTCCACGAGGCCCGCTCCGGCCTGTACGCGTGCGTGGGCTGCGGCCAGCCGGCGTTCAGCTCGGAGGCCAAGTATGACAGCCATACGGGCTGGCCGAGCTTCTGGCAGCCGGTGGCGGGCGCGGTCACCACGGCCGAGGACCGGAGCCAGCCGGAAATCCGCACCGAGGTCGCCTGCGCCACCTGCGGCGGCCATCTCGGCCATTTGTTCAAGGACGGTCCGCGCCCGACGGGTCTGCGCTATTGCATGAACGGCACGGTGCTGTCGTTCCGCCCCGGCACGGCCTGAGCTCAGCCGAGCAGCCGCCGCGCCTCGGCCGAGTCCGCCGCGATCTGGTCGCGCAATTCGGCGAGACCCGCGAATTTGCGTTCGGCGCGGAGATAGACCAGCAGCGACACGTCGATGACGTCGCCGTACAGATCGCCGGTGAAATCGAGCAGATGGACCTCGAGCCGGCTTTCCAGGCCGGCGTTCACGGTGGGGCGGCGGCCGATATTGGCGACGCCGTTAACCGTTTCTCCATTCGGCAGCGCGACAGTGACGGCATAGACGCCGCGTGCCGGCTCCAGATGGCGGCCCAGGGCCACGTTGGCGGTCGGGAAGCCGATCGTGCGGCCGCGTGCGTCGCCATGGGCCACGGTGCCGCGGATGTACCACGGGCGGCCCAACAGGGCCGTGGCACGCTCGGGATAGCCGTCCTGCAGCGCGCGGCGGATGCGGGTGGAGGAGATCGGGCCGGCGCGATCCGACAGCGGGGGGACGATGGTAAAGCCGATGCCGAGGGCTTCCGCGCGGGCGGCGAGCAAGGTGGTGTCGCCGCCGCGGCGGTGGCCGAACGCGAAATCCGGGCCGCACACGATCTGCCGCGCGCCGAGGCCCGCGTGCAGCACGTCGGTCACGAAGGTCTCGGCCGACATGAGGCTGAACGCGCGGTCGAACGGGAGTTCGTACAGCAGGGCGACACCGCTGGCGCGCAACACCTCGGCGCGGGTGCCGGGCAGCATCAGGTGGAATGGCGGATCGTCGGGGCGAAACAATTCGCGCGGATGCGGCTCGAAGGTGAGCACCGCGCGCGGCGCATCGGGCCGCGCGCCATGGGCCGCCGCCAGCACCTCGGCATGGCCGAGATGCACGCCGTCGAAATTGCCCAACGCGATGGAGCCGCCGCGCGCATCGGCGGGAAGCGTCCGCCAGTCTCGAAATATCCGCATCAGGCCGATGGTGGCATGACAATCGCCTCCCCGTCGATCACCACCTTGCCGGCGACGGTGCAGACGGTTTTCAGCGTGACGCGCTTTTTCGCCGGGTCCAGCGCCGTGACCTCGACCGTGGCGGTGACCGTGTCGCCGATCTTCACCGGCGCGCGGAATTTCAGGGTCTGGGCAAGATAGATGGTGCCCGGTCCCGGCAGTTGCGTGCCGAGCACGGCGCTGATGAGGCCCGCGGACAGCATGCCGTGGGCGATGCGCTCGCGGAACGGGCTGGCGGCGGCGATTTCCGCGTTGAGATGCACCGGGTTGGTGTCGGTGCTGACGGCGGCGAACATCAGGATGTCCGCCTCCGTGATGGTCTTGCCGACACTGGCGGTTTGCCCCAGGCGGAGTTGGTCGAACGTCATGCCGCGTGCCGGGCGGCGGAGGCGGTGCGGACCAGGGCGGCGTAGTCGTGCACCAGCAATTCGGTGATCGGGCCAGGATTGTAATGCTTCATGCCTATCTGGCGCACGGGGGTGACCTCGGCGGCGGTGCCGGTGAGGAAAACCTCGCTCGCGGCGTCCAGTTCCGGCGCGAGAATCGCCCGTTCCACGACACGAATCCCGTGTTTTCGCGCCACATCCATCACCGTCCGACGGGTGATCCCGTCCAGGAAGCAATCCGGCTCGGGCGTGTGCAATTCGCCCCCGATCACCAGAAAGACGTTCGCCCCGGTCGCCTCGGACACCCGGTCGCGCCAATCCAGCATCAGCGCATCGTCGAATCCGGCCGCCTCGGCCGCGTGCTTGGCCAGGGTGCCGATCATGTAGAGCCCGGCCGCCTTGCTCTGGGTCGGTGCCGTCTGCGGATGCGGGCGCTTCCAGGTGGCCCAGTCCAGCCGAACCCCCTTCATCCGGTCGGCGCCGAACAGGTTGGGCCACGCCCAGCACGCGATCGCCAGGTGAATTTTCGTCGCCTGTGCCGCCACCGACATCTGCTCGGACCCGCGCCACGCCACCGGGCGCACATAGGCGTCGGTCAACCCGCTGGCGGCGATCACTTTTTCACACGCGGCGTCGATCTGCCCGGCGCTGTATGGGATCTCGAACCCCAACAGCCGGCCGGACGCGATCAGCCGCTCGCTGTGCGCGTGCAGCTTGAAGATGCGGCCGCCATAGGCCCTCTCGCCTTCGAACACGCTGCTGGCATAGTGCAGCCCATGCGACAGAACATGCAGCTTCGCCTCGCGCCAGGGCACCATCGCGCCGTCGAGCCAGATGAGGCCGTCACGGTCGTCGAAAGGAATGAGCGTCATGGTTGCTTTCCCCGCAATATTGTTGCTTCAACGCGGCTGACGCTATGGTCCGACACAATTTAAGTCAATAATCCTGCCGTAACGACGAGGTATGCCTGATATGCCCGAACCGAGGGCCGAAATCGCGTTGCACGCCGCCAAAACCGCCGGCAGCAACCTGCTTTTCCTGCGCGAGGAGGATATCCGCGCCGCCCAGGACATGCTGTTTTTCGCGTATCGCGACTTCACCGCCGGCGCCGACGCGATTCTGGACGAACTGGCCTTGGGCCGCGCCCACCACCGCACGCTCCACTTCATCGGCCGTTCCCCCGGCATCCCGGTCAGCGACCTGCTCGCCATCCTGCGCATCACCAAGCAAAGCCTCGCCCGGGTGCTCACCGCGTTGATCGCGCAGGGTTATGTGTCGCAGACGCAAGGCCGCGCCGACCGCCGCCAGCGCCTGCTGCGCCTCACCGCCAGCGGCCAGGCGCTCGAACGCCGGCTGTTCGAACGCCAGCGCGAACGCCTCGCCACCGCCTACCGCGACGCCGGCGGCCCGGCGGTTGAGGGCTTCAAGCGCGTGATGCGCGGCATCATGGACGCGGATGGCCGCGCCACCATGGACCGCACGGAACGCCTGCGGACGGCGCCATGAGCGGCGACGCCCTCATTCTGGTGGTCGAGGACGACGCCAGGCTGCGGGCGCTGCTCGCCCGCTACCTCGGCGAGCGGGGCTTTCGCGTGACGGCGGCCGAAAACGCCGCCCAGGCGCGCGAACGCCTGCGCTTCCTGCAGCCAGACCTGGTCGTGCTCGACGTGATGATGCCGGGCGAAACCGGCCTCACCCTCACCGAAAGCCTCCGCGCCGAGGGCTTCACCGTCCCGGTTTTGCTGCTGACCGCCCGAGGCGCCCCGGAAGACCGCATCGCCGGCTTCGAGGCGGGCGCCGATGACTACCTGCCCAAGCCGTTCGATGCCCGCGAGCTGGAACTCCGCATCCGCGCCCTCCTGCGCCGCGCCCCGCCCCCCGCGCCGCCGGCCGAACCACCGGCCGGCCCGCTCACCCTCGGCACGTTGGTGTTCGATCCCGCACGCGCCGAACTGCGCGGCCCCGCCGGCCCCATCCGCCTCACCGGCGGCGAGGCGGCCCTGATGTCCGCCCTCGCCCGCACGCCCAACGAGGTGCTCTCGCGCGAGGAAATCGCCGCGGCTCTCGGCATGGATGAGGCTGGCGAGCGCGCCATCGACGTCCAGGTGACGCGACTGCGCCGCAAGCTGGAGGCCGACCCGCGCGAGCCGCGCTTCCTGCACACCGTGCGCGGGCGCGGCTACGTGCTCAAGCCAGGGGCCTGATGCGCGTCGCCCTCCCCCGCCAGAGCCGCGTGGTGAAAAAGGTGCTGCCCCGCAGCCTGTTCGGCCGCAGCCTGCTCATCGTGTTGATCCCGTTGGTGATCGTGCAGGCGGTCGCCCTGCAAATCTTCTACGGCAGCCACCTCAACCTGGTCAGCCGCCGCTTTGCCTTCGCCATCGCCGGCGAGATCGCCACCACGGTGGATTTGCTCGGCCGCTATCCGACCGCCGCCGACCGCGCCTGGACACTGGCCAACGCGTGGGACCAATACGAGCTCAACGTCCACATCCTGCCGCCGGCCGACCTGCCGCCCGACCGCCGCGTCGCCTTTTTCCGCGGCTATGACGACGACCTCGCCGCCGCCTTGCGCGAGCGCATCCGCCGCCCCTTCACCACGGATTGGGAGACCGACCCGCAAGCCGTGCTGGTCCGCGTGGCCCTGCCCGATGGCATGCTCGACATCCAGGTTCCCCGCAAACGCCTGTACACCGGCACCGTCTACCTGTTCGTGCTCTGGCTGGTCGGCTCGGCCCTGCTGCTGTTCGGCATCGCGGCACTGTTCCTGCGCAACCAGGTGCGCGGCATCCGCAGGCTTGCCGCCGCGGCCGAGGCGTTCGGCCTGGGGCGCGACATCGGCGCCATCAAGCCCGAGGGTGCCATCGAGGTGCGCCAGGCCGCCACCGCCTTCAACCGCATGCAGGACCGCATCCGCCGCTTCCTCCACCAGCGCACCGAGATGCTCGCCGGCGTCAGCCACGACCTGCGCACCCCGCTCACCCGCTTGCGTCTGGCGCTCGCGATGCTCCCCGCCGAGGGCGCGATCCGCCAGGACGTGGCCGACATGACCGAGGACGTGGACGAGATGGAGCGCATGATCGGCGGCTACCTCGCCTTCGCCCGCGGCGAGGGCGCCGAACAGGCCGTGCCAACCGACCTCGGCGCCCTGCTGCGCGACATCGCCAGCCGGGCCCGCCGCGCCGGCCGCCATGTCGCGCTCGACATCGGCCAGCCCATTACCCTCGCTTTGCGCCCGGACTCGCTCAGGCGCGCGCTTACCAACCTGGTGGACAACGCCAGCCGTCATGCCGCCCACGTGCGGCTCGCCGCCCGGCAATCCGACATGCGGCTCACCGCCGGGCCGTCCGACGTGCGGCTCGCCGCCGGGCCGTCCGACGTGCGGCTTGCCGCCGGGCCATCCGGCGGCGGCACGGTGGAGATCACGGTCGACGACGACGGCCCCGGCATCCCGCCCGAACGCCGCGAAACCGTGTTCCGCCCTTACGCTACGGGCGCCGCGGGCGGCACCGGCCTCGGCCTGGCCATCGCGCGCGACATCGTCCGCGCCCATGGCGGCGAGATCACCCTCGAGACGTCAGCCATGGGCGGCCTGCGGGCAAGGGTGCAACTGCCGACCTGATCCTACGCGCCGATCCCCATCTCCGCCGCGCCGATCTCCTCCGGGGCCACCAGCTGCGTCTCGGCCTCGGGGCCGCGCGGCCCTTCGGCCACGTGGGTGCGCGTCCGCAAGGTCACCCATTCCTCGGCGGCGGTGGGGTGGATGCCGATGGTGCGGTCGAAATCGTGCTTGGTGGCGCCGCAATTGATGGCGATGGACAGGCCTTGTAGCATCTCGGGCGCATCCTCGCCGATCATGTGCGCGCCGAGGATGCGCTGGCTCACCTGGTCCACCACCAGCTTCATGAAGGTTTTGCGGTCGCGGCCGCTGAGCGCATGGCGCATCGGCGTGAACCGGGTGCAGTAGATGTCGGCGGGCCCGCGCGCCGCGGCCTCGGCCTCGGTGAGGCCGACCGTGGCCAGCGGGGGCGAGGTGAACACGGCCGAGGCCACGCGGTCGAACGCCCATTCGCGCACGCTGCCCGCGAACAGCCGGTCGGCCAGCGCATGGCCCTCGGCCGTGGCGACAGGGGTGAGGTTGAGGCGGTTGGTGACGTCGCCGATGGCGAAGATGTTCGCCACGTTGGTGGCGTTGCCGGTGTCGACGCGGATGGCGCCGAAGCCGTCCATGGCGACGCCGGCCTGTTGCAGGCCGAGGGTTTCGGTGACCGGCACCCGCCCGATGGCGGCGAATACGAGGTCCGCCACGATCGGGTCGCCATGCGGGAAATGCACGGTTTTTTCCGCCCCGTTGGCCATGATGCGAGCCGGCGCGCGGCCGGGGTGGATGCGGATGCCCTGGCTGGCGAGCGCCCGGGCGAGTTCGACGCGGAGATCCTCGTCGAAGCCGCGCAAGGGCAGGTCCTGGCGCATCACGAGGTCCACTTCGGCGCCGAGGCCCGCGAAGATGCAGGCGAACTCGACCGCGATGTAGCCGCCGCCGACCATCGCCACGCGGCGGGGCATCGCGGGGAGGAAGAACGCCGCGTCCGAGACGATGGCGTGCTCGCCGCCCGGAATGGCAAGATGCGCGGGGCGGCCGCCGACCGCGACGACGATGCGTTCGGCGGTGATCCGCCGGCCGCCCACATCGAGCGTGTGGGCATCGATGAAGGTGGCGCGCGCCTCGAACACGGTGGCGCCGGCGCCCTCCAGCAGCTTGACGTAGATCGCGTTGAGGCGGGCGATCTCGATGTCCTTGGCGGCGATCAGCCCGCGCCAGCTATGCCGGCCGGCATCGGAATCCCACCCGAAGCCGCGCGCATCCTCGATCATGCCGCGATATTCGGCGGCCATAACCATGAGCTTCTTGGGCACGCAGCCGACATTCACGCAGGTGCCGCCCCAGAACCGCTCCTCGGCCACGCCGACGCGCGCGCCGTGGCCCGCCGCGATCCGCGCGCAGCGAACCCCGGCGCTGCCGCCGCCGATGACGAAGAGGTCGAAATCGAAGGCGGGGGCGTCGGGCATCGTGCGGGTCCTCGGGGTTCCGGGCGCAGACATAGGGCGCGGCTGGCCGACGGTCGAGGTTGCGCGGCCGCGCGGGCTGTGGCCGAAGGAGGGCATGACGCAGCCCCGCCTGTCGCCTTTGCATCGCCTATCGCCTTTGCATCGCCTGTGGCGCGCGTTCCCGCAAGTCCCGCGCCGGGCGGCGCTGGCCTACGCACAGGCCTGGCGGGCACCCCATCCCGACCGCGATCCCCCGCCCGCGACCTCGGTGGCGGTGTGCGGCGAGGTGCTGCGCGCGTCTGGCCTTGGCCAGGGCGCGCGACTGATGGATGCGGCGCTGCGCCATGCCGGCGTCGGCAGCGTGCTGGTGCCGGCGGGGCTGGCCGTGCCGGGCGAGGAGTACGGCGCGGCCGCCATGCCGCCGGAGGGGGCGGCGCTGGTGCTGCATGTGAACGCGCCGCACCTGCCCGGCGCGCTGCGCCGGCTCCCGCGCGGGGCGCTGCGCGGACGGCGGATCGTGGGGTACTGGCAATGGGAGCTGCCCGTCGCCCCCGGTCTCTGGCGGGTCGGACTGCCCTTCGTCCACGAGGTCTGGACCAGCAGCGAATTCACCGCCGGCGCCCTGCGGGGGTTGCTGCCCCCCGGCATGGCGCTGCGTGTCGTGCCGCATCCCGTCGCGGCGGTGAAGCTGCCCCGTTCGCATCTGGGCCGGGCGGATTTCGGCCTGCCGGAGCACGCGGTGGTCACGCTCGTGTCGGTGAACCTGGCCAGCGGCTGGTCGCGCAAGAACCCGATGGGCGCGATCGAGGCGCACCGGCTGGCGTTCGGCACGCGCACGGACCGGGTGCTGCTGATGAAGCTGGGGCACACGCACCACTACCCCGCCGAGATGGCGCTTCTGGCCGCGGCGGCATCCGCCCTCGGCAACGTGCGGCTGGAGACGCGAAGCTTCCCGATCGAGGACACCCATGCGCTCACCGCCTGCGCCGATATCGTGATGTCGCTGCACCGCAGCGAGGGCTTCGGCCTCGTTCCGGCCGAGGCGATGCTGCTGGGCCGGCCGGTGGTGGCGACGAACTGGTCCGCGACCACCGCCTTCATGGACGCCACCAGCGCGGCCCTGGTGGGATACCGGCTGATCGAGAGCGCGGACACGCGCGGGGTCTATACGGTGAAGGGCGCGAAATGGGCCGACCCCGACCTCGCGGACGCGGCCGCGCATTTGGTCCGCCTCGCCGGTGACGCCGCCGCGCGCCGGCATCTCGGCGAGGCAGGGCGCGCGATGGCGACCGCGCGCCTGGGCTCCGGCCCGCTGCTCGCGGCGGTGCGCGGCCTGGGCGTGCCGATGTGAAGCTGCTGGTATGGCAATGGGGGCGGCGCGGCGCCGGCCCGCGTTACGCGATGGCGCTGGCCCAGGCGCTGGGTGCCGTGCTGTCGCTGTCCGACGGAGCGGAGTTGCTGGCCGGCGCGGACGCGCCGGGCGAGGTGCTGACGGTGCCGACCTATCGCGGCCTCCCCTCCCTCCTGGCCCGCGTTCCGGGATTGCCGTTCGCCGTGGCGCCGCTCGCCGCCCGGCTGCGGCCGTACGGCTTCGACGCCGCGATCTGCGCCATGGCCGGCCCACTCGATCTGCTGATGTGGGCGGCCCTGCGCCGGCTGGGCGTGAAGATGTGGGTGGTCGTGCATGACGCGGACGCCCATCCCGGCGACGGCTTCCCGTTGCAGATGCGCCTGCAACGCGCCCTGTGCCGGCGCGCCGCGGGGCTGATCGCGCTCACCGCCCATGTCCAGGACCGGCTGCGGGCGCAGGGTTTCCGCAACGTCGCTCTGTCGCACCTGCCGCCGCTGGTGTTCGGCCCGCCGCCGCCGCCGCCGCGGGCCCATGGCGGCCGGCTGCGCCTCCTGAGCTTCGGGCGGCTGCTGCCCTACAAGGGCCTCGACCTGCTGCCGCCGACGCTGCGCGAGATGGCCGGGTGCGATTTCGAGATGCGCGTCGTGGGCCACGGCCCCGAGACCCCCACGCTCGCCGCGCTGCGCGCGATCCCGAACGTCGCGGTCGAGAACCGCTGGGTGCCGGAGGCCGAAATTGGCGCCTTGCTCGCCTGGGCCGACGCGCTGGTGCTGCCGTACCGCGAGGCGAGCCAGAGCGGGGCGGCCGCGGCCGCCTTGGCGGCCGGGCGCTGGGTCGTGGCGACGCGGGTCGGCGGGCTCGCCGAGCAGTTCGACGGCGTGCCGTCCGCCTTGCTCTGCACCGCCGAGCCGCACGCTTTGGCTGCCGCGATCCGCAGCCTGGCAACCGCGCCGCCTCCCGCCCGGCCCCTGGACACGCGGGCGGAATGGGCGCGAAGCGCGCGCGAGGTCAGGCGGGCGCTTTCGCCCCGCGCCGATCTTCGCTAGCGTTTCCGCAACGCAGCAATCGGAGATCTTGCCATGCCCCTTTCCCGACGCACTCTCCTCGCCGCCGCCGCGCTTCCGGCCTTTGGCGCCCGCGCGGCCGAGCCTATCGTGGCCGGCGTGAGCGGCCCGCTCACCGGGCCCAACGCGCAGTACGGCGCGCAATGGAAGCGCGGGTTCGACCTGGCACTCGAGGGCATCAACGGCGCCGGCGGCGTCAAGGGCCGGCCGATCGAATACGATTTCCAGGACAGCCAGTCCGACCCGCGCCAATCGGTCGCGGTGGCACAGAAGCTGGTGTCCGATCCGCGCATCGTGATCGAGCTGGGCGATTTCGCCTCCCCCGCCTCGATGGCGGCCTCGCCGATCTACCAGCGCGCCAAGCTGGTGCAGTTCGGCTTCACCAATTCGCATCCCGACTTCACCAAGGGCGGCGACCACATGTGGAGCAACTCGACCAGCCAGGCCGAGGAGCAGCCCAACCTCGCGAAATACGCCGCCAAACTCGGCTTCAAGCGCCCGGCGCTGCTGCACCTGAATACCGATTGGGGCCGCACGGCGAAGGACGCCTTCATGGCCGCCGCCCCCGGTCTCGGCATGCAGGTGGTCGCGGTCGAGGGCTACCTCGCGGCCGAGCAGGATTTCCGCCCCACCTTGGTGCGCGCGCGGGACAGCAAGCCCGACGGGCTGGTGCTGCTGTCGTACTACGCCGATGGGGCCTTGATTTCCCGCCAGACCCGCGACACCGGCCTCAAGCTGCCCATCCTCGCGGGCACGAGCAACTACTCGCCCAAATTCATCGAGCTGGGCGGCCAGGGCGTGGAAGGGGACTGGGTCATGTCCACCTTCTTTCCCGGCGACCCACGCCCCGAGGTGGTCGATTTCGTCGCGCGCTACCGCAAGAAGTACGACCAGGAACCGGACAGCTTCAGCGCCGGCGCCTATGACACGATGGTCCTGTTCGCGATGCTCTGCGACAAATACGGCGCGACCCGCGAGGGCATGCAGGCCGGATTGCTCGACATCAAGGACGTGCCCAGCGTCATCTACGGGAAAGTCGCGTTCGACCCCGCCACGCGGCGGGTGCAGGGCGCCACCTACAAGCTGCTGCAGGTGAGGGACCAGAAATTCGTGGTGTGGGACGGGACAGCGCCGGCGGCGGGGTGATGCCGGCGACTGACCAACGCCCTGACACTCGCCTTCATGGTCAGCGAAGGCCGACCATGACGGGGGCCCGACCATGACGGGGGAAAGGGGTTTCTTCATGAAAACCGCGCGCTGATGTCCTCCTGGCTCGACTACACCATCAACGGCCTCATCATCGGCAACATCTACGCCCTGGTGGCGGTCGGGCTCGCGCTCATCTTCGGCGTGTCGCACCTCATCAACTTCGCGCATGGCTCGGTCTATGCCGTGGGGGCCTATATCGGCTGGGCGTGCTTCACCTACCTGCACGCGCCGCTCGCCGTCACCGCGCCGACCGTCATGATCGCCTGTGCCGGCCTGGGCGTCCTGATCGAGCGCGTCGGCCTGCGCCCGCTCGCCGGGTCCGCGCGCATCGCGCCGCTGCTCGCCACCATCGGCATCAGCCTGGTGCTCGACCAGCTTCTGCAAATCATCTTCACGCCCGATCCCCGCGCCCTCACCTCGCCCTTGCCCAACTGGCGCATCCAGATCGGCGGCGGCACGATCGGCGCGCTCGACCTGCTGATCGCGGCCACCGGCATCGTGAGCGCCGGGGTGCTGTATTTTTTCCTCCGCTTCACCAAGCTCGGCTGGGCGGTGCGCGCGACCGCGCAGGATCGTGACGCGGCACGCCAGATGGGGGTGGATACCGACCGCGTGAACATGGCGGTATTCGCCATCGCCTCGGCCCTGGGCGGCCTCAGCGGCCTGCTGGTCGGCATGTATTTCAACCATATCGATCCGGCGATGAGCTTTGCCGCCACGCTGAAGGGCGTCGTGGCGCAGGTCGTCGGCGGCATGGGCAACGTGCCGGGCGCCATCTTCGGCAGCCTGCTGCTGGGCCTTACCGAAAGCTACGGCGTGGCCATCTTCGGCTCCAGCTACCGCAACCTGTTCTCGTTCGCGCTGCTGCTGCTGATTCTCGTGCTGCGGCCGAACGGATTGTTCGCCAGCGCGCGCTCCACGCCGCCCGAGCCGCTCACCGGCAGCTTCGTCATGCCGAGCCGGCCGGTCCGCGTGCCCCGCATCGCCGTGATCGCCGCCATCGCGGTGGCCGCCATCGTGCCGCTGGCCGGTGCCGCGCCGTACGTGCTCCAGGTGCTCACCAACGCCTGGCTGTTCGCCATGCTGGCGATCAGCCTCACCCTGGTCGCCGGCACGCTGGGCCAGATCTCGCTCGGCCACGCCAGCCTGCTGCTGATCGGCGCCTATGCCTCGGCGCTGCTGGCGCTCGATCTGCACTGGCCGGTCTGGGCCTCGGTGCCCGCCGCCGGCCTCGTCACGGCGCTGCTCGGCACGGCGCTGATCGCGCCCGCGTTCCGGCTGCGCAGCCATTACCTGTCGATCGCCACGCTGGGCATCGGCGAGATGGTCGGACTCGTCATCCTGAACTGGGAGAGCCTCACGCGCGGCCCAATGGGCGTCACCAACATTCCACCACTCCAGGTTGGCGGCGTCGAACTCGACAATCCGCGGGCCGCCTACTGGGTGACGCTCGGTGTGCTGGTCCTGCTGGCCTTGCTGCAAACCCGCCTCCTGCGTTCCCATCTCGGCCGCACCTTCCGCGCCATCCGCGACGACGACGTGGCCGCCCGCGCGCACGGCATCAGCCTCGGCCGCTACAAGGCCATCGCCTTCGCCGTGGGCGGATTTTCCGCCGGCATCAGCGGTGGCATCGCGGCGCATTTGTACTCGTACATCAATAACGAAACGTTTACGTCGACCGTCTCGATCTCGGCTTTGACCATGGTCATCCTCGGCGGCCTCGGCAACGTGGCCGGCGCCGTCTTCGGCGCGGTCGCCCTCACCGCCCTGCCCGAGATGTTCCGCGGCACCGCCGAATACCGCATGCTGATCTACGGACTTGCCTTGCTGCTGCTGGTGCGCTTCCGTCCGCAAGGCGTGTTCGGCACCACATGAGCGTCATGCTCGAATGCCGCAGCGTCACCCGCCGCTTCGGCGGCATCGTCGCGGTGCGGCCGATCGACCTCACGCTGCACGCGGGCGAGTTCCTCTCGATCATCGGGCCCAACGGCGCCGGCAAGACCACCTTGTTCAATCTCATCAGCGGCCACGACGCGCCCGACGCCGGCCGCATCACCCTCGAAGGCGTCGAGATCGCCGGCCACGCGCCCGAGACCATCGCCGCGCGCGGCCTCGCCCGCACCTTCCAGCACGGCCGCGTCTTCGCGAACATGTCGGTGCGCGACAACCTGCTCGTCGGCGCCCATCACCGCCTGCGCGCCGTCAAGCCCCGTTTGCCCGGCCTGGGCGCCGTCGCCGAACTCGCCTTGGCTCTGCTGCGCCCCCCCGGCGTCAGAGCCGAGGAAGCCGCGCTGAACCGCGAAATCGAGGCCATCGCCGCCATATTCGGCGACCGACTTACGCCCCGGCTCGACCAGCCCGCCTACGCGCTCAGCTACGCCAACCGCCGCCGCGTCGAGATCGCCCGCGCGCTTGCGCTGCGCCCCCGCGTGCTCCTGCTCGACGAGCCCACCGCCGGCATGAACGAGAGCGAAACCCTCGAGATGCAGCACATCATCGGCGACCTGAAAGCGGGCGGCCAGACGATCCTGCTGATCGAGCACAAGCTCGATCTCGTCATGCGCCTGTCCGACCGCGTCATTGCCATGGACGACGGCGCCAAGATCGCCGAGGGCAAGCCCGACGCGGTGCGGCAGGACCCGGCGGTGATCGAGGCCTATCTCGGACACCGCGCCATGGGGGAGGCGCTGTGACCCTCCTGACCCTCCGGAAGATCGACACCTTCTACGGCCCCGTCCAGGTCCATTTCGGTCTCGACATCGAGGTGCGCCAGGGCCAGATCGTCTGCCTTCTCGGCGGCAACGCCAGTGGCAAATCCACCACCATGAAGATCATCCTCGGCCTCCTGCGCCCCCGCGCCGGCACCGTGCGTTTCGACGGCCACGACCTCACCGCCATGACGACGCCGAAAATCATCCGCGCCGGCATCGGCAGCGTGCCCGAGGCGCGGCGGCTGTTCGGCGCCATGACCGTGCGCGAGAACCTGCTGATGGGCGCCTTCGCCCGTTCCGACCGCGTAGAGATCGCCCACGACCTCGACCGCATGCTCGAACTCTTCCCCCGCGTGCGCCAACGCCTTGCCAGCCGCGCCGGCACCCTCTCGGGCGGCGAGCAGCAGATGGTCGCCATGGCCCGCGCGCTGATGGGCCGCCCCAAGCTCATCTGCATGGACGAGCCCACCATGGGCCTCTCGCCGCTGTTCGTGGACCGCGTGCTGGAACTGATCCAGACGGTGAACCGCGACGGCGTCACCATCTTCATGGTCGAGCAGAACGCGAGCCTGGCGCTCGCCATCGCCCACTACGCCTACGTGCTGCAAACCGGCCGCATCATCCTGCACGGCGAGGCCGCCAGCCTCGCCCACGACCCGCGCATCCGCGACGCCTATCTCGGCGGCAAAACGTAGGGCCGCCCGCGCCCCGGGCAAACCATCCGTCGAAACTCCATCTTCATCTTTTCCGGCTACTCAAGGTGGATGCCGCGGGACCATTACGACTTCCTCATCGTCGGCGCAGGCTTCGCGGGCGCGGTGCTGGCCGAGCGGCTCGCCGCCGCCGGCCGCCACCGCGTGCTGGTCATCGACCGCCGGCCGCATATCGGCGGCAACGCGCATGACGGCACCGACGCGGCCGGCATTCTCATCCACCGCTACGGCCCGCACATCTTCCACACCAATTCCGACAACGTGCTCGGCTATCTCTCGCGTTTCACCGCATGGCGCCCGTATCGGCACCGCGTGCTCGCCCATCATCGCGGCCAGTTGCTGCCGGTCCCGATCAACCGCACCACCATCAACCGCGTGTTCGGCCTCGCCCTCGCGACCGACGCGGACACCGAGGCTTTCCTGGCGCGGCAGGCGGAGCCCGTCGCGCGCATCCGCACCGCCGAGGATGTCGTCGTCGCCCGCGTCGGCCGCACGCTCTATGAGGCATTCTTCCGCGGCTATACCCGCAAGCAATGGGGGCTCGACCCCAGCGCGCTGGACAAATCGGTCACCGCCCGCGTGCCGGTCCGCACCAACGCCGACGACCGCTACTTCGACGACCGCCATCAGCTGATGCCGGAACAAGGGTACACCGCGCTGTTCGCGCGCCTGCTCGACCATCCCCGGATCACCCTGCGCACCGGCACCGAATACCGCGACGCGGCGCGCGGCGTCCGCGCAAGCCACATCGTCTTCACCGGCCCGATCGACGAGTTCTTCGAGTACCGCTTCGGCAAACTGCCCTATCGCTCGCTGCGCTTCGAGCACCGCACCATCGCCGCCGAACGGTTCCAGCCGGTCGCCGTCGTCAACTACCCGGACCCGGGCGTGCCCCACACCCGCATCACCGAGTACAAGCACCTCACCGGCCAGCGCCACCCCGCCACCAGCATCACCACCGAATATCCCGCGGCCGAGGGGGATCCGTACTACCCGATCCCGACCCCGGCCAACGCCGCCCTCTACGCCCGCTACCAGGCGCTCGCCGACGCCACGCCCGGCGTCACCTTCGCCGGCCGCCTCGGCACCTACCGCTACCTCAACATGGACCAGGTGGTCGCCCAGGCGCTCGCCATCGCGCGCCGCCTCATCGCCCCCCTCCCCTCGCGTGCTCCCGGATTCACCCCTCATCGGCTTCCCGCTTCAACGGTTGCCCCGCCAGCAATCCTGCCGCAGTAATCCCCCATGCGGTACATCTCCACCCGCGGGCAGGCGCCCGTTCGCGATTTCGCCGGCGTGCTGCTCGCCGGCCTCGCCGAGGATGGCGGGCTCTACGTACCGGAAACCTGGCCCCTCTGGTCCCGCGCCGACTGGCGCGCGCTGCGCGGCCTGCCCTACGCCGAACTCGCCTTCCGCGTGCTGCAACCCTTCGTCGGCACCGCCATCCCTTCCACCACGCTCCAGAAGCTCTGCCACGAAACCTATGCCGGCTTCGGCCATCCCGCCGTGGTCCCCCTCGTGCAGCTCGACACCTCCATCTGGGCGCAGGAGCTGTTCCACGGTCCCACCCTCGCCTTCAAGGATCTGGCCCTCCAGCTCATCGGCCGCCTGTTCGACCATGTGCTCACCGCCCGCGGCGAGCGCGTCACCATCATCGGCGCCACCTCCGGCGACACCGGGTCCGCCGCCATCGAGGCCTGTGCCGGCCGCGCCTGCGTCGACATCGTCATCCTCCACCCCGCGGGCCGCACCAGCGAGGTGCAGCGCCGGCAGATGACGACGGTCACCGCCGCCAACGTGTCCAACCTCGCCGTCGACGGCACGTTCGACGATTGCCAGGACCTCGTGAAGGCGATGTTCGCCGACGTGGCGTTCCGCGCCGAGATGCGCCTTTCCGCCGTCAACTCGATCAACTGGGCGCGCATCGCCGCGCAAATCCCGTACTACGTCGCCGGCGCCCTGGCCCTTGGCGGTCCCGAAAGCGAAATCGCGTTCGCCGTCCCCACCGGCAATTTCGGCAACGTGCTCGCCGCCTGGTGCGCCCGCCGCATGGGCCTGCCCATCGCCCGGCTGACGGCGGCGGCCAACCGCAACGACATTATCGCCCGCTTCCTCGCCGGCAACGACATGTCGGTGCGCCCGGTGGAGCCGAGCCTGTCCCCCAGCATGGACATCCAGGTCAGCTCCAACTTCGAGCGCCTGCTGTTCGAACTGGCCGACCGCGACCCGGCCGTCACGCGCCACGCCATGGAAGCGTTCCGCGCCACCGGAAAAATGCCGGTGTCCGACGTGGCCTGGAAGCGCGCCACCGCGGTTCTGCACGGCTTCAGCCTCGACGACGCGGGCACCACCGCCGAAATCCGCCGCCTGCACAGCCAGTGCGGCTACCTGGCCGACCCGCACACCGCCATCGGCATCGCCGCCGCCCGCACGCTGGCCTGCCACCACGGCGTGCCCACCATCGCCATGGCGACCGCCCACCCCGCCAAGTTCCCCGACGCGATCGAGCAGGCCGTGGGTATCCGCCCACCTTTGCCCCCCCGCCTCGCAGACCTATATGAAAGGCCTGAACGCTTCACCCGCGTTCCGCGCGACCTCGCCGCCATCGAGGCCAGCGTTCGCGCCACCGTGCTGAGGAATGCCGCATGAACGAGACCCGCATCGTCGACACCGACGCCATCCGCGTCACCCGCCTGCCGTCGGGCCTCACCGTGGTCAGCGAGCGGATGGACCGGGTGGAGACCGTCTCGCTCGGCGCCTACGTCGCCACCGGCACGCGCCACGAGACCGAGGCCGAGAACGGCGTGTCGCATTTCCTCGAGCACATGGCGTTCAAGGGCACCGAACGCCGCAGCGCGTCGGCCATCGCCGAGGAGATCGAGGCCGTCGGCGGCCACATCAACGCCTACACCGCCCGCGAGCAGACCGCGTTCTACGTCAAGGTGCTGAAGGAGGACACCGAACTCGGCGCCGACATCATCGGCGACATCCTCAGCCACTCCACCTTCGACCCCGACGAGCTGGAGCGCGAGCGCGGCGTCATCCTCCAGGAGATCGGCCAGGCCAACGACACGCCGGACGACATCGTGTTCGACCATTTTCAGGAAACCGCCTACCCCACCCAGCCGATGGGCCGCCCCGTGCTTGGCACCGAGGCAGGCATCCGCGCCATGCCGCGCGACATGCTGATGGGCTACATGAAGCGCCACTACACCATGGCCAACACCGTCATCGCGGGCGCCGGCAACCTCGACCACGACCATTTCCTCGACATCGCCCGCCTGCACTTCGCGGACCTCCCGACGCTGGCGCCGAGCGAGGCCGCCCCGGCAGAGTATCGCGGCGGGGAGTTTCGCGAGGCGCGCGACCTCGACCAGGTCCATATCGTGCTGGGCTTCCCCTCGGTCGGCTATGACGACCCCGACTACAACGCCACCATGCTGCTCTCCACGCTGCTCGGCGGCGGCATGTCGTCGCGGCTGTTCCAGGAGGTGCGCGAGAAGCGCGGGCTCGTCTACTCGATCTACTCCTTTGCGGCCCCCGCCATGGATGGCGGCCTGTTCGGCATCTATGCCGGCACCGGCGAGAGCGAGGCGGCCGAACTCATCCCGGTGACGCTCGACGAACTTCAGAAGGTCCAGCGCGACGTGAACGAGGCCGAACTCGGCCGCGCCCGCGCCCAGGTGAAGGCCTCGCTGCTGATGTCGCTGGAAAGCACCGGCAGCCGCTGCGAGCAGCTCGCGCGCCAGATGCAGGTGTTCGGCCGCGTCATTCCAACCGCCGAGACCGTCGCCAAGATCAACGCCGTCACCATCGCCGACATCCAGCGCGCGGCCACGCGCATCTTCCGGGCGACTCCCACGTTGGCGGCGATGGGGCCGGCCGGCCGCGTCCCCGGCCTGCCCGCGATCACCGACCGCCTCGCCGCCTGATCGCAAACCACCCCCTCGCGCAATCACGACCGCGTGCCTATATAGATGGCAATCTGTTCCTGAAAGTGGACCGCCAAATGCGTCGCACCGGGTACCTCGTCACCGCTTTCGCCGTCGCCGCCCTCGCCTTGGCGCCGGGTCTGGCCTTTGCCCGCGCCGGCGGCGGCAGCTCCGTGGGCAGCCGTGGCAGCATGACGTATTCGGCGCCGCCCGCCACCCGCACCGCGCCATACGCCGCCGCCCCGATGGAGCGCAGCATGACGCCGCAGCAGGCGCCGAGTTCCGTCTCGCCTGGCTACGGCGGTGCCGCGGCGCCGGCCTTCGGGGCGCGTTCGGGCTTCATGTCCGGCATCATGGGCGGCCTGATCGGCGCCGGCATCGGCGGCATGCTGTTCGGCCACGGCATGTTCGGCGGCTTCTCCGGCATCGGCAGCGTGTTCGGCCTCCTCATCCAGCTGGTGCTGCTGTTCTTCATCGTGCGCTTCGTCTGGGGCTTGATCGCCTCCCGCCGCCCGGCTTTGGCCGGTGCCGGCGCAAACGCTCCGGGCGGGAACGCTGGCGGGCTGTTCGCCCGCAACGCCGCCGGCCCCATGCCGAGTGGCGGCGGCGGCCCGCGACCCGCGCCGATCAACATCACGCCGGCCGATTTCCAGGCCTTCGAGCAGCTGCTGAAAGCGGTCCAGGCCGCGTGGTCCAATCACGACCTCGCCACCCTCCAGCGCATCGCCACGCCCGAGATGGTCAGCTACTTCTCCGACCAGCTTTCCGAGCAGGCCAGCCGGGGCGTGCGCAACACCGTCACCTCGGTCAACCTCGACCAGGGCGACCTGAGCCAGTCCTGGGCCGAGCAGGGCCGCGAATACGCCACGGTCGCGATGCGCTTCTCCATGATCGACGTGACCGTCGACGGCGCCAACCGCGTGGTCGATGGCAGCGCCAACGAGCGCGCGTCGGCCACCGAGATCTGGACCTTCGTGCGTGCCGTCCGCGGCAGCTGGCTTTTGTCGGCCATCCAGCAGACGCGCTGAACCGCTACAGCGGCGGCAGATCCTGCGTCTCCACGCGCCCCGGCACCGGGGCCGTGGAGGTCGCCTGCAGATATCCCTTCAACGATCGGCGGACCTGGAACTCCAGTTCCACGTTCATGTCCCCCATGAGCTGCCGGGTCAGCTGATACAGCCCCGCCCGCATCCGCGCCGGGGTCTCGTCATGGGCCGTCGCACTGCGCGCCACCCGCGCCTCCGCATAGCCCGCCCGGTTGCCGGCCTCGTCGAGCACATCGAGATGCACCGCGAAAATTCCGGTGAAATTCCCCTGGGCCGCCACCAGCGACGCCTGATCGATCACGAACACGCCGCGTCCCGTGGTGCCCCCCGGCAGCAGCCGCTGCTCCGCCATCTGGCGCAGCGCCACCACCGGCACCACCGGCGACAGATACCCCACGTCGCGCGAGCCCGGCCCCGGCCGCCAGCCGTCATCGATGTCGATGCTGCCCACGCTCATCCGCAGCTTCGCCAGATAGTCGAAGTTGAGCGGCTCGAAGCTGGTCTGCACCACCACCGTTTCCGTCGCGCACGCCGCCAGCGCCAAGGGCAGGATCAGAGGCAGGGCCGGAGGCAGGGACAGCAGCAGCTTCCGGCGCGACACGCGCATCATGCGGATATCCCTTCGTCGTCCTGGCCCCGCACCGTCTCGCGCGGGAACCGGAAGCCCAGATTGCAGAATTCGCAGTTCATCACGATTTCGCCCTCGATCGCCATGTGGTCGAGGTCATCCGCGCTGAACCCCTCCAATATGCCGGACAGGCGCTGGCGCGAGCAACGGCAGCCATAGGCCAGCGCCCGGCCCATATCCGCCACTACGCCTTCGGTGTGAAACAGCCGGTAGAGCAACTGTTCCGGCGCGAGCGCGTCGTCCAGCAGTTCGGACACCTTGAGCGTGGATGCCAGAATGCTCGCGGTGCGCCACGCCTCCTCCAGCGACTCGTCATCCAGATCAGGGTCCACGCCGCCCTCGTCCGCCACGCGCTCAAGCACCAGCGCGCCTGCGCGCCATCCCGCCTCGGTTCGCGCGCAGGCCAGCCGCAATTCGCAGCGCAACTGCTCGCTGGTGGCGAAGTAGTGCAGCGCCATCTCGCCCAGGCTGTCGCCCTCGATGGACACGATCCCCTGATGGCGCTCGGTGTCCGGGCCCTGATCGACCGTGAACGCCAGATAGCCGTCCCCCAGCAATGCGCGCGCGCCCGGCTCCGGATCGTCCGCCAGCAATGCCGCCAGCCGTTCAGCATCGGTCTGGGCGTAGCCGCGCACCGCCCCACTCTCGGTGCAGTCGGCCAGCAGCATCGTGACCGGCCCATCGCCCTTGGCCTGCAGGCTGAACGAGCCGCGAAACTTCAGCGCCGTCGCCAGCGCCGCCACCAGCGCCAGCGCCTCGCCGACCAGCCGCGTCACCGCCGGCCCATGGTCGTGGCGCGTCAGCAGCGCGTCGGCGAGCGGCCCGAGCCGCACCAGCCGCCCCCGCACCGGGCGGCCGGGAATGTGGAACGGCATCACGCCGCGCGGCACCACCGTCGCGGGGACGTCGGGGCGGCCGGTGTCGAGAAAGGCCGGGGCAAGAAAGGTGGGTGTGTCGGACATGGTCCCAAGATAGTCACGCCGCCCGCGCGCGGCTACGGTCCGCCCGCCATGAACCCACGCCCTCTCCGCGCCGCCGACGCGCCCGCGGCCGCCGCCCTCATCCGCGCCTGCTTCACCGGCCTCCCCGTGACGCCCCCGTCATCGGCCGCCGGGGAAACCACCGAGTCGGTCGCCGCCCACATCGCGTCCCAGGGCGGTATCTGCCACGAGGCCGGCGGCGCCCTTGTCGGCCTCCTGCTCTGGACCGAGCGCGCGTCCCACACCCTGTATGTCGGCCGCCTCGCCGTCGCCCCCCAGGCGCGTGGCCAGGGCGTCGCGAAACGCCTGCTCGCCGCCGCCGAGGCCGAGGCGCGCGCCCGCGGGCTCGATCGCCTGCTGCTCGGCGTGCGCGTCGAACTCACCGCCAATCATCGCCTGTTCGCCTCGCTCGGATTCCACGAGATCGGCCGCAGCTGCCACGAAGGATTCGACCAGCCCACCTCCATCGACATGGCCAAGCCCCTCGCGTGACCCAGGCAAGCAAAACCGCCCGCGACAGCCTCGCCCTGCTCGGCGCCATCACGCTCTCCCGCATCGCCCTCGGCTACCAGATCCAGACGGTCGCCAGCATCGGCCCCGACCTGCTGGCCGCCTTCGGCATCAGCCTCGCCGTGCTCGGCACCCTCATCGGCATCTATATGGCGCTCGGCATCGCCACCGCGGTCCCCTGCGGCTTCCTCGCCCAGCGTTTCGGCGACCGCAATGTGATCGCCACCGGTCTCGGCCTGATGGCCGCCGGCAGCCTGCTTTCCGCCCTCTCCTCCGGCCCGTTCGGCCTGGGCGCCGGCCGCTTCGTCGCGGGTGCCGGCGCCGTGGCGCTCACCGTGCTCCAGGGCAAGGTGATCGCCGACCGCTTCGAGGGCCGTGCCTTCATGCTCGCCATGGGACTCGGCGTCGGCGCCTTCCCCATCGGCATCGGCCTGGGCCAGATCAGCCATGCCCGCCTCTCCCACGCCTATGGCTGGCCCAGCCCGTTCCTGGCGGGCGCCCTGGTGGCTGCCGCCGCCGCCATCTGGCTGGTTCTGGCCTGGGGCCGGCCCTCCTACGGCAGCAACCGTCCCCTCTCCCTGCCCAGCCGGCACGAATGCAGGCTGGTGCTGGTCGCGGGCCTGGTCTGGACCTTCTACAACGCCGGCTACTTCAACTTCCTCGCCTTCATGCCGACCTACCTCGCCGCCCATGGCCATCCGCCCTGGATCGCCGATATCGTCATCTCGATCGCCACCTGGGGCAATCTGCCCGCGATCCTGCTCGGCAGCTTCCTCGCCGGCCGGTTCGGCGCCGACCGCATGTTCCTGTTCGGCGCGGGCCTCAATGTGCTGGCCGTGATGGGCATGGGATTGCTCGACTGGCCGCTGATCTGGGGCACCTTGTTCGGCACGCTTGCCTCAGTCCATGCCGGCATCATGTTCGCGAAGGGAGCGCTGTCCGCCCGCCCCGAGCACCGCGCCGTCGGCATGGGATTGTTCTACACCACCTATTACGTCGGCGGCGCCTTCATCCCCACGCTCTGCGGCAAGGTGGCGGATTACCTGGGCGACCCACGCGGCGCCTTTCTCTGCGCCGGCGCCCTGTCGGCGCTCGCCATCCCGTCCTATTTCCTGCATCGCCACCTTCACGCACGAAAGCCCGCATCATCCTCCACATCATGAAACTTGCGGTCGGCGCGCGCGACGTGGGCCAGATGCGCGCCTGGCAAACCCAGCGCGCGGCCAGCGATCCGCCGCTGCGCCATCTCACCCGCAATTTCCCGCGCCGCGCCGCCGAGATCGTCCCCGGCGGTTCGATGTATTGGGTGGTCGCCGGGGTGGTCATGGTCCGCCAGACCATCCTCGACATCACGCCCGACATCCGCGAGGACGGCTCCGCCTGCGCAGCCCTGGTGCTGCATCCCGACCTCGTCGCCGTCGCCGGGCGGCCGGTGAAAGCCTTCCAGGGCTGGCGCTACCTCAGCGAAGCCGATGCCCCCGCCGACCTCGCATCATTGGCTGGATCGGATGTGGCCGAACTGCCGGCAAAAATGCAACACGAGCTTCGGCGTTTGTCGCTGCTGTAGCTTTGCACTTGCAATCACTCAGCCAGGGTATCAATCATAAACAACACCCTAGCCAGATCGGCTGGTGTCTCATGTCAATACCCTTGCGTTGGAGCCCCGCCGTGAACCTGTTGCGAATTTGTCTGCTCGGCACCCTCGCCGTGGCACCAGCCCTCCTGTCCGGCGCCGCCGAGGCCGCCACCCCGAATCCCCGACACCACGCCGCCACGCGCCTCGCGCTGGCGAAGGCCGCCACGCCGCATGTTCACCGCGCGCATGTCGTGGACACGGTTGCCCGCCGCCAGGTGCCGCCGTCGCATCGCAGCGCGGCCATCATCTCGCGCCGTACCGCGTCGGCCGCCAGCCACGCCGGCGGGCAGGCCTGACGGCACGGCCACAAAGGCTGACCCAGCCGCCGCGTTCCCGCAGCCGGTCTAACGACTTCGTGAAGATCGGGACGGCCGTCCGAGAACTATCGTCAGGATCCGCCGTTGGGCTTCCGCACGGCTTTTTGAAAGGCTGCCCGATGCTGACCTTGGAGACCGCGCGCCTGATGGCGGCCAATTGGTGCGAGGCCTGGAACCGGCGCGACCTCGACGCCATCATGGCGCACTACTCCGAGGACGTGGCGTTCCGCTCCCCCAACGTTATCGCGCGCTGGGGTGTCGCGGATGGCTGGTTGCATGGCCGCACCCGGCTGCGGGAGAATTTCGCCCGCGTGCTGGAACTGGCGCGGCCGCACTTCACCCTGCTTGATGTGATGCTCGGCGTGGATGCGATGTGTGTTCTCTACCGCCGCGAGACCGGCGACGTCGCGTGCAATCTGGTGGAGTTGGACCCCGCGGGCCAGGCGCGGCGCGTGGTGGCGTGCCATGGCGCGACGTCGGCGGGCGCGACGTCGGTGGGCGCGGCATGGGGCACGGCACAAATGCTGCCACAGGCGGTCGCGCATTCCGAAATCAGTGAGGTCTCGGTCGAGGCCGACCTGTTGCAGCGGCGCGAGGCCATTTGGGCGGTGCTGACCCGTCCGGCGCTGATCGCGCGCTGGCTGCTGCCGAACGATTTCGCGCCCGTCGCCGGCCACCGCTTCAGCTTTCAGGCCTCCGCCCTCGGCAACTGGGACGGGGTGATACGGTGCGAGGTGCTGGAGGTCGAAGGCCATCACCGCCTCTCCTACCGCTGGATCGCCAGCGGAGACGCGGTGATGCGCAACGGGATCGCCATGACCACCATAGTGAGCTGGACCCTGGCCGACGCCGCCAAGGGCACCCGCCTGCGGCTGGTGCATGCGGGCTACCACACCCAGGTCAACGACGCGGCCTATCGCGCGATGAACCCGGAATGGCAGGCGATGTTCGCCGAGATCGCGAGGCTGGCAGGAGAACTCGACAAGCGATGACCGGTAAGCCCTAAAACGAATCCCGGCCCTAAAACGAAATCCGGCCTTAAAACGAAATCCGCCCGCAATCGGCCAGCCCCAGCAGGATCGCCGAGACGTGCATCGACTGCATCGTCCAGTCTCCCCGCAAACCCCGCAGCACCTCCTCCACCGGCACCAGCCGCACGGTCAGCCCGTCCTCGCCCGCGTCCAGCTTCTGCGTGCCCGCCGCAGCCGGGTCGATGGCGCGGTAGAAATGCACCTTGTTGGCGTGCGTGGCCGGGTTGGGCCATTGCGAGCAGATATGGCCGAACGACGCGGCGGTATACGCGGTCTCCTCGGCCAACTCGCGCGCGGCGGCCTGGGACGGGTCTGCGTCGGCCGGGTCCATCGCACCCCCCGGCAATTCCAGCACATGCTCGCCGGCGGCATGGCGGTACTGCCGCACCATGACGATGCGGTCGTCGCCGGTCAGCGCCAGGACATGCACCCAGTCGGGATAGGCGAGCACATAGAACGGGTCGAGCACGTGTCCGCCCGGCGTCACGCAGGTATCGGCCCGCAGGTCGATCCAGCGGTCCTTCACCACCGTGCGCGACGCGGTCACGCGCCACTTCCCCCCGGTCACGCCGCCTTCTTGCGCAACTGAAACAGCGCCTGCTCGCCGAACAAATTCGCCAGCGTCGCCGAGCGGCGCCATGGCGCTTTCTGGCCTGCCTCGTCCACCGCCAGCCATTGCTCGACCGCGTAGCCCTCCTCCGCGCACAGCACGAAGAAGTCGCGGATGGTGCAGGGGTGGATGTTGGGCGTCTCGTGCCACGGCCGGTCCCACACCCCGGTCATCGGCATCCGGCCATTGGCCAGCAATTGCCAGCGCACCTGCCAATGGCCGAAATTGGGGAAGCTCAGTATCGCGTGCTCGCCGATCCGCAGCATTTGGCGCAGCACCTCCCGGGGGCGCTCGACGGCCTGCAGCGTGCGCGACAGCACCACGAAGTCGAACGCGGCGTCCGGATACTGCGAAAGGTCGCTGTCCGCATCGCCATGCATCACCGGCAGGCCGTGGGCGACGGCACGGGTCACCTCCGCCATGTCGATCTCGATGCCCCGCGCGTCGCAGCCCCTGGTGCGGAACAGATGCCCGATCAGCGCCCCGTCGCCACAGCCGATATCCAGCACGCGCGCGCGCGGCGTCACCATCTCCGAGATCAGCCGCAGATCGAGCCGCATGTTCTTGGCGACCATCCGCACCGGATCGACCGCGCCGTTCATGCGGCCAGCCCCGCATGTTCCGCGCAGCCGGCGAGGAAGCCCGCCAGCGTGCGGTGGAAATCCGGCTCGTCGAGCAGGAACGCGTCGTGGCCCTTGTCGGAAGCGATTTCCACGAAGCTCACATTCGCCGCCGCCCGGTTCAACGCCCGCGCGATGGCACGGCTGTCGGCGGTCGGGAACAGCCAGTCGCTGCTGAAGCTGATGATGCAAAAGCGCGTGGGGGTGCCGGCGAAGGCGCGGCTGAGATTGCCCTCGTGGTCGGCGGCAAGATCGAAATAATCCATTGCGCGGGTGATGGTGAGATACGAGTTCGCGTCGAAGCGCAGGACGAAGCTGCTGCCCTGGTGCTGCAGGTAGCTTTCCACCTCGAAGCGGTCGCCGAACAGGCTGAGCGTCTGGCCGCCGCGCAGCCTGCGGCCGAACTTGCGGGTCAGCGCCTGCTCGCTGAGATAGGTGATGTGCGCCACCATGCGCGCCACCGCCAGGCCCCGCGCGGGGATGACGCCATGAGCCTGATAGCGCCCCTCGAACCAGTCCGGGTCGCCGAAGATCGCCTGGCGTCCCACCTCGTTGAAGGCGATGTTCTGGGCCGAGTGATACGCCGCACTCGCGATCGGCACGGCGGCGAACACCGAGGCGGGAAAGGTCGCGGCCCATTCCAGCACCTGCATCCCGCCCATGGAGCCGCCAACAACGGCGAACAGCCGCCCGATGCCGAGATGGTCGATCAGGCGTTTCTGGGCGTGGACCATGTCGCGGATCGTGATCGGCGGGAAGTCGATGCCCCACGACTCGACCGTGTCGGTGTCGCGCGGGTCCTTGGGGCCGGTGGAGCCCATGCAGCCGCCCAGGACGTTGGCGCAGATCACGAAGAAGCGGTCGGTATCCACCGGCAGGCGAGGTCCGACCACGGTTTCCCACCAGCCGGGCCGGCCGGTGAGCGGGTGGGTTTCGGCCACGTACTGGTCGCTGGTCAGCGCATGACAGATGAGGATGGCGTTGGAGCGGTCGGCGTTGAGCCGGCCATAGGTGCGATACGCGACCACCAGCCGCTTCAGGACCACGCCGCACTCCAGCGCGATGCCATCCTCGAAGGCGACATGGGTGTGGGCGATCTCGGGGGAGGCGGGCGCGTGGTCCATCGTGCCGCACCATATGTCCCGCGCGGGCCCGCATCGCAACCTGAGAGGTTGTTTGCATCGCCGGATGCATCCGCTATTGCAGCACTCCCGAGAGAACAACCGATGCAGAGCAGCCCGCCTTTCGCCGATCTTGCCGCGCCGCCCGCCGCCACGCTCGCCACCCTGCGCGCGGAGCTGGACCGGATCGACGATGCCATCCACGACACGCTGATGCGCCGGGCCGAGGTGGTGGAGCAGGTGGGGCTTCTTGGCGGGAAGGGCCGGGTGGCGCTGCGCGCCGGCCGCGAGGCGTCGATCATGCGCCGGCTGCTGGCGCGCCATCGCGGCAAGCTGCCGCGCCGCGCCATCGTCCGCATCTGGCGCGAACTGATCTGTGCCAGCACCGCGCTTCAAGGCCCGCTGATGATCGCGGTGTGCGAGACCGATCCGGCCAACCAGGTCGTGCAATGCGCCCGCGAGCATTTCGGCGCGCTCACGCCGCTGCGGGTGCATCGCAGCCCCGCCCAGGCGATCAACGAAGTGAGCGAGGGCCGCGCCACCGCGGCCGTGCTGCCGATGCCCTCAGAGGACGAGCCCGCTTCGGCCGCCTGGTGGATCGCGCTGCTGCACCGCGACGACCCGCGCATCCATGTGGTCGCCCGCCTGCCGTTCTGGAGCGCGCGCCCGGACGGCACGCCCCAGGTCCAGGCCCTGGTGGTCACCGCCATCGCGCCGGACCCGAGCGGGCATGACCGCTCGCTGATCGGCCTCGAACTGCCGCTGGAAATGAGCCGCGCGCGCCTCGCCGGCGTTCTTGCCGCGGCCGGCCTCGCGTCCCGCGACACGCTGCTGCGCCGCGATCCGCACGCCCAGGCAGCCCATGCGCTGATCGAGGTGGAGGGGCTGGTGGCCGATGACGATCCGCGGCTCGCCCGCCTGCCCGAGGCCTTGCGCCCGCCCGTCGTGGTCGGCGCCTATGCTATTCCGTTGGATGGAGACGGCGCATGACCGGACCGAAACCCCGCCCCGAGATCATGGCGATCCACGCCTATGTCGCCGGCGAAGGCAAGATCGCGGGCGTCAACCGCGTCATCAAACTGTCCTCCAACGAGGGCGCCTTCGGCCCGCCGCCCCGCGCCCAGGCGGCCTATGCCGCCGTGGCGGCGGAGCAGCATCGCTACCCTGACGGCGGCTCGTCCGAACTGCGGCGCGCCATCGGCACCCGCTTCGGCCTCGACCCCGAGCGCATCGTCTGCGGCACCGGCTCGGACGAGTTGATCGGCCATCTGTGCCACTGCTACGGCGGCCCCGGCACCGACATCATCATGTCCATGCACGGCTTCACCATGTACCAGATCGCCGGCACCTATGCCGGCAGCCGGGTGCTGAAGGTGCCGGAACGCGACCTGACCGTCAATGTAGACGCGCTGCTGGGGGCCGTCACCGACGCCACCACCCTCCTGTTCCTCGCCAATCCCAACAACCCCACCGGCACCCTGCTGCCGCAATCCGAGGTCGAACGCCTGCGCGCGGGCCTGCCTGGGCATGTGTTGCTGGTGCTGGATGCCGCCTACGCCGAATACGTGGACGACCCCGATTACGACGCCGGCGCCCGGCTGGTGGACCAGGGTGAGAACACCGTGATGCTCCGCACCTTCAGCAAGGTGTTCGGCCTCGGCGGGATGCGGGTCGGCTGGGCGTACGCGCCGGCGCCCGTGGTGGACGTGCTGAACCGGGTGCGCGGCGTGTTCAACGTCAACCTCGCGGCCCAGGCCGCGGCGCTGGCGGCCCTGGCCGAACCCGGCTGGATCGAGAAATCCCGCGCCCACAACACCGAGTGGCGCGGCCGGCTGGGCGCGGCCCTGGAGGCGGCCGGCATCGGCGTCCATCCCAGCCACGGCAATTTCTTCCTCGCCGATTTCGACACGCCCGCCCGTGCCGCGGCCGCCGACGCCTTCCTGAAATCGCGCGGCCTCATCGTGCGCGCCGTCGCCGGCTACGGCCTGCCGCACTGCCTGCGCATCACCATCGGCACCGCCGAGGAATGCACGCTGGTCGCCGACGCGCTCACCACCTTCATGGACCAGCAGCACAACGTCGCCGCGAACGATGCCTGAACCGCTGTTCGAACGCCTCGCCCTCCTCGGCATCGGTCTGATCGGCAGTTCGGTCGCCCGCATCGCCCGCGAGCACGGCCACATCGCCCGCGAGGTGGTCGCCAACGCCCGCACGCAAAAGACGCTGGATCGCGTGGTCCATCTCGGCATCGTCGACCGGGTGGAACTCGACCCCGCGCGCGCCGTGGCCGGGGCCGATTGCGTCATGCTGTGCGCCCCGGTGGGCGCCTACGCCGAACTCGCCGCCGCCATCGCGCCGCATCTGGCGCCGGGCGCCATCCTCACCGATGTCGGCTCGACCAAGCAGTCGGTGATCCGCGACCTCGGCCCGCTGGTGCCCGACGGCGTGCATTTCGTGCCCGCGCACCCCGTGGCGGGCACCGAGTATTCCGGCCCGGACGCCGGCTTCAGCACGCTGTTCGAGGGCCGCTGGTGCCTGCTGACCCCGCCGCCCGGCACGGATGAGGCGGCGGTCGGGAAGGTCGCCGAATTGTGGCGCCGCTGCGGCTCGCTGATCGAGACCATGGAGCCCGCCCACCACGACCGCGTGCTGGCCATCGTGAGCCACCTGCCGCACCTGCTGGCCTTCACCATCTGCGGCACCGCGGACGACCTCGCCGACGAAAGCCGCCAGCAGGTGCTCAAATTCGCCGCCTCCGGCTTCCGCGACTTCACCCGGATCGCCGCCTCGGACCCGGTGATGTGGCGCGACGTGTTCCTCAACAACCGCGAGGCGCTGCTGGAGATGCTGGCGCGCTTCACCGAGGACGCGCAGGCGATGGCGCGCGCGGTGCGCTGGGGCGACGGCAGCTACATCGAGGACAAGATTCTGCGCGGACGCAAGATACGGCAGAGCCTGATCGAGCTGAAGCAGGCATGAGGGGCGGAACCATGCCCCGCGCGGCATCCCCATCGCAGCGGCGATGAGAGACCGCACGGCGGGTGAGCGGCGGTTATTCTGGCCTCTCCATCAGGGTCGGAAGTGGTGCGGTGCGGCACGCGCTGGCTTCCCAGGGGACCCGGTGAACGATTTCAGGCGGCACGCCCTTGCTTCCCCCTCCCCCTTTGTGGGGAGGGGGAAGCACAGAAAAAGGTGGCCCCGAAGACCGGCCTCTCGACCCGCCTTCGCTCGACCGGCCCAGGCGACATCGAACCATGAAACGATCGGACATACCGGGACCATAAGCCCGCATCCTTCGCCCGCCCGCTTCATCGAAGCAACCATAGGAACTTCAGCCTAATTCATCTTGTGACGGACGATATTTCAGGCTTAGCTGCAGTTCGTCCAATGGCTCGGAAGGCAACAGAAAATGCACCTTGTCGTCATGCCGCAAGCCACGCCGCCTCCCGTCGTCCGACCCGGAAACCGAGATGGCGCAGCGGGATTCCGCACCGCCGAGGAAGCTTGGTTTTGGACCATGGCGGCGCTGGCGGCACGGCGGAGCGGCGCCAGCCGACAGGGCACGAAAATCGCTCGTTCCTTCGATCCCGACGACGTCGTTCGGTGTTTGGACCAGCTCTATCGCCACCGGCGTATCGACGTGTCCCACGCGCGGATTCTGCGTATCTGGGGAGAGCGGCAGACGCCCCCGGATCGCCGCTACGAGGGCGAGGCCGCCGACCATCGGATTTGGACGGAGGCGATCGCCCGGCTCACCGCGCCGCTGCGGGCGAAAGGGATTGTGCGTTAACCCATTATTGACGGATAAATAGGAAAATAGTCGTTGTCATCGAGGTGTTCTTTCCATTAATGCTTTTCTGCCGGCGGCTGCGGCGTATCCGGCAACCGCCTCTCGTATCCGCCGGATCGACGTTGCGGCTTCGCTTCATTGTCTGTCGAAAAAAGGACGGCTCCCCATGGCATTCACCCTCCGCAACCTCTCCGTGCTGGCGTACGCGCAGGGCTTCACCCTGTGGCACTACAAGGCCAGCGGGGATCGCCTCGGCGACATCGGCGAAAGCGGCTATTTCAATGCCGCGTCGGACATGTTGACCGGCGGCGACATGATGATGGTCTCCTCGCCCCATGGCGGACGCATGCTGTGCGTGGCGTCTTGCGCCGAAAGCGTGCTCACCGCCGCCCTGGCGTGATCGGCCGCTTCAGAACCTCGGACCGATGCCGGGCGCGTCCCGCTTCCGTGATCTCGAATCGCCCGTCGGGCCGTCTTGCCGCAAAATCCACGCCGGCGAGGCGGTCGAGGCACGCGCCGTCGAGCAGGCCGGGCGGGCGGCCGATCTCGGCCGCCTGCACCAATCGGTGCATCGCGGATCGGCAGCATGTCTCGAGGTAGGGTTCGCTCCAAACCGGATCGCAGACGCTATCGGCCGAGGGTGTGCTCATCCCTGCGCGATACCCCGCCTTCACCCATGGCCACAAGGGCAACCCAGTCCGCCGTTGGCGGAAGGCGCAACCCAGTCCGCCGTTGGCGGAAGGCAACCCGGTCAGCGCGCGCGGAACCGCTCGAACCAGGCCAGCTGGCAGATGACCTCGCTCGCGAAATGCGAAGGCCGATAGACCGCCGAGCTGTGCGACACGTCGGGGCCACGGGCGTAGGCCGTTGCCACGCCCGCAAGCTTCAGCGCCGTGTAGGCCTGCAACGCCTCGCTGGCAGGCGTCCGGCTGTCCGTCTCTCCGGCCATCACCATCGTGGGCGTGGTGGCGCGGTGCAGATGCGTGAGCGGGGAGCGGGCACGGTATTTCTCCGCCGCCTCCCAGGGCATGTCCCCGCCCATCCAGGTGCGCCCCACGGACGGGCCGATATCGGCGCTGAGCACCCAGCTTTCCCAGGCCACCACCGGCTTGATGGCAACGGCGGCGCGGAAGCGGTCGGTGTGCCCGACGCTCCAGAGCGTGAGGGTGCCGCCGCCGCTGACGCCGGCCACGAACAGGTTTTCCGGGTCGATGTCCGGGCGTTCGGCCACGGCATCGAGCACATGCATCAAATCGTCCCAATCGGGGCCGGGATAGCGGTCGTGCAGGGCCTGCAGGAACCCCTCGCCATAGCCGGTGGAGCCGCGCGGGTTGACCGCGAGCACGGCGTAGCCGGCGGCGGCCAGCATCTGATGCTTGATCGAGAAGCGGTCGCCGAAGCTGGCGAACGGGCCGCCATGGATCTCCAGGACGAGCGGGACCGGGCCGTGCGCCGCCGCCTTGGGCAACATCAGCCAGGCCTGCACCTGGTGGCCTTCCGGCATCGCGAACCACTGCATGAGGCTGGGGGCGAAGCCGCCCACCTCCGCCGCCAAATCCGCGTTGAGCGCGGTCAGCGTCTCGACGCCGCCATCGGGGCGCACCACCGCGACCTCCGACGGCAGCGTGGCGGAGGCGCGGACATAGGCGAGCGTGCCGTCCCTGGCGGCCGAGAAGCCGCCATTGGCATAGGGCATCTCGATGCCGGGGCCGGTGACGTCGCGCACCAGCGGCGTCAGCGTGCCGTCCGGATCGACGCGGGCCAGCACGCGGCCGCCGGTTTCGTCGTAGGCCACGAACAGCGTCCGCCCGTCGCCATGCCAGGCGAGGCTCTCGATGCTGCGGTCCAGCGCCGGCAGGACCTCGCGCGGTTCTCCGCCGGCGGCTTCCATCGTGAAGGCGATCCGGCGTTCGGCGCTGCGCCCCAGCGGGGCCACGCCGGTGAAGGCGATGCGCGCGCCGTCCGGCGAAAGCGCGATCGCGGCCTGCTGGCCGGGACGCTCGGTGAGGCGGCGAACCGCGCCATCGGCCACGCGCACCGCATAGATGTCGCGCTCGTCCTGGGCATGGTCCCAGTCTGGCCGCCGGGTCGCGGCGAGCAGCACCTCGGAGCCGTCCCCGGTCCAGGTCAGGTCGGCCGGGCGCACGAAGCCGCTGGACCAGATGCCTTCCGTGATCGGGCGCGGCTTGGCGCCGGCATCGGCCGGGGCCACCATGATCTGGAAGCCGCCATCCGCGAGGTCTCCGACCGAATCGTGCCGCCACAGCAGCCGTTCCGTGACGGCGAAAGGCGGCGCCCACTCGGCCCCGTCCGGCGCGCGCGGAATGGCGAGCCAGTCCGGCGCGGCCGCGTCGACATGCGCCTGCCATGCGAGATGCGTCCCGTCCGGCGACCAGGCCAGGTCGCGGACCGATGCGCGGGCCGTCACCAGCACCTGCTCGGTCGTGCTCGCCACGGTGGCAACGACGATCGCCGTTTCCGCGCCGCTCCGGCGAAAATAGGCGATGCGGGTGCCGTCCGGGGACCATCTGGGGCCGAATGCGCCGGTGCTGCCGGGCCATTCGCGCCAGGTTTTCCGGTCGCGAGACAGCATCAGCGTGTTCACCCGGCGGTCGGTCGTCACGTCCCGCCGGGTCAGCACGAAGCAGATTTCGGCGGCGTCGGGCGAAATCCGGGCGTCGGAGGCATGGCGGAAGGCGAAGGAATGGCTGGCCGGGTCGAGGCGTCTCGTGGTCATGGCTGACTTTCGCGCATTTTCGGCCTATCTTTCCCTGCATGACCGACACGCCCACCGCGCTGATCCGCAATTTCTCCATTATCGCCCATATCGACCACGGGAAATCCACCCTGGCCGATCGGCTGATCCAGTCTACCGGCGCCATTTCCGCCCGCGACATGACGGCGCAGGTGCTCGACAGCATGGAGTTGGAGAAGGAGCGCGGCATCACCATCAAGGCACAGACCGTGCGCCTCGCCTACAAGGCGCATGACGGGCTGACCTACACGCTGAACCTCATGGACACGCCCGGCCATGTCGATTTCGCCTACGAGGTGAGCCGCAGCCTCGCCGCCTGCGAAGGCTCCCTCCTCGTGGTGGATGCCAGCCAGGGCGTCGAGGCGCAGACGCTGGCCAACGTCTATCAGGCGATCGAGGCCAACCACGAGATCGTGCCGATCCTGAACAAGATCGACCTGCCGGCCGCCGAACCCGAGCGGGTGAAGCAGCAGATCGAGGACGTGATCGGCATCGACGCCTCGGATGCGGTGATGATCAGCGCCAAGACCGGCATCAATATCGAGGGCGTGCTGGAGGCGCTGGTGACGCGCCTGCCGCCGCCGGTGGGCGATGCCGACGCGCCGCTGACGGCCCTGGTGGTGGATAGCTGGTACGACCAGTACCTCGGCGTGGTCATCCTCATCCGGGTGAAGGACGGCCGCCTGAAAAAGGGCCAAAAGGTCCGCATGATGGCCCAGGGCTCGACCCACGTGATCGAGCAGGTCGGCGTGTTCACGCCGGGCATGGTCCAGGTGGACGATCTTGGGCCAGGCGAAATGGGCTACATCACGGCGGCCATCAAGACGGTCGCCGACGTGGCGGTGGGCGACACCATCACCGACGACCGCCGTCCCGCCACCAAGGCGCTGCCGGGGTTCAAGCCGTCCATCCCCGTGGTGTGGTGCGGCCTGTTCCCGGTCGATGCCGACGATTTCGAGAAATTGCGCGACAGCCTGGCCAAATTGCGCCTGAACGACGCCAGCTTCCATTTCGAGGCGGAAAGCTCGGCGGCATTGGGCTTCGGCTATCGCTGCGGCTTCCTCGGCCTGCTGCACTTGGAGATCATCCAGGAACGCCTGACCCGCGAGTTCAACCTTGACCTGATCGCCACGGCTCCCTCGGTGGTGTACCGCGTCACCCGCACCAACGGCGTCACGGCGGAACTGCACAACCCCGCCGACATGCCGGACGGCAGCGTGATCGACCATATCGACGAGCCCTGGATCAAGGCCACCATCATGGTGCCGGACGACTATCTCGGCCCGGTGCTGACCTTGTGCAACGAGCGGCGCGGGCGGCAGGTCGACCTCACCTATGTCGGCACGCGCGCGATGGCGGTGTATCGCCTGCCGCTGAACGAGGTGGTGTTCGACTTCTACGACCGCCTGAAATCCATCAGCCGGGGTTACGCCAGCTTCGACTACGCGATGGATAACTACGAAGAGGGCGACCTCGTGCGCATCTCCATCCTGGTCAACCAGGACCCGGTGGACGCGTTGAGCTTTATCGCCCACCGCAATGCGGCCGAGGCGCGGGGACGCTCCATCTGCGGTAAGCTGAAGGATCTCATCCCCAAGCAGTTGTTCAAGATCGCCATCCAGGCCGCGATCGGCGGCCGGGTGATCGCGCGCGAGACGATCGGGGCGTTGTCGAAGGATGTGACCGCCAAGTGCTACGGCGGCGATATCTCGCGCAAGCGCAAGCTGCTCGACAAGCAAAAGGAAGGCAAGAAGCGGATGCGGCAATTTGGCAAGGTCGAAATCCCGCAATCCGCGTTCCTTGCCGCCCTGAAAATGGATGCCTGAGGCCGGCAACGGCTAAAGCAGCACGCGCGTGACTTGCGCCCACGCGATGTTCGGGTATTTTCCGCCGGCCCGGAGGGATGGCCGAGTGGCTTAAGGCGCACGCTTGGAAAGCGTGTGTGCGTTAACGCGTACCGTGGGTTCGAATCCCACTCCCTCCGCCAATCCCCCTTACGCAGCCGTTCGCCAGTGTCGATATGGTCGTCAATTTTAGGTTGCAGAACAGGTGATTAGCGGATCAACGGCGTCCGACCCGTTCGCCGCAACCCGCTTGCGTTCACGCCCGTTCCCCTTATTATGAAGGGGACGGACAGGGGAACGATCCATGCCACGGATGGCGGCGGGGCTCTCAGCGGCGAAGGTCAAGACGGCGGCTCCCGGCCAGTATGTGGACGGCAACGGGTTGCGGCTGCTGGTGCGCGAGACCGGCGCCCGGTTCTGGATTTTCCGGTTCAAGCTGGCT
>JANXTF010000056.1 GCA_025352565.1 Rhodospirillales bacterium | reverse complement strand
TGTTATGCAAAGGGCCCCGATCGGGGCCCTTTGCATAACAGCGGCATCGTTCCAGATCAGCCGGTGATGATCTCGCCGGTCTCGGGATCGATGCTCTCGTCGGCGGACTGGTTTTGCTCCGCCGTGGCGCTTTTGGCAGGGTGGCGGCTGGCGGATTGGCGCAGCCGGTAACTGTCTCCGTTCATGGTCAGGATGCTGACGTGATGTGTCAGCCGATCCAGCAGCGCCCCGGTGAGCCGCTCCGAACCGAGCACCGAGGTCCAGTCCTCAAACGGCAGGTTCGAGGTAACGATGGTCGAGCCGCGCTCGTAGCGTTGCGAGAATGCCTCGAACAGCAGTTCGGCCCCGGTCGGCGACAAGGGCACATACCCGAGTTCGTCGACGATCAGCAGCCTCACTGTGATTAGGCGTGGAAAAGGGACCCTGTTAGCGGGGTGATCGGCGTCCAATCGGGACCCCCCTGACGTTGGGGTTCACGGTGGCTCTCGTGATGACGAGGGCTGGATTGGGATGTTTGTTTTGGAGACGATTGCGCGGATCCGTCGGGCCCATTTCGTCCAGGGCAAATCGATCAAGTCGATCTGTCGGGAGCTGCGGGTCTCCCGCAAAACCGTCCGCAAGGTGATCCGGTCCGAGGAGACGGATTTCCATTACGAGCGCGAGCAGCAGCCGATGCCGCGCCTTGGCGAGTGGCGGGAGAAGCTCGACGCGCTGCTGATGGCCAACGAGGCGAAGTCGAGCCGGGAGCGGCTGACGCTGATCCGGGTGTTCGAGACGTTGCGCGGCCTTGGCTACGCGGGTGGCTACGATGCGGTCCGGCGCTATGCCCGGTCGTGGGGCCGCGAGCGTGCGTCGACGACAGCGGACGCGTTCGTGCCGCTGAGTTTTGCGCCTGGCGAGGCGTATCAGTTCGACTGGAGCCATGAGGTCGTGCTGATCGGCGGCACCACGGTGACGATCAAGGTGGCGCACCTGCGCCTGTGCCATAGCCGGATGCTGTTCGCCCGGGCCTACCCGCGCGAGACGCAGGAGATGGTGTTCGACGCCCACGACAAGGGCTTTGCGTTCTTCAAGGGCGCCTGCACGCGCGGCATCTACGACAACATGAAAACCGCGGTCGACGCGATCTTCGTCGGCCGCGAGCGGGCCTATAATCGCCGGTTCCTCCAGATGTGCAGCCACTATCTGGTCGATCCCGTCGCCTGCACCCCGTCATCGGGCTGGGAGAAAGGCCAGGTCGAAAACCAGGTCGGCCTGGTGCGGGAGCGGTTCTTTACCCCACGGGTCCGGGTCAAGAGCTACGACGAGCTGAACGCCTGGCTGCTGGACCAATGCGTCGCCTATGCCCGGGCACACCGGCATCCAGAGGTCCGCGACCGGACGGTTTGGGAGATGTTCGAGGCCGAGCGGCCGAGCCTGGTGCTCTATGTCGGTCGGTTCGATGGCTTCCATGCCGTGTCAGCCGCCGTATCGAAGACTTGCCTCGTAAGGTTCGACAACAACCGCTACTCGGTCTCGGCACACGCGGTGGGGCGGCCGGTGGAGATCCGGGCCTACGCCGAGCGGATCGAGCTGCGCCAGGCCGGGCTGCCCGTCGGCGACCACCCCAGGTGTTTCGGTCGGGACCAGACGGTGTTTGACCCCTGGCACTACGTCCCGGTGTTGGCCCGCAAGCCCGGCGCCTTGCGCAACGGCGCGCCGTTCAAGGATTGGCTGCTGCCCGCGGGGTTGGAGCGGATCCGCCGCAAGCTGGCAGGGTCAGCCGACGGCGATCGGCAGATGGTGTCGATCCTGACGATGGTGCTGAGCGACGGGCTGCCCGTGGTCGACGCTGCGTGCCTCGAGGCGCTGCGAGAGGGGGTCCACTCCGCCGACGTGGTCCTGAACATCCTGGCCCGGCAGCGCGAGCCCCCACCGCCGCTGACCATCCTGACCCCCGACGCCCTGCGCCTGACCCACGCGCCGACGGCGGATTGTGCCCGATACGACACCCTGAGGAGACCTGTGTGATGGAGCGTTCCGAGATTCTGACGACCATGGCGGAGCTGAAGCTCTACGGCATGAAAGCCGCTTACGACGAGATCATCGGCACGGCGGTGAAACGCCAACATGAGCCGACACGCATCGTCGGCGACCTGCTGACGGCGGAGACCTCGGAGAAGCAGGCGCGCTCGATCCGCTACCAGATCGCGATCGCCAAGCTACCCCTGGCCAAGGACGTCGACGACTTTGCCTTTGACGGCACGCCGATCAACGAGACCCTGGTGCGCGACCTGACCAGCGGGAACTTCATCGCTCACCAGCGCAACGTCGTGCTGGTGGGCGGCACCGGCACGGGCAAGACCCACCTGGCCATCGCGATCGCGCGAGCCTGCATTCGAGGCGGAGTGCGGGGCCGCTACTTCAACGTGGTGGATCTGGTGAACCGGCTCGAGGCGGAGGGCCGCACCGGCCGCCAGGGTCGCATGGCGGATTATCTGTGCCGGGTGGACTTCGTGGTGCTCGACGAGCTGGGCTACCTGCCGTTTGCCCAGTCCAGCGGCCAGCTGCTGTTTCACCTGATCAGTCGCCTCTACGAGCAGACCTCGGTGATCGTCACCACCAACCTGGCATTTGGCGAATGGCCCAGCGTGTTCGGCGACGCGAAGATGACGACGGCGCTGCTCGACCGGCTGACCCACCACTGCGACATCGTCGAGACCGGCAACGAGAGCTGGCGGTTCAAGAACAGGGTCTGAAGAGGGCCGACCGAGGCTGTGGCCTGCCCTCAGCCTACGGCTTCGGGACAGCCCACAGCCTCGATCAAACCACCTCGAAAGGGGGTCCCTTTTGGACGCCGATAGGGGGTCCTTTTTGGGTGCCGAGTGACAGACAAGCGAAACCGAGATGCCCCGCGACCTCGCCCAAGCGCGTTGACTTCCTGACTGTTCACACTGAGCGAACAGCAAGTTTAGGAGGTCCGCGGCGGTAAGCGAGGTCGGTTGCATGGCTATTCCGCGCTTCCAACAAGCCGCGCGTAATGCGTCATTACTGAAAGGCGCCTGTGCCCCTCGCGCA
>JANXTF010000004.1 GCA_025352565.1 Rhodospirillales bacterium | reverse complement strand
CGCTGCCGGCTGAACCAGCGACGGTGCTGATGCCGGACCCGTTGGCAAAGCCGAGGCTTCCCGATCCAGGCGTCACCAGCACGTTGCCGGTCGTGGCGCTCACTGTATTCTGGCCGGTGCCGCCGACAACGGTGTCGTTGCCGCGCAGCACCGCCGCAGCACTGCCGGAGCCAAGGTTTACCGCGCTGCCTGCGGTGTTCGTGCTGAGCGTGTTGTTCCCGACTGACAGGAGTTGGTCGTGGCCGGTGCCGGAGTCGGACAGCGCGGCGGTACCGGAGGTCGAAGTGAGAGTGGCGCGCAGGCCGCTCTGTGCCAACGCGCCCGAGTTAGGCACAAAGGTAAGCTGTTGCAGGACGGCGTTCGCGGCGACGATGGTGCCGGTGAAGCTGTAGCTCGCGCCGTCTGGCGGCGTCGTGCCTCCGAGCCCGGCGGCGAACGTCCCGGAGGTCGCCGGCAGGAACCCGACCGTGATGGTGACCACCTCGCCCGCGACCGGGCTGGCAACGGCAAAGCCCGCGAACGGCGTGTTCCGGATCGCCAATGTGGCCATTCCGGACGTGGCGTTGCCGGCGGCGTCGGTCACTGAGTAGGTGAATCCCGACTGCGCCGCGAACAAGCCCGTCGTCGGTATGAACAACAGCGAGGTCAGCTGTGCGGCGGTCAGCGCCATGCCGGCCGTGACCGCAGTCACACCATCGGACAGCATCACCCGGCCGTTGGTCGGAAGGGTGACGGCCGTGATGGCAAGCTGCGCGAGGGTGCTTCCGGTGTCCGCCGGAGCCGCGATCCCGATTGGGGCCGCCGCCGCGTTGGTCGGTACAGACAGGGTGGGTGACGACACGACGGGGGGGGTGGTATCGACCTCCAGCCCGGTGAAGATGGCGTTTGCGCCGGCGAGTACGGCGTTGTTGCCGGCGCCGTCCTGGATCGTGGCGCCGTTCAGCACTAGGCCGGTGACGGCGAGCGTCGCCGCGTTCTGGCCAGCGGCGACAGTCCTCGTAAATACCAGGCCGCTCGCGGTCGAGGCGCTTGCCACGTAGCTGGCCGCCCCACCGTCGTTCAGCGTGAGGGTAGGCGCGCCAGTGACGGTGACCGCCTCGCTGGTGGCCAGCGTAAACGCCATTGTCCGGCCCGCGCCGTAATCGCCGGTCGCAGGTGAGGTCGTGTCGCTCACAATGGTGGGCGTAATGGTGTCTATGATCAGGCCGGTATCGGCCCCGGGCGCGGTTGCGACGACCAGCGTACTCGAGATATTCGTGGAAGCGGTCGTGTTAAGAAGCACGCTCACGGCCCCACCTGCGTCCGAGACGACGAGGTCGGGCTTTCCATCGCCATTCACGTCCGCCGCAGTCACCGACGTTGGGTTTGGGCCCGCGCCATAGGTGGCCGCCCCGCCGAACCCGCCGGTGCCATCGCCCAGCAGCACGGCCACGCCACCTCTGAAGGTTGCCGCGACAAGGTCGAGCTTCCCGTCCCCGTTCACATCAGCCGCCGCCACCGAGGTTGGACCGTTGGCGACGCTGTAGCTCGTGGGCGGGCCGAAGCCTCCGCTGCCGTTGCCCAGCAGCACCCGCACGAGGTTATAGTTGTAAACATCGACCAAAACGAGGTCGGTCTTGCCGTCGCCGTTCAAGTCCGCTGCCGTTACTCCCGAAGAGTGCTCTCCCCCGGCGTAGATCGTGGCAGGACCGAACCCGCCGCCGCCGTTGTTCAGCAATATCGCCACGCCGCCACCGGCCGCGACGGCAAGGTCCGGCTTACCGTCGCCGTTGAAATCCGCGATCGTCACGCCAGCGGTGTTTGAACCTGCGGGTCCAGAAGCATACGGGGTCAGTGCACCGAATCCGCCGTTGCCGTTGCCCAACCGAACCGACACCCCAACGCCGTCTGTGGTGACAAGGTCGACTTTGCCATCGCCGTTGAGGTCCGCTGCCGCGAAGGAGCCGATGGGCTCGCCGATAGTGGTCGCGGCAGCAAACCCGCCACTGCCGTTACCCAACAGCACTGCCATGCCGCCTTTGTAGTTCCCGACGATGCCGCTGTAACTGTTGACAATAAGGTCTGGTATGCCGTCTCCGTTCAGATCGGCAACAGCAACTGATGAGGGGCTGCCGCCAATGGCATAGCTGGTCACGGTGCCGAACCCGCCACTGCCGTTACCGAGCAGCACAGAGACGCCGCCGCCAGCGCCCGCATCTCCGCGCGTGGCGACCAGGTCCGGCTTACCGTCTCCGTTCAAATCCGCGACCGCTACCGAGTCGCTTCGTGAACTCAGCGCGTAGCTCGTCGCGCCGAAGCTTACCGTGGCGGTTTGGGAAGCCGTTGGCGTGATCGACCCGCCGTTTAGCTGCAGGCCCGTGACCTTAAGGTCTGCCGTGTTGTCGCCGGCCGCGACCGACGTTGCGAACACCAGGCTCGACGGGCTCGATGCCGCCGCGTTGTAGGCCGCCGTTCCCCCGTCGCTCAGGATCAACGAAGGAACACCGGCAACGGTCACCGGCTGATCGACGGCCAAGGTGAACGTGATCCCACGGCCAGCATTCAGGTCGCCCACGGCGGGAGCGGTTTTGATCGAGGTGACAGACACGGTCATTAGCGCGGGTTTCCTGTCGAAGGGGTCACTCTGCAGAGCGTGGATTGTTTGACCTCACAGAGGCCTTCACCACCGTCAATCGGATCATCGAAGCCGGCCATACCACCCGAAACGGGTAGGTTCTCCTGGAACGAAGGAGTTCCTGAGGGAGTTCCCGTTTGCCGTTGTCCATGCGAGTCTCCGGCATGCGCAACGGTATCGCCATCGGCCTCATGCCGTCCGACCGGACCCCGCTGGCCGAAGTCGACCAGGAGCGCGATGCCGCCGACATGCCGGGCACCGCACCAAACGACATCGACGCATTGTGGACCCTCTCGCGCCTGCGTATGGGCGAGGGGGACTGGGCGGCGGTGGAGGCGCTGGTCGGGCGCATCGTGGCACTCTGCCCCGACCATTCGCGCGCGACACAGGACTTGGCGCTTCGAGTTATGCAGCGGGGCGCTGCCTCTGAGGCGGAAGCGCATGCCCGCAACGCCATCCGGCTGGCGCCGCTCGATCCGCAGTCGCACGTCGTCATGGGCATGGTGCTGACCCAGGCGCTCAAGCCGCACGCGGCGGAAGCGCATTACCGCCGGGCGCTGGAGCTGAGCGGCCGGCGCGACCCGATCCTGCTGGCCAATTTCGCGTTGTGCCTGCGCATGCAGGGGCGCATGGTCGAGGGGCGAGCGCTCTACGAGGAAAGCCAGGCCGCCGCACCGCTGGAGTTTCAGATCCTGCTCGACTGGGCCAAGCTGGAGGAGGCCGACCACAAGTTCGAGCGGGCGCACACACTGATCGACCGCGCCGAGCACCTGCATCCGAGCCACCCCAGCCTACGCCTGTTGCGCGCGGTCTTGCTGGCGCGGCAGGGCGATCCGGTAGCGGCCCTAGTGACGCTCCGCACGGGTCCGAGTGAGTTGGGAGCGGACGAGCTGATGGAGAGCGGACGACTGCTCGACCGCGCAGGGAGTTTTGACGAGGCTTTCGCCGCGTTCAACGCGGGCCGCGCCGCGATGCGCGACGACGGCAAGCCCACGTACGATGCCGCGACCGCGGCGAACCTGGTGTCCCGTCTCCGCAGCTTCTTTACGGCCGCCCGGCTCGCGACGTTGCCGCGCGCAACCAGGCACGAGGGTTGGCCGCAGCCGGTGTTCATCCTCGGCTTCCCCCGCTCCGGCACCACGCTCGTGGAGCAGACGTTGACCGCCACCCCGGCCATCGCCGCAGGTGGCGAGCTTCCGCTGATTTGGGAGGTTGCGAACGCAATGCCTCGCCTGCTCGATAGCCCACTGAAGTACCCGGAAGCACTAGCCGAGTTATGGATGGGCGACCGGGCTGACGGGCTCGATGTTCTGCGGGACCATTATCTTAGACGCGCCCAACAGTTCGGCCTGACTGGGCCCCCGGGTCTGTTTACCGACAAGATGCCGCTGAACGAGACGCACCTCGGCCTGATCGGCCTGTTGTTTCCCGAGGCGTCGCTGATCCACGTATTGCGGCATCCGCTCGACGTCACGCTGTCCGTTTACTCCAACAACCTCACGCACGGCTTCCACTGCTCGGCGTCGCTCGAGACGGTCGCGCGGCACTACGCGCTGATTTTCGACCTTGTTGAGCACACCCGCGCGCAGATGACGCTCCGCTACCTGGCGGTGCGCTACGAGGACTTGGTGCGCGACCAGGAAGCGCAGGTGCGGCGTATGACGGCCTTCGTCGGTGTCCCATTCGAGGACGCACACCTGCGCTTCGACGAGAATCGTCGCCGCGCGCCGACCGCCAGCTATGCCCAGGTCACACAGAAGCTGTACAACCGTTCGGTAGAGCGCTGGCGCAATTACCGCGTGCATCTGGCGCCGATCATCCCAATATTGCGTCCAGCCATCGAGCGGCTCGGCTACAGCGTGGACTGATTGCCGGCCCATCGCGCAGCACCTCTACGGCGCGCAGCAAAGACGCAGCAGCAGGAACGCTCTCGAACAACATCATTGTCGCAGATCCCGAGATGGCCACCATCGACTTAATGCTTAACGAGCTCCACGGGCAATGGAACTACTGCATACGACCATGCATCGACACAAACCATTCAGTTGTTCCCTGACGATCCCTAAGTCGGACAGCCGGGGACTAGCCATAGCTACCGGATAGCGACCTCAAAGCCGCTCGCGAGGTTGCGGGGGCAGGTGCGAGTATGTTGCCGTCGAGCCTGTGCCCCGGCAAGTTCGCGACTATAAAATCTCTCTCGTTCCGCACGTCTCAGGCTGCCGCAAAGGGATCGTGGGCCTTACGGTCCCGCCCGAAAGGAGGCAGAGATCAAAGCCGCGTTGCCCCAGGCGGTGGCGACCGATGCGCCTCCCAGGTGTAGGCCGTGCACAGCCACGCGGTTGCAATCAGATATCCGGCGACAACATCAGTCGGGAAATGGACGCCCAAATACACCCGCGTGCCGCCAATGCCCGCGACGAGGGCGATGGTGATCGGCCAGACGATCGCGCGTGAGATACCTGCGCTGCACAGCACGTTCGCCAGCCAGCCGTAGAAGCAAAGGGAAAACAGCGCGTGGCCGCTCGGGAAGCTGTATGTTGTAGGGTCGGTGCCGAAAAACGCCGGTGGCCGCGGACGCTGGATCGCAAACTTCAATGCGTTCTCGAGTACCAGCGAACCGGCCATGATGAACACCAGGAGCCTGGCGTCCCGTCGTCGTGTCCCGCGCCCACTAGAATTGCTAACGCTAGACCGCCGAACAGTGCCAGCACGCCGAGCGTGCCCAACCAGGTAAGGTTCGCGGCGGTGGCCGTCAACCACGGCGTGGCTAGGGCATGGGCATGCATTCGAATCATCTGGTCGAAGCCCGCCAGGCCGCCCTGCATCGTGACGACGGCCAGCCAGCAGAACAGGGCAACGGCAATAATGGCCGAGGCTGCCCGAGGCCATTTCTCTTTCATGCGGGGGGCAGGCGCGACCAGCCGGCAACCGTCTCACCGAATCGCTCACTGCTGGCGTGGCGGAAGCCCGCGATCTCGCCGTCCCAGGCCATGCAATCGACGATGGTCTCGGGCCGGGCGATCCGGATGACATTGAAGGTGTTCGCCTCGTTACGCTGGCGGGTGGACGTCGCGGTGCCGGCCTGGATCAACAGCGCGGATCGTCCTGCAGAAGGATAGCGTTGCGCGGTCGGCCCGACATGGCTGAAATGCAGGTGGCCTGAGAGTATCATGTCCACGCCAGAGAATAAGAAGCCCGCCATCGCCATTTCCGCGCGGCCGACCACGCCGTGGCCGGGCTTGCTGCCGGGAGTCACTTGGTCCGGCGCATCGAACGGGTGGTGCGTGACCACGATCCTGGTCACATCAAGACCATAGGTCGCAAGCCGCTCGATTACGGCCGCCAGTTGCGCCCGGCTGATCCGACCGTTCTTGAAAGTCAGCGCGCGGGCGGTGTTGACGCCCAGCACCGCTATTTCCGCGTCGGCGTAAAATGGTGCGAGGTCGTTGGCGATGTAGTGCCGATATCGCCGCAACGGGGCGAGCCAGCGGCTTATCGGATTATATAGCGGGACGTCGTGATTGCCGGGCACGAGTAGGCGCGGGCCGGGCAGCGCCGCGAGAAAGCGGGCCGCGTTCTTGAACTCCTGCACGCGCGCACGCTGCGTGAAGTCGCCCGAGAAAACTACCAGGTCGGGCTGAATTGTCGTTACCGCCGCGAGCAAGGGAGCCAGGATAACCGGATTGACGCGCCCGAAATGTAGGTCGGACAGATGCAGAATAGTGCGCAAGGGCGGCTCCAGGTCAGCCAGGAACCATCACGCGGAGCGCGTTGGGGCGGATGCGGAAATGCAGCGGCGTCCGCATGAGGGTCACCTCGCCGTCGGTCGCCACGTGCAGGTGCCTGCGGTGAGTACGAATGTGAACTTCCTTCACGTCGCGCCTCGTCAAGTCGGCGGGGCTGACCCGTCCGAGCAAGGCGCCGAACGCCAGCACCATCAGCTTCAGATGGGTGGGCCGGGGTGCCGTGCAGAGCCAAAGCGTTCCGCGATCCAGCCAGGGTCGCGTTCCCAGCTGCGCCCCAGTGATCACGTAGGGGTTGTTGCCAATGAACAGGAACGGGGTGTCGAGCAGGATGGCATACCCACCGTCGGCTGCGACTT
>JANXTF010000061.1 GCA_025352565.1 Rhodospirillales bacterium | reverse complement strand
CGCTGGCCGGTCGCGCCGGCGACCACGTTGCCGGACATCGCGTCGATGGCGGATTCGAGCTCGGAGAATGCCACCGGGCGGAGCGTCAGGCCGTTATCGGCATGACGTACGAACCTCACCCGGTCTCGCAGGACCGGGGTGGTCGCAAGCTGGCGGCACAGTTCGTAGGCCAACCGCTGTATGCCGCTCGTCCGGGCGTTGTGCTGGACGTAGCGAAACAGGTCCTCCACATCGACCCAGATCGCAAACGGCACCGCGGCTCCATCCTCAGGCGACCATGGCCGCATACGAAATGCGGTTCGTAGGCGCTTCCGCGAGTTCTGGCCAGGGTCGGCGGCACTGGGTAGTGTCTCAGTTTGAAATTGGGCGCTAGGAGAGGCGGCCCCCATAGACGCGCTTAATCGGGATCGCGTCCAGATCGACCCCCTCTAGGCAGCGCACATTCACCGTCCATACCGATGGATCGGTGCGCGGCCTTCTAAACGGCTGAATGCCGCAGACGGGGCAGAAGTAGTCCTTGGCCGTGCAAGTGTGGAACGCGTAGAGAGACAGCGCCGCCAGCGGTGTCAGCAACCGGAAGTCAGATGGCGCGACCCGATGGTTGAGTGCTCCGCGACGTTTGCAGATAGAGCAGTCGCAGACCGGGACTTGATCTAGGTCGGCGTCAACTTCGAATCGAACTCGCCCGCAATGGCAGGAGCCTTGATAGGTTTGGGGAACGTTCTTTTGCTTGGCGTAGCAGAATGACCAGATTTCATCCACCGCTTAGCAGCCGCCTTCCTCGCAATCTCCGCCCGCCGCTCCGGTGTCATCCCGGCAGCGCGGGCGGCCCCGCCCAGTTTGCCGAGCTGCGCCGCCGCGCTGGCGACGGGGCGTTCATCCTCTTCCTCGCCGGTCGCGATCCGCATGACCTTCACGGCCGCGCCGATCACGTCGGCGGGGCGCTTCTCGCCTCTGGGGCCTTTTGGCATCGTCAGAACTCCAGCCCTGGCTTGCCGCCTTGGCATGCCGGACATTTGCGGTGGTGAAAGTCCGATCCGTTCGCGCCATACTCCATGCCGCACACATCGCAGCGCAAATGCCAAACGTATTGCAAATGATCCGTACCGGGCTTTTTGGTCTTTCCGACCAACTTCTGCCGGTTAGGGTTCTCGTCGCCTGCCTGAACTTTCGATGCGGCCACACCATACCTCCATGCTTTCCGCTAAGCATATAGGAGGCGCGGGCTGGATGCGACATGGGCGGCTAGGGGCCGCCAATTTCAAACTGAGACGCTACCCGGCACTGGCTTCGATTTTTTGGACCAAATTCCCTGACGCACGATGCCGATGCGGCGAATACGGAAGCTGTTGCCGGCCACCGCCCCTGAGCGGCGCGGGCGGGCGCGTGCCACGGCCATCCGCGAGCGATCGGCGCCCCCAGGACCGGAGTGCCGAACACGCCACATTTCCGTCGCTCCGGCAACTTGCGGCTGCTAGCATTCCCGCTTGCCAGACGCTGAGTCTGGCGTACAAGGAGGGGCGAGGATGGCGACGGGATTGGACGGCAGACACCGCGACAAGAACGGCCAGATCAGCAGGAAGCACGGCAACACCCTCGTCGGCACGCTTCGGGCCACGTATGGCATCCGGTTTGCCGAGGGCTGCGAACCGACCGAAAAACTGAGCGACGTTTCTGCACAAGCTCGACGACGTCTCGTTGTCGAAGCTTATCGAGGCCACGCCGGGCGCCTGAGGTCAAAACGCGGCGAGGATGGCGCAGCCGCTCGGGAGACATGACATGAAGCTGTTCATCGCCGCCGGCATCGCAATGACGCTGGCCGCTCACGTGCCGGCAGCCGCCCAGGATATGTCGCGTGTGCTGAAGGTGATACCCAGCGCGGATGTCTCCGAGCTGGACCCTACTCGCGGGGCCAACCTCGTTTCACGCATCTACTCGCAGATGGTGTTCGACACGCTGTTCGCACTCGATCACGAGCTGTCGCCGAAACCGATGATGGTGGACCGCGAGAGCGTCAGCGCCGATGGCCTCACCTACACGTTCACTCTGCGATCGGGGCTCAAGTTCCACGACGCGAGCCCGGTCACCACGCGGGACGTGGTCGCCTCGCTGGATCGCTGGATGGGCGGCACATCCATCGGAGGCCAACTCAAGACCCGCGTCGCGGCGATGAGCATCGTCGATGACCTCACCTTCAAGCTGGTTTTGAAGGAACGCTTCGGTCTGGTGGAATTCATGCTCGCCGGTCCCGGGGCGCCCATCGCCGCGATCATGCGCGAAGCCGATGCCAGGCGCGAGGCGAACGTGCCGCTGACCGCGCCCATCGGCTCCGGACCGTTCCGGTTCGTGGCCGAGGAACGCCAATCGGGCCACCGCGTGGTGTTCGCCCGCAACCCCGACTATCCCGCGCGCGGCGAGCCCCCGGACGGACTTGCCGGGGCGCGGGTGGTGAAGGTTGACCGTGTCGAATGGACGGTCGTGCCGGACCCGACCACAGCGGCCAATGCCCTGGCGACCGGCGAGGCCGATTTTTGGGAGGCGGTCACGCCGGACCTGGCGCCGTTCCTGCGCAACCGCGGCATCACGGTGCGGCGGACCTATGCCCTGCCCTCGGTCGCGTTCGTGCGGCCCAATTTCGCGCTGCCCCCGTTCAACGACGTTCGCGCCCGCCAGGCCCTGGCGCTGCTGTTCGACCAGAACGACTTCATGTCGGCGGTCGCCGGCGACAACGCGAAGTGGCGGACCTGCTACTCGTTCAGCGTCTGCGGCGTGCCATTCGGGACGGAAGCGGGATCGGAGCCCTATCGCAAGCCCAACATCGCGCGCGCCCGGCAGTTGCTGGCGGAGGCGGGGTATCACGGCGAGAAGCTGGTGCTGCTCGGCACATCGACGCTGCCGCCGATCAGCGCCATGACGCAGGTCGCGGCGCAGCGGCTGAAGGAGGCCGGCGTCGACGTGGATGTCCAGATCACGGATTTCCCGACGATGTTCCAGCGGGTGAACGCGCGCGGCAAGCCGCTCGATGCCGGCGGCTACAATCTGTTCACCTATTATGCGGTCGGAAGCTCGTGGTTCCACCCGCTGATGAACGTCTCGACCGATCTGTCCTGCGCGCCCGGCTGGGCCGGCTTCCCGTGCGATCCAGCAGGCGAGGCGTTGCGGCAGAGCTTTCTCGGGGCATCCGACGACGCCACGCGCAAGACCGCGTTCGCCGCGTTCCAGAAGCATCTGTGGGAGTTCATTCCCTACGTCCCCGCCGGCCAGTTCGATGTGTCCAGCGCCTACCGCACCAACGTGACCGGCGTGCTGGACGCGTATTTCATCGCCTACTGGAACATCGAGAAGCAGTAGCCGGCGGCGGCCATAGCGCCTGCCAGCCATGCAGCTGCTCGAGCAGCGCGGCGGCCTCCAGGATACGCTGCTCGGCGTGCCACGGGGCGATCAGCTGCAGTCCCACCGGCAGGCCGGCGGCGGTGAAGCCGGCGGGCACGGAGGCGGCCGGGTGGCCGGTCAGGTTGAACGGATAGAGCGGCGCCGCCCACTGCGCGTACATGTCGGTCTCGATCGATCCACCGGCGCCCAACCCGGTCGGGGGCGCCGTCATGGTCGGCGTGGCGATCAGGTCATAGGTTTCAAACAGACGTTGCACCGACCGGAACAGCGCGGTCCGCCGGTCATGCGCGCGCTGCCATTCCACGGCCGACCATCCCTGGCCGCGTGCGATGCTGACGCGGATGCTCTCGGTCAGCCGATCGCCCCAGGCCTCGACCAGCGGGCCAAGACGCGCCGCGTGCGCCGTGGTGGCGAGCACCACATAGGTGGCGAACACATCGTCGAAGCAGGGATCGTGCAGCTCTTCGACCTCGGCCCCCTCGGCCTGCAGCGAGAGCAGCCTGTCGCGGGTAAGGCGCGCGGTCTCTGGCTCGGTGCGGTAGCGGCCGAAATGCTCGATCCAGCCGATGCGGAGCCCGCGAACCGACGGCGTCGGCACGAACACGGCCGGCGCTGTGGCCAGGGAGAACGGATCGGCGGCAACGGGGCCGGACATCACGGAAAGAAGCAACGCCAGGTCATCCACCGTGCGGGTCATCGGGCCGACGAACGCGAAGTTGGCGAACCCGTCCGGGATCGTCTCGAACGGGATGCGCCCGAGCGTGGCCTTCAGCCCCAGCACACCCGCGCACGAGGCCGGACAGCGGATCGAGCCGCCGCCATCGGTCCCGATGGCCAGCGGCGCCACGCCGGCGGCCAGGGCGGCACTGGCACCGCCGCTCGATCCGCCGGGCGTGCGGTCCAGGCCCCAGGGATTGCGGGTGACACCGAACATCGGGCTGTCGGTCAGCACCTTGTGGGCGAACTCGGGCAGGTTGGTCTTGCCGATGACGATGGCGCCCGCCGACCTGACCCGCGCGACCACCGCCGCATCCGCGGCCGGGACGAAATCGGCCGACGCCCAGGAGCCGTTTGCCATCGGCAGGCCGCCGATCGGCACGTTGTCCTTGATCGTGATCGGAACACCGTGCAGCCGGCCGAGCGGCGCGCCCGACATGACGGCCGCCTCCGCCGCGCGTGCCTGCTGGCGCGCCGTGTCGAACATGTCCTGGGCGAAGATGTTCAGCACCGGATCGAGCCGTGCCGCGCGGGCAATGACCGCGTCCGTGACGTCCACTGGAGACACCTCCCGCGCGGCGATGCGGCGCGCGAGCAGGGTCGCGGATTGCAGGCAGAGATCGTCCGGCGGCAAGCCGGTCAGGCTTTCGCGAGTTCGATGATCTTGCCGGCCCCATCGAGATCGAAGCCTTTTGCCCGGACGGCCTGACGGACGTCGTCCGCCCACTCGACGCTGCCGGGATTCGTGCCGCCGACCACCGCAAGCATCAGCGCCTCGTGCGTGCTCTCGTTGCGGAACCCCCGCATGACGCCGATCGGGACGGATATCACGTCATATTGATCGAGCGTCATCTGATTTTCGCCGTGGTCGCCCCATTGCACCGACCATGAGCCGGTGAGCGGCATGAAGACCTCGACCGTCTTGTGGTTGTGCAGGCCGGTGCCTTTTTGCGGTCCGGCCTTGATGATCGACATATGGAACCCGTCGACCGCCGTGATCGGCACCTTCATCTGGGCATCTTCGGTGACGCCGCCGCCGATGATGTTGAAGATCTCGCGGTTGAACTGCGGCAGCACGGCATCGACCAGCGGGCGGCTACTCGACGTGAGGTTCTTGAACACCGCCACGCGCTCAAGCATTTCGGCCTTGCTGACCTGGACGTTCGCCATCACCTGCTCCCTTAGCCGACCGGATGATCTTCACCGTTGCGGCCGATCGGCGCAAGGTGCCTCGCGCCGGGCGGGATTCAGCGATCCGGCCAGGCGGGGGTTTGTTATGTCGCATACCTGATTTCGGCGGGCCGCCGGCGGGCGGGGCTGAAACGGGCAAAATCGGGCGATGGCAAATACCCCGATTCAGGCGTTTTTCGTACACGATCAGCCGCCTGGGGCACGGCGCCCGTCGCGGTGAAAGCCTATGGTGCCGCGCCGCCGCGGCGCGCAGAGTGCGCGCATTGGGAAACTGGGGAAAACGCCATGTCACCTGCCGGCGAAGGCACCACCCGCCGCACGATCCTGAGTCGCACGATCCTGACCGGCACGGCCGCCGCGTCGTTCATGGCGTCCACCCGCCTCGGCTGGGCCGCTTCCAAGGTCGAACCTGTGTCGATGATCATCAACCAGTCGCCATGGCTCGACAGCATCCGCAAGCTCGTCGATCTGTACGAGAAGGAGACCGGCAACAGGATCGACGTCGATGTCGAACCGTTCGCCGGGTCGCTCGAGAAGCAACGCAACTCCGTCCGCAGCAAACAGGGCACGGACGATCTGCTGATCATGAATTCGGGTTGGTTCGCCGAGATGTATTTCGGTGGTTTCGTCGAGCCGATTCACGACATTGATCCCGGCTTCAAGCTCGACCCCGAGCTTTACACGCTCGGCGACACGATCTACTTCGACGCGCGGAACAAGACCATGACGCCGCGGGGCAAGCTCATGGCGCTGCCCTTCGCGCCGATCATCCCGATGCTGTATTACCGTGGCGACCTCTACAAGCAGGCCGGCCTGAAGGCGCCGGATACCTTCGCGGAGCTGGAAGCCAATGCGCGCCGCTTTCACAAACCGCCCGGCATGTACGGCATCGTCCAGCGCGGCGCGCGCGGGCCGCATACCGTCGCCTTCGATTTCTACCCCTATCTCTACGGTTTCGGCGGCAGCATCTTCAAGGATCAGCCCGCTGGCGACTACGCGGTCACGCTGAACAGCGAGGCCGGCCGTGTGGCACTCGACTATTACATCCGGCTGGCTCGGGAAGCAGGGCACCCCAAAACGTCCACCTTCGACCAGGCCGAAGTGCTGCAGAACTTCGTTTCCGGACGCGCCGCGCACGTCCTCACCGTCATCGCCGCGTGGTCTCAGATGGACGACGCGGACAAGTCGGCCATCGTGGACAAGGCGGAGTTCGCACCGCCTCCCCATGCCCCCGGCCTGCCGACCGCCCCCGGCCTCGGCCATTTCGTCGCCGGGGTCGCCAAAAACGTGCCCGACGGGCGCAAGCGCGCGGCGGTGGAGTTTCTGCGGTGGTTCCAGACCAGGGACACCCAGGTGGCGCTCGCCAAGGCCGGCGGCATGCCGGTCCATGCCGCCGCCTACCGCGACCCGATCGCCGAGGAGCGGCGGTTCCGCTGGATGAAACCGCTGGCGGCGGCACTGCCCAAGGCCGTCAACATCTACCAGTTCCCCGAGGCGAACGAGGTGATCGTGATCCTGGAACTCGGCCTCAACCGCGCGATCGCCAGTGAAACCGGGTCGGTCGCCGCCCTCAACACCATGGCGGGCCAGATTTACGAGGTGATGGCGAAATACAACTACAAAACCGCCCGGCTCGCGCCGCTCACATAGCGGCGTGGCGACGTCACTCCGCCGCCAGGGCGACGAGCCGGCGTGGCGCTGGCTCACCTCGGCGCCGGCATTCGCGCTGATGCTGGCGCTCGGCGTGCTGCCGCTGCTCAACCTGCTGGCGATGAGCTTCGCCAACGTCGCCTGGTCGAACGGCGCCGCAACCTGGTCGTTCGTCGGGCTCGCCAATTTCCGCGCGGTGGCCGTCGATCCGCTGTTCCGCGCGGGCATCGTCAACACCACGATCTTCGCCATCCTGGCGGTCGCCGGCCAGATGGCGTTGGGATTCGTGCTCGCGCTGCTTTCGAGCCGGGTGCGCCACGGGCGCATCGTCTATCGCACGGTGTTCATCCTGCCGATCCTGCTGCCCGGCATCGTCATCGGCGCGATCTGGAAGCTGATCTACAACTACGATTTCGGCCTCATCACCCAGCTTCTGGCAGCGTTCGGGTTGGAGCCGATCGATTGGCTCGGCCAGCCCACCATGGCGCTGGTGTCCGTCATCCTGGTGGACATCTGGCATTGGACGCCGTTCTGCTTCCTGCTCCTGCTCGCCGGCATCGAGAGCCTGCCGCAGGATGTGTACGAGGCCGCCGAAGTGGACGGCGTGTCGTGGTGGCAGGAATTGGTCCACATCACCTTGCCGATGATGTGGCCGACCATCGCCGTCACCGCCGCGTTCCGCCTCGTGCTCGCCTTCAAGGTGTTCGACGAGGTTTATCTGCTGACCGGCGGCGGGCCGGGGACCGCCACCGAGGTCGTCAGTTTCACCATCTATCAGCGCTTCTTCACCGAGGACCGCGTGGGCCTTGGCTCCGCGATGTCGGTCGCCGTCATCCTCGTCGTCGGCGCATTGCTGGCCCTCGCGCTCGCGGCGCGCCGCCGGGCAGCGCCCGCATGAGCGTGCGCCGCGCCGCGATCGGCACCCACGCGACGCTGATCGTGGCGGCACTCGTCATCCTCGTCCCGACGGTCTGGGTCATCGGTGCCGGCTTCCGCACCCAGATCTCGCTCATCTCGGGGGCGATCGCATTCAAGCCGAACCTCGCCAGCTTCTCCCAGGTGCTCTGGTCGCGCGGCTCGGACTTCGTGCTCAATTTCCGCAACTCGTTCGTGGTCGCGATCCTGAGCACCGCGATCTGCCTCGCCGCCGGCACGCTGGGCGCGTGGTCGATGCACCGCATGGGCTGGCCACGGTGGGTCCCGCATCTGTTCCTGGGCTGGACCATGGTGTTCCAGATGCTGCCCCCGGTGGCCCTTGCCGGCGCCTGGTTCACCATGGCGCGCGGTGCCGGGCTCGACGACACGCTCGCCGGACTCGTGCTCGCCCACGCGACGCTCAACCTGCCGATGGCATTGTGGCTCATGGGCAATTTCGTGCGCGATGTCCCGCGCGAACTGGTGGAAGCGGCCTGCATCGATGGCGCATCGACGCCGATGCTGCTCCGCCGCATCGTGCTGCCGCTGCTCGCGCCCGGCCTCGCGGCGACGGGCGTGCTGCTGTTCGTGTTCAGCTGGAACGAATTCGCGGTGGCGCTCAATCTCACGTCCAAGCACACCGCGACGATTCCGGTCGGCATCGCCAAATACGCGCAGGGCTTCGAGGTCCAGTACACGCAGATGGCCGCGAGCTCCGCCCTGTCGATCATCCCCGCAGTGCTTCTGCTGCTGATCGGCCAGCGCTATATCGTCAAGGGTCTTACCGCCGGCGCGGTGAAATAGGTGGCGCGCGCCGCGCTTTTCCGCGCGCCAAGTCCCAAGTCCCCGCGCCGATTGCGCGGAAAGCCGATCCGGTGAGGCGCCTGCCTATCGGCGATCCCCTTGGCTGGCCTGTGGTTCGATGATGCCGGCACGCTCGGTGATGGCGGTGTAGTGGGCGGGCTGCCGATGGGCGGCGAAGTCGAACATCTTCTCCTTGCCCTGGCGGCACAGATCGAGGTCGCAATCGGCGACCAGCATCTCGTCGCCGAGGGTGCTGGCCTCGGCCACGATGCGGCCATTCGGATCGACGATGCAGGAGCCGCCGATCAGGCCGGAGCCGTCCTCGTCCCCGGCCTTGGCGACCGCCACGGCCCAGGTCGCGTTCATGTAGGCGTTGGCCTGCGCGACCAGTCGCGAGTGGAAGGTGCGCAGCGTCGAATCCTCGGTCGTGCCGCCATTCGGGTCGTAGGCGGCGCTGTTGTAGCCGACGCACACCAGCTCGACGCCCTGGAGACCGAGCACGCGCCAGGCTTCGGGCCAGCGGCGGTCGTTGCAGATCATCATGCCCAGGATGCCGCCATGCCAGACGGCACCGGCCCGGAAGGCGGGGAAGCCGAGATCGCCGTATTCGAAGTAGCGCTTTTCCAGCTGCTGGAAGCGGGCGCCCGGCCGCGGCTCGACGGAGCCGGGCAGGTGGACCTTGCGGTAGCGGCCGATGATGGCGCCGCCGGGCTCCACCAGGATGGCGGCGTTGAAGCGCCGTCCGTCGCCTGACATGTGACCCGTGGCGATCTCGGCATAGCCGACATAGAAGCCCACGCCGAGCGCACGGGCGCGGTCGAACAATGGCTGCACCGAGGCGTTCGGCATGGCGCGCTCGTAGTGCCGATCGAGCGCCGCGCCCTCCAGCAGCCAGCGCGGAAAGAAGGTGGTGAAGGCGAGTTCCGGAAAGACCACGAGCGTGGCGCCCGCTTCCGCCGCCTGCTCCAGCAAGGCGATCATGCGGTCCAGGATCTGCTCGCGCGTGTCGGCTCTCTGGTTCGGCCCCATCTGGGCCGCCGCGACGCGCATTACCCGGCTCATCCTGCCTCCCTTTGTGGCAATCTCATCCAGCGCCTCTCGCGTATCGGCCTCGTGCCCGGAAATCATGCTCGCCGACGCCCTGCGGCACCAGCTCCCGCGCTAACCGCCGGCGAAGTGTTCCCCAAGCCAGGCACATGCGTCCGCCATCGCCGCGTCGGCCTTGGGCACCCACCCGACCCAGCCGAGAAAGCCGTGGTTGACCGCCTCGCACCGGACCACGCGCGTGGGCACCGCCGCCGCGAGCAGGCGCTGCCCATACGATTCCGCCTCGTCCCGCAAGGGATCGAACTCCGCGGTAAGAATCAGGGCGGGCGGCAGTCCCGCGAGGTCGGGCGCGCGCATGGGCGCGGCATGAGGATGAGCCGGGTCTCCCGACGGGCCAAGATAATGGTCCCAAAACCAGATCACGGCATCGCGGGTCAGGCCGTATCCTTGCGCGTTCTCCGTCAGCGACGGCGCTCCGGAATTGTGGTGGTCCGTCATGGGATAGATCAGCAATTGGCCCGCCAGGACGGGGCCCCCTTCGTCTCGGACGCGCAAGGCTGTCACCGCCGCGAGGTTCCCGCCGGCGCTGTCGCCCGCCAGGATGATCCGGGCCGCATCGGCGCCGAACTCCGCGGCGTGCTCCGCGGCCCACCGCGTGGCGAACAGGCAGTCGTCGGATGCCGCGGGGAAACGGGCTTCCGGCGCCAGCCGGTAATCGACCGACACGACAACGCACGCGGCGCCATGGCACAGGTTCCGGGCGATCCCGTCATGCGTGTCGAGGCTGCAAACCACAAAGCCGCTGCCGTGGAAAAATACCAGCAGCGGATGAGGCCCCGCCGTGCGAGGCGAATAGATGCGCAGCCGCATGGCCCCGCCCGGACCCTGGACGATGCGTTCAGCGACGGCACGCACTTCCGGGGCTGGCGGCCGGGGCCTGCCCTCGTAACGCGCCCGCGCTTGCGCGACCGAGAGCGTGTGCAGCGGCGCGAGGCCGGCACCCTTGTCGAGCAGGGCCTTGATCTGGGGGTCCAACGGCATGCGCGCGGCCTATTTGCGAATGTCCGGACACGCGCTTTGCGCCAAGGGCCGGAAGGCCTGCTCGGCCGGCGTCGTCGCGAGCAGGCGCAACACATCGTCGGGTCCGTGACTTTCGGCCGGGGTCTTGACCTCGAAAAGATAGTTGGGATGGATCTTGCGTCCATCCTCCCGCACCAGGCCCGCGCCGAAGCAGTCATCGTCGGTCGGCAGCGTCTTCATCATGGCCACGACATCCCGGCCGGACGCCTTGGCGCGCGCCACGCCGATCGCCTTCACGGCTTTCAGGTAATGCGTGACGGCCGAATAGTTCCCGGCATGCAGGCTGTTGGGGAAGTAGCCTGCCTGCAGCGAGGGCTTGATCCGGGCGGCGAAGGCGCGGGTCCGGTCGTTCAGATCCCAGTAGAAGCACTCGACCATCAACACATGCTGCATCTCGGCCAGCCCGGCCCTGGCGATCGACAGCGCGTTGGCCGCCAGAACCACGATCCGCACGCCGTCCCGCATGAGGCCGAACTCGCGGGCCTGCTTCACGCTGTTGACCATGTCGTCGCCGCCATTGGCGAAGGCGATGACCCCGGCCCCGCTCGCCTGGGCCTGGAGCAGGAAGGACGAGAATTCCGTGGTCCCCGGAAAGGGATAGAGCACGCCGCCCAGCACCTTGCCGCCGCTGGCCTCGACGAAGCGGGTGGTTTCCTCCTGGACGCCTTTGCCGCCGGCGTAGTCGGGGGTGACGTAGAACCACGTCTTGCCGCCCATCGCCGGTACCAGGGTGCCCATCGTGTGCGCGATCGAATAGCTGTCGAACGTCCAATGTATGCCGTTCGGCGAACACATCCGGCCGGTGAGCTCGGTCGTGCCGGGGCTGGTGTTGAGCTGCACCTTGTCCTTCTGCCGCGACACGGTGGCACACCCCAGGGCAACCGCGCTGTTCCCGATGTCGGTGATGGCGTCCACTCCGCCACGGTCATACCACTCCCGTGCGATGCCGGTGCCGATGTCGGCCTTGTTCAGATGATCGGCGACGACCACCTCAACCACGATGTCCGGATTCGCCGCGGTGAACTCGCTGACCGCCAGCCTCGCGGCAGCCACGCTGCCGGGTCCGGTCGTGTCGCGCAACGAGCCGGACATGTCCGTCAGCACGCCGATCCTGATCGCCGGGCCGGGCTGGGCGCGCGCGGAGCGGCCTGCCAGCAGGCCGCCCGCAACGCTGCCCTGGAGCAACGCCCTTCGCTTGATCGAAATATCCACGTCAATTCCCCGGCAGATCATGCGCCTCGGGGAAGAACAGGTCTTTCCACGAGGAAGGCGTCTTCTGCATTGCGCCCGTTTTATGAATAAAATCAGCGAACTTCATGACGCCGCGCGGCGCCGCCTCGAACACCGTGCCGGGTGCCGAGAGCGTCTGCAGCACCGTCTCGACTTTGATCTTCTCCTCCGAGGTCGCGATATACATTTCCGCCGCCCGCCGCTGGTCGTTGGTGACGATCGCCAGAGCTTCGCGCAGTGCGAGGTTGAGCGCCTTGGCGGCTCCCGGGTTCTCGTCGTGGAACCGTTCGGTCATGTACAGCGCGCCGTTCGAGAGCGGCCCGCCGAAGATCTCGTCCGACGAGGTGACCACGTGGATGCCGGGCCGCGCGAGCGCCTGGTATTGGTAGGGCGGCGCGCTGAACGCGCTGTCGATCTCGCCCATCATGGACAACACGGCAAGGAGCGCATCCGGATGCGAGCGCGAGGTGGTCAGGTGGTCCAGGCGGTCGTACTGGCCGAACTGCTTCTCGGCCGCCATTTGCAGCAGCGTCGCCTGGACGGAGCTTTTCACCGCGGGCACGGCGATGCGGCTGGCATCGGTGAAGTCGGCGATCGTCTTCACGGCCGGATTGCGCGTAACCAGCAGCAGCGGCGTGGAACCGTAGGACGCCAGGGCCTTGATCGCCTGGCGCCCCCGCGCGCGGGACCAGAGCACGAAGAACGACGGGAAGCCCGTGGCCGCACAATCCAGCGTGCCGGCCAGCAACGCGTCGTTCAGCACGTTGCCCCCGGACGACCGGTTCCAGGTCACCGTGACATCGCCCAGCCCGAGCGCCTTGGCGTGCTTCTCGATCAGCGATTCATGCTCGACGACCGCGAAGGGCAAGTAGGTCAGGCCACGCTGGATACCGACCCGGATGGTATTGACCTCGGCGCGCGCGGCGGTGGGGAGCAGCGCCGCGGCCCCCCCCAGTAGCAGCGTCGTCCGGCGGCTGATCATCATCGCTGTTTCCTTCATCTCAGGAGCCGACCGGCATCTCAGGCCGACTGCATAGCCGCTTCGTCCTGCCCGGTCATGCTCCGGCCGAGGATCATATCCGACGCGCGCTCGCCGATCATCAGCGTCGTCGCGTAGGTGTTCGCCGAAACGATCGCCGGCATGATCGAGGAGTCGGCAACCCGCAGCCCGCCGATCCCATGCACCCGAAGCTGGTCGTCCACCACGGCGGTCCGGTCGTGGGACGGCCCCATCCGGCACGTGCCGCACAGATGGTAGGTGCTGGAGCCATAATTGCGCGCGAATTCCAGCAGGTCGGCATCGCTGGTCTTGGCGGCGCCGGGCATCTGCTCGCTGTCGTAGTAGGGCGCAAGCTGCGGCGATTGCAGGATCTGCCGGCCCATGCGGAACGCGCTCAGCAAGACCTGGCGGTCCTTTTCCGCCGTGAGGTAGTTCGGCTGGATCAAAGGCGCCGCCGCCACGTCGGCGGACCGTATCCGGACGTAGCCGGTGCTCTCGGGCCGCATCTGCCAGGCGCCGCAGGTCATGCCGGGATAGGTGTCAAGGCTTCCCAGCTTGCCGTCGCGATAGCTGGCCGGCGTGAAGATGATGGTATAATCCGGCTGTTCCAGACCCGGGTCGGATCGGCCGAAGGCGTAAACGATCGCGGCACTCAGCCCCAGGACGCTCGGCTTGCGTACCGCCCAGCGGAGCAGCTGGCCGGCCAGGCGTGGCCCGGTCACCAGGTTGTTGATGGTTTCGGTGTTTTTGGCACGGGCCACGATGCGCGGGCTGTAATGGTCGCTCAGGTTCTCCCCGACGCCCGGCAGAGCGTGCTGGACCGCGATGCCGTGGGCTTGCAGCAGGCCGGGGTCGCCGATGCCCGAGAGCTGCAGCAGCTTCGGGCTGTTGACCGCGCCGGCGCAGACGATGACCTCCTTCCGGGCCATGACGCGGCGCGGCGTGGGATCGCCCTCGCGCCGGTAGCTGACGCCCACGGCCCGGCCTGCCTCCAGCAGAATCGCGGCGGCCTGGGCCGAGGTCACCACCGACAAATTGTCCCGCTTCATCAGCGGATGCAGATAGGCCCGCGCGGCGCTGATCCGGCGCGCGCGGTGGATCACCCGCTGGTAGTATCCCACGCCCGCCTGCGTCGCGCCGTTGTAATCGGGGTTGCGCGGGAACCCCAGCCCTTCGGCCCCGGCGATGAAGGCCTCGCAGAGCGGGTGCGACCAATCGATATCGGTGACCGGGAGGTTGCCCTCGAATCCACGGTAACGCTCGTCCGCCGTGTCGGAGATGCGCCGCTCGATGCGGCGGAAATACGGGAGCACGTCCTGGTAGCTCCAGCCGCGATTCCCCCGTTGCGCCCACACATTGTAGTCGTCCGCCTGCCCCCGCACGAAGACCATGCCGTTGATGGAGCTGGACCCGCCCAGCGTGCGCCCCTGGGTGGTGGAGACGCGGCGGCCGCCGGTCCATTCGGAGGGTTCGGTGTCGAACTGCCAGGTGATGGCCGGGTTGAACAGGGTTTTGACGAAGCCCGCCGGCATGTGGATGAACGGGTTGCGATCCACCGGCCCCGCTTCGAGCACGCAGACCGACGCGCCGGCCCGCACCAGCCGGCTGGCGATCACGCACCCGGCCGAGCCGCCGCCCACGATCACATAGTCCACCGTCTGCATGAACGTCCCCGCGCCAACTTGGCACTCAGGCTGGTTGGGTTCCGCCGGCGCGTCCAATCCCAATACGAGGGCCGGTCATAAGCGCCTTTGATGCCGCCCCTGTAACGCCCGCTTATGGCTGACGCCTTGGTTATGATTGGCCTGCGCCGCCGCTGGGTGCGACCGCTGTCATGGTAGCGTTAAAGGGAGGCGATCGATGCAGTTCATGGTGATGAGCAACCCCCGGCCGGAGCGGCCGTCGGAGATGCGTGGGCGGCAGACGACCTTCTGGGACTGGCTGGAACCGCTGAAGCAGAGCGGGGCCTGTACCGCCTGCTACGTAAAAACGGGGCGCGGAGCGATCCTGGTCCTGAACGTGGACAGCCATGACACGCTGCATCGTTACATGACGGAATGGGCCAACTGCGTGCCCGCGGAGTTCACCGTCTATCCGCTGATCGATCCGAAGGTCCAGGAGGACATCGCCCGCAGGGGGTAGGTCTCTGCCTCTGTCGGGCCGGGCCTCTGTCCGGCCGGACAGAGCACCGTTTCGTCCAGGCGTGCCGGGCCTGCTGGCACAACGCGGTTACGCGAACCGATACAATGCCTTCGACGTGGCGTTGATCGCTGCCCGGTCTTCCGCTCGCGGCACCCAGGACAGGTACTGGTCCAGGACGGAGCGGTAATCCACCTTGTCGGCGAAGTCCGTGAAGGGGCAGTCGCTGCCCCAGACCAGCCGGGCCGGGCCGCCCACCTCCAGCAGCCGGCGCGCCAGGGGCGCCGGGTCGCAGGCGATGCGGAAGCCGCCGGACAGTTTCACCCAGGTGCGCCCGGTGTCGAAGGCGCGGAGCAGCGCCTCGAACCCCGCGGATGCGGCGCCCAGGGCCGGGTCCGGGCGGCCGAAATGGTCCACGACCAGCTTGACCGGCGCCGCCTGCAGCGCCGGCAGGACGGCAGGCAGCCGTTGGCCCTCGATGTGCAAATGCACATGCCAGTCGAGATCGGCCAGGCGCCGCAGGAACAGGACCCACTCGTACGAGGTAAAATCCGGCAGCGTCTTCTGGCCGCGCAACGACAGCCGCACTCCGATCGCGCGGTCGGCATCCATCGCCTTCAAGGTGTAAGGTCCGGTCGCGGGATCGAGGATCACGGTGGTCTTGAACCGCGGATGCGCGCGGATCGCCGCCAGGGTATAGTCGTTATAGGTTCCCAGAAAACTCGGCGCGGCGATCACGCCGTACCGGACGCCATGCCGGTCCAGGATCGCGGCATATTCGTCGATCTCGAAGTCATGCGTCGGCATGTGCAGCCCACCCGGCGCCATGGGCAGATCCTGGCGATAGACATGGGCGTGCGAGTCCAAAACCGGCATCTCGGGGGGCGTCGGATCAGCCATGGCGGCCTCGCTGTTCAGGAATTGTAAGGGGTCGCCGACAAAGGCGGGAACGCGATGCCGGCCTTGTCCGCTTCGGCGCGGAGTTGGTCCAGCTCGGCTTTGGGGAACTGGATGCCGTGGCGCGTCCGCTGCGCCTGCTTGCGCGCCTCGGGCTCGCCCGAGACCAGGATCTCGTCGAACCCGTGCGCCGGCCGCACCGCCTTCACGCGCCCGGTCAGAACGTCCATGCGGGCCACGAACTCCGCCTTTGTCATGAACAGGTCGCACTTGATGGCCATCATGAAGTGGCCGACGTCCTGCGGCCTGGTGTAATCGGTGGTGTGGTTCGTCACGTCGCCCGCGAAGGCCGAACCGGTGAACACGCCGCCGAAAATATCCATCATCATCGCGATGGCCGAGCCCTTGGGACCACCGATCGGCAGCACGATCCCATCGTCCAATATCTTGTTCGGGTCGGTGGTGGCCTGCCCTTCCTTGTCCAGTCCCCAGCCCTCGGGGATGCTCTCGCCGCGCTTGGCTGCGAGCCGGACCTTGCCGCGCGCGGCGACCGCCGGCGACATGTCGAGGATGAAGGGCGGCAGATCTCCGCCCGGGGCGCCGGCGGCGAATGGGCTGGTGCCCAGCACCGGGTCGCGCCCGCCCCAGGGCGGCATCGAGGCGGAGGCGTTGGTGAACACCATCGACATGTAGCCGGCGCGGGCGGCCTGCAGCACATAGCTCGCGGCCATGCCGAAATGATTGCTGCGGCGGACCGCCGCAAGGCCGATGCCATAGACGGCGGCCATCGCGATCGCCTCGTCCATGGCGCGCGTGGCGACCACGAAGCCGAATCCGTCGTCGCCGTCCACCGAGGCGGCGGCCGGAGTCACCCGCCGCACGACGATGTTGGGCCGCGCCTTGATCAAGCCCAGGCGGACGCGGTTGAGGTAGTGCGGCAGACGGACCACGCCATGCGTCTCCACCCCGCGCAGATCGGCTTCCACCAGGCAGCGGGCGGTCGTCTCGGCGTCCGCCTCCGGAAGCCCATGTGCTACCAGCAACGCGCGGCATACGCCCTGCAGCGCATCGGCCTCGATGTAGAATTTCCCCGGCGCTGCGACGGCGTCCATGACATCTCTCCTGATCGACGACTTAGATAAATCCGGCGTGCGGTCCGGCTAGACCGCGACCATGTCCTCGTTGGCCGCAACCTGCGCGCCTTCGGCGGCGGCCGAGCGGGCGTGGAAATCCGGGTAGGGCAGGCCCAAATGGTCGCGCAGCGTGGTGCCCTCGTACTCGGTCCGGAACAGGCCGCGGCGCTGCAGCTCGGGCACCACCAGATCCACGAATTCCTGCAATCCGGTCGGGAAGACCGGCGGCAGGATGTTGAACCCGTCGGCGGCGCGCCCCTCGAACCACTCCTCCATCACGTCCGCCACCTCGCCCGGCGTGCCGATGATCACGTTGTGGCCGCGCGCGACCGCGACCTGCAGGTAAAGCTGGCGCAGCGTCAGGTTGTCCCGGCGCGCGGTGCGCAGGATCAATTCGGTGCGGCCTTTGGCGCCGTCGTGATCGGCCAGATCGGGCAACGGCTCGTCCAGCGGATACATGGACAGGTCGCGCCCCAGCAGATGCTGCAGCAGGAACAGGCCGACCTCGGGCTCCACCAGCGACTGAAGATAGTCGTACTTGGCCTGTGCCTCGGCCTTGGTGGCGCCGATCACCGGAAACAGGCCCGGCATAATCGCGACATCGCCCGGCTTGCGGCCGAACTTTGCCAGGCGCGCATTCACGTCGGCATAGAACGCCTGGCCTTCGCCCAGCGTTTCGGCCGCGGTGAAGATGACCTCGGCGGTCCGCGCCGCCAGCTCGCGCCCCGGCCCCGACGAGCCGGCCTGCACGATCACCGGGTGGCCCTGCGGCGAGCGCGGCACATTCAGCGGGCCGCGGACCGAGAAGTGCTTTCCCTTGTGGTTCAGGAAGTGCAGCTTCCGCGGATCGAAATACTGGCCGGACACCTTGTCCATCGTGATCGCGTCCTGGTCCCAGCTGTTCCACAGGCCCTTGACGACCTCGGCGAACTCCTCGGCCCGGGCGTAGCGGTCGGCATGCGCCATATGGGTGTCGCGGCTGAAATTCGCGGCCTCCGCCTGGTTGTGCGAGGTGACCAGGTTCCAGCCAGTCCGCCCGCCATTGATCAGGTCGAGCGAGGCGAATTTGCGCGCCAGGTGGTAGGGTTCGTTGTAGGTCGTGGTGGCCGTCGCCACCAAGCCGATCTTCTCGGTCAGCGTGGACAGCGCCGCGAGCAGGGTCAGCGGCTCGAAATAGACCGCGCGCGCCGCGCCGGCCTGGGCCTCGAGCTGGGTCGGGCGGATGCCGACCAGGTCGGCGAGGAAGAACAG
>JANXTF010000118.1 GCA_025352565.1 Rhodospirillales bacterium | reverse complement strand
CTTGCACGAAGCGCAGCCAGGTCGGCAGCAGCTTGGCGTCGGCGGTGATGAACATGCGGCGGACATGCAGGCGGACATGGCTGTCGCGGTCGTTGTCCACCGGGTCCCACGGCTTCATGCCGGGGATGAACAGCAGGGCGGAGTATTCCATGGCGCCCTCGGCCCGCCAGTGCAGCGTGGCCCAGGGCGTGTCGAACTGGCCGAGATGGCGGTAGAAGGCGGTATACTGCTCCTCGGCGACTTCGGATTTGGATTTGCGCCACAGGGCGGTCCCCTCGTTGGCCGGCTCGTCCTTGCCGTCGCGGAAGATGGTGACCGGCAGCGTCACGTGGTCGGCCCATTTGCGGACGATGTTTTCCAGCCGCATCGGCTCGAGGTATTCGTCGGCATCGGCCTTCATGTGCAGCACGATGTCGGTGCCAGCGGTGTCGCGGGCGGCGGCCTGCATCGTGAACGTGCCGCGCCCGTCCGACGCCCAGGTCCAGGCGTCATCGGCGCCCGCGCGGCGGGAGGTGACCTCGACGCGCTCGGCGACCATGAAGGCAGAGTAGAAGCCGACGCCGAACTGGCCGATCAGGCTGGGCCGGTCCTCGGGTTTGGCCGCATTCAGCTGTTGGCCGAACAGGCGGCTGCCGGAGCGGGCGATGGTGCCAAGATTCGAGACCATGTCCTCGTGGCTCATGCCGATGCCGTCATCGGAGATGGTCAGCGTGCGGGCGGCCTTGTCGGGCACGATGCGGACTTTCGCCTCGGGCGGGGGGGCGATGGCCGGGTCGGTCAGGCTTTCGAAGCGGCGTCGGTCGGTGGCGTCGGCGGCGTTGGCGACCAGTTCGCGCAGGAAGATTTCGCGCTCGGAATAGAGCGAATGGACGACGAGATCGAGCAGCCGGCCGACCTCGGCCCCGAAATCATGACGCTCGACGGTGGGTTCGCTCATCGTGTCCGACATATCCGGGCTCCTTGGCTGCGGTTGGCCATATGCGGCGGATGGCGGGATGTTTCAACTCGGCGGCTTGCGCGGCCCCGCTGCGTGACGACGGCCTGGGGCTCCGAGATTGTCCAGCCGATGGAAAATGTCGTATTTCGATCCCTCACCGAGGTCGCCGATGCAGACAGCCATGCCGCGAAAAATCGGGCCGTGACGGCGGCCGTTCCGCCCGCGATCCTGCGCCCCGCGATCCTGCCCCGAGATCCTGCGATGAGCGGCCCTGTCGCCATCGTGCTGCCGCCCTCGGAGGCGTTCTCGCCGGCGGCGAGCGGCGCGATCTCGCTGCTGGTGCATCGGCTGGCGCGGCATCCGGGGCAATTCGCCTCGGTGGTGTTCGGGGCGGCGCGGGCGGATGTGTTCGCGGATGTGGCGTTCCGGCCCATTCGGCCGCGATGGGGGCTGGGCGGATCGGCGCGCCGCTATGCCATGGCCGTGGCGCGGGCGGTGCGCCATGAGCGGGCGATTCTGGTCGAGGTGCATAACCGGCCGGATGTGGCGCTTTTTCTGTCGCGGTGGCTGGCGCCGCTGCCCGTGGCGCTGCTGCTGAACAACGATCCGCAAGGGATGCGCCGGGCGCGCACGGCCAGGCAGCGGACGCGGCTGCTGGAGCGGCTCGCTTTGGTGGCGACCTCCTCGGCGTATCTGCGGCGGCGATATCTGGAGGGCGTGCCGGATCTGGAGGGCGTGCCGGATCGCGCGATCCGTGTGCTGCCCAACTGGCTGGATCTCGCGGAGATCCCGGTGGCCCCGGGCGAGCGGGAGCGCGTGATCCTGTTCGCCGGGCGGGTCGTGGCCGACAAGGGTGCCGACGCCTTCGTGGCGGCCTGTGGACTGGCCTTGCCGCGTCTGCCTGGGTGGCGGGCGGAGATGATCGGGGCGGATCGGTTCGGGCCGGACAGTCCGGAGACGCCGTTTCTCGCGTTGCTGCGCCCATTGGCCGCTTCCGCCGGGGTGGCGATGCTGGGCTATCGGCCCCATTCCGACGTGCTGGCGGCGATGGCGCGGGCCGCGATCGTGGTAGTGCCGAGCCGGTGGGCCGAACCGTTCGGGCTGACGGCGGTGGAGGCCATGGCGTGCGGCGCGGCTCTGCTATGCTCGGGGCGCGGGGGATTGGGCGAGGTGGTGGGGGACGCGGCCCTGCCGATCGACCCGGACGATCCGGCGGGTTTCGCCGAATGCCTTGTCCAGGTCGGGCTCGACGCGGCGTTGCGCGCATCGCTGGCGCGGGCGGGCCTCGCGCGGGTGCCGCAATTCGATGTCGGGCCGGCGGTGGCCGCTTTGGACGCGATGCGGGCGGGCATCCTGCAATTGTCGCGCGATCCGGCTATATAGCGCGCTCCACTCGTGAGGCTCGATCCAGAAATGTCCGACACCTTGGTGCCCGTCACCGTCCTCACCGGCTATCTCGGCGCGGGCAAGACCACGCTGCTGAACCGCATCCTGAGCGAGAATCACGGGCGAAAATACGCGGTCATCATCAACGAGTTCGGCGAGCTGGGCGTGGATAACGACCTGGTCGTGGACACCGACGAGGAGGTGTTCGAGATGAACAACGGCTGCATCTGCTGCACCGTGCGGGGCGACCTCATCCGCATCGTGGGCGCCTTGATGAAGCGGCGCACCAAGTTCGACGGCATCATCATCGAGACCACGGGGCTGGCGAACCCCGCGCCCGTGGCGCAGACCTTCTTCGTCGATGACGATATTCGCGCCAAGACGCGGCTCGATGCCATCGTGACGGTGGTCGATGCGAAGCACCTGCCGCGGCGGCTGCTGGACAGCCACGAGGCCGAGGACCAGATCGCCTTCGCCGACGTGATCGTGCTGAACAAGACCGATCTGGTGAATGCCGGGGAATTGGCCGCCGTCGAGGCGCAAATCCGTCGGATCAACAAATTCGCGAAGATCCATCACGCCCAGAAGTCGAACGTGCCGATCGCCGAGCTGCTGGACCAGGGCGCGTTCGACCTCGCGCGCGTGCTGGCGCACACGCCGGACTTCCTGACCGACGACGAGCATGAGCACAGCGACGAGATCGCCTCGATGAGCTTCGAGGTGACGGCGCCGATCGACCCCGAGAAGTTCAACGCCTGGATCGGCGGGCTGCTGGCGCAAAAGGGCCAGGATCTGCTGCGGACCAAGGGCATCCTCTCCTACAAGGGCGATGACCGGCGGTTCGCGTTCCAGGCGGTGCATATGATCGCCGATGGCGATTTCATCGGGCCCTGGAAGGCCGACGACCCACGGGTGAGCCGGCTGGTGTTCATCGGCCGCAACCTCAACCGCCCGCAGCTGCGGCGCGGGTTCGAGGGGTGCGCGGCTTGAGGGAAGCGGCATGAGCGTGACGTCGCCGGACTTCATGCTGGAGACGCGGGGCGCGCAGCGATCGCTGGATGCGTTCGTGGTGGCGGCCACGTTCGACCGTCACGGCGGCACGGCGGCGTTCGGCGGCAGCGATGGCAGCGTGTGGCTTCTGGACATGGCCGATCGGGCCGAATGGCGGAATGTCATGACGCATGACGGTTCCGTTCTGGCCCTATCGCCGGATTGCCTGCCGGGCGGCTTCCTGAGCGGCGGAGATGACGGGAAGCTCTGCCGGATAGGTACACAGCATACGTGTCTGGCCAGCTTCGGCTCCAAATGGGTGGAGCAGGTGGTCAGTTTCGCCGACGCGAAACAGCGGATTTTTGCCGTGGGCGTGGGCAAAGCAGTACAGATTCATGCCGAAAACGGCGCGGTTTTGAAGCGTCTGGAGCATCCCTCGACGGTCACCGGCGTGGTTTTCGATGCGCGCGGAAAACGGATTGCCGCGTCGCATTATGGCGGGGCGAGCCTGTGGTTCGTGGCATCCAAGACCGACAACCCGCGCAAGCTGGAGTGGAAGGGCAGCCACACCGGCATCGCGATCGACCCCGCGGGCGAGAACGTGGTGACCTCGATGCAGGAGAATTCGCTACATGGCTGGCGGCTGGCGGACAACCAGCACATGCGGATGAGCGGCTACCCGGGCAAGACGCAGGCCATGAGCTTCACCCGCAATGGCAAGTGGCTGGCGACTTCCGGGGCGGAAAGTGTTGTTTTATGGCCGTTTTTCGGTGGCGGCCCGATGGGCAAGGCACCCACGGAGCTGGCCGGCGGGGATACCGCCATGTGCAGTTTCGTGGCGTGCCACCCGAAGCACGATGCAGTGGCGGCCGGGTTCTCCGACGGGCTGGTGGTGCTGGCCGATATCGCCACCAGCCGCATCGTGCCGGTTGCAGCCCCCGGGCGAGGCGCGATTTCGGCGATGGCCTGGAGTCCGGATGGGGCCTACCTCGCATTCGGGTCCGAGACGGGATTCGCGGCCGTAGTGGATTTCACCGCACGCGCGTAGCGCGACATCTCGGGAACCTCCGAGATGGAGCCGATAATTTTGCGGCGTCTTTCCCCAGGATGGAACGCGCCGCAAGACCGACCGTTCTCGTCCGGCATCGCGTGCAACGACCCCGCACCGGTGCTTGGTGGAGAGAGCGACACAGAATGGCCAGAAAACGCGTAACCCTGACCGCCGCGTCCCTCGGCGCGCTGCTCGCATTTGGCAGCCCGAGCCTGGACGCCCACGCGCAGACAGCCGCGGCCGCCACGCAGGACAGCGACACCTTGCGGCGTGCCGACGCCGACATGCGCCGCGTGATCGAGAAGCTCATGCAGCTCGGCGCCAGGCCGATCGGCACGCAAACGGTCGAAGAAACCCGCCGCGGGCCTTCGCCGGCCGATGCTGTGAAGGCGGTGCTGCGCGACCAGGGCAAGGACCCTGCCGCGCTGATGGCAGCCTTGGGCGTCAAGAAGCAAGACATGACCTACCCAACGGCGGGCGGCACGCAGGCGATCCGCATCTACACGCCCGGCACCGCCAGCGGGCCGCTGCCCGTGATCGTGTACATCCACGGCGGCGGCTGGGTCATCGCGGACCTCGACACCTACGAGAGTTCCGCCATGGCGCTGGCCAAGAAAACTGGCGCCATCGTCGCCAGCGTCGAATATCGCCATGCGCCGGAGTTCCGTTTTCCGGCGGCGCACGAGGACACGTATGCCGCTTATAAATGGGCGTTGGCGAACTCGGCCAAGTTCGGCGGCGACGCGAAGCGCGTGGCCATTGCCGGTGAGTCGGCCGGCGGCAATATGGCTATCGACGTAGCTATCCGCGCACGGGACGAAAAGGTGCAAATGCCGCTGCACATGCTGCTGGTGTACCCGGTGGCCGGCACGGATCTGACGACGCCCTCGTATAAGCGGAACGAGCACGCGGTCCCGCTGAGCAAGCCGGCCATCGAGTGGTTCGTGAAGAACACGATCCAAAGCCCGGCCGACCTGCAGGACCCGCGGTTGAACGTTTACGGCAAGGCCAACCTTGCCGGGCTGCCCCCGGCAACGATCATCAACGCGGAAATCGACCCGCTCGCGTCCGATGGCCAGTTGCTGGCCGAAAAACTGCGGGCTGCGGGCGTGAGGACCACGCACGAACTGTACAAGGGCGTCACGCATGAGTTCTTCGGCATGGATGCGGTCGTGGCCGACGCCGCAAGGGCGCAGGACTTGGCGGCGCGCGAGTTGAAAAAGGCGCTGGCAGGCAACGCGGCTGGCACCAACTAGCGAACGGCAGGCCTCCGCACCACCGACCGGTGCGGAGGCCTGCCGACGTAGCCATCCGCTTGGTGGCCCATACATGGGCTGTCGCCTCGAATTTTGGCGATGGCGAGCCCACTCTTCATCGGCTATTTATGTCGTTCTGCTATTTACCCTCGGCAACCTTGTGGCTTTGAGCAGCTTAGCAACCTGATCTGAATGGCCTATCGCGACCGCCGCGAAGCGACGTTCTTCAACGGCCCCATCCAGGGCGAGCAGGAGAAGGCCCCATCCAGGGCGAGCAGGAGAAGGAAGTGGATATCGAGACCAGATACGCGTTCGAGGACGAAATCGACAAAATTGACCAATTTGCCTGGAGCGAACTAACAGAATCCGGGTTCATCGATGCGGCATGGGCATACTACTATTTCTCCGTGCAGTTTCGTGAAAACTTACAGATTGCCCGTTCACTGTTCCCAGAGGATGCGAAGTTACTGCATCTGGAGCGGGAAGAGTGTGATACTGATAACCTCTCGCCGTGGCCCGGCGTGGCGGTCGCGGGCGAGAAGATGAACCATGATGAATTTATGGCGCGGGTGCTCCGAATCAGCCCGGTTGCGGCGTCGAAGCAGCGGGCGTTCGAGGACGCCGGCGCCGGTTACCTTGTGGCCGTTCGAGCGCTCGACCGCGAGGTTCGCGCGCTGAGCATCGCCAGCTACGAGGACGGCGGACTCGAGCGCACCTTCCGCGCGATGCTAAGGGCGGCCCCGACCGACCATCCCGGGGTGCGGGCTTTCCGGCATTTCCTTTCCGAGCATATCCGCTTCGACAGCGACCCCGACCAGGGACATGGCGCTCTGAGCCGCCACCTTGCGCCAGACGATCGCATCCTTCCGCTGTGGCGCCTACTCAGCCAGCTGTTCGTGGAATTCGTGCCGGCTCTCGGAAGCGGATCGGCGCGGGATTCTCTGGACCTGGCACAGGACGGCCGATGCGCAACGAGACTATAGCCGTCCATGGCGGGTTCGACCGCGACCCGACCACCCGTGCGGTCGCCGTCCCGATCTATCAGACCGTGGCCTACGAGTTCGACAGTGCCGAACATGGGGCCGCGCTGTTCAATCTCGAGGTTGAGGGGCATCGCTACAGCCGGATCAGCAATCCGACCACCGCAGTGCTTGAGAAACGGGTGGCGGCACTCGAAGGCGGCTTGGAGGCGCTATGCGTCAGCACCGGACAGGCCGCACTGCATTATGCCATGCTTAACGTCGCGGATGTGGGGCGCAACGTCGTTTCGGTGCCCCAGCTCTATGGCACGACGCACACGATGTTCGCTCACTTCCTGCCGCGCCTCGGCATCAACGTGCGGTTGGCGGCCAGCGACCAGGCAGACGCCATCGAGGCGCTGATCGACAACGACACCCGCGCGGTGTATTGCGAGAGCGTCGGCAACCCGGCGGGCAATATGTGCGACCTGGCGTCGCTCGCGGCCGTCGCGCATCGCCATGGCGTGCCGTTGATCGTCGATAACACGGTTGCCACTCCCATTCTGTTGCGCCCTTTCGAGCACGGCGCGGACATCGTCATCCACTCGCTGACGAAGTTTATGGGCGGTCACGGCACCACGCTGGGAGGCGCCATCGTCGATAGCGGACGGTTCGACTGGAAGGCGCAGGGCACGCGCTACCCGATGTTCAACGAGCCGGATGCCTCGTATCATGGATTGGTCTACACCGACCACTTCGGTCCTGCCGCCTTCATCGCCCGTGCCCGCAGCGTGTATTTGCGCACGACCGGCTCCGCGCTCTCGCCGATGAGCGCATTCCTCCTGTTGCAAGGGATCGAGACTGTCGCCGTCCGGGTGGATCGACACGTCGAAAATGCGCGGCTAGTCGCAGAATTTCTGCGCGACGACCCGCGGGTGCAGTTCGTCAACTACGCGGGATTCCCCGAGAGCCCACATTACCTCCTCGCGCAGAAATACCTCGATGGCCGGGCTTGCTCGCTCCTGACTTTCGGTGTCGCCGGCGGCTTCGAAGGCGGGATGCGGTTCTACAACGCGCTGAAGCTGGTCAAGCGTCTGGTCAATCTTGGCGACGCCAAAAGCCTCGCTTGTCATCCGGCCTCGACCACACACCGCCAGATGTCTGCCGCGGAGCAGCGGACGGCCGGCGTGCTGCCCGAGACGATCCGCCTCAGCGTCGGGATCGAGCATTCCGACGACATCATTGCCGATCTCGACCAAGCAATGAACTGTGCGGCGGTGGGAGGGTAAACGCCATTTCGACCATAGCGGAACGCGGCGCCTTCACCCACCATGTCCGATCTGCGGCTCCGCGCGAGGCGTTCTTCGCCAACCTGCGGTCGAGCACGCCGGCGCATGCGGCCACCATTGCGCCGATCGAGATCGCCCTGGTGAACAACATGCCCGATGTCGCGCTGTCGCGCACCGAGCGGCAGTTCATGGACATGCTGCAGGCTTCGGCAAGGGGAGTTCCTGTCCGCCTCCGGCTGTATTCGCTGCCCTCGATTCCTCGCGGCGACCGTGGCCGACGGCATCTGATGTCGCCCTATCGGCCCATCGATGATCTTTGGCGCCATCCGCCCGATGCCATTGTCGTATCCGGCACCGAGCCTCTGGCCCGTGACTTGCGGGACGAGCCTTACTGGCGCGAACTGACCGCTCTTATCGACTGGATCGCCGACTCCCGCGTGCCCGCGATGTTTTCCTGCCTTGCCTCGCATGCCGCGGTGCTCCATCGCGACGGCATCCTGCGCCGCCCGCTCGCGACCAAGTGTTTCGGCCTGTTCGACCACGAGGTCCTGTCCGGCCACGACCTGACTCGATCCGCCGGTCAGCGGATGCCGCTTCCGCACACGCGATGGAACGAAGTCGATGAGGCGGCTCTGCTTAGGGGGGGATATCAGGTGCTCAGCCGCTCCACGGTCGCAGGTGTAGGGTTCTTCACCAAGCGAGTTGGCGGTCAATGGCTGTTCTGCCAAGGACATCCCGAGTACGATGGAGCGAGTCTGTTGCGCGAGTACCGCCGCGATGTGTTGCGGTTCCTGCGTCATGAGCGCGCCACCTTCCCCGAACTTCCGCAATCCTATCTCGACGAGCGCAAAACAAGGCTGTTCGAGGCTTTCGCGCAGACCGCCATGGACGAGTCGGCAATGGCTACGTTCCCCGGCAACGTCCGGCCAGGACCGAGCAGCGAGGCATGGCGGCCAGCATCCGTCGCGATCACGCGAGACTGGCTGAAGACAGGCGCGCCGCGCGCATGGCCCGATGCAAGCTGACGCCGATGGCATCCCCGCCCTGTTTCCGCCGCGGCCCGAGACGCTGCGTCTGGATGCTTGGCAGCAAGCGGCGTGCGCGGGACGCACCGACCAGTGACCGGCGGGCCGCCGCGTCACCGACCGGTGCGGCGACCTGCCGAGTGTCTGCGGGTACAGCCTGTCTGCCTGGGCAAGCCCCAAATACGCCGATCAACCGATTAACCACCATCCAGTTAATCGGCCCTGTCGCACGACAGCCTGTTTTCCCCGCCCGAACTTGCCCCGAACCGCACCCGCCGCTAGGTGTGGGTTCAAGAGCGTGCTGAACCGACGGCGGGGGCGAAACGAACATGGCCATTGCGGACACCAAGAAGCGCGGCAAGGTGGCGACGAAGCCGGTTGATACCGATTTGCTGCTCAAGGCCTACGGCGACATGCTGCTGATCCGCCGGTTCGAGGAAAAGGCCGGCCAGCTTTATGGCATGGGACTGATCGGCGGGTTCTGCCATTTGTATATCGGCCAGGAAGCCGTGGTCGTCGGCATGCAGATGGCGCTGTCGCAAGGCGATCAGGTCATCACCTCCTACCGCGACCATGGCCACATGCTGGCGACCGGCATGGACCCCAAGGGCGTCATGGCCGAGCTCACCGGGCGGGCCACCGGCTACTCGCACGGCAAGGGCGGGTCGATGCACATGTTCAGCAAGGAGAAGAACTTCTTCGGCGGGCACGGCATCGTGGGCGCCCAGGTGAGCCTGGGCACGGGCCTCGCCTTCAGCAACTGGTATCGCGCGAACGACCGTGTGTGCGTCACGTATTTCGGCGAGGGTGCCAGCAACCAGGGTCAGGTGTTCGAGAGCTTCAACCTCGCCGCCCTGATGAAGCTGCCCTGCATCTACGTGATCGAGAACAACAAATATGGCATGGGCACCAGCGTCGAGCGCGCGTCGGCCTCGCGCGACCTGTCCAAGAATGCGTCGCCCTGGGGCACGCCCGGCGTCCAGGTGGACGGCATGGACGTGATGGCCGTACACGCGGCCGCCGAGACCGCGGTGGCGCATTGCCGTGCCGGCAAGGGGCCATATCTGCTGGAGGTCAAGACCTACCGCTATCGCGGGCACTCCATGTCCGATCCTGGCAAGTATCGCACCCGCGAGGAAATCCAGAAGATGCGCAGCGAGCGCGACTGCATCGAGCAGGCGCGGCATCTGCTTGAGGCAGCCGGCGTGGACGACGCGGCGATCAAGAAGATCGACGACGACATCAAGCGCCGCGTGCAGGAGGCCGCCGATTTCGCGCAGAGCAGCCCCGAGCCCGATGCGTCCGAGCTGTGGACCGACATCCTGCTGGAGGCCTGACGCATCATGTCCACCCAAATCCTGATGCCGGCCCTCTCGCCGACCATGACGGAAGGCAAACTCGCCCGCTGGCTCAAAAAGGTCGGCGACGACGTGCGCGCGGGCGATGTGATCGCCGAGATCGAGACCGACAAGGCGACCATGGAGGTCGAGGCGGTCGATGAGGGCAAGCTCGCGCGGATCCTCGTCGAGGAAGGGACCGATGGCGTGGCGGTGAACACGCCGATCGCGGTGTTGACCGCCGATGGCGAGGATGCCGCCGCACCCGCGCCCCCGGAATCGGCTCGGGCGGTGGCGGCTCCCGCCGCCCCGGAACCGATTCGAGCGGCGGCTCCCGCCGCCGTGGCGCAGCCCCGAAGTGCCGCCGAACCCGAATGGGGCGAAACCAAGCCGCTGACCGTGCGCGAGGCATTGCGCGACGCGATGGCCGCCGAGATGCGCGCCGATGACCGCGTGTTCCTGCTGGGCGAGGAAGTCGCGCAATACCAGGGTGCCTACAAGATCAGCCAGGGCCTGCTCGACGAGTTCGGCGACCGCCGGGTGATCGACACGCCGATCACCGAACACGGCTTCACCGGCATGGCGGTGGGGGCCGCGATGAACGGCCTGCGCCCGATCGTCGAGTTCATGACATTCAACTTCGCCATGCAGGCGATCGACCAGATCCTTAACTCCGCCGCGAAGACATTGTACATGTCCGGCGGCCAGATGGGCTGCCCGATCGTGTTCCGTGGCGCGAACGGCGCGGCCTCGCGCGTCGCCGCCCAGCACAGCCAATGCTACGCGAGCTGGTACGCGCATTGCCCCGGCCTCAAGGTCGTCGCCCCTTGGTCGTCGGCCGATGCCAAGGGCCTGCTGCGGAGCGCCATTCGCGATCCGAACCCGATCATTTTCCTCGAGAACGAAATCCTGTACGGGCAGACCTTCGACTGCCCGACCGACGCGGATTTCACCGTGCCGATCGGCAAGGCCAAGATCGAGCGCACGGGCGAGCATGTCACCATCATCGCCTTCTCGATCATGGTGGGCGTGGCCCTGAAGGCCGCCGAGACGCTGGCCGGGCAGGGCATCAGCGCCGAGGTGATCAACCTGCGCTCGCTGCGCCCGCTCGACACCGCGACCATCGTCGAGAGCGTCAAGAAAACCAGCCGCGTGGTGTGCGTCGAGGAAGGCTGGCCATTCGCCGGCATCGGTGCCGAACTCACCATGCAGATCGTGGAGCATTGCTTCGACTGGCTGGACGCGCCGCCGGTGCGGGTGACGGGCCTCGATGTGCCGTTGCCCTATGCCGCCAACCTGGAAAAACTGGCGCTGCCGCAGCCCGACTGGATCGTCGACGCCGTCCGCAAGATCGTCTGAAGGAGAGCCGGAATGGCCACCAACATCCTGATGCCGGCGCTGAGCCCGACCATGACGGAGGGCACGCTGTCGCGCTGGCTGAAGAAAGAGGGCGATGACGTGAAGGCCGGCGACGTGCTGGCCGAGATCGAGACCGACAAGGCGACCATGGAAGTGGAGGCGGTCGATGAAGGCGTGCTTGGCAAGATACTCGTGGCCGACGGGACCACGGGCGTGAAGGTGAACGAGCCGATCGCGGTGCTGGTGGAAGCGGGTGAGGCGGTGCCGTCGCAAGCGGCCTCACCCGCTGCCGCCGCTGCTCCCAGGGCCGCTCCCGAACCTGCCAAGGCCGAGGCGCCGAAGCCGGTGGCCAACGGCCATGCGCCGGATGCGAAGCGAGTGTTCGCCTCTCCGCTCGCGCGTCGCATCGCCAAGGATGCCGGCATCGAACTGTCCGGCGTGACGGGCAGCGGCCCGAACGGGCGGATCGTGAAGGCCGACATCGAGGCGGCGCAGAAGGCAGGTCCGGTCGCCAGGCCGGCCCCCGCGCCGCAAGCCGCCGCACCTGCTGCCCCACCTGCCGCAAAACCCGCGCCGGTGTTCACCGCGCCGCATCGCCTGGTGCCCAACAGTTCGATGCGCAAGGTGATCGCGCGGCGGCTGACGGAAGCGAAATCGACCATCCCGCATTTCTACGTCTCCATGGACATCGAGATCGACGCGCTTTTGAAACTGCGCGCCGACCTGAACGCGAAATCGGCCAAGGACGGCCCGGGCGCGTTCAAGCTCTCGGTGAACGATCTCGTCATCAAGGCCGCCGCCATCACATTGCGGCGCATCCCGGCCGTCAACGCCAGCTGGACCGACGAGGCCATCGCGATCTTCGACGACGTGGACATCAGCGTGGCCGTGTCGATCCCCGACGGCCTGATCACGCCGATCATCCGCCGCGCGGACCAGAAGGGCCTCGTCGCCATCAGCGCGGAGATGAAAGACCTCGCCGCGCGGGCCAAATCGGGCAAGCTCAAGCCCGAGGAATTCCAGGGCGGCGGCTTCTCGATCTCCAACATGGGCATGTACGGCGTGAACCAGTTCAACGCCATCCTCAACCCGCCCCAGGCCGGCATCCTCGCGGTCGCGGCCGGAATGCCGCGGCCGGTGGTCAGGAACGGGGCGCTCGCCGTGGCGACCGTGATGACCTGCACGCTGAGCGTGGACCACCGCGCGGTCGATGGCGCGCTGGGGGCGGAGTGGATCGCCGAGTTCAAGCGGGTGGTCGAAGACCCTCTGAGCCTGATGCTCTGACGACGTTGTCGTAGGGGTGGGTAAGCGAAGCGCCACCCACCATCGCAATCGCAATCGGTGGGTGGCGCTTCGCTTACCCACCCTACGATCGAGGTAAGTCCACATGGCAGACCAATCCTTCGACCTCGTCGTCATCGGCGGCGGACCCGGCGGCTACGTGGCGGCGATCCGCGCGGCCCAACTCGGCATGAAGGCCGCCGTGGTGGAGCGCGAGCATCTCGGCGGCATCTGCCTCAACTGGGGGTGCATCCCCACGAAGGCGCTGCTGCGCAGCTCCGAGATCAACCATTTGCTGCACCATCTCGGCGATTTCGGTTTTTCCGCCGACAACATCAAGTTCGACCTGGACCGCGTGGTGAAACGCTCGCGCGGCATCGCCAGGCAATTGGCATCCGGCGTCGGCTTCCTGCTCAAGAAGAACAAGGTCACCGTCATCGACGGCGCCGGCAAGCTCGCGGGCAAGGGCGTGGTGGAGGTGACCGGCAAGAGCGCGGGCAAGCTCACCGCCGGGCACATCATCCTGGCCACCGGCGCCCGCGCCCGCCAACTTCCCGGCATGGAAGCCGATGGCAAGATCATCTGGTCCTACAAGGAGGCCATGGTGCCGACCGCCATGCCGAAATCGCTGCTGGTGATCGGCTCCGGCGCCATCGGCATCGAGTTCGCGAGCTTCTACCGCAACATGGGGGCCGAGGTGACCGTGGTGGAGGTCATGGACCGCGTGCTGCCGGTGGAGGACGCCGAGATCTCCGCGCTCGCCCGCAAGGAGTTCGAGAAACAGGGCATGAAGATCATCACCGGCGCCTCGGTGAAGTCGGTCCGCAAGGGGGCCGACAACGCGACGGTGACGGTCGAGGCCGGCGGCAAAAGCCAGGAGATCACGGTCGATCGCGTGATCTCGGCGGTCGGCATCGTCGGCAACGTCGAGGGTCTCGGCCTGGAAGGCACCGGCGTGAAGGTGGACCGTACCCATATCCTGATCGACGAGTTCTGCCGCACCGGGGAGCCGGGCGTGTACGCCATCGGCGACGTCTGCGGCGCACCCTGGCTCGCGCACAAGGCCAGCCATGAGGGCGTGGTGTGCGTCGAGAAGATCGCCGGGCTGCCGGTGCATCCGATCGACTGGACCAACATCCCCGGCTGCACCTATTGCCGCCCGCAGGTGGCCTCCGTGGGCCTGACCGAGGCGCGCGCGAAGGAGCTGGGCCACGAGATCCGCGTCGGCCGCTTCCCGTTCATCGGCAACGGCAAGGCCATCGCCATGGGTGAGCCGGACGGCATGACGAAGGTGGTGTTCGACGCCAAAACCGGCGAGCTTCTGGGGGCCCACATGATCGGGCCCGAGGTCACCGAGATGATCCAGGGCTACGTCATCGCGCGCACGCTGGAGACCACCGAGGTGGAGCTGATGCACACGGTGTTCCCGCACCCGACCGTCAGCGAGACCATGCACGAGGCGGTGCTTGACGCCTATGGCCGCGCCATCCACTTCTAGCCCATGTCCGACCGGTTCACGTCCACCCCGCCCACGTCCACCCCGCCCACGTCCACCCCGCCCACGTCCACCCCGCCCACGTCCACCCCACCCACGTCCACGCCGCTCATGTCCACCCGCGTCCTGATCGACCACCGCGTCGCGTTGCGTCATCCCGAGAAGGCGGGGCGCCCCGACAACCCGATCCAGCGCAAGCCGGACTGGATTCGGGTGCGCGCGCCCAATCACCCGATCTATCATGAGACGCGCGCTTTGATGCGCGCCAACGGGCTGGTGACGGTGTGCGAGGAAGCCGCCTGCCCGAATATCGGCGAATGCTGGTCCCAGCGCCACGCCACCATGATGATCATGGGCGACACCTGCACCCGCGCCTGCAGCTTCTGCAACGTCCGCACCGGCCAGCCCGACGCGCTCGATGCGAGCGAGCCCGGCCGTGTGGCCGATGCGGTGGCAAAGCTGGGCTTGCGCCATGTCGTCATCACCTCGGTCGATCGCGACGACCTGGCCGATGGCGGGGCCGCGCATTTCGCCGCCGTGATCCGGGCGCTCCGCGCGGCGGCGCCGGCGACCACGATCGAGGTGTTGACGCCGGATTTTCTCCGCAAGGGGGATGGCCCGATCGAGGTCGTGGCCGAGGCGCGGCCCGACGTGTTCAACCACAACCTCGAAACCGTGCCGCGCCTGTATCCGACCATCCGGCCCGGCGCCCGCTACTTCCAGTCGCTGCGGTTGCTCGACCGTGTGAAGCAGCTTGACCCCACCATCTTCACCAAGTCCGGACTGATGGTGGGCCTCGGCGAGCAGAAGCCCGAAATCATGCAGGTGATGGACGATCTGCGCGTGGCGGACGTCGATTTCCTCACCCTCGGCCAGTATCTGCAGCCCACGGTGAAGCACGCCGCCGTCGCGGAATTCGTCACCCCGGACGCCTTCGCCGGCTACGCTGCCATGGCGCGCGCGAAGGGCTTCCTGCTGGTGTCGGCCACCCCGCTCACCCGCAGTTCATATCACGCCGACGCCGATTTCGCGCGTCTGCGCGAAGCCCGCCTCGCGCGGGCCTGATGCCGACCCACGCCGAAACCAAGACGGTCGCCTACCGACCCGAGCAGCTTTACGACCTTGTGGCGGACGTGGGCAAATACCCGCAATTCCTGCCCTGGTGCGTGGGCGCGCGGGTAAGGTCGCAGACCGAGACGGACCTGGTCGCGGACCTCACCATCGGCTTCGGTCCGTTCCGCGAAAGCTTCACCAGCCGCGTAACGCTGGAACGAGCGAGCCGCATACAGGTGAAATACGAAAACGGGCCGTTCCGCTACTTGAACAACGAGTGGAAGTTCACGCTGGACCCGCGTGGGTGCCGGGTGAATTTCTTTGTCGATTTCGAGTTCAAGAGCCGGCTGTTGCAGGCGGCGATCGGGGTCGTGTTCAACGAGGCGGTGCGGCGGATGGTGAACGCGTTTTTGAAACGGGCCCGGGATGTCTATGGCCCTCCGGTGGCGACGGTGAGCGTGGCGGCGCCGGTTGCGGTCAAGACGTAGCACCAATCCCGTCATTGCGAGCCGCCACTTGGCCCCTCGCAATGACGGCTTGAGGGGGCTGCTAGGCCCCGTATTTCTTGAACCAGGCCTGCATCCGCGCCCAGCCATCGGCCGCATCCGCCGCCACGTAGGACGGCCTATAATCGGCGTGGAAGCCGTGGCCCGAGTTCGGGAACACCACGATCTCGACCGTCTTGCCCGCCGCCTTCGCCTTGGCGGCCGCGCGCTCGACGTCCTCGACCTTGATGCCGGTGTCCTTCGCGCCGTACAGGCCGAGCAGCGGGCAGTTCAGCTTGTCGGCGATGTCCATGGGGCCGATCGGCTGGATGTCGGTGGTTGGACCCACGACCGGACCGTACCACGCTACCGCCGCTTTCAGCTTCGGGTTGTGCGACGAGTACAGCCACGTCAGCCGGCCGCCGCGGCAGAAGCCGGTGACCGCGAGGCGGTCGGCCGAGCCCTTGTTGGCCGCCGCCCAGGCGGCGCTCGCGTCGAGGTCGGTGAAAGTGGTCGCCGTGGGCGCCTTGGAGATGATCTGGAGGATCTGTTCCATGCCGCTCGCCTTCGAGAGGTCGCCGTTGCGGGCGTACAGCTCGGTGGCGACCGCCATGTAGCCGAGCTTGGCGAAGCGGCGGCAGGTGTCCTTGATGTAGTCGTGGACCCCGAAGATCTCCTCGATCACAAGCACGGTCGGGAACGGGCCGGGTCCAGTTGGCCGCGCATAGTAAGCGGGCAGTTCCCCGTCGGACACCTTCAGCTTGAACTCGCCGGCCTCGATGCCCTGCGTGTCGGTCGTGACCACCTGGGCCTCGACCCGCGTGGTCGCGAGCGTGAGGCCGGTCATCAGGCTGGTCATCACCATGCCGCGCCGAGCGAGCGGGAAACGGGTGAGGCCACCTATCTCGGGGAGCGTCTCGGAGAAGTCGTTCATGATTTGGACATCGCCTTCTGCAAATTCTGGTCGAGCTTATCCAGAAAAGCCTGGGTGTTCAACGACGGTTGGTCCCGCCCGATCAGCGAGGCGAGGTCCTTCGTCATGGCGCCGCTCTCGACCGTCTCGATGCAGACGCGCTCCAGGGTTTCGGCGAACGCCACCACGTCCGGAGTGTCGTCGAACTGGCCGCGATACACGAGGCCGCGGGTCCAGGCGAAGATCGAGGCGATCGGGTTGGTGCTGGTTTCCTTGCCTTGCTGGTGCTGGCGGTAGTGGCGCGTGACGGTGCCATGCGCCGCCTCGCTCTCCACCGTCTTGCCGTCCGGGCTCAACAGCACGCTGGTCATCAGGCCGAGGCTGCCGAAGCCTTGGGCCACGATGTCGCTCTCGACGTCGCCGTCGTAGTTCTTGCACGCCCAGATGTAGCCGCCGCTCCACTTGAGCGCGCAGGCCACCATGTCGTCGATCAGGCGGTGCTCGTAGGTCAGGCCGGCGGCGTCGTAGCGGGTCTTGAACTCGGCGTTGAAGATCGCCTCGAAGATGTCCTTGAACGTGCCGTCATAGGCCTTGAGGATCGTGTTCTTGGTCGAGAGGTAAACCGGGTAGTTGCGCAGCAATCCATAGTTGAAGCTGGCGCGGGCGAAACCCTCGATCGAGGGCGTGGTGTTGTGCATCCCCATCGTCACGCCGGCGCTTTTGAAGTCGAACACTTCCAGCTCGGTGGCGCGGCCGCCATCGGCGGGCTGGTAGGTCAGGGTCACGCGACCGGGGCCGGGCACCTTCATCTCGACGGCGCGGTAGATGTCGCCATAGGCGTGGCGGCCGATGACGATGGGCTGGTTCCAGTGCGGCACCAGCCGGGGCACGTTCTTGCAGATGATCGGCTCGCGGAAGATGGTGCCGTCGAGGATGTTGCGGATGGTGCCGTTCGGGCTGCGCCACATCTTCTTGAGGCCGAATTCCGTCACGCGCTGCTCGTCCGGCGTGATGGTGGCGCATTTGACGCCGACGCCGTATTGCTTGGTGGCGTTGGCCGCGTCGATGGTCACCTGATCGTCGGTCTGGTCGCGGTATTCGATCCCGAGGTCGTAATACTTCAGGTCGATGTCGAGGTAGGGGAGAATGAGCTTTTCCTTGATGAAGCCCCAGATGATCCGGGTCATCTCGTCCCCGTCCATCTCGACGACCGGAGTCTTCACCTTGATTTTCGCCATACCCGCCCTCATCCACATAAACGGCCGCCGAGCGACCGTGACGCGGGGTTTTTCGCACCGTCATGCCCGAGGGGCAAGCCAAGGCAGTTCCGTGACTCTTGGCATGCTGCTAGGTTTGCGCATGTCAAGCCAGACGAATCGCGCTCTGTCGAGCACTCGCGCATGATCCGCCGCATCGGCCGGCTCGGCGTGCTGTATGGGCTGATCCTGATCGCCGCGACGGCGCTGATCGCGCTGATCTGGGGCTTCACCATCAGCTCGGTCGACACCGAGGAGCGGGAAGCCCGCGCCCATGCCGAAAGCAACGTGGCAAACCTCGCGCGTACCATCGAATGGCAGCTCACCCGCCAGCTCCAGTCGATCGACCAGGCCATGCAGCTGCTGGCGGTCGAGCGCCGCAACGATCCGGCGCGGTTCGATCCGGTTGCCTGGAAACGTCGATCCACCCTGCTGAACGATGCCGCCCTGCAGCTCTCCGTTCTCGACGCCACCGGCGCCGTCATCTCCACCACCCGGCCCGAATTGCAGGGCGTGGACATGTCGGATCGCGACTATTTCCAGGCGCAGCGCAATTACGGGCGTGCCGGACTATTCGTGGGCGCCGCGATCCGCTGGAAACAGACCGGCCGGTGGGAGATCAATCTCTCGCGGCGGCTGGAACGCGAGGATGGCGGATTCGCCGGCGTGCTGGTGGTGAGCTACGACCCGTTCGCGCTGACCAGCCGGCTGGAGCAGGTCGATCTCGGCGCACGTGGGCTTATCGCGCTGCTCGGCGTCGATGGCGCGATCCGCGCCCTGGCATCGCCGACGCAGATGGGCCCGGGCGAGGATATCAGCGGGTCGGCGATGTTCCGTCAGGCCACGGCGCAGGGGCAGGTGGGAACCTGGACCGGCCCGTCGGCGCCGGACGGCGTGGTTCGCATCCATGCCTTCCGCCGCCTGCGCGAGCAGGACCTTACCATCGTCGTCGGCATCGACAGCCAGGAAGCGATGCGCAGCGCCGTCGCCTGGGCGGTCAATGCGCGCATCTTCGCGGGCGGCATCAGCTTGATCGCGCTGCTGATCGCCGGGCTTTTGACCCGCGAGGTGCGCGCGGCGCGCGGACGCGAGAACCGGCTGGCCAATGATCGCCGGGTTCTCGAAGACGCCTACGCCGAGCTTGAGGACGCCAAGGCGCGGGCGGACGCCAAGACCGGCCTGATCGAGACCACGCTGTCCGGCATGTCGGACGGGGTGATGATGCTCGATCATGAGATGCGGCTCGTGCACTGGAACGCGCGCTTCGCCGACTATACCGGCGTGCCCAACGACATGCTGCGGGTGGGCACACCGATGGAGGATCTGATCCGCGCCCAGGCACGGATGGGAGAGTTCGGGCCGGTCGATCCCGAGGCGGAGGTGAAGCGCCGGGTCGTGCTGCTGCGCAACGGCCGCGCGTTTGGCGTGCATGAGCGCCAGCGTCCGGATGGTCGCACGGTTGAATTGCGCCGCAGCGTGCTGCCCGACGGCGGCGTCGTCACCCTCTACACCGACATCACCGCCCGCAAGCAGGTGGAGGCGGCCCATGCGGCGGCGCGCCTCCTGTCCGAGGAGGCGACGGAACAGAAATCCCGCTTCGTCGCCATCGTTAGCCACGAAATCCGGACGCCGCTGAATGCGGTGGTGAACAGCCTGGCCCTGCTCGACCAGTCCGGTCTGTCGCCGGTGCAGCATCGCCTCGCCGACACCGCGCGCCAAGCCGGCGACGCGTTGCTCGATCTCATCAACGATATCCTCGAACTGTCCAAGATGGGTGCCGGACGGCTGGCGCTGCGGCCGACCGTGTTCGATCCCCGCCCGGTGCTGGAGGGGGTGCAGGACATGTTCCGCGCCCAGGCCGAAGCGCGCGGCATCGACCTGCGCCTGGAAGTTGCCGCCGATCTTCCGCGTTATTTGCGTGGCGACATCGGGCGGATGCGCCAGGTTCTGATGAACTTCGTCAGCAACGCCGTGAAATTCTCGCTGCCGGGCCAGGTGCTCATCCGCGCGGTGACCGTTACGCTGGGCGGCAAGCTTGCGGTGATGCTGAGCGTGCGCGATCAGGGGCCGCGCATCCCGGAGCAGGAGGCGACGAAGCTGTTCTCGCCGTTCTCGCGCCTGGCCAACGCGCGCGACACGGGCACACCGGGGACCGGGCTGGGGCTTGCGATCTGTGAGCGGCTGACGCGCCTCATGGGTGGGCAGATCGGCATCGGTCCCGCCCCCACCGGCGGCAACGAGTTCTGGTTCACGCTGCCGATCGAGGATGCGGCCGGATTGCAGGCGCCGGCGCAGTCGGGCGACGTGATTTCTCTGTCGAGCCCGCGCCGTGCGACCATTCTGCTGGTGGAGGATATCCCCGCGAACCATCTGGTGACGGCCACTCTGCTTCGCCGCGATGGCCACCGCGTCGATATCGCCGAGTCGGGGCAGGAGGCGATCCGCCTCGCGCGGGAGCGCCCGTACGACATGATTTTCATGGATGTCGTCATGCCTGGCATGAACGGCTACGAGGCGGCGCGCCGCATCCGTGCGCTCGGGGCTCCTGCCGGGACGGTGCCGATCGTGGCGCTGACCGCCAACACGGCGCCCGAGGACCGCGCCCGCTGCATCGCCGCCGGCATGAACGAGATGATTGGCAAGCCGGTGCGTCCGGCGGAACTTGCAGAGGTGATCGCGCGCTCGGTCTGGCCTATGCAGGCCGCCTCCGGGGTGAAAGACCGTCCGCTGGGCGATGAGGTCTCCTCCATCGACGAGGAACGCCTATCGGACCTGCGGCGCGGCCTGCCGGCGAGCACGTTGATCTCGCTGGTCGAGCACTGCCTGACGGACATGCACGACCGGATGCCACGCCTCCGCGAGGCGCTGACGCTGGGACAGCCGGGACCGATCGAGGATGTGGCGCACGCATTGGCGGGAATGGCCGCGACCTACGGCCTTGCCGCAGTGGAGCGGCGCATGCGCCGGATCACGGCCGCCGCCCGCCGCAACGACGTGGTGGCGGCGACGGTTGCCGCCGAGGAAATGGACGGCGAGTTGGTGCGCGCGGGAGAAGCGATCCGCACGCTGCTGCACGAGAAGGCGGCCTAGTCGCAAGGTTTTCTGTCAACCCGGGCAACACCCTGTCCGTGCGGTTCTCCTTACGGCGTGAGCGATGTGTCAAGCGCCTCGCGCAACATGGTGACGGCGGCGCGGATGGCGAGTTCGGCGTCGGCCAGCAGGGCGTCGAGGCCGCAGGCGAGCATCAGGTTGTCGGTGAGCGGCGGCTCGAACGTCTCGATCAGCATGTCGTCGCTGTCGCGGGGCGGGCCATCGGCTTGTGCGCCCGGGGCGATGCGGGCGGCGTAGCAGGTGCCCGCGTCGGCGGAGTAGGCGATGATCAGCTTGTTGAGCGCCGCCGCGTAGCCCAGTTCATACACCGTGCCGGCGTCGGCGGACGGGCCGCGGAATGGTGTGATGTTGGCGACCACCGCGTCGGCGCGGGCGATCATGGCGAGATTGGCCGCGCGGATGGCGGCCGGGTCCGGTTCGTTCGGGCCGGCGCCGTTGTCGAGCGGATAGAGCCCGATCGCGCCGGCCTCCGCGCAGAGGAATTTCAGCCGCTCGCCCCACGCGACGGCATCGGGCCGGAACACGTCTGGCCCGGCGAGATAGATCAGCGGTTGCCGCATCGTTCGTCCATGGGCGTCGGTCCACGCGAAGGAAGCGGCAGGTTACGCGATGGCGGGATTCGATGCAGCCATTTCGTCCTGCGCGGCCAGCGGCCCGAGGGCGGCCGCGATCGCGAACGGGCCGGGCAGGCCGCCGAGAGCGAACAGGCGAGTCACATGGCCCATCTTGCGCCCCGGCCGCGCCTCGGCCTTGCCGTAGAGATGCGGGATCAGGCCGGGCGTTGCCAGCAGCTCGGGCCACAGGGCGGTCTCCTCGGGGCCGACCAGGTTCTTCATCACCGCATCCGCGTGACGGGTGGCCTGCGGGAGAGGCAGGCCCGCGATGGCGCGTATGTGGAGATCAAATTGGCTGGCCGGGCAGGCGTCGATGCTCCAATGGCCCGAATTGTGCGGCCGGGGGGCGATTTCGTTGACCAGCACGCGGCCGTCGGCGGCAACGAACATCTCGACCGCGAGCAGCCCCACGAGATCCAGCGCGTCGGCGACCTTGCGGGCGATGTCCCGCGCCTCGGCGGCTATGTCAGCCGGAATGCGGGCGGGGGCGAAGGTCATGTCGAGGATGTGGTCGCGGTGGCTGTTCTCCACGGCGTCGAACGCGGTGCTGCCGCCATCGGTGCCGCGCGCCACGATCACGCTGATCTCGCAGGCGAAGTCCACCAGGCCTTCGAGCACCAGCGGCTTCGGCTCCAGTTCCGCGAACGCGGCCGCGAAATCGGCTTCGGTGCGCAGCATGGTCTGGCCCTTGCCATCATAGCCGAGCCGCGTGGTCTTCAGGATCGCGGGCAGGCCGAGACGGGACGCGGCTTGGTTCAGCGACGCCATGTCGGTCACCGCCAACCAAGGCGCGGTCGCGACGCCGATGCCGTTGAGGAAGGTTTTTTCGATGGCGCGGTCCTGGCTGATCCGCAGCACGGCGGGCGAGGGGTGGACGGGCTTGAGGGCGGCCAGCAGGTCGAGTCCCTCGGCGCTGACGTTCTCGAACTCGAAGGTGATGACGTCCACATGAGAGGCGAACGCGCGCAACGCCGCCTGGTCCTCGAACGCGCCCAGGGTGACGCCGGCGGAGACCTGGGCGGCTGGACTGTCGGGCTCGGGGGTGAGGATGTGGCAGCGATAGCCGAGGCGGGCGGCGGCGAGCGCCGACATGCGGCCAAGCTGGCCGCCGCCGACGATGCCGATGGTGGCGTTCGGGGCCAAACCCCTTGGCGCGCTCACGGGCGAGAGTCGGCCGGCGCTTCGTCGAGCGGCGCTCCCGCCACGCCGGCCGTTTGGGCGGCGCGGCGGTCGTCGAGCCGTTCAGCGATCGCGGGGTCGGTGCCGGCCAGGATGGCGGCCGCCAGCAGAGCCGCGTTGATCGCGCCGGCCCGGCCGATCGCCAACGTGCCGACCGGGATGCCGGCAGGCATCTGCACGATGGACAGCAGCGAATCCATGCCCTTCAGCACGTGGCTTTCAATGGGGACGCCCAGCACGGGAAGCGGCGTCCAGGCAGCGCACATGCCGGGCAGGTGGGCGGCGCCGCCGGCACCCGCGATCACCACGCGCAGGCCGCGCGCGCGCGCGGTGCGGGCGTATTCGGCGAGCCGGTCGGGCGTGCGGTGGGCGGACATGATGGCGGTCTCGTGCGGGATGGCCAATTCGGCCAGCGTGTCGGCCGCGTGGCGCATGGTGGCCCAGTCCGACTGGCTGCCCATGATGATGCCCACGAGCGGGCGAGCGGAGGAGGTCATCAGGCGATGTTGTCGGGGATCAGGCGGGATTCGAGCCAGGAAACCTCGTCCTTCAATAGCAGCTTGCGCTTTTTCAGGCGCTGCATCTGAAGCTGGTCCACGGCCCCCCGGTCCGCGAGCCGGTCGATGACGGTATCGAGGTCGCGATGCTCGCTGCGAAGTTCGTGCAGCTTGCGGAGGAGCGAATCACGGTCGGTCAGCATGAGGCCCCATAACATATAGAATCGCGATATCGCGATTCGCCTCACATCGCCGCGCGCGGCGGCAGTTTAGCCTGGAAAGCATTAACCAATCGGCGTTACGCTTCGGGGTCACCTCGGTGGTGGCATCGACATCTCTGTAACAGGAGGCTTCATGAACCTGCAGTCCCGAATCGACAGCTTGAAACTCCGGCATGCCAGCCTGGAGACCCGAATTTCCGACGAAGATCATCGGCCGCAACCGGATTCAAGCGCCTTGGCCCGGCTTAAAGGAGCGAAACTTCGACTCAAGGACGAACTCGAAAGGTTGCGCGACGCACCCATGAGAGCCTGACGACGCAGACACGGTTATCTTTTCCCACCCTTCGCCAGAGGGCCTTTGGTCCCTCGGCGAAGGCGTGGGAGGACCGCTTTCGTCGACCAAACGGTTGGCGTCGATCAAACGACAGGGGTTCGGTCTCAGGCTGCTTCGTCGGCCTGGGCTACCGGAAGCGGCGGCACCGCAAGACCCTCGCGGCTCAATTTTTCGTTCGCCTGCGTGAGCATCGCGTTGAGATCGGTCTGGCTGCACAGCCCCAGAATGACCGGATCGCGCGGCTTGATGTTGGCACTGTTCCAGTGGGTGCGGTCGCGCACCTTCTGGATGGTTTCCTTGGTCGTGCCCATCAGCTTGCCGATCTGAGTCTCGCTGAGCTGGGGGTAGTTGCGCAGCAGGAACACGATGCCGTCCGGGCGGTCGTTGCGCTTGGCCACCGGCGTGTAGCGGGCGCCGCGCAGGCGCTTCGGCTGGGGCAGGGTGGTCGGCAGCAGCTTCAGGCGCAGCGCCTCGTTCGCCTCGCAGCGATGGATTTCGTCGAGCGACACCTGGCCGTTGGCCACCGGATCGTACCCGACGATGCCTTGCGCCACCTCGCCATCGGCGATGGCCTGGATTTCGAGCGGATGCATCCCGCAGAAATCGGCGATCTGGGTGAACGTCAGCGCGGTCTTCTCGATCAGCCAGACGGCGGTTGCCTTGGGCATCAAGGGGAGAGTCATGGTATCGGGACTTTCAGGGTCTCGCGCCGCGTCCGGCCCCAGCGAAAGGGCCCGGGTGCGCGCGACAGCGGGTCATAGCGAATGCCCGGATATGGACCGTGCCCCCCGGCGGGGTCAAGGCATGGAAGTGGGCTGCGACCAGCAAAGGAGAGAAAGCTGCCATGTTCGATGAAAACGAGCCGCGACCGACGCCGAAACGCCTCACCCCGCCGGTTTTCGACAGCTGGGGGGTGGCGGAGTTGCAGCGCTACATCGAGGAGCTTCGGGTGGAAATCGGTCGGACGGAAGCCGAGATCTCCCGCAAGCAGTCCCACCGCGGGGCGGCCGACGCGTTCTTCAAGCCAAATTGACAAGGCGGGCCAAATTGACAAGGAGGGGAAGTAGAAAGAGGCCGGTTGCCCAGCCCCTTTCCGCGGCGGTTCAGGTTTCGTCAGCGATTCAGGCGGCCTGGCTCGCGGCCTGCTCGCTGTCGTTGGCGATCACGCTCGGCTGAGCGGCGCCAATGGTAATGCGGCGGGGCTTCAATGCCTCGGGCACGATGCGCTTCAGGCCGACATGCAGCAGGCCGTTCTTGAGGTCCGCACCCTCGACCACGATGTGGTCGGCGAGCACGAAGCGGCGCTCGAACGCGCGGCCGGCGATGCCGCGATAGAGAACCTCGGGCTTCGGCGCGTCGCCGGACGGGCGGCCGGTGATGACCAGCGTATTGTCCTGGGTCACCAGACCGATTTCCTCAGGCTCGAAGCCGGCCACCGCCATGGTGAGGCGATAGGCATCCTCGCCGGTCTTCTCGATGTTGTAGGGGGGGTAGGAAACATCCGCCGAAGCGGCGGTGTCGGCCATGCGCGCCAGACGGTCGAAGCCAATGGCGGTGCGAAAAAGCGGAGAAAGGTTGAGCGTGTTCACGTGGAACCTCCGGTAAAGCAAGGTTGCGATGCGGGCCGCCCATTGGGCCGGTCCTGGTTGGTGTTCCGAGACCCACAAGGGCGCCTCGGACAGAACACAAATGGAAAACGCCGCCCCTTGCTTCAAGGGACGGCGTTTGAAATTTCCGTGCGGTGGGCTGGCAGGCGAGAAGGTCAGGCCTTCTTGGCGCCGAGGCCCGCGAATTTCCGGTTGAACTTGGCGACCTGGCCGCCGGTGTCCATCATGCGCTGTACGCCGGTCCAGGCCGGGTGCGATTTCGGGTCGATGTCCAGGCGGATGGTGTCGCCTTCCTTGCCCATGCAGGACTTGGTGGTGAACTGGGACCCGTCCGTCATGATCACGTTGATCATATGGTATTCCGGGTGGATGCCGTCTCTCATGTCGCGCGCTCCTGTGGCTCCGCCGATCCCGACCGGCCGAGCGAAGCGCGCCGTATAGCGAGTGGCGCATGGCCGCGCAACCGGCCCGTGCCGTCAGATATGCGGACGGCCATTCCGGCCGACGGTATGGAACGCGTCGTCCGCCGCCTTTTTCTGCGCCGGGGCCATCATGTTGTACAGAGCTTCGAAGGGGATCACGAGGTTGTCGATCTCCTCGGCATGCGCCTGAGAGATCTTCGCATAGTGGCGCATCGCCTCGACGGCGGACATCGTTTGCGGATTGCCGGTTTGATAAAGCTCGCCCATCTGCTTCGCATTGGCCCGCATCACCGTCGTGAAGGCCGCCCATTGCGCCTCCTGCTCCGTGGTTATCTTGAGGCGGGTATGCAGCGAGGCGATGCGGGCTTCCACCTGATCGACGCGTGCGGCCGGCGTCATCGTCTGGGACGCGGTGGGGGCGGTCTGGGCGTGGACAGGTGCGCCCGCCACGGGAACCAGGATCGCCGCCAGCATCATGGTGGGGAAAATCAGGGCGGGGAAAATTCGCTTCATCGTCGGGGTATCTCCGCTTGATGTGGAGGATAACGCGTTGGCGTGCGGGTGGTTCGTCGCGCGGGGCTTGCACGCCCGCGTCGCCCCCGCCTAGCGTCGGCAGCGCGCATGAACATCCTGTCCATCCAATCCTGGGTCGCCTATGGCCATGTCGGCAACGCAAGTGCCGTCTTTCCGCTGCAGCGCCTGGGCGCCGAGGTCTGGGCGGTGAACACCGTGCAGTTCTCCAACCATACCGGCTACGGCGACTGGACCGGGCGGGTCGCTTCGGGCGCCGAGATCGCGGCGCTGATCGACGGAATCGCGGCGCGCGGTGTGCTGGGGTCATGCGACGGGGTGCTGTCCGGCTACATGGGCAGCGCCGAAATCGGCGAGGCGGTGGCCGGGGCCGTGCGGCGCGTGAAGGCCGCGAACCCGGCCGCGATATATTGCTGCGACCCAGTGATCGGCGACGATGACACCGACGTCTATGTGCGGCCGGGCGTGCCCGAGTTCATCCGCGACGTGGCGTTGAAACTGGCCGATATCGCGACGCCCAACCAGTTCGAACTGCGCCATCTGACCGGGATGGCATGCGACACGCTCGACTCGGCGAAAGCGGCCGTGGCGGCGATCCAGGCGCTGGGGCCGCGCATCGTGCTGGTGACCAGCCTGACGCTGGCCGACACGCCGCCCGATGGCATCGACATGCTGGTGGCCGAGAATGGGCGGTTCCATCGCCTGCGCACGCCGCGCCTGCCGATATCGGTGAACGGCGCCGGCGACGCGGTTGCGGCCCTGTTCCTGTTCCATTGCCTGCGCGCGGGCTCGGCGGTCGGCGCGATGGAGGCGGCGGGTTCCTCGGTTCACGGGCTGCTGCGGCGCACCCATGAGGCGGGTTCGCGGGAGATCCTCACCGTGGCGGCACAGGACGAGTTCGTCGCCCCGCGTGACCGTTTTCACGCAGCCGTGTGCTAAGCGCATGCACGCACTGAAAATCTACGCCCGCGTGATGTCCGTCCTGGGCCGGGACCGCTGGCTCGCGGTGGCGCTGGCGTTGGCGAATTTGCTGGTGGCGGCGCTGCAGTTCCTCGACCCGGTGCTGTTCGGGCGGGTGATCCAGATGCTGTCCAACTCCGACCGCATCCCGCCCGACGAGCTATGGGCGCAGGCGACACGCCTGCTCGGCCTGTGGGCGGCGGTGGGGGTGGTCGGCATCGTCGCCAGCATCGTCGCGGCGCTGCATTCGGAGCGGATGGCGCATCGCAACCGGCTGAAGGCCATGAGTGCCTTTTTCAGCCATGTGCTCCATCTGCCGCTGTCGTTTCATGGCGAGGTGCATTCGGGCCGCATGATGAAGGTGATGCTGTCCGGCACCGATGCGATGTTCGGGCTGTGGCTGAGCTTTTTCCGCGAGCAGCTGTCGACCGTGATCGCGACGACCGTGCTGCTGCCTCTGACGCTGTTCCTGAACTGGCGGCTGGCGCTTTCGCTGATCGTGCTGGTGGCGATCAATTGCGTGCTTACCGTCTTGGTGATCGGCAAGACCCAGGCGGGCCAGAACCGCGCGCAAGGCTTCCAGTTGGCGCTGGCCGGCACGGCCCAGGACGCGCTGGCCAATGTGATGGTGGTGCAGAGCTTCACCCGCCTGGCCGCCGAGACGCGCATCTTCGGCGACATCGTGGAACAGGTGATCCGCCATCAGTTTCCGGTGCTGAACTGGTGGGCCGTGGTCAACGTGATGACGCGGGCGGCGAGCACCGTCGCGGTGATCTCGATCGTGGTGATCGGCACCCTGCTGCATGCGCGCGGGCAGGCGAGCGTGGGCGAGATCGTCAGCTTCATGGGCTTCGCCACCATGCTGATCGGCCGGCTCGACGGGTTGCTGTCGTTCACTTCGCGGCTGCTGGCCGAGGTGCCGAACCTCGCGGAGTATTTCCGCGTGATGGGCACCAAAAGCTCGGTGCCGGAAAAGCCGGACGCGGCCGCGCTCGTCGCCGGGGCGGGCGAGGTGCGTTTCGAGAATGTCGGCTTCGGCTATCCCGGCGGGCCGCCCATCCTGCAAGGCGTCTCGTTCGTGGCGCGTCCGGGTACGGCGGTGGCATTGGTGGGGCAGACGGGGGCCGGGAAATCCACCGCCATGGCGCTGTTGCAGCGCCTGTGGGACCCGATCGAGGGGCGGATTCTGATCGACGGGCAGGATCTGCGCGACGTGGCGCTGGAAAGCCTGCGTCAGACCATCGGCGTGGTGTTCCAGGAAAGCATGCTGCTGAACCGCTCGATCCGCGATAACCTGCTGATCGGACGCCCGGATGCAACCCAGGAGCAGGTGCAGAAGGCGTGCGGCATGGCGGACGCGCACGAGTTCATCATGCGCCAGCCGCAGGGCTACGACACCATGGTGGGCGAGCGGGGCGCCACCCTTTCGGGTGGCCAGCGGCAGCGGCTGGCGATCGCGCGGGCGTTGCTGAAGGACCCCCCTATCCTCATTCTGGACGAGGCGACCAGCGCGCTCGATGCCGCGACCGAAGCGCGGGTGGGCCGCGCCCTGAAGGCGCTGATGGCCGGCCGCACCACATTCATCATCGCCCACCGGCTTTCGACGGTGCGCGATGCCGACGAGATACTGGTGTTCGATGGGGGCCGGATCGTGGAGAGCGGCACGTTCGACGAGTTGCTGCGTCTGCGGGGGCGGTTTGCCGCGCTGGTCGAGACGCAGCTGGCTTCGACCCCCGCCGCGCCGCGCGCCGGCCAGTAGGAGACCAGGGGCGGACCAGGGGCTGAATTGTGCGGCGCACACCTGGTTTTTGCTTTCCCGCCTCAAGGAGCGCAGGCTTTCCCCCACCCGGTACGACCGGGAGAAGCAGGGGAAAAGGCCATGACGATCGCCGCCATTCTCAAGCACAAAGGGTTCGAGATCGCCTCGGTGCCGCCCGGCGAGGCGATCGCGGCCGTCGCGAGCCTGCTGTCGGGGCGCCGCATCGGGGCGGTGGTGGTGCGCGACCCGTCCGGAACGCTTCTGGGCATCGTGAGCGAGCGCGACATCATCCATGCCCTGGTAAGCCACGGCGCGGGCGCGCTGGAGATGACGGCAGGCCAGTTGATGACCCGCGCGGTCAAGACCGCGACCCCGCACACGACCGTATCCGAGGCCATGTCGCTGATGACCGCAGGACGTTTCCGCCATCTGCCGGTGATGGATCAGGGCATGCTGATCGGCATTGTCTCGATCGGCGATATCGTGAAGGCGCGCATCATGCAGCAGGAGCATGAGGTGGACAGTCTGAAAGCCTACGTCGTGGGCGGCTGAGGGAGCGGCCTCAACCGCGCTTGAGCTTGTCGTACGACAGATACGCCGGCTGCACCGAGGGCGACATCTTCGGGTGGTCCTCATAGGGGTCGACCGCCGGACGGCGAAGATGCTCAACGAAATCGAGCATGGCCACGAGGACGAGGCAGGCCAGCCACGCCCCGCCCAACAGGACGACATGCTCCATATCCGCCTGGAACCGAAGCGCCGCGGCCTCGCCCGCCGCGTGGTCTCTGAAACTCACGACAACGCACAGCGCCGTCGCGGCAAGCAGGAGATGCCCGGTTATTCTGATGGCAAGCCGCAGCATGCAAACCTCTCGGGCCTCGTTGCCGGGAACATAGCGCGCAAACGTGAACGGAAAGGTTAATTTCCGGCGGGCTCTCCATCAGCCCGCCGCGAATTCCAGGCCGAACAGCGGATCGAAACCCTTTTGCTGGTCAACGGCGGCGGCCGAGATCAACGATTTCCTGAAGCCCGCCCCAGGCCAGTACCCGTGCTTGGCAGGTTGGTGCCCTCGCGGAGTGACAGCACCGTCGCGCCGCGCCTACGCTGCCGCGAGCCGAGGAGCAGCAAAATGCAGAACAGCGTGGATATCTGGAACCGGGTCGAGGCCAAGCAGGATGCCTTCATTGCGCTCAGCGATCGCATCTGGGACATGCCGGAGCTGAACTTCCAGGAAATCCGCTCGTCGGCCGAGCACGTCGCCATGCTGGAGACGCAAGGTTTCCGGGTGACGATGGGCGTTGCCGGCATCCCGACCGCCATCATGGGCGAGGCGGGCGAGGGCGGTCCGGTCATTGCCATCCTCGGCGAATTCGACGCCTTGCCGGGGCTGAGCCAGGAAGCCGGCGTTGCCAGGCACCGGCCGCTGCCCGGCGATGGGGCGGGCCACGCCTGCGGCCACAACCTGCTGGGCTCCGGCGCGATGTTGGCGGCAACCGCGGTCAAGGACTGGCTGGCCGCACAGGGCATCAAGGGCCGCGTCCGCTACTACGGCTGCCCGGCTGAAGAAGGCGGTGCGGCCAAGACGTTCATGGTTCGCGACGGCGTGTTCGCCGATGTCGATGCCGCGATCTCGTGGCACCCCGCCCCATTCTCGGGCGTGAACGAGGCGCACTCGCTGGCGATCCTGATGCTCGATTTCAGTTTCACCGGCCGCGCCTCGCACGCCGCCGCCGCCCCACATCTCGGCCGCAGCGCGCTCGACGCGGTGGAACTGATGAATGTCGGCGTCAACTACATGCGCGAGCACATGCCGAGCGACGCGCGCATCCACTACGCCCACCTCAATTCCGGCGGCGTTGCGCCCAACGTGGTGCAGGCCTTCGCCAAGGTACGCTACCTCGTGCGCGCCACCGAACTGCCGGGCCTTCGGGCGCTGGTCGAGCGCGTCAAGAAGGTGGCCGAAGGGGCCGCGCTGATGACCGAGACGATGGTGCGGTCCGATGTGGTCAGCGCCATGAGCAACCTGCTGGCGAACACGCCGCTCGAACGCGCCATGCACGCCAATTTCGAGCGGCTCGGCCCACCGGAATTCGACGCCGCCGACCGCGCCTTCGCGGCCGAGATCCAGGCGACCATCGGCCAGGAGGACATCGACTCCGCCCACCGCCGGTTTGGCATCCCGGTCATCGACGCGCCGTTATGCGACCTGATCGTGCCCCTCGAGGCGCGCGGCGCCCGGATGGTCGGATCGACCGACGTGGGCGATGTGAGTTGGGCGGTGCCGACGGTCCAGGCGCGGGGAGCGACCTATGCGATCGGCACGCCCGGCCACTCCTGGCAGCTCACGGCGCAGGGCAAGACGCCGGCGGCGCACAAGGGCATGGTGCATGTGGCGAAAGTGATGGCGGCGACGGCGGCCGACGTGCTGACCGACCCGGCGCTGCTGGCGCTGGCGAAGTCGGACCACGCGGCCCGCCTCGCCCGCACGCCCTATGTCTGCCCGTTGCCGGACGGCCTTGAGCCGTCGTTGGCGATGTAGGCGCGCCGGAAAAAGTGGCCATGCCGAACGACGCGACGCTGCGCGTGGTCATGCTCGACGAGGATCACGTCATGGACCTGGTTCGGTGCGGCATGGCGCAAGCCAGCGCCGGGAACGACGCGATGATCCGGCGCTTCTTCGCGCCTGAGCAATGCGACCCGGACCGGCTTTATGCCCTGGCGCACGGGCTGTCGGCGGCGGACGGGGTCGAAGTGGTGCAGGCCAAAGGCGACCCGCTTGCGACGGCCCGCGCCCAAATCATTCTGTTTCGCCGCGGTATCGTCGATGGGGCGACGGTCGCTTCCTGCCCCGATCTGTTGCTGGTGCAGCGCCTCGGTGGCCGGTCCGATGGGATCGACCTCGCGGGCCTGCGTGCCCGTTTGGTGCCGGTCTCCTGTCTCGTCCGCCGGACGCTGTCCTACACCGCCGAGCATGCCATTCTGCTCATGCTGGCGCTCGCCAAACGGCTGCCCGACGCCGAGCGGGCGTTGCGCGCGGGTGCCTACGACGCGGTACTGGTGAACGCTCCGGACAAGGTCGCCTACAACTGGGTGGGCCTGTCGCGGGTTGGCGGGCTGCATGGACGCACGCTCGGCATCATCGGGCTTGGCGAGGTCGGCGCCCTGGCCGCACGCATGGCGGTGGGATTCGGGATGCGGGTGATCTACGCCAATCGCCGACCGCTGCCGCCGGAGGGCGAGGCGGCGGCGGGCGCCCGGTTCCGGCCGCTCGCCGACCTGATGGCAGAAGCCGATTTCATCTCGATCCATGCTCCGAACACGCCACAGACCAAGGGATTGGTGAATGCCGCGGCCATCGCCCGGATGCAGCCAACCGCCTTCCTGGTCAACACCGCGCGTGGCCCAATTCTGGACGAGGACGCATTGTATGACGCGCTTGCGGCGGGCCGGATCGCCGGGGCCGGGCTCGACGTGCACGCTACCGAGCCGCGCCCCAGGGATGATCGGTTCTGCGCCCTTCCGAACGTCATCCTCACGCCACACGTCGCCGGTGGTTCGCGGCTCGGGCTGCTCGACGAGGTTGGCGCGATCTACGACAATCTGCGCGCCGTGCGCGGCGGAGCGCCGCCGCCGCATGACCGCGTGACCTGATCCGGTCGAACCGGGCACCTTTCTCCGGCACCTTTCCATCATGACGACGCGCGCCTACCGTCGCGGCATACCAATCGGCGTGGCACGAGCCGCGCCATCGGAGGCGACGCCATGGCCAATCGTGACGAGCCGTCGAGCCCGGCAGGAACATTCCGGCGTCGCGCGTTGATGGGCCTGCTGCCGGCGGCTCTGCTGCCGCACGCGGCTTTCGCCGACGAGTTCCGCCCGCTGCCGCTGCCTGCCGGTGAGACCCGCACCGTGCGCCTCGCCGTCGGCGGGGTGGCGGACATCACCCATGTGGCCGTCTGGTACGCCAAATTCGCCGGCTTGTTCGACGCCTTGAAGCCGCAGGGCATCGATGTCGAGGTGGTGCCGTTCGGCGGCGGCAGCGACTGGCTGCTGGCGCTGACCAGCGGGCGGGTGGATCTGGCGCATGGCTATTACGAGAACGGCGTGCGCGCCCGCAGCCAGGGCCGCGACGTGATCCTGCTCGACAATATGATGGCGACCCCTGGCCTGATGATCGTCGTGCGGGCCGATCTGGCCGACCGTGTCCGCTCGGTGAAGGACACGGCCGGTCTCACCTGGGGTGTCACCAGTTTCGGTTCCGCCACTCATGCCGTGGCCCTGCGCGTGACGAAGTTCTACGGCACGTCGCAGACCGCCGTGAAATGGGTCGGCGTCGGCGGCACCACGGGGCTGCTCCCGTCGATCCGCGAAAAGCGGGTCGACGTGCTGTCCAGCACGCTGATCGCGGCCCTTCAGCTGATTCAGGAAGGGAGCGCCAAGCTGCTGGTCGATCTCGTCCCCGAGCAGATCGTGAGCGAGATCTACGGCCATCCTTTCCTGGGTCTCGGCCTGCTGGGTTCGAAGGCCTATTGCGACAGGGAGCCGTTCGCGGTGTTCCAGGTGGCGAAGGCGATCCGCGCCGCCATCACCAAGCTGAAGAGCACGCCGGCCGATGAGGTCGCGAAACTGCTGCCGGCCGAGTTCCAGACGGGCAGCCTGGTGGACGCGATCCGCGTCACTGCCGGCGCCTTCGCCACCGACGGCGAGGTGTCGCTCGCCGCCGCCACGGCCATGATCGCCGACATGAGCGACCTGAAGCTGGGCCGCGGCATGGAGCCGGCCGACACGTTCGACAACCGGTTCATCCGCGCCATCAAGAGTGGCGCGTGAGCGACACGCTGATCGCCCTGCGCGACGTCGCCAGGCGCTATCCGGCCCAGGGCGGGCGGCCCACCTTCACGGCGGTCCAGGACATCACCCTCGATATCGCGGAAGGCAGCTTCGTCGCCGTCGTCGGTCCCTCCGGCTGCGGCAAATCGACCCTGCTCAACATGATCGCGGGCCTCGACGCGCCGAGCGAGGGGCGGATCACCGTGGCGCGGGAGATCGTGGCGGGCCGGCTGCGCGACGATGTCGGCTATCTTTTCCAGAAAGACGCGCTGCTGCCCTGGAAGACCGTGCAAGCCAATGTGGAGCTGCCGCTGGTTTTCCGCCGCATGCCGGGCGACCACGGCAGGATCGCCCGCGAGTGGCTGGCCCGCGTCGGGCTGGCCGGGTTCGAGGGCAACTTCCCGCACCAATTGTCGGGCGGCATGCGCAAGCGCGTGGCGCTGGCAGCCACCTTCGTCTACGGCCCGCGCATCCTGCTGATGGACGAGCCGTTTTCGGCGCTGGACGTGCAGACGCGCAACATGATGGAAAACGAGCTGCTGGACCTTTGGCAGCAGAACAACAAGACCGTGGTGTTCGTGACCCATGACCTGGAGGAGGCGATCGCGCTTGCCGACCATGTGGTGGTGCTGACCGCCAATCCGGGGCGGGTGAAGAAACAGTTCCGGGTCACGCTGGATCGTCCGCGCAACGTCAACGACATCCGCTTCGACGACAGGTTTCGCGATCTGCATGCCGAAATCTGGGAGGCGTTGCGCGAGGAGGTGGCGCGCAGTTACGCGCTGCAGCGGCAATTGGTGCATGGCTAGGCGCTGGCTGGGCGCCGCGAGTCCGTTCCTGGTGGTGGCGACGCTCCTGCTCGCCTGGGACGGAGCGACCCGGTTTGGCCTGGCCGATCCGCGCTACCTGAGCCGGCCATGGGTCGTGGCGGCGTTGATCTGGGAGTGGACCCGCTCGGGCTACATCCTGCCGCATGTGGCGGCCACCTTCGTCGAGGTTGGGTTGGGCTATGTTTGCGGCACCGTGGCCGGAATGGCGGTCGCCTTCCTGTTCTTCTTCCGCCCGCGCCTGGCCGAGTTGTGCGATCCGCTGGTGGTGCTGCTCAACGCCGCCCCGCGCGCCATCCTCGCCCCCTTCGCCGTGCTGATGTTCGGCATCGACCTCGCGTCCAAGGTCATGCTGGTGACCCTGGTGGTGTTCACCATCACCCTGCTCAGCCTTTCCGCCGGACTGAAGGAGGTCGATCGCACCATCGTCGATAATGCAAGGGTGATGGGGGCGGGCACGAGCGACCTGACACGGCATGTCTATCTGCCGGCAGCCCTGGTCTGGGTGGTCAGCGCCATGCGCATCAGCATCGGCCAGGCGTTTACCGCGGCGATCGTCTGCGAATTGCTGGGTGCCACCAAGGGGCTGGGTTGGATCGTCGCCGCCGGCCAGTCGGCGGTAAAGCCGGACTGGATCATGGCCGGGCTGTTCTTCGCCGCCGTGATCGTGGTGCTGATCGATGTCGCGATCCTCGCGCCGCTGGAACGTCGTGGATCGCATTGGCGGGTGTTCTGACGCGCGTCGCGATCGAGCGTCTGGCAGTGGTCCTGGGTCTGCTGCTGCTGTGGCAGGGGCTGCCGCTGGTCGGTTGGGCCGATCCGTTCTTTATCAGCAGCCCTTCTCTGGTGGGGCAGCGGGTCTGGGAGTGGATCGCCGATGGCGAACTGCCGGGCCATGTGCTGGTCACCGGCACCGAGGCGCTCGCGGGGCTGGTGATCGGCGCGGTGCTGGGAGCCGGTTTCGGGCTGCTGTGCGGGCTGTGGGCGACGGCGCAGCGCGCGCTGCTGCCGCTGATGACGGTTGGCAACGCGCTGCCCCGCCTCGCCTTCGCGCCATTGCTGATCGCCTGGTTCGGTTTCGGCATGTCGTCCAAGATCGCGCTAGCCGCCTCGGTGGTGTTCTTCTTCATCTTCTTCGGCGTCTATTCGGGCATGCGCGCCGGGAACCAGATGCTGATCGCCAATGCCAGGGTGATGGGCGGACGTGGTTTGGCGCTGCTGTGGCATGTGCATCTGCCGCAAGCCTTCCTGTGGATCATCGCCGGGCTGCGGCTGTCGGTCGGCTATGCCTTCGCCGCCGCGGTCATCGGCGAATATCTCGGCGCCGATCGCGGGCTCGGCTACCTCATCGTTTATGGCAAGGAGATGCTGGACATGACCCAGGTGTTCGCCGGGCTGGCCGTGGTGATCCTGATCGTCGGCTGCCTCGATGTTGGCCTGCGCCGCGTGGCGCGCGCCGGATGGCGCTGGCGCGGCGGGGAAATGCGGCTGTGAGCGTTACGCTGAGCCTGGTGCGGGCGTGCCGCCGCTTTTATGCCACCGGCGTCACGGAGGCGGCGCTGGCCCAGGCGCGGCGCTGCGTGTTCGACGGTCTTGCCGTGGCGCTGGCGGCAGCCGGAGACGAGGCGATTGGCATTCTCAAGCACGTCACCGTGCCGCCCGCGCCGGCCGGCGGCAGCAGCGTCATCGGGGGCGGCCGGCTGCCCGAGGAGGCGGCGGCCCGCGTCAACGGCATGATGACGGCCCTCTTGCTGTTCGACGACAATAGCGGGCCGATGTGGGGCCACCCCACGGCGCCCCTGATGCCCGCGGTGTTCGCCATCGCCGAAAGCCTGGGCGCCAGCATCACCGACGCGTTGAGCGCCTTCGTGGTCGGCTATGAGGTGGAGTGCCGCCTTGGGCGCGTGCTCAACCCGTCCGCTTACGAAGCCGGCTGGCACGCCACCAACACGCAAGGCACCATCGGCGCCGTCATCGCCTGTGCCCTGCTGCTGGAACTCGACGAGACCCGGACCTGCATCGCGGTCGGCATCGCGGCTTCCCTGGCGGGCGGGCTTCGGCGTAATTTCGGCTCCATGACGATGTCGCTGCATTGCGGCGAGGCGGCGGCCAACGCCGTGCGTGCCGCTCGCCTGGCGCAGGCGGGCTTCACCGCGCATCCCGATATTTTCGGCCAGCCCAACTCCTATGGCGAGGCGCTGAGCCGCGAATGGAGCGAGCCCGCCTTCCTCGCCATGATCGCTCAAATTGGCGCGCCCCCGGCGATCGTCGATCCTGGCCCGATCCTGAAGCTCTACCCCTGTGGCCAGCCGACCCTGTATGGCGTGGATTGCGCGCTGGCGCTGATGCGCGACCACGGCGTGACGGCCGATGCCATCGTCGAAATGGAATTTCGCGTCAGCTACATCCTGCCGCGTACCTTGATCCACACGCGGCCAACCAACGCGCTGCAGGCCAAGCCGTCCATGCACTACTGCGTCGCGGCGACCTTCGTGGATGACGGCCCGAAGCTCTCGTCGTTCACCGACGCGGCGGTGATGCGCCCGCCGGTACGCCGGCTGATGGAGTGCAGCCGCTTCGTGGTGCCGCCAGAGTATGACGAGCACGTGCCGGGCGTGCGCGAGCGGGCGTTGGAACTGCCGGTGACGGTGTGGGTGCGCCTGCGGGATGGAAGCGAGGCACAGGCGACGATGGACCACCATCGCGGCATGCCGCAAAATCCAGCGACCGAGGCGGATCAGCTGGCGAAGTTCGCCATGTGCGCGCAAGGCCGCGTGGCGGCGGATCGGGTGCTGGCAACGCTGAACCGGCAAGGCGCGGCGTTGCAGGAGTTGCTGGGCCTCGTCGCGTGAAGGAGAGTTGAGATGATTGATCCCGCCCTGCTGATCGGCACCTGGAAACTGGTGGAAACGCGCGCGCACGCCGCCGACGGCACCGTCCTGCCACCCCCTTATGGCGGCACAGGTCTGGGGGTGGTCAGCTTCGACACCACCGGCCGCATGGTCGCGGTGCTGTGCCAGGGAGGCGAGGTGCCTGCGACCGAGCGGCGCGAATACACCTCCTACTGCGGCACCTATAATTTCGATGGCGTCACGCTTGTGACGCGGGTCGATGCGACCGCGGAGCCGGCGCGGATGGGGTCGGACCAGGTGCGTGCGGTGAGCATGGAGGGGAGCCGCATGGTGCTCCGCCCACCGCCGCGGCCGTGGCGGGGGCTGATGCAGCATCGGCAATTGGTTTGGGAGAAGATCGGCTAGCGTCTCACGGCATGGACAATGGGTAGGGTATCCAAATCAGCGGGTCGATAACTCCCCAGCGGTCGCCGCCTGATTCGGGGAAATTGCCTTGGTCGTGGAAGTATGGGACGGTTATCCCAAGAAACGGTCAAAGTTGCCCCGGGGGTTCGGAAGCTGGGTATGGATGGCACGATTCTTGGGCAACGAGCGTCGCGCTGGTGCGCCGACCCTTGCGCGCCGCCGTACATGACGACGTTACGCGCGACAGCCAAGCGCGAACCAGCAGGCGTCGGGGCGTGAGCGGCGCCGCGGAAACCACGCGGTCGCCCGTCTACACGGGCATGCCGCGCACGCGGCGGCCGCGTGCCGGCGCGATGCGGGCGGCGGAAGCCCGCTTCGCGTGGTTGTCGCTGCTGCCGGCAACAGTCTTCTTTGCGCTCTTCGTCGGCTTCCCGGTCGTCTATTCTTTTATGCTCAGCTTCCGAGACTGGAACTTGACATCCGCGACGGCTGAGTGGGTCGGGATGGCGAACTACGAAGCGCTGCTCGACGATGAAACATTCGTCCGAAGCCTGCTGCAGACCACGATCTTCACCATCTCGATCACCGTCTGCATCCTGGTGTTCTCGCTGGTCGCAGCCATGCTGCTCGATCTGAAGCTGAAGTTCATCAAGCTGTATCGGACGATCCTCTATCTGCCCGCGGTAACCTCGCTGGTCGCAATCGGGATCGTCTGGGTCTGGTTGTTCGATCCGCAATACGGCCTGATTAACCAGCTTCTGCGCGGTATCGGGATCGAGGGCCCGCTTTGGCTGGCGGACCCGCAAATGGCGTTGCCGGCGCTCGTGATAACCGCGGCGTGGCGAAATGTCGGCTATTTCGCCACGATCTTCCTGGCTGGGCTGCAAGGCATCGACATCAGTTACTACGAGGCCGCGCGGATCGATGGCGCGACCGCAGCGGATTGCTTTTGGAGGATCACTCTGCCGATGCTGCGGCCGACGATCCTGTTCGTCACCGTGATGTCGGTGATCCTGTCATTCCAGGTCTTCGCGCTCGTCTATGTCATGACCGGCGGCGGTCCGGCGGGATCGACGTCCGTGATCGTGTTCTATCTGTATCAGCAGGCGTTCACGTATTTCCGCATGGGTTACGCCAGTGCTGTCGGATACGTGCTGTTCTTCATCATCTTCGTGCTGACGCTGGCGCAGTTCAAACTGTTCGGCAAGCAGGCCGACGCATGAACCGGATTGGCGCGAAACGGATCGGCTGGCTTCAGACGCGCACGGGCGACGACCACTCGCGCCTGATGTTGCTGCTGTTGCAGGCAATGCTGATCGTCGCCGCGCTCATTACGCTGCTGCCCTACGTCTGGATGGTATCGGCATCGCTGAAGTCGAATGCCGACATCTTCTCGTCCTCGATCCAGCTGATCCCCGCCCATGCGACCCTGAGCAACTACGCCACGACGCTGACGAGCACGCCGGTGCTGCCGGCGATCCTGAACAGCATCATCATGGCCGGTGGCGAGACGATCGCGGTCGTCGTCACCAGCATCTTCACCGCCTACCCGTTCGCGCGATTGCGCTTCAGAGGGCGCGACACCGTGTTCCTTCTGGTGCTGGGTGCCATGATGATCCCGAGCCAGGTCACCATGATCCCGACCTTCATCCTGATGAAGTGGCTTGGTTGGATCAACACCTATCAGGGATTGATCGTGCCGCGCGCGGTCACGCCGCTCGGCATTTTCATGATGCGCCAGTTCATGCTGAGCTTGCCGCGCGAGTTGGAGGAGGCTGCATTGATCGACGGCTGCGGGCGGCTCCGCATCCTGTTGCAGGTCTGCCTGCCGCATCTCGGTCCGGCGGCGGCGACCTTGGCCATCTTCACCTTCACGACGTCCTGGAACGAGTTCTTCTGGCCGCTGATCGTGGTGCAGTCCGAGGACATGCAGACCATTCAGATGCTGATCGCCGCGATGAAGCAGGCGGAGGCGGCGGATTGGGGAGTGATCATGGCCATCATCACGCTTTCGGTGTTTCCGACAGTCGCGATCTACCTTCTCCTGCAGCGCTACTTCGTGAAGGGCGTCGCGATGAGCGGGATGAAGGGGTAAGGATTTCGGGGTTTCCACCAAGACAGGCCATCGAAAAACGGGGAGGGATAAACCATGGCGCAGCGGCACATCGGCACAACCGGCAGACGGACGTTTCTCAAGACGGCGGCGGGAACCGCGACCGGCTTGGCCATAACCGGGCTGCCGTCGCGCGCACCGGCGCAGACGACGAAGCACACGGTCACGGTCTGGTCGCATTTCGCCGGCGTCAATTTCGAGATACTGAAGCGGTTCATCGCGACGTTCCAAGAGGCGAACCCGGACATCGAGGTGAAGGCGAGTTCGTTTGGACCGTCCGATATACTGCCGAAATACCTCGCCGCGGTGGCGGCGGGTGCCGCCCCGGATATTTTTCACGCGCCCGGCTACGTGCCGCCCGATTTCGCACGCAACAAGGTGATCATTCCACTTGACGACTTGGTCAAACTACACCCGACGACGCTGAAAAACTTCGATCCGATCACGATCTACGACGGTCAGCGCTATGGCGTTCCGGTCAATGCCGGCCTTGGCGCCATGTGCTACAACCTCGAACTGTTCGAGAAGGCCGGCCTCGATCCGAGCAAGCTGCCAGAGACCTGGGACGACCTGATCGCGGCCGCCGGGAAGATGACCAACGCGGCGGAAGGTAGCTGGGGCCTCGAACTGGGCAACCAGCCAGGATTCGGCACGGCGCAGGCGTTCTGGAGCTTCATGGTTGCCGCCGGGGGCGATCTCGTCACGCCTGACGGAAAGGCATCCGCGTTCAACTCCGCGGCCGGCCTCGACACGCTTTCGTTCTTTGCGGACGCCGTTAACAAACACAAGATCTCGCCGCGTAAGGCCTATACCGATGCACAGAGTTGGAACGATTGGGCGACGCACAAAGTCGGATCGGTCCTGCTTTACCCGGTCTTTACCGCCAACATCCTGGCCTCGAAGGTGCGCACCGCCTCGGCGCCGCCACCGAAGCGGGTGACGCGCGGGGCGCATTTCGCCGGCAATTACTGGACGATCTCGAGTTCGAGCAAGAACAAGGAGGCTGCGGCGAAGTTCTGCCAATGGTGGGTGCAGCCGGGCATCAGCGGGCGCTGGGCGGGCGAGACCGGTGCCATCCCCAACTCGCAGGCGGCAATCGACGATCCGGGCTTCAAGGAATTTCTGGCGAAGAACCCGCTCGGCCAGGCGTTCATCGATACGATCCCGTTCGCGAAGCCTTTCCCTGGCGTGATCGGGCTTCCAGCGGTGGTTCAGATCGTATCGGAGATGGTGCAGGCGTGCGTGCTGGGCGGCGAGTTGCCGAAGGACGCCTTGGCGAAAGCCGCGCCACGCGCGGATCAGGAACTCAAGCGGGCGCAGAAGGCATAGGGGCGGAAGGCATGGACGGTCGCGGGTGCCGCGTGCGTGGCCCCCGCATCCACTTCAAGCCGACCGGCTTCGATGGCACAACCAAGATCACCAACCTTCCAGGAGACCCGTCATGAAGCTTTTTGCCATCGTCTGTGCCGTTCTGCTGTCGGCCCATGCGGCCCGGGCCGAAGAGCTGTTGACCGTCAAAAGCAGCCGCACCGTCATGGAGACGCTGGACCGCGTGGAGGCCGCGGCGAAGGCCGGCGGCTTCTTCATCGTGGCGCGCGTCGATCATGCCGGCGCCGCGCAAGGAGTGGGACTGAAGCTGCGTCCCACCGCGCTGTCGGTCTTCGGCAAGCCGCAGGGCGGCACGCCGCTGATGGTCTGCGACCAGCGGACCGGGATCGACCTGCCGCTGAAGGCGCTCGCCTGGCAGGACGAGGCGGGTCAGGTCTGGCTTGGCATGGCGGACCCGGCGGTGTTGAAGGCGCGTTACGGCCTGCCCGCCACCTGTGACGCGCCGATCGCGGCCATGCAGGGCGTCGTGCGCGGACTGCTGGACAGCGCCACGAAGGGATAGGCGCCGCTCCGCGATCCCGTGTCAGGGTGGGGCGGCGGCGCGGAGGGGCGCGGCTGCATCAGGGATCGCGATGTCCTGTGGCGCGAACTGGCCGGTTGCCGCGTCGGCATGGCAGGCAATGCAATTGCTCCGGCGATAGACGGGTTTGGCCGCGAACACGGTGTCCGCGATAGCGTGGTGTCGCTGGCGCCAGCCTGGCGCGTCGGTGATGCGCCGCGATCCGTCGGCCGCCGGGAGGCGCAGCACGTGCGATGGCAAATTGTCCCAGTGGTCGGCGGCGTTCGCGCCGAGCCAATTACGGATCTGGGTAACCTGCCCGGGCGACAGGGTCGCGTCCGCACCGAAATGATGTTCAAGGTCGGCCAAAATGCCGTTCCAGGTGGATTTTGGCGCCAGGCTGGGGGGGAAGGCGAGATGGCACGCGCCGCATTGTTCGGCGAAAACCGGGTCGAGCGCCGCAGGCGGCGCGCCGCGGCCGGGCAGCGCCGTCAGGGCCACGGTCGCCGCGGCGGCCGTGGCCAGCACGGCCAGCAACAGCACCAGCGCCAGGCGGGGGTGGGCGCGGGCAGGCGGCGCGGCATCTTCGGGGAACTGGGCCAATTTGTCGCCGGTCAGCATGGCGGCGACCAGGTTCTCCTGACCGCGCCAGCTCTCGAAGGCCACGCCGCCGAGGTGAGCGCCGATCATCGCCAGCAGCAGCAGGGCCATCAAATAATGCAGATCCAAGACCTGCACCCCTGTCGCATACGACAGGAACGCGCGCAGCGGGCCTTGTTTGAGCATGCCGCCAAGGCTGATGGCGCCGCTTAATCCGAGCGCGGTCAGCGCCGCGAGCAATGCGAACACCATCATGGCGCCGAGCGGATTGTGGCCGAGATGGCGTCGATGCCGGCCGTGGAGCATGTCCCGCAAATGGGCGATCACGGCGGCGGGGCGGTAGGCGAAGCTGGCGAAACGCGCGTAACGCGGCCCGAGCAATCCCCAGATCACCCGCCAGGCGACCAGCACCACGACCGCCACGCCGGCGCCAAGATGCCAGGCCAGGGACGTGCGGCCAAAAACCAAGCCGGTCGACATGGCGACCAGTACGGCGGTGACCAGCATCCAGTGGAAGCCACGGACTCCGATGTCCCAGACCGGGACGAAGCGAGGCGCGGCCGATCTGTCCACGTTCAATGCCGCTTGCCGATTTCGGGCCGTTTGCCGATTTCGGCTTGTCGCGTTGTCATGCCAACCCGGCCGATCGCTTCGCGTTCCGCCACCAGACGCATGGCCTCGGCGCGGTCGTTGATGATCTGCTCGGTGCGCCCCGACATGGCGGTGATGCCCAATTTGCGACCGCGTGGCCTACAGGTCAGGCATGCGTAGCCTACGCCCGGAAGCCCGTCCACTGTGTCCGCTTGCGAGGCTTGGTCGTTCGGGGGGCTTGCGGCGTACACGTCGGCGCCCGCGACCTCGCGCGCGGCGATATGACGATGCGGGGATCACCGCGACTCCCGCGCAATTCGAGCAGTGAAAACCAATTGCAAGGCGCGCGATCCGGTCATACTGTTTTGCTACATCGCTGCTTGGTGGTGGATTGAAAATAACTGGGCATCGAACGACCCAGGCCAGGGAGACGCGCCATGCATCTGGATCATCTCGGCCGCCGGCAATGGCTGCGTGCCGCGGCGGGGTTTGCGGTTGCCCCTGCCATCATTGGACGCGCGCGAGCCGCGACGCTGAAGCTCAAGCTGTCATCATCGCAGGCGAACGATCCGAAATACGCCAATGGCCGGGTGTACTACGACTTTCTGGTCAAGCGCCTCAAATCCGCCGGGTTGGGCGAACAGATCGAGGTCGCGTTCTTCCCGGATAACCAGCTCGGCCAGGAGATCGACGTCATCAATTCGGTCAAGCTCGGCGTCATAGACATGATGGTGTCCGGCTCGTCGATTTCCGCCAATATCGTGCCTCTCGTCGGCACGTTCGACCTGGGGTATCTGTTCTCCAGCTTTCCCCAGCAGACCAAGGCGTTCGACGCCGGTGCCGCCAAGCCGATCGAGGCCGCGCTGCTCAAGGCCGCCAATATCCGGATCATCTCATGGGCGTATAATTTCGGCGCCCGCAGCGTGCTGGCCCGCAAAGCCGTCAACACGCCCGACGATCTGCGCGGCCTGAAAATCCGCACGCTGCCCAACCCGGTCATCACCGAATGTCTCCGTCTGATGGGCGCCGCCGCCACGCCGCTCGCGTTCGGTGAGGTCTATACCGCCTTGCAGGCCGGCGTGCTCGACGGGTTGGAGCATGATCCACCGACCATCCTGGCCAGCAAGTTCTATGAGGCAGCGAAATTCTATTCGCTGACGCAACACAATTTCTCGCCGCTGGCGACGTATTTCTCCGACGCGACCTATCAGCGCATGGAGCCGAAACTGCGCGAGGGCTTTCTCGCCGCCGCCAGTCTGGCCGGTGCGGACACGCGCACCCACGGACTCGCTGTGGAGAAGGAGGCGCTCGATGTGCTGGGGCAGAAGGGCGTCACCGTCATCGCCTGCGACAAGGCGGCCTTCCGCGCACGGGTCATGCCGCAGACGACGAATTTTCTGACCGCGATGCCGCAGGCGAGGCCCGTCGTGGAATTGATCCAGGCGACAACGGTCTAGCGCGATGGAGATTGCGGCCGGGTCGGCCGCGCGCCGATCCGCGCGCTGGGTCGTGCCGGTGCTGCATGCGTCCGACGCAATCGCGGCCACCCTGCTGCTTGCGGACCTTGCCGTGGTCGTCTTCTCGGTGCTCATGCGCTCTTTGCTCAACGCGCCGGTCGAATGGGCCGACGATGTGGCGCGCGGGCTGATGGTGGGTTCCAGTTTCTTCGGCGCGGCAAGCGCGCTGGCGCGGGCCGAAAATCCCGGCGTGGCGTTCGTGGTCAACCGTCTTGGACCCCATGCGCGCTATCTGATCGATGCGATCGGTGCGTTGCTCGTGTTGATCGTCTCTGGCCTGGTTGCATTATACGCGATCCGCCTCGGTGCGTTGACCACGGGGCAGACCACCGGGTCGGGCCTGCCGCTGGAGTTGACGTTCTATCCGATGGGCCTGGGCGCGGTGTTCATGGCAATCTTCGCGCTCGAACTGTTTTTGCGCCGGCCCTTCGGCCAGGTTCTCCGCGCCGTCCTGGTGACGGGGGCGGTGGCGCTGGTCTATCTGGCGGGCGATGCCTGGGCGCCGTCCCTCATGCCGTCCTCCGGCATGTTCATGCTTCTGGGATTTCTCGTCACCCTCGCGGGCGGATTGCCGATCGGCTTTGCCCTGGCACTGGCCGCGCTGGTGTTCATCTGGGTCGAAGGCAGCCTGCCAGGTGTGATCTTCGCCCAGCAGATGGCACGCGGAATTGACAATTTCGTCTTGCTCGCAATCCCGTTCTTCATCCTCGTCGGCTACCTGATGGAAGCGAACGGGATGTCCGTGCGCCTGATCGCGCTGCTGCAGCGTGGCGTCGGCCGGGTGCGGGGCGGCCTGAACGTGGTCATGGTACTGTCGATGGTGCTGTTTTCGGGGATTTCCGGCTCGAAGATGGCCGATGTCGCGGCCGTCGGCGCGGTGCTGATCCCGGCCTCGCGGCGCGCTGGCCAGAACCCGGGCAATGCGGTCGCTTTGCTCGCGGCGTCGGCGGTAATGGCGGAGACCATCCCGCCCTGCATCAATCTCATCATTCTGGGCTTCGTGGCCAATTTGTCGATTGGCGGGTTGTTCATGGCCGGCCTTTTGCCGTCGCTTCTGATGGCGGTCGCGCTCATCGCGGTGTGCATGATCCGCGGCACGAAGAATGCGCCGGCGCCGGTGGTGGACGCGGTGCAAGAGCCCCTTGCCAAGCTTTGGGGCGGCGCCGCGGTGTCGTTCGGGCTGATCGGCATGATCTTCTTCGGCTTCAAAAGCGGCTTCGCCACGGCCACCGAAATCTCGGCCTTCGCGGCGCTGTATGCGATCGTGGCCGGAAGCCTGGTCTTCCGTGAACTCGATGGGAGAGCGGGGATCGCGTGCTTCGTGCAGGCCGCGCGCCGGTCCGGTCTGGTGTTGTTTATCGTGGCCTCGGCGCAGGCGCTGGCGTTCACACTGACGCTCCAGCAGATTCCGCACGCGGTCGCGGAGATGATGATCGACCTGTCGCGCGACAGCGGCACCTGGCTGTTCATGCTGCTGTCGATCGGGATTCTCATCCTGATGGGCTCGGTGCTGGAAGGTGCCGCGGCACTCATCATCTTCGGCCCGTTGCTGGTGCCGGTGGCGACGTTGCTCGGAATCGCGCCGCTGCATTTCGGCGTCGTGCTGGTGATCTCCATGGGCATCGGCCTGTTTGCACCGCCCCTTGGGCTGGGTCTGTACGGTGCTTGCCTGATCGGCAACGTGCCGATCGAGGTCACGGTACGCCCCATTCTCGGCTATCTCGGCGTCTTGCTGTTGTGCCTGCTGGCGATCGCCTTCGTGCCCGCCATCAGCACGGCCTTGCCGGTCGCATTCGGCTATTGAGCCATGCGCGTTTTCCTCACCCATTCCCCGGAGATGCTGGAGAGTTTCTATGGCTCGAACGCGCTCGCGGCCTTGCGTGGACATGCGCTGGTTCGGCTGAACAACACCGGGCAGGTGCTGGATGATCCGGCCGCCCTGATCGACGCTGCCCGCGACGCGCAGATCCTCGTTGCGGATCGCCGGACGCCCGTGCCGGAGGCCGTATTCATGGCGTTGCCCGATTTGCTGGCCGTTTGTCGGGTGGCCGTCGACATCAGCACCATCGACGTTGCCGCCGCCAGTCGCCATGGCGTGCTGGTGACTCAGGCGACGCCAGGATTCGTCACGGCCGTGGTGGAACTGGCGCTTGGCATGCTGGTCGATCTCTCGCGCGGGATCTCCGGATCGGTCGCCGCCTACCGGGCCGGGTTGGAGCCGTCGATGCGGCGTGGCCGCCAGTTGCAGGGCGCGACGCTGGGGATCATCGGCTACGGCGTCATCGGTCAGCGTTTGGCCGAACTGGCTGTGGCGCTGGGGATGCATGTGCTCGTCAGCGATCCGCACCGGGAGGTGACGTCTCCGGGGCCGCGCCGGGTGTTGCTGGAGGCGTTGCTCGCCGGTTCGGATTATGTGGTCTGCCTTGCCACGTCGGTGCCCGAAACGTTCAGGCTGATGAACGCGGCCGCGTTCGCTGCGATGCGGCAAGGGGCGTATTTCATCAACCTGTCACGCGGCGAGCTGGTGGACGAAACCGCACTTGAACAGGCTCTGGCGCGCGGGCATTTGGCGGGTGCCGCCATGGATGTGGGGAGCGCGCCCGACCAAAAGCCGATGCGGCGTCTGGCAGCACGACGGGACGTCGTGGCCACGCCGCACATTGGCGGGCTCACCACCGAAGCGATCGAGCATCAGGCATTCGACACGGTGCGCCAAGTGGCGTCGCTGGTGGCCGGCAGGCTTCCGCAAGGCAGTGTCAACGCGCAGGCGGCGTATCGCTGGGCCGCCAGGGGTTCCTGATGTTCGGGACCGGCGCAACGATGCCGCGCAACGTCCAGCGCCGGATCGCCGATCGGATTGGAAGCGGCATCGTGCGCGGCGGCGTTTCTCAGCCCACCCCCATCGCCCGCTCGAGTCCGAGCAACTTCTGTAGCAGCGCGATGATGCCGAAGGCGAAAAGGATCAGCAGGGTCGAAACCGCCGCCACCATCGGATCGACGGCGAAATCGATGTACGAGTAGATCCGGACCGGCAGCGGCATCATGTCGGGCCCGGAGAGGAAGATCGATACCGTCGCCTGGTCGAACGAGGTGATGAACACGAAGATGACGGCGGCCATGATAGAGGGCGCGATGGCGGGCAAGGTCACTCTCAGCAGGGTGCGCAAGCCCCCGGCGCCGAGGCTGTTGGCGGCTTCCTCGATGGCGGGATCGAGCCCAACCAGCCCGGCACCGACGGTGCGCAGGACATAGGGGATGGTGATCAGCACGTGGCCAACCAGCAGACCCGTCACCGGGGCGTCCATGTCGATCAAATAGTAGAACTGGAGCAACGCGACGCCGGTGACGATCGTCGGCAGCACGAGCGGCGACATCAGGAAGGCGCGGAACACCTGGCGTCCCGTAAAGCCATGACGGTGCAGCCCGATGACGGCCGCAACCCCGAGCAGCATCGCGACGAGGCTGCACAATGCGGCGAGCGCGAGACTGAAGACGAAGGAGTTCAGGAAGTCGCGCCGATGCATCAGTTGCGCGTACCAGCGCAGCGTGAAACCGGTCGGCGGAAATGCCACATACGGCGTCTCGGTGAACGAGCCGCCCACGATGATGACGAGCGGGCCGAGGATGAACAGCACCACCAGCCAGCCCGCGAGGTCGATCGCCTTGTCCAGCATATGCGCTCAATCCTCCCGGAACAGGCGGCCGTGCAAAATGACGACCGCGATGTTTATCACCAGCAGGAACACCACGAGTGTGGCGCCGACCGGCCAGTTCGATGAGAAGGTGAACTTCTCGTAGATCAGCGTGCTGATGGTGGTGACCCGGTTGCCGCCCAGCAGCGCGGGGGTGACGAACGCGCTGATGGTGAAGCTGAACACCAGAAGCGAGCCGGCGCCGATACCGGGCATCGACAACGGCAGGACGATGCGCCGCAACACGCGCCCGCGCGAGGCACCCAGGCTCTCGGCCGCATCGAACAGCGCCGGGTCGATGCGTTCCAGCACACCCACGAGGCTCAGCGCCATGAGCGGCAGGCAGATATGCACCAGACCAACGATCACTGAAAACATGTTGCCACCGAGTGGCAGTGGCCCCGCGGTTACCCCGAGGGCCTGGAGCCAGTGGTTGACCACGCCCGTGTCGCCCAGCAGCACCAGCCAGGCATAGGTGCGCACCACGAGATTGATCAGCAGCGGAGACAATGTGATGGCCAGCAAAACGCTTTTCATCGCTGGTCCTGCTCGCGAGATCTTCAGCGCCAGCGGATAGCCGAGCATCAGCGACACGAGCGTCACCAGCAAGCCGAGCCCGATCGTGCGTGCCAGCAATCCAAGATAGAAGCGATCCGTCAGCACGGCGGCATAGTTGGCCCAGGTGAATTCGGGGATGTACAGATGCATCGGGCTGAACTGGAAAAAGCTCAGCCGCAGCACCATCAGGTAGGGCAGGATCAGGAAGACGACGTAGAACAGCGTGACCGGTGCGAGATACAGCAGCAGTTCCATGCCGCGGCGGGATATGACCGCCGTGCTCATTGTTCGGGCAATAATCGGCAATCCGCGGCATCGGCATGGATGGTCGCGCGGGCACCCACCGGGAACGCGACTGCCTCGGCGAGAGGCATGTGGGCGCGCACGGCGCCGGCGGGCGAGGCCAGATGCAACTCCACGATGGAGCCGAGGAAGCGCCGTCCCGTCACCAGCAGGCCGGCTTCGCTGTCGCAGGGCTTCAGCCGCAGCTTGTGGAATGGCACCTGCACGATCCGGCCGGTGTCCGAGGTCGAAGCCCGCATTACATGGATCGCCGAACCAGGGGCGACATCGAGCCGCAACAGCCCGTCGCCGAGCGCAGAGAGCTCGCCGCGCAGCAGGTTGCCGGCGCCGACGAAATCGCAAACCCAGGCCGAACCGGGCAAGCCGAATAGTTGCTCCGGCGTGTCCTGCTGCACGATCAGGCCATCGCGCATGACCACGATCCGATCGGCCATCGACATGGCTTCCTCCTGGTCGTGCGTCACGAACACGGCGGTGACGCCCAGGCGCCGCTGGAGCGACTTCAGCTCGGTCTGCATCTGCACCCGAAGCTGCTTGTCGAGCGCCCCGAGGGGCTCGTCCAGCAGCAGCAGGTCAGGTTCGATGACGAGCGCGCGGGCGAGGGCGACACGTTGCTGTTGGCCGCCCGAAAGCTGCTTCGGGCGGCGGTCGCCGAGGGTCGCGAGACCGACCAGTTCCAGCGCCTCGGTTGCGCGCCTGATGGAAGCAGCCCGGCCGATCTTGCGGCATTCCAGCCCGAACAGGACGTTGTCCAGCACGGTCATGTGCGGGAACAGCGCGTAGGATTGGAACACCATGCCGATGTTGCGGTCGCGCGCCGGCAGTCCGACCACGTCGCGGCCGTTCAGGCGAACGGCGCCCTGCGACGGCTCCACGAAGCCGGCGATCACGCGCAACAACGACGTCTTGCCGCAGCCGGACGGACCCAGAAGTGCGACGAACTCGCCGCGCGCGACACGCAGGTCGATCCCGCGCAACGCGGTGAAACCGCCGTACTGGACATGGACGCCCGATACGTCGAGCGACGGATTGTGCATGCCGGACAGGCTGCGTGGTGGTTCGGCACCTGTCAACGCCAGTTCCGCCCATGCCGTCCTTGCCCCTGCGTGGATCGGCCGATAGCCTTCGCGTGAACCGCGCAATGGGTGGCAATTGGACCTCGCGACGCTCTCGGCCGCGACGCTTCCGCGGCAGTACCGGCGGAAGACGCTGTCATCCGTGGCGGCGACGCAGGCGGCGCTGGACCGCATCGCCGCGCGCGACCGCGAGGTCAACGCGTTCCGCACGGTCGATGCCGCCGCCGCTCTCGCGAGCGCGCGACAACGGAACGTGCGGAAGGGATGACCCTGCCCACGCCAAGGCGCGGCTTCGTCGATGTGCCCGGCGGGCAGGTGCATTACCGGCAAGCGGGCCAGGGTACGGCACCGCCGCTGGTGCTGCTGCATCCGTCCCCCGGTTCCGGCAAGATGCTGCTGCCCTTGCTGCGGCGGATGGCACAAGGCAGGCGGACGCTGGCGCTGGATACCAGGGGGAATGGCGATTCCACACCACTCGATATCCCCGATCCCGGCATCGCGGATTTCGCGTTCGCGACCCTGGACGCGCTGGACGCCTTGGGCATCCACGAATTCGACCTGTTCGGCTCGCACACCGGCGCCAGCATCGCGATGGAAACCGCGATCCAGGCGCCGACCCGCGTGCGGCGGCTGATCCTGGACAGCATGGGGCTGTGGAGCCCGCAGCGGCGCGAGGATTACCTGGCGCGCAACTCGCCGGTCGTGGCGCCCGACCTGATGGGCAGCCAGTTCAACTGGGCGTTCAACTACTGCCGCGACCAGTACCTGTTCTGGCCCTGGTACGAACGCACCGCCGCCGCCAGGCGTGAAACCGGGCTGCCGGCGCCGGAAATCCTGCATGATTTCGTGGTCGAGGTGCTGAAGGCGCTCGGCACCTATCACATGTCCTACCGCGCCGCCGCCCGGCACCCCAAGCGCGACCGTCTGCCCCTCATCACCGTCCCCACGCTGGTCACGTCCTCGCCGACCGACATGCTGATCCAGTTCCTCGACGAGATGGCGGCGCTGGTGCCGGGCGCGCGGCGCGCGGTGGTGGCGGACCCGGAGACCGAGGATGGCGCCGCGATCGCCGCCGGGATCTACGCCGCGTTCCTGGACGCGGCATAGATCGCGGCAAGGCTGCTCAGCTTCCGAATTCGCGCGTCCAGCGGTCGAGGATGGCGTCGCGCTGCGGCAGCAGCTCTTTCCACGGAGCCTCGCGGATGGCGTTGACGTGGGCCTCGCCCACCACCAGCCGCTTCTCCTGGTCCGGCGGAAAGCTGCAATTCCGGTTGGTCGGGCTGTACAGATTCTTCGCGAACGCCGTCTGCCACGGCACGCCGAGCGCGGTGTCCACCCAGGCGACCGCACCTTCGAGATTGGCGGTCAGCTTCGGGATTTGCATGCCCGTCCGCTGGCCCCAGGTGCCCTCCTTCGGGACGGTTTTCGCGACCGGCAGCCCGGCCTCGATCATCTGCTGCGCGCGATGGCCATAGAACAGCGCGGCATCGACCTCTTTCTGCTGGAACAGCGACAATCCCTGGCTGACGTTCTTGTAGACCTTGAAGTTGCCGAGCCGCTTGATCGCGGCGAAGCCGGGATCGAGGTTGGTGGCGCTGCCGCCATTCAGCACCGCGGCCACATATAGGAATGTGAGGCCATAGGACTGGCTGATATGCGGCACCGCCGCGACCACTCCCGGCTTCCACAGATCGTTCCAGGACGTGGGAGGCGTCTTGAACTTGTCCGTATTGTACACCAGTGCGTATTCGTAGATCATGGTGGCGAAGTTAGCGGTGGCCGGCGGCTTGCAGCTTTCGTAGATCGCGCCGAAATTCTTCATCTTCGCCGACTGGTCGGGCGCCCATACCCCCATGTCGACACCCAGGATGGCCTTGTCGTTGTCCATCATGCAGACGTCGTAAGGCGCGCGGTTGCGTGCCACCTGCAGCTTCGGCAGGATCGTCACGTCGTCCTCGACGATCAGGGACACGTCCATGCCGTGCTCCTTCTCGAAGCCTGGAATGATCTGCTCCCTGATGGTCTGCTCCACCAGGCCGCCGATGCACTGCACGCGCAGGACGGGGCGGCTTTGCGCGATGGCGGGCCTGGCCAGGAGGGGTACGGCACCCGCGGCAAGCCCTGCGAGAACGATATTCCGACGTGTTGCGGTCATGAGAGCTCCGGTTGTGAGGTCCGCTTCGTTGCAACGATCATAGTCCAGGGAAGGCGCCACCGCGCGGCGGGCATGTCGAGCGCACCCTCCGCCTCGGCGAACGGCACGATCTCCACCCCGTCGAAGCCGGCGCGGCGGTGGGCATCAGCCAGATCGGCGTTCGCAAGGTCGCGCATGAACGGTTCGTTGTTGCGCAGGCTGTGCCCGTCGTAAAGGATGCGCAGCAATGGGTCGGCGGGCGGCAGGAAGTCGAGATGGACGGAGACGCCGCCGGGGCGCAGCCAACGCCCGGTTTGCGCGATGACCGCCTCCAGCGCCGCCGCAGGCAATTCGTGCAGCAGCATGGTGGACGTGACGAGGTCGTAGCTCGCTTCGGCCGCGGTCGATTCCGCAGCCGCATCCATCTGGCGATAATGCAGCCGCCCCCGCAAGGCCGCCGGCGCCTGTGCCGCCGCAAGCCGCAGGCACGACTCGGAAAGATCGGCGCCGACAACGCTCGCATTCGGTGCGGCGGCGGCGAAGGCGACCGTGCTGCGGCCGAAGCCGCAGCCGAGGTCGAGGATGCGGCGCGGTGCCCGGCCGTCAAGCGCCGCCCGGGCAAAAAGATCGTGCAGTTCCGGCCGGCCGACCACGCCGCCCTGGTCGGTGGCCGCCTTGTAGACGAAGCCCGCCAACGCGCCGCTGAGCCCCCCCGGGTGTTGGTGGATGTCGTGCTCCAGCCAATAGGCGGGTGGCTGAAGCGCGGAGTCGAGCGTCAGAATTGCGTCGTCCGGCGCGCTCCCAGCCAGCAGGGCGTCACGCTGGCTGTTCACCATCGGCACGAGACCCCAGCGCCCCGAATATTTCAGGTGTTGCAGATGCCGTTCCATCCACCCGAACATCGCGTGCGTGGGATGCCGTGCGACCAATGCGTGGAACGCCTCCTGGTCGACGGAGGAGTCGATGCGCTGCGTGGCGGCGTCGGTCGCCACCTGGCGCTGCAATGCCCGGAACATCGGCCCTGCCCAAAATCCGCGGCAGGCCGCCAGAAACCTCGCATAGGCGGCGGCTTCGTCGATCATGGGCGATCCGCGGCGGGCCGCTCGCCAAGGGCCGGTTGCAGCAGGTGACGAACGAACGCATCGACGTCGGCGGCTTCGTCGCCGCCGGTCTGGTCCGGATCGAGTTGGCGGACGCGACTGCGCAGAACGAACACTTCAGCCGCAAGCGCCATGATCATCCCCATCATCCGATCCATGGCAGGATCGGCGAAAAACACCTGCTCGGGCGTGGGCGCCTGCTCGGTCATGCGGTGCTGGCCTCGCCGGCATCCACGCGCGGTCGGAGGTGGACCGGCACCTGATGCGAGGCGAAGACGTCGGCCACCGTGCCGCGCCGCCGCACGACGTGCACGCCGGACGCCGAGACCATGACGGTTGCCGGACGGCCGACCGAATTGAACTCGTTGGCCAGCACTTCGGCGTACATTCCCGCGTCCAGCACGGCAACGGCGTCCCCGCGCGCCAATTCCGGCATCTCGCGCTGGGCACCCAGCACGGACGGAATGCAGGTGCCCCCTACCACGTCCACAAGCTGCGTCATCGGCGCATCCATGCGCGTGGCCGGCAGGATGTGGTGCCATGCACCGCTCGTCTCGACACGCATGAGGTTGTTCGTGCTGGCATCGACGTGCATCCAGACATGCCCCAGGTCGCGCTTGATGGCGCCGATCTCCGCGAGCAGCACCACCGCATTTCCCACCAAATAGCGGCCGGGCTCCAGCCACAGGCTGGGTAATTTCTGGCCGGCGGGCGCCAGGCCCGCTTGCAGCGCGGCGCAGGCCGAGGCGGCGTAGGCCTCGATGGCGTGGGGATTCATGGCAGGCTCCCGCGACTCGGGTTCGCGCTGCCGTGGCCAGCCGCCCCCCAGATCCAGCATTGCGGGCCAGAAGCCGGTCTCGTCGAACAAGCGGACGATGTCGCGGCCAAACTCCTCCGCGACGATTGCGAACGCGCCCGGTTCATTGGAGAAGCGACCGACATGGCAGCTATAGCCTTCGAGGTTCAGCCGAGAGGATGCCAGGATCCGGCGCACGAGGCGAGACGCCTCGGCGCATGAAAAGCCCCATTTGGTCCGGCGTACCGCGTCCAGCATCCCGCCCGTGCTTTTGAAGAACGCCGCGCCGAAGGCGTCGATCCCCGGCGGCAGCGGCTTGAGCCGCAGGTTGACGCGCACCGGACGGCCGGTGAGCGCCAGCGCCTCGATCATCTCGATCTCCGCCTCGGAATCGATGTTGATGCGGATGTCGTGGCCGATGGCGGCGGTGATCTCGTCCGGCGTCTTGTTGCTGCCGTTCATCACCATCCGTTCGGGATCGGTGCCACCGGTGAGGCAGGCATGCACTTCGCCCAGGCCGAAACAATCCCCGCCCGCGCCCTCCTGGCTCAGCACCGCGCGGATCGCCAGCGTGTTGTTGGCCTTCACGGCGAACATCACGACGACCGGAGCCTGCCAGCACGCGGCGAAGGCGTCGCGGATGCGGCGATAATTGACCCGGATCGTATCCTCGATCGCGACATAGAGCGGTGAGCCATGCTGCCGCAGCAGCCCGGCGGCGTCGTGGCATGCGACGGCGAGGCGTCCGTCCCGGACCGTCAGCCGGTCGGACGGCGTGAGGATGGCCCGGAGTTGGTCGCTGCCCGTCATGCCGCACCCTCTCCGGCGCTTTCGAGCCAGCAGGGGACATGCTGGTTGCGGAACAGGTCCGCGATCGTCTCGCGCGCCTTGACCACCTCCGCGCCATGCGACGACACCAACACGGTTGCCGGACGCGGCACGCTGTTGAACTGGTTGGCGAACGCCTCGGCGTACATCCCGGCATCCAGGATGGCCACGAGATCGCCCCGCCGCGGGGCCGGCATGGCACGTCCGGCCCCCAGGACGGAGCGGAAGCAGGTGCCGCCGACGATGTCGACAGTCTCGTCCATCGGGTCGTGCATCCGGCTCGCGGGCAGGATCGTGTAGTGGAAATCGCCGGACTCGATGCGGGGCAGGTTGTTGGTGCTGGCATCGACATGCATCCAGCAATGCCCGGCGTCGCGCTTCACCGCTCCGCCGCGCGCCAACAGCACCACCGCGTTCGACACGATGAACCGTCCGGGTTCGACCCACAACGCTGGCAGCATGCCGGGCGGCAGGCCGGCAAGCAGCGCCTTGGCGGACGCGGCGGCAACCGTTTCAATCGGCGGGCTTACCCGTCCGTGCCCGCGGAACGATGGATCGCGCTCGGGCGCCCAGCCGCCACCCAGATCCAGCACCGAGGGCACGAACCCGCAGGCCGCATGCAGATCGCGGACGGCGGCGGCCAGGGCGGCCGCGACCGCCACGAATGCTTCGGTCCGATGCGACAAATGGCCGATATGGCACGTGAAACCGTGAACATCGATTTCCGGCATCGCCCGCGCCGCCTGGAGCAGCGGAAGCGCCGCAGAAACCGTGTGGCCCCATTTGGCCCGGCGAACCCCGTCGACATACCCGCCGGGCACTGGGTGCCGAGGTTCCACGTAGCGGTCGAGGTCAGGCGGGAGAACCTTGAGGCGCAGATTGACGCGCGCCCGTCGGCCGGTGCGGCACGCCTGCGCGATGAGATCGAGTTCATCGGCGCCATCGATGTTGATCGTGATGCCTGCCGCGATCGCGGCGTCGATTTCCTCGGCCGTCTTATCGCTGCCATTCATCGCCACGAGTGCGGGATCGGCTCCGGCCGCAAGCGTCGCGTGCAACTCGCCGAGGCCGAAACAGTCGCCACCCGCACCCTCCTGGCTCAGGATCGCACGCACCGCCAGTGTGCTGTTGGCCTTGATTGCGTAAAGCACGCGCGAGGAACCCGGCCAGCCCGCGCGAAATGCGTTTGCCACGCGGCGGTAATTGGCCCGCACCGTCGTCTCGACCAAAACATTCAACGGTGACCCGAACCGGCGCAACAGGTCGTCCACGTCGTGGCCATCCACCTGGAGCATGCCGGATGGCGACACGGAAAGACGGTCCGTGTCGAGCCGCAGCTCCTCAAGTATCGCCGCGCCGGTAGACGGGCGGCCAAATGCGGCGTTTGTATCCACCGCCGCACGATGGACCCCGAACGACAGGCGAGCAAGATGGCGGGGTTGCCGCGAGGAGGTTCTGATGCGCCGTCCGGCGCTGATGCGGGGCCTACGGGCAACCCTGCCTATGGCAGTTGCAAGGCGTTCGTAAGGTCGTTCGCCTGGGCGTCACGCGACGTAAGCGGCGCGAGCTGGAAGCGGGTTTCGATCAGCTTGAGTACCGACGTGGTATCGTAGGTCGTGTGGTCGACGTAGCCGCGCTTGGCGAATGGTGAGACGATGATCGTCGGCACGCGGGTGCCCGGCCCCCATTTGTCGACCTTGGGTGGCGCCACATGGTCCCACGTGCCACCGTTCTCGTCGTAGGTCACGAGGATCACGCTGTCCCTCCATACCGGGCTCGCCTGGATCTTGCGGATCAGCGCCGCCGTGTGCTGGTCCCCGGTGAGCACATCCGCATAGCCGGGGTGCTCGTTATCCGATCCGTAAGGCTTGTAGAAAACCACTTGCGGCAGCGTGCCGTCGTCGATCGCCTTCAGGAAATCGGCCTCGTCCTTGAGGTGCTCGGCCCGCGCCGAGGTGTTGTCGCCGAACTGGGCGAAATAGGCGAATGGCTGGTGATGGAACTGGAACAGCTTGTCGGGATGACCGGCGATGGCATCGTTCCAGCCGCCAGAGTACCAAGCCCAGCTCACGCCCTTGTCCGACAGCCGATCTCCGATCGTGGTCGCGGTCTGGGGAGGCAAGAGTTTAGACCTGTCGGTAATCGTCGGAGCGTGCGGCATGTTGGCGGACTGGACGGTGTTGACCGCGAACCCGTCGGGCGTGACGACGCCATCCCTGACCATGCGCCCCTGCGCGTCCTCGCGCGCAACCATGGCCTCCGGCGCTTCGTCGTAGCGGGGCGAACAGGCGCAAGTGAGCCAGAAGTGGTTCAGGAACGAGCCCCCGAAGGCCGCGTGAAAGAAATGGTCGGCGAGGACATACTCTTTCGCGATCTGCCACATGGGCAGGGCGCTCCCGTCATAATAGCCCATCGCGAGCCCCTGGGCGTCGGAGACCGCGGCGAACTTGTCCATCCGCCCATCGTCGATCTGTTGCTGCTCCTGATACCAGCGATGCACGAGATCGCCGGTCGGCTGGTCCAGCGGGACGTATTGCTCGATGCGGAACGGCCTGTTGGGCAGGTCGTTGGGGAAGCGCCCGTCGACAGCGGGCGGCTTGGCATTCGTGTTCACCACCGCGGGTAAAACCGCGTAGGGTTTGCCGTCCCGATCCACCTGGGGCGCGGCGGTCCCGGCTTGCGCCAAGCCTTCCGCGCCGGGGAACAACCCGTACAGATTATCGAAACTCCGGTTCTCGAGGTAGAGCACGATGACGTGCCCGATCTTGTCGAGCCCGGGCCTGGCCGGAGGCGGCGCTGGCTGGGCACGCGCGTAACCTGCTCCGAGCCCGACCAGGCATGTGGAAAGCGCGAGATAAAGACCGACGTTTCTCATTGGATTTCGTCACCTCCGGAAGGATCGCGCATGGCCGAACGGCGGCGATCAAGGCCACGTTGCCCGCGCAATATACTGGATCGCTCCGAACGTCGCCACTCGCCGCGAACGGTTGACCGCTGGCTTGGTCGGGCCTTCAGCCGCACTTCCCGGACGATATCGCCGCCGAGGCAGATCAGCCCTCCGCCGGTCAAAACGAGCTGCACGCGGCACCCGTTACCAACCCGACCGAATCCTGCATGAACCGCGCCCGGTACTCCGCCCGGATGGCCGCCAGCCTGGCCGCCGTCTCCGCCCCGGCATCGGTCGCGATCATCACCACCGTCGACACCTCGCGGCCAATCGCGCCGGTCGCCCGGCTGCGCCATTGGCCGTAACCGTCCAGCACCGTCAATCCGTCGGGGAAGCGCGGGGTCACGCTCGCGGCCAGGAAATCGCGCCACGCGGCGTCGTCGATCGGCTGTCCGTGCATGGTGCGGCCGAAATAGAGCTGCGCCAGCATCGCGGGCTCTCCCGCGCGGCAGCCATTCGCGGCGCAGCCGGCCAGCGCCGCCGCCAGCAGCAGCGCCGCGAACCGCATCACACCGTCGCCACCGGGGTCACCGGCGAGCCGACCGCGCCGGGCAGACGGAGCGGCGGGGCGGTCAGCAGGAAGCGGGAACGGTTATTCGCCCGCAGCCAGTCGGCGAGTTCGGTCAGCAGCCACATCTCGCCCAGATACACGCCGAGGCGGAACAGGCAATGCGCGTGCAGCGGGAGCGTGGCGCAGAGATCGTCCGCGCACGGGACGGCAGGCACCGCCTCGACACCGTAATTATCGGCAATCAGCGCCACGATGCCGCTGTCGGTGATCCATTGCTGGAGGCGCGCGTCGCGGCCGTTCAGCGCACAGGTACTGGCGTGGAGTTTTGCGGGGTCGGGCTGGCGGTTCATCTCCAGCAGCATCTGGGCGAAGCCGGTGCGCAGGCACAGCATGTCGCCGGGCTCGATCACGACGCGGTCCCGCGTGAGCACCGTCATGAGTTCCTCGTAGCCGACCAATGTGCCGGTCCGGCCGTAATGGGCTTCGAGGTCGACCATCACGCCCCGCCCCTGGATGCAGGCGGTGGCCATGTTCTCGACGCCCAGATGGCGCGCGCCCGTCGGCGTCACGTCGAGGTCGGCGCGAAAGCCGTTGTAGTAGACGTCCTCCATCACCCCGTCGCCATCGACGTCGAACATCTGGCCGACATGGGCGAGGCTGTCCCACTGCGTCGAATATTGCAGCGTCAGCAGCACGCGGTCGTCGCAGATGATGTCGGTGGCGGTCGGGTCGTCGCAGCGCATGCGGTAGTTCATGTTGGGCTTGCCGTTGCGCAATGTCGGCATCAGCTCGGGCGGGCCGCGGCGCGGGTTGAGCAGGGCGCCGCCGGGATAGTCGAGCGGCAGGCTGAGACAGAACGCGCGGCCTTGGCGAACCTCGGCGATGCCTTGCAGCACCTTTTCGCGGGTCAGCAGGTTGAGCCGGCCACGTTCGTCATCCGGCCCGAAATCGCCCCATGTCGAGCCAGGCGGCCGCTGCGTCCAGCGCCGGTTCATGGCAGCGGGGTGGGTGGCGTAGGCTGGCGGGCGATCGGGGCCGGGGCGATCGGGGCCGGGGCGATCGGCGGCGCGGGAGCCTGCTGGGGCGCTGCGTCCGGCAGCTTCGCCGCGATCGGCTCGATCGCCTTCGGCGGTTCAGCATCGCGCGCCTTCGGCGGTTCTGGATCAAGCGCCCTCGGGACGAAAAGAGGTTCGGACGCTACCGGGACGGCCGGCGGCAGGAAGGTGACGGGCGCTGCTTCCACCTTCGGTTCCGGCTTCGGCTCGGGGGGCACCGTGTAGTCGGGGACGATCCGCGCCTGATTGCCGGCGATCACCAGGACATGCGCCCCGATCGCGATCGGGGCCGCGTCGCGCTGGGTCACCGAGACCAGTTCGTTGTTCGGCTTGCGGACAATGTATTCGTAGGCCGAGGTGTCGTTCAGGCTTTTGTCGACCCCGCTGCCCACCAGCCCGCCGATCAGCGTGCCGCCGAGGGCGCCGATGGCGGTGGTCACTGTGCTGCCGGGCAATTGCGACCCGGCGATGCCGCCGGCCGCCCCGCCCGCGACAGCACCCGTGGCTCCGCTCGCGGACACGTCCACGAGGCGAATGCCGACCACCACGCCCTGTTCGACCTTGTTGGCCTGTTGCACCGCCGACGAGGCGTAGGTGTTGGGCGAGTAATCCGGCCCGCATCCGACAAGCCCCGCGGTCAGGCCGATGGCGACACCGAGCTTTGCCAGTCGGGGTTTTGCCAGTCGGGGTTTTGCCGGTCGGGCCACCTCAGGCGGCTTCCGGTCGCTTGACCAGCGGCGGCATCACGTCGTCGGGTAGCGGGCAGACATACGGCACCTTCGCCGTGCGGGCCGCGAAATCCTGCTTCGCGCGCGGGATCAGCGTCTCGTCCTCCAGCGCGCTTACGGCGGTGGACGCCATCACCTTGGCCACATGCACCATGCCCTTGTGCGCGGCCGGGGTCTTGCCCTGGGCGGTCAGCTGCCAGGAATGGCCGGGCGTGCCGATGGCGTAAGTGGCGCCGCGCGCCTGCACGGTGGGCACCACCCAGCTCACGTCGCCCACGTCGGTGCTGCCCATCATCGGCGCCCCCTTCGCGTCGAGCGGCACCACGGCGTCGCACAGCGGCGAAAGGGTCTCGGGCTGGCCCACGCGGCGGAAGGCCGAGGCGATGTCCTCGGCCGACAGCGTCTTCTGGATTTCAGTGGCGAAGGCGCGGTCCGCGTCGTCGAAGGGCGGCGGGCCAAGGCGTTCCAGCGCGCCGTACATGGCCTTTTCCAGCGGCACATTGGCCAACAGGTTGGAGACGGCGCTCACCACCTTCGTCTCGACCGTGGTCTCGGTCATCAGGGCCGCCCCCTGGGCCACCTTGCGCACCCGCTCGATCAGCGGCCACAGCTCGCCCAGCTCGCGGGCGCGGACCGCATAGCGCACCTTGGCGCGCGCCTGCACCACGTTGGGCGCCACCCCGCCCCCGTCGAGCATGGCGTAGTGGATACGCGCATCGCTTGGCATATGTTCGCGCATGTAGTTGACCCCCACGTTCATCAGCTCGACCGCATCGAGCGCGCTGCGCCCCAGATGCGGGGCGGCCGCGGCGTGGGACGCGCGGCCGGTAAATGTGAAGTCGATACGGGTGTTGGCGAGCGACATGGCGTCGTTCACACCCGAGAACGAGGCGGGGTGCCACGAGATGGCGATATCCACGTCCCTGAACGCGCCCGCCCGCACCATGAAGCTTTTCGCCGCCCCGCCTTCCTCGGCCGGGCAGCCGTAATAGCGCACGCGGCCGGGGGTGCCGGTCTCGGCCAGCCATTCCTTCACCGCCGTGGCCGCCAGAAGGGCCGCCGAGCCGAGCAGGTTGTGGCCGCAGCCATGTCCCATGCCGTCGCCGGGGATCGGGCGCGGTTCAGCCACCCCGGCCTCCTGGCTCAAACCTGGCAGCGCGTCGTATTCGCCCAGGATCGCGATGACCGGGCCGCCCTCGCCGGCCTCGCCCAATACGGCGGTCGGGATGCCGGCGACGTTCTCCGTCACGCGGAAGCCTTGCTCCCGCAGCATCGCGGTGTGCTCGGCCACCGACCTGTATTCGTTGTAGGCGATCTCGGGGATGCCCCAGACGCGGTCGCTCAGCGCCTCGAACTCGGTCTTGTGGCCATCGATCAGCTGCCAGATGCGTTCACTGTTCTGCATGGGGGTCCCCTTTGATCTTCCCGCCTCCTGTTATGGGAGGGGGGACGAAAGTCAACGCTTCCGCAAGGCCACCAGGCTGAACAGCTCGAACAGCATCTGCGCCGCCACTTGGGCCGTGACGCTGGTGGTGTCGTATTGCGGTGCCACCTCCACCACGTCCCCGCCCACGATGTCGAGCCCGCGCAGGCCGCGCAACAGCGCGAGCGCCTCGCGGGGCGTGAGGCCTCCGACCTCGGGCGTGCCGGTGCCGGGGGTGAAGGCGGGGTCGATGCCGTCCACATCGAACGTCACGTAGAACGGCCCGCCACCCACCACCGCGCGGGCACGGGCGATCACGGCGGGCATGCCCATCGTGTCGATTTCCTCGGCATGGATCACCGTCATGCCGCTTTCGGAGGAGAACTCGTAAAGCATCTCGGCCGAGCCCCGGATGCCGATCTGGATGGTGCGCTCCGGGTCGAGCACGCCGTCGAGCACCGCCTGGCGGAACGGGCCGCCATGGTGGAAGCGGCTGCCCTCGCTTTCGTTGGCGGTGTCGCAATGGGCGTCGATATGCACGAGGCCGAGCGGCCGATCCCGGCCCAGCGCGCGCAGGATAGGATAGGTCATGGAATGGTCGCCACCGACACAAAGCGGGATGACGCCCGCCGCGCGCACGCCGCCCAGGAACGCCTCGATGTCCTCGATGCTGTGCTCGAGGCTGTAGCGGCTGCGAAACGGCACGTCGCCGATATCGGCGGCGCGGCAATCGGCCGCGGGGGTCACGCGCTGCGCGTGGTTGTAAGGCCCGATCCGCTCGATTGCCCGCACCGCGCGTGGCCCGAGCCGCGCACCCGCGCGGTTGGTGACGCCCAGATCCATCGGGACGCCGATCACCGCCACGTCGAGATCGGCGAGCGACTGATCCGCCCGGTAGGGCAGGTCGAGGAAGGTGGAGACCCCGGCATAGGGCTTGCGGCGCTGGCCGGCGGTGAAGGCGACCGCGCAGGCACGGCGGAAATCGGGGTCCTGGATAATGTCCTCGCCGCCGCGCGGGTAGCGGGCGCGCAGGGCTTCGAGCTTCGCGGACGGGTCCATGGCGTTCTCCTCGGGGCGTGCTCCCTCGGGGCGTTCTCCTCGGGCACGCAGCCTATCGGAAAGAACCTAACACAATGCGGCCTCGTTTCACGCGATCGTCCGAGCCAGGCTCAATGCCCGCCTGATGCGAAACCCGAATGCTATTCGTATTTAATGACCCCTGCGGGCGCAGCGGCTATGCCGCTCGCAAGCTCTGATTTACGAGCGTTGACTTTATGGGCCAAATTTCCTGACGCTCGGGTCGTGAGCGCGAGGTTTGGACCACCAGGGGGAGTCATGTAGCAGCAGCGCATCGCAAGCGGAACGCCCTCGAAGCAGGCCCTCGCGGGAGTCCGCGTGATCGATGCGGCCACCCTCGGCGCGGCGCCGCCCGCCGCGGCCATGATGGCAGAATTCGGTGCCGGCGTGATCAAGGTCGAGCATCCCAAAAAGGGCGACCCTCTTCGCGATTGGGGCGCCAAGAAAAACGGCATCGGCCTGCTTTGGAAAAGTATCAGCCGGAACAAGCGTTCGATCACCCTCGACTTTCATTTGCCTGAAGGTCAGGAACTCCTGCGTGAGCTGGTGAAGCAGGCCGATGTCTTGATCGTGAATTTTCGTCCGGGCCGTCCCGAGAAATGGAACATCGGCTGGGAGCAACTGCGTGCGATCAATCCCAAGCTGACCATGTCGCAAATCACGGGGTTCGGCTACACGGGGCCTTATTCCTCCAGACCCGGCTTCGGCACGCTTGGCACGCTTGGCGAAGCTCTGAGTGGCTCCGCCCACACGACCGGACCGGCGGACGGGCCGCCCACCCTTCCGCCTTTCATGCTGGCGGACGGTGTCGCATCGCTGAACGCCGTCTCGGCCATCATGTTTGCGCTCTATCACCGCGACGTGCATGGCGGCACCGGCCAGTTCATCGACCTCAATCTGATCGAACCGCTCATGCGGCTGCTTGAGCACATGTATCTCGATTACGATCAGCTCGGCACGCACACCGGCCGAAAGGCGAACCGCTGGAAAGTCAGCGTGCCTCGCAATACATACAAGACCTCCGATGGAGAATGGATCGTCACGTCGGGGTCATCGCCGACCGTCGCCGCGCGGATTTACAAGGCGATCGGACGTGAGAAACTTGCGACTCATCCCGAATTCGGCGATGCGCAAGCCCGCTTGCGACGGGCTGACGAGATCGACGCGATGGTCGCCGAGTGGGTGGGCCGCCATTCGCAGGCCGACGTTCTGCGAATACTGGAAGATGCAGAAGTGGCGGTCAGCCCCGTCTACGACATCGCGCAGGTGATGAGCGATCCGCATATCGTGGCGCGCGAGACGTTCCTCAACATCGATGACCCGGAGCTTGGGCCAATGCGGGTGCAGGCGCCGGCAGCGCGCCTATCGGAGACCCAGGGCCGTGTCGATCATCTCGGCCCGGTCCTCGGTTCAAGCAACGAGGACATCTATTCCGGACTCCTCGGCCTTTCTCGCGAGTGGATCGAGGCGCTCAAAAGCAGAGGCGTGATCTAGCCCGTCAGCGGGGAAACGTCGCTCGAAGTAAACGCACGAGATCCAAAATGAGAGGCGGGTCACGACCAGGGCTGTGCACCGCTAACGCCAATGTGATCAAGATTGTTGCTGCAAGATCGGCCGGGGCGTTTCCCGCGGCGCGTTTTGTCTGAATCTATAGCGAGCAACCATCCCGAAGGGTTGCCCCGATGCCAGGCACGCTGCTGTCGCTGTTCAGCCAGGTTGCCGATCCCCTCCAGTCCGAAATGGGCGACGATCCATTTCACCATCATCGAATACGGCACGGTGTGGTACGAGAAATCGACCGTGCCTGTCGGGACCGCGGTCTCGCCAAGGAAGGTGCCCCCGGCCGAGGGCAGGATCTTTTTCGCATCGGCCGCGAGCGCGCGACCGAAATTGGCATCGGGAATAATGTAGCACCAGTTCTTGAGGCCCTTCGCCGTCAGCGGCCTGACGGTCGCGTTGACGGCCATGTAGGTATCCCAGCTCCAGTGGACCGTGATCGGGGTGCAGGACTTGCCGGTGAAATCGCTCGATCCGGCGGATACCAGGAGGGCTGCCTTGTTCGCTCGCCGTGCGAGGTCGAGCACGGCGAGCGTCACCGAAGAAATTTGCGTTTCGACGAAGGCATCGAGCTTTTCGTCGTCGATCCATTGTCGCGCGATGTTCGCGCGATGCCGGGCTTGTTTTGATGATCCGCTTGGAGAAGCACGATCTTGCATCCGAGGACCGAGCCCGCGAAATCGTCGATGGCCATCTCGATGGCCGAGGCCGTGCCTTTTCCGACCGCGTCGGAATAGACGGACGCGAAATCCGCGATCATCCCGAGCTTCACAGGTGGCGGCTGCACCTGTGCAAAAGCCGTTGACGCTTAAAGGGTCATCAGCAGCGCAAGAGCTTCTTTCACTTGGGTCGTCCTCTTCTTGTTAAGGTTCGATCGGCCATTGAATTGGTCGTGCTAGTCACGGCGAAGGGCGGCGCGTGCCAGCACATTCATCGCGCCCTTGTAGTACTGGACGATCACGGCCTCGCCTCCGATCCGCACCGCGGCGTCGCCCCGCGCCAAAGCCTGTTCATAGGCCTCGACGGTTCGCGTGGCGCGGCTCACGTCCGCGGCAGAGGGCGTAAACACCTCGTTGATGACGGTGACGTGGGGAGGGTAGAAGGTCGCCACTCCGCTGAACCCCATGCGGCACGATCGCTGAACCGCAATCCTGACCTGGGCCGCGTCCCGCAGGTCTTCGACGAACACCGTATCGAAGGCTGGCGTGCCAAAGGCGGCCTGCACCAGCACGAGCTTCGAGGCGATATAGCCGTAGGCGGACGCGTTGAGCGCGCCATCGACGAACATGTCCCAGCCGACATCGATCGCGAGATCGGCCGGACCGTTGATGAAACCCGCGACGCCCGCCTGGGCAATCGCCTCGAGATTCAACACCGCGCGCGCCGTTTCAACGATCACGATCACCTCGGCACCGCCCGACAGCCGGCGCACCTCCGCGAGTTCCTGCACGGTGCTGAGCTTCGGATAGATCAGGAGCCCCACACCGGCATCCGCGAGCGCGCGCAGGTCATCGGCACCCCACTCGGTGTCGAGCGCGTTCACGCGGGGGAGCCCGACACGGCGTCCGAGCGATCCCGGACACTTGAGTTCATCGAGAACCCGCTGACGGGCTTCCAACTTGCGCTGTGGCGCGACGCTGTCTTCGAGGTCGAGCAGAACCGCGTCGCAGTCTATCGTTTTCATTTTCGACCATTTTCGGTCGTCGAGAATGGGCGTCTCAAGAATGCTTCTGACGCTCGAAAGGCCAGTCATGAGCGGACCCCGACGCCTTGCCCACCGAGGCTACTCGCCGCATGGCGCGCGATGCCCACCCTCGAACCCAGCAAATCTCTCGACATTCCCCCTCCAGGATAACAGAACTCATTTCGGCTTTTGCACAGTCCACACTGGCCGGCCAAAATGTCAACTGTCTATGGAACGGGCTCAGAGCGCTTTCCAGATCCCGACGGTATTTCGAGTTCCGCTTGACATGCCGGGGCGTGTTTCTAGGCTGACCCAGGCAAAAACATTGGTCGCGGCCGAACAAGGTGCCGCGCTGGGGAGGCTCGTTTCGTGGATCGGACGCTTGAGAGGCTGGTTGACTTCGCTCTCGGCGCCGAGCTGGGCACGCTGCCGCCTCGCGTTGTCCGGGCGGCAACCTGTCGCTATCTCGACAGCGTCGGTTGCGCCGCCGGCGCTTTTGCGGCCGCACCGGCGCGGATCGCGCGGCAGGTCGCGGCCACGGCCCACTGCTTGGACGGCGCATCGGCGTTTGGCCTCGCCCACCGCACCACGCCGGAATACGCGACTTTCGCGAACAGCGTCGCCACCCGACGATCGCAGGCCAACGCGATCGCGATGTCCATCACGCCGAAAATGCCACTCCACGTCGCGCGAACGGGGGAGTTGTCGCACTGGAAGGGCTGCGCTGGTCCGCAGGCCGCCATGAACGCAATGTGGGCGGTACGACTGGCAAAGGCGGGGATGACGGGGCCGGCCCGCCCATTCGACGGCGTACGAGGCTTCTTTGACGCGGTGGCGCCGGCCACCCTCGAGCGGCTGGGGCAGCCGATCGAGGGCCGGCTCGGGCTCGAGCGTGTTTTCACGAAGGCGCTCCCGGCGTGCGGGCATGCCCTGGCGCCTGTCGAGGGGGTGATGCGCCTCCGCGGACGCGTATCGCTCGATGACATCGCGGCAATCGACATTCTCACCTACGAGGTGGCCTGGAAGGCAATCGGCGGCGGCGCGGGCGACGCCCACGAAAAATGGGCGCCCAAGACCCGGGAGACCGCCGATCACAGCCTGCCATACCTCGTCGCCATTGCGCTGCTCGACGGCGATGTCGGCCTCGACAGTTTCGAGCCCGAACGGATCGCGGATCCACGCTTGCCTGCGCTGATGGACCGGATCGCGGTGCGGATCGACGACGACATGGAGCGTCGGTTCCGGCAGGATCGGCAGATGGCCTCGCGGATCGTGATCCGCCTTCATGATGGCGCTGTGCTTGAGGAGGGCGCGTACACCTCGCGGGGCAAGCCGGACCGGCCGATGACAGAGGACGACTTCAGCGCGAAGTTTCTCACGATGGCGCCGAAAATCCTGCCTCAGGCGGAGGTGGGCCGGTTGCTCGACATGCTCTGGAATGTCGGAGAGCTGCCCGATCTGGACGAACTCACCGCGCTTTTCCGGAAATGGGGAACGGTTCGCTGAAGGGTGATGGCGCACCATGCCTCGGCCCTCGGTCTGTGGTTGCGTCGCCGGCGCGGTTGCCGGCGGGTGAAAGTCGCGTTCTTGGCATTGCGGTGCGCGCGGCCTATTGGCTGAGATTAAACCGCCTGTGAGGGCGATGGGGAGAGCGAACCATGAACCTACCTGATCGGAACCCACCTGATCGGAACCCACCTGATCGGAACCCACCTGATCGGCTGCGCGCCTTGCTGGCCGTGCCCGGCTTCGTCGTGATGCCGGCGGTCTGGGACGGGTTGAGCGCCAAGCTTGCGGCGGGTGCCGGGTTCGCGACCGCGTTTCTGTCGGGCTCCTGCGTGGCCGCGAGCCGGCTGGGGGGGCCAGACCTCGATCTGGTGTCGTTCGGCGAGATGATGGACTCGTTCAACATGGTGCGCGGCGCGGCGCCTGGGACGCTGGTGCTGGCGGATTGCGACCATGGCTACGGCAACGCGATGAACGTCCAGCGCACCGTGCGTGCCTATGGCCGCGCGGGGGCGGCGGCGATCCTGATCGAGGACAAGATCACGCCACGCGCGCTGACCGCCTCTGGCAAGCCATGCCTGTCGCGCGACGAGGCGCGCATGAAGATCCGCGCGGCGGTGGAAGCTGCGAAGGAGTCCGGCATATTGGTGCTCGCACGAACCGATTGCCGCCCCACCCAGGGAATCGACGAGGCGGTGGCGCGTATCGAGATGTATGTGGCGGAGGGGGCCGATATCCTGTTCCTCGATTCGCCGGCCGATGACGCGGAGATCCGGCGCGCGGTGGCGGCGGCGGGGGGGCGGCCGTCTTTCGCGGTGCTGTCACCGGGCGGCGCGCGCGCCACCCCCACCCAGGCCGAGGCGGCTTCGCTCGGCTTCAAGATTGGCACCTTTCCCACCGGCATGCTGTCGCCCGTGGCGGCCGCGATGAAGGCGGGACTGGCGGCTATGGCGGCGGGGGGGACCGAGACCGCTGGCGCGCTGTCGGTGGCCGAGCTGCGCGCGACATTGGGCTATGCGGATTACGACACGGCGGCGAAGCCGTTCATCGTCGCGGGTTGATCCGGGCGCATTCGCGTCCGACCGCAACGAACTGACCGCCCGGCAACTCCGGCCGAGGCGGGGGCGTCGCTCGGTCTGGCGTAGCGTGCTCCACCCACCACAAACCGGCTTCCTCGGCGAACGCCGAGGGCGTGGATGCGCCGGCCAAATGGGGCCGGGGCGTTGAAACCTAACTCCGCATCGCCATTTACCATCCACACGGATGGTGTGAGGATGGTAATGGCGGTTCACGATTTGCGGCCGAAGGTGGCCGATAGCGAAAAGATCACGGTCAATCTTGGCTTCGTCGATCTCGGCCATGTCGATCTGCTGGTGCAGGATGGCTTCTACGCCAACCGGACGGATTTCATCCGCACGGCGATCCGCAACCAGATCGGCCAACATGCGGACACGCTGCGGCGGGCGGTGACGCGGCGGACGCTCGACCTCGGGCTGCGGCATTTCGGACGGGTGGATCTGGAGGCGGCGCGGGACAGCGGTGCCAGGTTGCGGATCAACGTGCTGGGGCTGGCAAGCATCGCGGCCGACGTGACCCCGGAACTGGCGCGCGCGGCGATCGAGTCCGTGACCGTGCTGGGGGCGCTGCATGCAAGCCCCGAGGTGAAGGCCGCGCTCGCGGATCGCACCCGATGAGGCGGTCTCTCCCGGCGGGCATTCTGGAGGCCACGCGGCTGACCAAGGCGGGACGGCTGGACGAGGCGATGGCGGCGTTGCGCCAGCCGCATGCCCCTCTCACCGTGTCGCCGGCCACCGCGTCGCCGGCCACCATGCGGCCGGCCGCCGCGTCGCCGCGGCAAGCGCCGGGGCGCTTCCTCGACGCGCATTTTGGCAACGCGGCCGGCACGCGGCCCTACAAATTGTATGTGCCGACCCGCCATGACGGGCGGCCGTCGCCGCTGGTGGTGATGCTGCATGGCTGCTCGCAATCGCCGGCAGATTTCGCCGCCGGCACGCGGATGAACGACGCGGCGGAGGACCATGGCTGCCTCGTCGCCTATCCGGGGCAGACCAGCGGGGCCAACGCGCAGAAATGCTGGAACTGGTTCAACGAGGGCGACCAGAACCGCGACGCGGGCGAGCCTTGCCTGATCGCGGGCATCACGCGGGAGGTGATGGGCGCCTATGGGATCGACCCGAGGCGGGTTTATGTCGCGGGGCTGTCGGCGGGCGGGGCGGCGGCGTCGATCATGGGTGCGGCCTATCCCGATCTGTATGCCGCGATCGGGGTGCATTCGGGGCTGGCCTGCGGGGCCGCGCGCGACATGCCGTCGGCTTTCGCGGCGATGCAGCGTGGCGGGGCCGGGCATAAAAATGGCCGCGCGCTTCTCCCGGCGATCGTGTTCCATGGCGACCGGGACGGCACGGTCAATCCGCGAAACGGCGATGCCGTGGTGGCGCAGTCCAATGGCGGTGGGCTGCACACGAGCACCCAGAACGGGCAGGTGCCGGGTGGCCATTCGTACACCCGCACGCTGCATGTGGACCGCGACGGACGCTGCATGATCGAGCAATGGGTGGTTCATGGCGCGGGCCATGCGTGGTTCGGCGGCAGCCCGGCCGGGTCTTACACCGATGCCCGTGGGCCGGATGCGTCGCGGGAAATGCTGCGGTTTTTCCTGGAGCATCCGAAAGCGGGATAGCGGCCGCTTTCCCCCTCCCCACAACGGGGGTCCCACAAAAGGGGGAGGGGGAAGGAAGCGGGAGTGTGAGTCCGGTGGCCCGCAACAGGGTATTCGCAGGGAGCAACGCGCGCGGGCGTTATCGCACGAGCGCGGCCGAAGGCGCGGACGACGGCCATCATGCCTGGCCGGCTACCGGGCGGTTCCCCCCTTGACCCAGGCCCGCCTCTCGCCCAAAACCCCGTCCCCACGCATCGGTTGGTCCGGTGGCAGAGTGGTGATGCAGAGGACTGCAAATCCTCGAATGCCGGTTCGATTCCGGCCCGGACCTCCAGCCTCTCACGACAATCGGCCCTCACGACAATCGGCGGGGCACGATCATGTGGGCGGTGAACACCTGCACCGGCTCGCCATCCGAGTCGCGCGTGGTGTTGCGCATCTTCACGCGGCCCTGCGGGCGGGATTTCGAGGGTTCGCGGTCGATCACCTCGCACTCCACCCATAATTCGTCGCCCGGCCGCACCGGGCGGAGCCAGCGGAGTTCGTCGGCACCGGAGCCGATCACGCCGCCCGCGACCGGCAGGCAATCCACGATCAGGCGCATGGTGAGCGCCATGGTGTGCCAGCCGCTGGCGGCGAGGCCCTTGAACATGCTGGCTTTCGCGGCTTCGTCGTCGAGATGGAAGGGCTGCGGGTCGAATTGTTCGGCGAAGGCGACGATGTCGGCGGCCTCGATGCGCCGCGGCAGCGAGCGGAAGCGGCGACCGACCGGAAGGTCGTCGAAATAAAGCAGGCCGGTCACGCGCGCCTCCGCTGCCGCAGGGTGCCGACGATGCCGGCGGGGAAGGCATAGACGATGGCCACGAACAGCACGCCGAGCCACAGCAGCCAGCGGTCGGGGGCCAGCAGGGGGCCGACCAGGGGGCCGATCAGGGGCAGGTCGCGCACCGTTTGCGGCATGGATTGGAGGGCGAGCTGGAGATAGGTATGGCACATGACAATCAGCGCCGCGCCGAGCGCCGGGCCGAACAAAGTTCCCATGCCGCCGATGACCACCATGAGCAGAATATCGACCATAATGTCGAAGGACAGCACCGAATCCGGCCCTACGTAACGCAATTGGAGGGCAAAAAGCGAGCCTGCGAGGGCCGCGAACCCCCCCGCGAGGCCGCTCGCCAAGGCCCGGTAGGTGACCACGCGGTAGCCCAAAGCCTCGGCCCGGAACGCGTTCTCACGGATCGCCTGCAACACCCGGCCGAACGGCGAATTCACGATCCGCAGCATGGCCAGGAACAGGATGAGGGCCACCGCGAGGATGAGGTAGTAGGTGAGCATCCGGCCATCGACCCGGGTGCCGAACAGGGGCTCGGCCAACAGGCGGAACGCTGGGGTGAGAGCCGGCGGCAGCGCGAAGGTGATGCCGTCTTCTCCGCCGGTGACATCGCGCATCTGCGACGCCAGAAGTTGTGCCAGACTGGCCGCCGCGAGCGTGACCATCGAGAAGAAGATCGCCCGCACCCGCAGGCTCAGCAGCGCGATGGCGGCGGACAGCGTCGCGGCGCACACCGCGCCCGCGAGTGTCCCGAGCAGGATCGACTCCCATCCGCCCCACCCGCGCGCGAGCGGGATCGCCACCGCGTAGGCGCCGATGGCGAAGAATACGGTGTGGGCGAACGAGACGATGCCGGTGTAGCCGAGCAGGATGTCGTAGCTCGCCGCCAGCACGACGAAGATCGCGATGCGCCCGCCGGTGCCCATCGCGCGCGCGCCGGGCAGCACGAAAGGCAACGCCACCAACGCTGCCAACAGCAGCAAGATCAACGCGGTGGCTGCCGGATGGCCGGGCCGGTCGCCGGAGAGCGGCTTCATGACTTGCTCACGGGCAGCAGGCCGCGCGGCCGCCACAGCAGGATCGCCACCATCAGCGCGATGTTGGTCCCGAGCGCCAGACGCGGCGCCAGGAACCCCACGTAGTTCGCCGCGAGCCCCACCAGGATCGCGCCCGCGAAGCAGCCGCCGACCGAGCCCAAGCCTCCGATGATGACCACGATGAACACCAATATGGTCATCTCGGCCCCGATCGCGACCGTGACGGTCTCCTGATAGACCGCCCACATCGCGCCCCCCACGCCGGCCAGCGCGGCGCCGGCCACGAACACGCCCACGAACAGGCGGCGGATGCGGAACCCGAGCGCTTCCACCATCTCGCGGTTCTCCACCCCCGCCCGCACCAGCAGCCCCACCCGCGTGCGGTTCAGCACCCCCAGCATAAGCGCGAACAGCACCAGCCCCACCGCCAGCGCCGCCAGCCGGTAGGTTTCGATCGCGGCGCCCGCCAGGCTGATACTTCCACGCAACATCAAAGGCTTGCCGACATGAAGTGGGGCCGCCCCCCAGCCCGCGAGAATCAGTTGCTGGGCGATGATGAGCCCGCCCACGGTGATCAGGATCTGCCGCAGATGCGAGCCGTACACCCGCCGCACGATCACCCGCTCGAACACCCAGCCGACCGCCCCGCACGCCGCCGCCGCAGCGGCCGCCGCCGCGCCCAACGCCGCGAGGTTCGCCCCCCACGAAGCCGCCTCCGCCTGCCCGGCCAGCGCGCCCATGACCGACACCGCCACGAACGCCCCCAGTGTCACGAACGCCCCGTGCGCGAAATTCAGCACGTCCATCAGCCCGAACACGAGCGTCAGCCCCGACGCCATCAGGAACAGCATCACCCCCATGGTGACGCCGGCCACCGTCAGGGTGATCCAGGTCGCCCCCGCCATCGCCGGCAGAGCCGCCAGCGCCAGCAGCGGCACGATCAGCACCGGGGACCAGGATGGCGGCTTCATTGGTGCGCGGCCAGGCTGAGACCGAGCAACCGCGCCTGGAGCGCCTCGTCGGCCGCGAGATCGGCCATCCGCCCGGCATGGACCACGCGGCCGTCATCCATCGCCGCCACGCCGTCCCCCACCGACCGGGCGAGATGAAAGTTCTGCTCCACCAGCAGGATGGTCGTACCGGCATCGGCCAGCAGCCGGAACGCCTCGATCAGCGTCGTGATGATCGAAGGCGCCAAGCCCTTGGTCGGCTCGTCCACGATCATCAGCCGGCACGGCTCCAGCATCGCGCGCGCCACCGCCAGCATCTGCTTCTGCCCGCCGGACAGGCCGCCCGCCGTCTGATCGAATTTCTGCTCCAGGATCGGGAACAGGCCGAACACGCCTTGCAGCCGCCGCTGATCGAACCGCCCCCCGGCGGTGGCGAGCAGGAAATTCTCCCGCACCGTCAGTTGCGTGAACACTCCCATGGTCTCCGGCACATAGGCGATGCCGAGCCGCGCGATGTCGGGCGTCTCCATCCGCGTGATATCCCGCCCGCCGAATTGCAGCGCGCCCGCGCTCGCCCGCCACAGGCCCATGATGGTCCGCAGCGTCGTGGTCTTGCCGGCGCCGTTGCGCCCCAGCAGCACCGTGGTCCGCCCCTCGGGCACCTCCAGATCGACGCCGTGCAGGATGTGGTAGCGCCCGATATGGGTCTGCACGCCGGACAGCCGCAGCAGCGGCCCGGTCATGCCGAAACCCCCAGATAGGCCTCCCGCACGATCGCCGAGGCCACCACCTCGGCCGGCTCCCCATCGGCCACCAGCGCGCCGTTGTGCAGCACGATCACCCGGTCGGCCAGGCGCCGCACCACGTCCATCTTGTGCTCCACCAGCAGGATGATCTTGTCGCCGCTGGCCTTCAGGCGCTCGATCAGATCGAGCACCACCGGCATCTCGTCGACGCTCATGCCGGCGGTCGGCTCGTCGAACATGAACACGTCCGGCTCCAGCGCCATCAGGATCGCCACCTCCAGCTTGCGCTGGTCGCCATGGCTGAGCACGGAAGCCGGCGTTGCCGCCCGCGCCGTCAGCGCCACACGCTCAAGCTGCGCCCACGCCCGATCCCGCAAATCGGCATGGCTGGCGGCCATGCTCAGGAAATCGAGCCCGGTGCCGGCCTGGGCCTGCACGGCAAGCCGCACGTTCTCCAGCACCGACAGGTCGGGGAACAGGTTGGTCAACTGGAACGCCCGCCCCAGGCCCCGCCGCGCCCGCGCGGGGGCGGACATGTGGGTGAGCCGGGCGCCGCCCAGGAACACCTCGCCCCCGCTCGGCCGCAACTGGCCTGAGATCAGGTTGAAGTAGGTCGTCTTGCCCGCCCCGTTCGGCCCGACGATCGCCGTCAGCGTGCCGGGCTGGAACGCGCAGCTCACCCGGTCCACCGCCACCTGCCCGCCGAACCGGATGGTGAGGTCGCGGGTGAGCAGGACGCGTTCCACCGCCTTACTCAACCCGCCCCGGCACGCAGCCCTCCCCGGCGGATTTCGTTCATCCGTCGCCTCACCGTTTGTTCGTCACGGGCACGGCAATGTCCTTGATGCCGAATTCATGCGTCAGCACCGGCACCGCCCACTTCATCGCCGGATCGTCCGTCAGCTTGAACCCGTACATCGACTGCAACGCCTGATGGTCCTCCGCCCGGAACGTCATCGTGCCTTTCGGCGTCTCGAACGACAGCCCCTCCATCGCCGCGATCAGCGTTTCGGCGTCGGCCTTGCCCTGCGTCTTCTCCAGGGCCGCCACCAACGCGACCCCCGCCGCCATGCCGCCGGCGGTGAAGAAATCCGGCGGTCCGCCGAAGCGCTTCTGATGCTCGGCCACCAGCCAGTCATTCACCGGGTTCTTGGGGATCGCGAAGTAATAGTAGGTCGCGCCCTCCATGCCCACGAGACCCTTCCAGCCCTGCATCGCGGGCAGGATGTTGCCGCCGGTGGCCAACGCGATGCCGTGCTTGGCCGGGTCGAGCGCCATCAGCTTGGCCATCGGGTCGGCGCCCGCCCAGATCACCCAGATCACCTTCTTGCCCGATTGCTTGTCGAGCGCGTCGAACAGGCGCTGCGCGACCGCGGTGAAGTCGGTCGTGGTCGGCGGCGCGTATTCCTCGGCGACGATCTTGGCCCCGGTGGGCTCCAGCGCCCGCCTGAACGCCGCCACGCCGTCGCGCCCGAAGGCGTAATCCTGCCCCAGCGTCGCGATCACCGTGCCCGGCTTGCCAATGGCCAGCGCGTTGGAAACCGCGTCCTGGGTCGAGTTGCGGCTGGTGCGGAAGATGTAGCGGTTCCACTTGTCTCCGGTGATGCTGTCGGCCACCGCCGGCTCCACCAGGAACACCTTCTTGTATTCCGCCGCCACCGGCAGCATCGCCAACGCGACGGCGGAACTGGTGCCCCCCACCGCGATGTCGGCGTCATCGTCGCCGAACGCCTCGCCCAGCAGCGTGCGCCCCACATCCGGCTTGCCCTGGCTGTCCTTCTCCACCAGCACGATCTTGCGCCCGCCAACCGTCATGCTGCCTTTGGTGGCGTATTCCAGGCCAAGCTTGAAGCCGGTCACCGATTGCTTGGCATAGGCCTCCAGCGGTCCGGTGGTGTCCTCGATCAGCGCCACCTTGACAGGCTTGGGCTGGGCGGCCGCCGGCCCCCCGAACGCGAATACCGACGCGAACGCGGCGGCGATAGCGGCGGCTGGCAGCAGCGGCGATTTACGAAGCATGGTCTTTCCTCTCCCGAGACGAGACGCATCCTTAACCGGGACGGCGGCGGTGGCAACGACCCGGCGGGCCGGCGGCCATAGCGCCCGCGCTCCCTGATCTAGAGGTAGCGCCCGCGCTCCCTGGACTAAAGGTGGCGCCCGCGCTCCTTGATCTAGAGGTAGCGCCCGCGCTCCATGATCTCGAGCGTGTATTCCCGGTAGCTCATGCCGAGTTGCTCGGCGCGTTCGAGACGCCGGAGCGCGATCTCGCGCGGCGCCGCCCATGCGCGCTTGCGCGCGCGCTTCCAGCACCACAGGCGCCATTGCGCGGGATCGTCGTCTTCGTCCAGCGGCGGGCCGCCATTGTGGCCGGTCTCGGGCACGGAGTTCCGCCTTTCGCGATGGCAGCCGAACCGGAGTGTGCCGGCGTGCGAGTGTGCCGGCGCGCGCGCGGATTGACAACAATTCCGCGGGCGCCGGCGGGTGACCTGCGGCGAAGCGGGGCCTATCGTCGCGCGGTATCCACACGAGGCCCCGTCCATGCCCGGCGACGACCGTTATTCCCGCTACACCCGTCTGCAATTCGACCGCCCGCATCCGCGCGTGCTGCGCATCACCATGGCCAACGGCAAGGTAAACGCCACCGACTCCGCGATGCACACCGAACTCGCCGCCATCTGGCGCGACATCGACGCGGACTCCTCGGTCAACGCCGCCATCATCACCGGCGCCGGCCGGATGTTCTCCGCCGGCGGGGATTTCGCAATGATCGAGGGCATCATCGCCGATTTCGACACCCGCGCCCGCGTCTGGAAAGAGGCACGAGACATCGTCTATGGCATGGTGAACTGCAACAAGCCCGTCATCAGCGCCATGCGCGGCGTGGCGGTCGGCGCGGGCCTCGTGTGCGGCCTGCTGGCCGACGTGTCGATCGCGACACCCGATTGCCGCATCATCGACGGGCACACCCGTCTCGGCGTGGCCGCCGGCGACCATGCCGCGATAATCTGGCCGCTGCTGTGCGGCATGGCGAAGGCCAAATACCACCTGCTCACCTGCGAGCAATTGCTGGGTGCCGAGGCCGAGCGCATCGGCCTGATCGGCCTGCTGGCCGACGATGCCGATCTCGACCGCCGCGCCGAGGAGATCGCCGCCCGACTGGCCGACGGTGCCCAGAGCGCCATCCGCTGGACCAAATACGCGCTCAACAACTGGCTGCGTCAGGCCGGCCCCACCTTCGATGCCTCCCTGGCGCTGGAATTCCTCGGCTTCACCGGCCCGGAGGCGCGCGAGGGGCTGGACTCGCACAAGGAAAAGCGGCCGCCTGTATTCCCGCCCGGCTCCGCGGTCTAAATTCGGCCGGCCGGACTGGCTCGGCGCAAAGGGAGATTCTTACGATGGCTGAAGAAGGCATGCTGGCCGGCAAGGTGGCGATCGTCACGGGGGCCGGCGGCGGGATTGGGCGCGAGATCGCGATCGCCATGGCGCTTGAGGGTGCGGCCATCGTGGTCGCCGATATCGGCGTGTCGCTGACCGGCGAGGGCGGCTCCGGCTCGCCCGCCGAACAGACCAGGCAGATCATCGAGCAGCGCGGCGGGCGTGCCGTGATCTGCACCGAGAGCGTGTCGGAATGGGACAGTGCCCGGCGCATCGTGCAGACCGCCATCGACGCGTTCGGCCGCATCGACGTCGTGGTCAACAACGCCGGCATCCTGCGCGACACGATCTTCCATCGCATGACCGAGAGCGACTGGACCTCGGTCATCAACGTGCATCTGAACGGCAGCTTCTTCGTCAGCCGTGCGGCGGCCGAGCATTTCCGCAAGCAGGAAAGCGGTGCCTATGTCCATATGACCAGCACGTCCGGCCTGATCGGCAATTTCGGCCAGGCCAACTACTCGGCGGCCAAGCTCGGCATCGTTGCCCTGTCGAAATCCATCGCGCTCGACATGGCGCGCTACAACGTCCGCTCCAACTGCATCGCCCCCTTCGCCTGGAGTCGCATGACATCGAGCATCCCGGCCGAGACGCCGGAGCAGAAGATGCGCGTCGAGCGCATGATGCAGATGACGCCCGACAAGAACGCGCCGCTCGCGGTGTATCTCGCCTCCGACGCGGCGGCGAAAGTGAACGGCCAGGTGTTCGCCGCGCGCATGAACGAGTTGTTCCTGTTCAGCCAGCCCCGCCCGATCCGCAGCGTGCAGCGCAGCGAAGGCTGGACCCCGCAAACCATCGCCGCCCACGGCATGCCGGCGATGATGGGCAGTTTCGTCGCGCTGGACCGGAGTTCGGATGTGATCGGGTGGGAGCCGATCTGAGACGATCACGGCTCCGCGGGCCGATAATCGGCTGCAGGGTGGGATGCCAAGCGCATCCCACCCTGCAGCCGAACTGAGGCATGACCCCGATCGGCCATTGTCGAGCGGACCCAAGCGGTAAACGGGCATGACGGTGCGTGGAATGCGGGCGGTTCTATCGGGAACCGGTCGCCACATGCGTAGCCATCGCGGTCGTCTCCTCCCCCTTGCCCGGCGTGTAGCTGAGCTCCTTGCGCGTCGCCCAGTTCACCTTCAGCCAGTACAGCGGCAGCATCGCGTTCTCGCCATACGCGATGCCGGCCGCTTCCCGCAGCAATGCGTTGCGCGCGCCCTCGTCGAACGTGACCTGCGCCTTGTCGAGCATCGCGTCGAACGCGGCATTGGAGTAGCGCGCCCGGTTCAGCGCCCCGCTCCCCTTGGCCGCGTCGAACGTCGCCAGCACGCCGCGCAGCCCCTCGGCTGAATTGCCCGCGAAACCGCCGAAGCTGAACACGAAGGCGCTGTATTTCCGCTGGGTCGCCTCGCTCGCATACACGCTGTAGGGCACGGCATTCACCCCGTTCACCCGTAGCCCGCCGCGCGCGAACATCTGCCCCAACGCCTGCCCGATCGCCCCGTCGCCGGGAAACCGATCGGCCGAGGTGTGCAGCGTCAGCCCGAAGCCCTTCGGATATCCCGCCTCCGCCAGCAGCTTCTTCGCCCCTGCGATATCGAGCGCGTCCGGCTTCAACATCGTGTCATGTCCGCCCGACCCGTCGGGCACCAACTGTCCCGCCGGCACGCCCGCGCCGCTCACCACGCGCTCCACCAGGGCCGTGCGGTTGATCATCATCGACATGGCGCGGCGCACCCGCGCGTCGCGCAGCGGGTTTTTCGTCATCGCCGCCCCGTTCTCGTCGGTGATGAACGGCGACACGTCGCGCCCGCTGTCGAGCCCGACATAGATCAGCCGCACCGAGGCGGTGGCGAACACCCGCGTGTCCGGGTTCGCCGCGAGCCGCGCCACATCGGCCGGCGGCACGTTGTCCGCGACATCGATCTCCCCGGTCAGCAACGCCGCCATCCGCGCGGCATCGCTGCCCATGAAGCGCAACGTCACATGGTCGAACTCGGGCTTGCCACGCCAATAGGCGGCATTGGCGGTCATCCCCAGCCGGTCGCCGCGCGCCCAATTGTCGAAGCGGTACGGCCCGGTGCCCAGCGCCGCCCGGCCGCTGTTGAAATCGGCGCTCGTCGCGTCGCGCGCCGCCTTCGCCGAGACCATGAACACCGCGCCGATCTCCTCCATCAGCAAGGGCGCCGGCCCGTTGGTATGCACCCGGACGGCGAGCGGTCCCGTGACTTCCACCGATTTCACATTGGCGATCGCGTGCGTCCACGGCGCCGGGCTGTTCGGCACGCGCCGCACCCGCTCCAGCGAAAACGCCACATCCTCGGCGGTGAACGGGGAGCCATCCTGGAACGTGACCCCGGGACGCACCGCGATATCCCATGTCCGCGGGTTCACCAGCGTCCATGACGCGGCCAACCCCGGATGGATCGCCAGGTTCGCGTCGAACATCACCAACTGGTCGAACATGTGCAGCGAGGTCGAGATGTTGTTGCCGGTCAGCGCGAATTGCGGATCGAGCGAGGAAGGCTCCGTCGCCCGCCCGATGGCGAGGTCGCGCGCCGCAGCGCCTGACCCGAACGCCGCCGCGATCAGCAGGCCCAACAAGATGCGCCGCATGGAAGCTCCCCCGAATGCCGGGGCACAATGCACGGCTCAGGCGGTCGCGCCGAGAGCCGCCATGTCCACCCGCGCCAATTGCCGGTAGATCGCGAGATAATCCTCCGCCATGCGCTGCGCCGAGAACCGCTCCTCGAAGCGCGCGCGGATCGCCGCGCGATCCAGCTCGCCGAGCCGCCCCACCGCAGCCACCGCCTCGGCCGCGCTCTCCACGATGAATCCGGTCACCCCGTCCTCGATCACCTCGGGCACCGAGCCCCGGTTGAACGCGATCACTGGCGTGCCGCACGCCATCGCCTCGATCATCACCAGCCCGAACGGCTCCGGCCAGTCGATCGGCAGCAGCAGCGCGCGGGCGCCGGACAGGAACGCGGATTTAGCATCGTCGCCGATCTCGCCGATCAGGCGGGCGTGCTCGCCATCGAGCATGGGGGCGATTTCCTGCTCGAAATACTCCTGGTCCACCCGATCCACCTTGGCTGCCAGCCGGATCGGCATGCCGCAGGCGCGCGCGATGCGGATGGCACGGTCGGGGCATTTCTCCGGGCAGATGCGGCCCAGGAAGGCGAGATAGCCCGGGGCCACGTCGATCGGCTGCAGCAGCCCCATCGGCAGGCCGTGATGGATGGTGGCGAGCCAGTTGGCCTGCGGCAGCGGCCGGCGCTGGCGGTCCGATATGGATACCACGCCGGCCCGCGGAAACGCGTCGAACACCGGCTGCAGCTCGGGCAAATCGAGCCGGCCGTGCAGCGTGGTCAGAAACGGCACCTTCTGGCGGCCGAACAGCGAGAAGGGCAGGTAGTCGAGGTGGAAATGCAGCACGTCGAACGCCTCCGCCCGCTCCCGCACCCGCTCCAGCAGCAGCGCGTGCAGCGCGTTCGAGTCCCTTACCGAGGCATCCAGGCGCAGGGCGCGCGGCCAGGCGCTCACAAGTTCGGCATTGGTGACGGAATCGCCGCTGGCGAACAGCGTCACCTCGTGGCCGAGCGTCACCAACTCCTCGGTCAGATACGACACGATCCGCTCGGTGCCGCCATACAACCTGGGCGGGACGGCTTCGTGCAAGGGGGCGATCTGGGCGATGCGCATGGCTTTGCTTTCACTCCGTGAGGCGCTCCCCTCCCATCCGACGATGGCAACACTGGGGCGGCATCGGAGTGAAACGTTTTCGGCGGGCCGCACAACTCTCAAACCTTTGTGACGTAGAGCGTCATGGTCCGGTCGCGGTTTCGCCACGATCGACGCCGACCCTGGCCACCGCACTTGAAGGACAGCGTCCATGCGCAGACAGGCTCTCGCCTTCCGGTTTTCCACGGCGCTCACCGCCGTGAGCCTGGTGTTTGCCCCCGCCTTCGCGCAGACGCCGCCGCCGCCGCCCGGAGCGCCGCTTCCGCTGGGCGATCCGCCGGCGCGGGTGGGCCGGCTGGCCCGCATCGTCGGCACGGTCTCGTTTCACACCGCCGACCAGACCCAATGGGTGCCGGCGAGCCTCAACTACCCGGTGACCTCGGGCAACTCGTTCTGGACCGAGCCCCGAGGCGAGGCGGAACTCGAAGTCGGCCCCACCCACATCGCGCTGAACGACAGCACCGAGCTCGACGTCGATACCCTGGTCGATCACGCGATGACGGCCACCGAGGTCCAAGGCGAGATCTATCTGCGTCTGCGCAACGTGCCGGTTGGCGACACCACCACCATCCGCACCCCGCGCGGCGAGGTGACGCTGGCGGCGGCTGGCCGCTACGGCATCGTCGCCGGCGACACCGAGCATCCCACCACCGTCACCGTGGTCGAGGGCGCCGCCCGCATCTCAGGCCCGAACCTCTCGCTCGACGTGGCCGCACACCAGACCGCCACCATCACGGGGACGGATAATTTCGCGGGCAGCATCGGTCCCGAGACAGACGATCCTTTCCTGCGTCAACAGCTCGACCGGGAGGCGCTCCCCCGCCCCGCGCCCGCCCGCGCCGCGCCCCCCCGCACCGCGCGCTACACGCCGCCGGCGGGCGTGCAGCAGATGACCGGCATCGATGCGCTGGAGGAAACCGGCGACTGGGCGCCCACGCCGCAATACGGCGAGGTCTGGTATCCGCCGGTCCAGCGCGGCTGGGTGCCGTATCGGGAGGGCCACTGGGCCTGGGTCGCGCCGTGGGGTTGGACCTGGGTGGACAATGCCTCGTGGGGATTTGCCCCGTCGCATTATGGGCGTTGGGTGGAGGTCGATCATCGCTGGGGCTGGACCCCGCGGGTCGAATATGCGCCCGTGGAGGCCTATCCGGTCTATGCCCCGGCCGTGGTCGGCTTCGTCGGCCTCGCGGCAGGTGTGGCGATCGGGGCAGCGGCGGCCGCGTCCTTCGGCTGGGTGCCGCTCGGGCCACGCGAGCGCTACGTGCCGCCCTATCGCGCCAGCCCCGACTATCTCAGCCGCGTCAACGGCGGCAATGTGACGAACGTGACCAGCATCACGGACATCCGAAATACCACGATCAACAACTACGCCAACCGCGAGGCCGCGACCGTGGTGCCGGTCGCGATCGTGCAGGGCTCCCAGCCGGTGGCACCACAGGCCCGCCTGCTGGCGCCGCAGCAAGTGGCCGCCCTTCGTCCTGTGCAGGTCGCCCCCGCCCAGCCCACTTTGGCCACGATCGGCGTGACCCCCGCCGTGGTCCGATCGCTGAACCTGCAACCCGCCCCCGGCCCGGCCGTGGCCCCACGCCCGGCGGCCCCCGGCCCCGCCCTGCAGGCGCGACCCGCCGGCACGGTGCCGTTGCGCGGCCCCGGCGCTGCCGCCCAAGTGCCCCCCGCCCCGGTTGCGCCGGCCGGGACCGTCCCGGCGGCACCAGCCGCGACCGCCCCGGTGCAACCGGCGGTTCCGGGCGGCATCTCCCCCGGTGGGATCGCTGCCGGGGCCGCGCTCGGTGGCGCCGCCGCCCTTGGGGGTGCGGCCCTGCTGAACCGCAACCAGCCGCGCCCCGGAACGCCCGGCTCTCCTGTCCCCGGCGCTCCTGTCCCCGGCGCTCCGGTCACTGTTGCCCCACAACCGAATGCCGCCGTTCCGCTCCTGGGCGCGCCGCGTCCGGGCGGTCTTCCGCCCCTCGGTGGACCGAGGGTGGGTGGCGCCGCGACGCCAGCGACGCCAGCGGGCGTGGCACCGGGTCCGGTCATCGCGCCCCGGCTCAACCCCGCGGTTCCAAACTCGCTTGCGCCTGTCCCGCCCACGGCCACTCCCGCGGTCATCCCCCCTGTTGGCGGAGCGCTCCCGATGGCACCGGCCTTGGGCCGCCCTGCGGGATCGCCACCACCTGCGTCACCGCCAGCCGCGCCCGTCGCCGGTGCGCCCCCCGTGGCGCCTGGCGCGGTTCGCCCGGGCGGATTGCCGCCCCTGGCGCCGCCGCCAGCAGCCGCGCCAGCCTCTCCCGCCCCCGCGCCAGGAGCGGCAATCCCGCCACGCCAGAATGCTGCGCCAGCCGCGCCCGTCGCCGGTGCGCCCCCCGTGGCGCCTGGCGCGGTCCGCCCGGGCGGATTGCCGCCCCTGGCGCCGCCGCCAGCAGCCGCGCCGGGCGCACCCGCGGCGTCGCTTCCGCCACCCGGCGCGCCGCGCACGCCCGCCTTACCCGCGACACCGGCCGCTCCCTTGGTTGCGTCACCCCTTGTTGCCCCGCCTCCGGCGCCGAGGGCTATCCCGCCCAGCGGCGCATCGCCCGCGCCCGGGATTCAGGCGCCGCCGCCGCCGGTCGCCCGTCCCGCGCCCGTGATGCAGGCGCCGCCGCCTGTCGCCCGGCCGGCCCCTCCGCCGGTTCAGGCGGCGCCGCCACCGCCACGCCCCGCCTCGCCTCCTGCGGCTCCGCCGCCGGGTAAAAAGCCGGACCCGCTGCACCCATGACGCGGCCGTGGGTGGCGGGTCTCCCGGATCACGAGCGCAGCAGGTCGCGTGCCACGGCGCAGATCTCCGAGGGGAGGTAGGGCTTGGCCACGAAACGGTCGCGAGCGGTAAGCAGGTCCGCCATGGCTTCCGGCCGTCCGGTCATGAAGATCACCGGCAGGTTCGGTACCATCTGGCGAATCTGGGCCACCAATTCACGCCCGTTCATGGCCGGGCCAAGCTGGATGTCGGTCAACACGAGGCTGATCGCCGCGGGGTCGGCCCGCAGCATCTCCAGCGCCTCTTCCCCCGTCGCTGCCTCCACGACAACGTAGCCCTCGTCGGCCAACGCCTCCGACAACGTCAGCCGGATGAGAAACTCGTCCTCGACGATCAACACGCACGCCGGGGAGACACTTGTTGCCATGATCGGTCTTGGTTCATCCGCTCGGCTCAGGCAAGTCCCGCCCCGCGCGGCGCGCGGAAGGAACGGCCCGCTCACGCAAAGGTGCGCGCCATGAGGCCTGCCGATCGCGCTGTTCGGTCCCGATCCTGGCACCTGCGCGTCCTCGACGTGCTCCTGTTCCCGGTGGCGCTGCTCGTCGTGCTGCTGGAAGACGTCGTCTGGGTTGCCGCGCGGGACTTCCTTCGCCAAGTGTCGGCGCTGCCGCCCTTGCGCCTTCTCGCCGGCTGGCTTGGCACGCTTCCCGGCTGGGCCGCGCTGCCGTTTTTCGCCGTTCCCGAACTGCTTGGCCGCGTCGGCGAGGTTTGGGCCTTCGCCCTGTTGTACCACCATCACGTCGTCGCCGGCGTCGCGGCCTATGTCGTGGTGCGCGCCGTTGCCACGCTCATCGTGCTGTTCATCTTCCAATCCTGTGAGCCGGCCCTCATGCGGCTGCGCTGGTTCGCCTGGTCGATGCACCGGCTCAAGACCCTGCGGGACTGGGCGAGGGCGCGCCTGGCACCCGTGATGGTCCGCCTCCGCCGCGCCATCGGAACCACGCGCAGCCGCACCCGCACCCGTTTTATGGCGTGGCGGCGGCGGCTGCGGCGCAAGCGCGTTTAGGTTGACCCGCCAGGGCTGATCCGATCTTGTTCGCATCCCGATCCGGAGAGTCGCCCTGCACGCGCTTACGCTACCCATTCTTGTCGCCGCGATGCTGTCGCCCTGTCTCGCGATGGCGCAACAAGGCGTCGTCCGCGCGCAGGGGCAGACCGTCGCCGCCGATTGCGCCGGTCGCCCGGCGGAGGTGTCGGGCAACGGCAACAAGATCACCTTTTCCGGCATCTGCCGCGAACTGCGCGTGCGCGGAGGGGGCAATGTCATCACGATCCAGTTTGCGTCCGGCGCCGCGCTCGACATCGAGGGCAGCGGCAACCGCATCCGCTACACCATGGCCGGGGGCTCGGTGCCCCCCACCTTGCGCATCTCGGGCAATGACACCGATGTCGCGCCCGAACCGGGAACGCCCGCCCCCCAGGCCCCCGCCCAGGCGATCGCGCTGACCGGGGATGGCCAGCGCCTCGAACTGGATTGCACCGACCGCCCGGTCTCGATCTCGGGCAACCGCTCGCGCTACGTGCTGCGCGGCGGATGCCGGGCCGTTGTCGTCCATGGCGACGCCAACGGCGTGGTGACCGAATTGATGCCGGGCGCCGCGGTCGAGATCGAGGGCAACGGCACCGGGCTCACCTATACGATGCCGGCCGGCGGCGAGCCGCAACTCGTCATTCGCGGCATCAACAGTTCCGCGATCCGTACCAACGATGTCGCGCTCCCGCCACCCCAGGCGGCAGCCGCGTGGCCGGCGGCAACGTCCGGGCCCGCCCCGCCGCCTCTCCCACTCGCTCCCATCCCCGCGTCCGATACCGTGCCCGTCCTGATGCACGAGCTCAACGCCACCGTGGTGGCCGAGGGAACGCTCGTCATCTTCCAGGCGGACATGCTGTTCGACGCCATCACCGCGAACTTGCACAACGACGCGCCCGGCCGACTCGTGCCGCTCATCGAGTTGATCCGCCAGATCAATCCGAGCGGCCTGCTCGTGACGATGCAGGATCGCGCCGATCTCGACCTCGCGCGCAAACGCGCCATGGCGCTTCAGGGGTGGCTGTCCGACACCGGCCAGATCAAGCTGCCGATCAAGACCGCCGCCGCCACAGGCGAAGCCGCGATCAACGTCCTGATCCTGCGTTAGGTATACCGACAGCCATGTTCTACGAGCCCGGCAAAACGCCGCACGGCCTGCCGTTCGACCCCTTCAAATCCTGCGTGGTGCCGCGTCCGATCGGCTGGATCTCCACCACCAGCAGCGACGGCGTCGACAACCTCGCCCCCTACAGCCAGTTCCAGAACCTCACCTTCGACCCGCCTTACGTGATGTTCGCCGCCAACCAGACATCCGACGGCGCGCGCAAGGACAGCGCCAACAACGCCGAACGTACCGGCGAATTCGTCTGGAACATGGCGACATATGCCTTGCGCGAGGCGGTCAACCTGTCGGCCCAGGAAGTGCCAGCCGACGTGGACGAGTTCGCGCTCGCGGGCGTGACGAAGGCGCCATCCCGCCTGGTAAAGCCGCCGCGCGTGGCCGAAAGCCCGATCCAGTTCGAGTGCGCCTATTACGCGACGCTGCGCCTGCCCGGCAGCCGGATGGGAACGGTCGACATCGTCATCGGCCGCGTGCTGGCGGTGCATATCGCCGACGAGTTCATCGACGCCAACGGCCGCGTCGACCTCGTGAAGATCCGCCCGATCGCCCGGCTTGGATATTACGAATATACGTCCATCGAGAGCGTGTTCGAGATGCGAATTCCCGGCAGCAATGCGGCGTTGCTGGGCGGCCTCGAAGGCTCGCCGATCGCGATCGCCGAGGCGTTCGGTTAGGTCAACCCGCCACTTTTCTCGATAAACGCGGCGATCTCGGCGACGCCCTGGCCTGCTCGGATGTTTGCGAACACGAATGGCCGCTCGCCGCGCATCCGCTTGGAGTCACGTTCCATCACGTCGAGGCTGGCACCCACATAGGGCGCCAGGTCGATCTTGTTGATGACCAGGAGGTCGCTCCGCGTAATCCCCGGCCCACCCTTGCGCGGGATCTTGTCGCCGGCCGAAACGTCGATGACATAGACGGTGAGGTCGGCAAGCTCCGGGCTGAAGGTGGCCGAAAGATTATCGCCGCCGCTCTCGATCAGGATGATGTCGAGCAGCGGAAATCGGCGGTTCATTTCCGCCACGCCGGCCAGGTTGATGCTGGCATCCTCACGGATCGCCGTGTGCGGACAGCCGCCGGTCTCGATGCCGAGAATGCGACCGGGCGAGAGCGAGCCCGCGCGCGTGAGAAACTCCGCGTCCTCCTTGGTGTAGATATCGTTGGTGATGGCCGCGATGTCGTAGCGCGGGCTGAACCGCTTGCACAACGCGTCCATCAGCGCCGTCTTGCCAGTGCCCACTGGGCCGCCGACGCCCACGCGCAAAGGGCCGTGTTCGGATTTTCTCATGAGCGGAACAGCCTCGTGTATTGCGTCTCGTGACGCATGGATGCCAGATCGGCGCGGAAGCATGCCGCGCCGAGATCGTCGAGCGTGGCCGCGTGCGTCTCGCGGGCCACTTCCTCGATCACGGGTTCCAGGGCCGCCAGCACCGCGAGCCCCGCCGATTGCCCCAGCGGCACCAGCCGCACCGCCGCCGAGATCATGTTGGCCGCGAAGGCCTGCAACACCGCGAGCGTCGCATCCTGCTCCGAAATGCCGCTGGCACCGGTCAGCGCCCCGACAGCGATGGGATAGGGGAGATCGCCCTCGATCTCGTGCAGGATTGTGGGTTTCCAGGTAGACGCGGCGAGGCGGAAGGCATTGCCCTGGCCGATGGATTCGGCATGGATTTCGCGGGTGGGCGAGGTGGCGAGGGCGAGTTCGACGAGGTGTCCCAAACGCTCCGTCATGGTCGGCGGAGGCCGACCATCCATGTCTTCAGTGCCGCAGCAAAGTCGTGGATGGCCGGCCTGCGCCGACCGTGACGGGGATGTGGATACAAGTCTGTGCGCGTGCCGCAATAAAATCGCATCGTTCCGCCCAGCTCCGTGCCGCAACACATCCGCCACCCACGGGAACAGGCTCTTCCCATCGGTGATCTCGTTCACATCGACTGCCCACTCCACCCCAAGCGACCACGCATAGCCGCCGGTGGGGAACGCGGGCGACAGCCACGCGAGAAGCCGCAGGACGCTCAAGCGAAGATGTTCTCCAGCACGATCCCCGGCGGGTCCAACGCGATCGGCTGGTCGCCCAGGATCGTCGTGCTGAACCGGCCTGCGCCATTGCGCGCTTGATGCACGATGCGGCGCGTGTCCGGGTCGATAATGAGGTAGTGCCGCAGCGACGGGATGCTGAGATAGCCGGTCAGCTTGGTGTTGAAGTCCCGCGCACGGGTGGACGGCGAGAGCACCTCGACCACGATCATCGGGTCGGTGATCTTGAGCGCATCGTCTGGAAGCTTGTTGCCGGAGCGCACCACGATATCCGGCTCGAACACGCTGTTGGCGCCGATGACGACGGCCATGGCATCGATATAGGCCCAGCAACGAAGGCCAGCCCGCGCGATCGCGTTCGCCACACCCACGTAGACATTGCCCTTGACGAGCCCATGGGCCGATCGCTCGGGCGACATGCCGACGATCTCGCCTTCGTACAACTCGTAATGCTCGGTCTCCGGCTGCTCCATTGCCCAGGCGATGAATGTGTCGGCATCCATGTGGGGCCGCGGATTAATGCTCATGGTCGTCGTCCCCGTGATGGTGATGATGGCCGCCGCCCGAATAAGCCCCCGCCTCGGGGTCGAACGGCGCCGCGACATGCTCCACATGCCCACCCAACCCCTCGACCATCTCCTCGATAACATGGTCGGCCCGGATGCGGATGAACTCGCCCAGAAGCTGCACCGGCAGATGGCGATTGCCGAGGTGCCAGGCAATGCGGATCAAATCCCCATCGTCATGCGCATGGATTTCCAGCAGCGCCTCCGCCCGCGCCCGCACGCGCACCACGCCGCCATCCTCCAGCACCACCCCATCGCCGTCACGCAGCCGCACCGCTTGCGGCAGATCGAGCAGCAACCCGGCACCGCTCACTGTCGGCAAAAGAATGCGCCGTCGGTGCCGCCGGTCGTAATCCACCAGCACGCAATCGACCTCCCGCGCCGCCTCCCACTCGCCTTTCGCCAGGACGGATGTGCCGCGCATCAGAACAGGAAATACCGCTGCGCCATCGGCAGCACGGTGGCCGGCTCGCAGGTCAGCAGCACGCCATCCGCGCGCACCTCGTACGTCTCCGCGTCCACCTCGATGTTCGGCAACGCGTCGTTGTGGATCATGCTGCGCTTGCCGATCCCGCCCCGCGTGTCCGACACCGCCGCCAGATGCCGCCGCAAGCCGAGCCGGGAGCCGATGTCGCTCTCCAACGCCACGCCCGAAACGAAGGTGATGCAGCTTGCCGCCAGCGCGCCCCCGAGCACCCCGAACATCGGCCGGTAATGCACCGGCTGCGGCGTCGGGATCGAGGCGTTCGGGTCGCCCATCGGTGCCATCGCGATGCTGCCGCCCTTGATGACCAGATCGGGCTTCACGCCAAAGAACATCGGCGACCACAGCACGAGGTCCGCCAGCTTGCCCACGCCGATCGAGCCCACCTCGCGCGCCAGTCCTTGCGCGATGGCGGGGTTGATCGTGTATTTCGCGATATACCGCTTCACCCGCGCATTGTCCGCCCGCCCGTCGCCAGGCAAAGACCCGCGCTGCAGCTTCATCTTGTGCGCCGTCTGCCACGTGCGGATGATCACCTCGCCCACCCGTCCCATCGCCTGGCTGTCCGACGAGATCATCGACAAGGCACCCATGTCGTGCAGGATATCCTCGGCGGCGATCGTCTCGCGCCGGATGCGGCTTTCGGCGAACGCCACGTCCTCGGGGATCGACGGGTCGAGATGGTGGCACACCATCAGCATGTCGAGATGTTCGTCCAGCGTGTTGGACGTGTAGGGCCGCGTCGGGTTGGTGCTGCTCGGCAGCACGTTCGGCAAGCCCGCCACCCGGATGATGTCGGGCGCATGGCCGCCGCCCGCGCCTTCGGTGTGGAACGCATGGATGGTGCGGCCCTTGAACGCCGCGATGGTGTCCTCGACGAAGCCGCTCTCGTTCAGCGTGTCGGTATGGATCATCACCTGCACGTCCAATTTGTCGGCCACCGTCAGGCAGCAATCGATCGAGGCCGGCGTGGTGCCCCAATCCTCATGCAGCTTCAGCGACGACGCGCCCGCGCGCAGCATCTCCTCCAGCGCCGCCGGCCGGCTGGCATTGCCTTTGCCCGAGAACGCGAGATTCACCGGCAGGCTTTCGGCTGCCTGCAACATGCGCGCGAGGTGCCACGGCCCCGGCGTGCAGGTGGTGGCCGAGGTGCCGGTCGCCGGCCCGGTGCCGCCGCCCACCAGCGTGGTGACGCCCGAGGCCAGCGCCTCGTCCACCTGCTGCGGACAGATGAAGTGGATGTGGCTGTCCACGCCGCCCGCCGTAAGAATTTTGCCCTCCCCCGCGATCACCTCGGTGCCCGGGCCCACGATGATCGTGACCCCCGGTTGCACGTCGGGATTGCCCGCCTTGCCGATCGCCGCGATCCGCCCGTTGGTGATCGCCACGTCGGCCTTCACGATGCCCCAATGGTCCACGATCAGCACGTTGGTGATGACGGTGTCCACCGCGCCCTCGGCCTGCGACGCCTGGGACTGCCCCATCCCGTCGCGGATCACCTTGCCGCCGCCGAACTTCACCTCGTCGCCGTACACGGTCAGGTCGCGCTCGACCTCCACCCACAACTCGGTATCGGCCAGCCGCACCCGGTCTCCGGTGGTGGGTCCATACATGTCGGCATAGGCGCGGCGCGTGATGCGGGCCATCAGCCGAGGCTCCCCATGATGTCGCCGCGGAACCCGTAGATCGTACGCGTTCCCTGATACGGCACGAGCGTCACCTCCCGCGTCTGCCCCGGCTCGAACCGCACCGCCGTTCCCGCCGCGATGTCCAGCCGCTGGCCGCGCGCGGCCGCGCGGTCGAATTGCAGCGCCATGTTGGTCTCGGCGAAATGATAGTGGCTTCCCACCTGAATTGGCCGGTCGCCGGTGTTGGCAACCACCAGCGTGGTGCGCGCCAACCCCGCGTTCAGCTCGATGTCGCCGGGCAGCGTGTCGATCTCGCCGGGGATCATGATGTGGCTCCTGGAGTGGAAGCTGTATTCCCCCACCCCCTCATCGGATCGGCTCATGCACGGTCACCAGTTTAGTGCCGTCCGGGAATGTCGCCTCCACCTGCACGTCGGCGATCATCTCCGCGATCCCGTCCATGACCTGCGCCCGCGTCAGCACATGCGCCCCGGCCTCCATCAGATCGGCCACGGTTCGCCCGTCCCGCGCGCCCTCCACCACCGCGTCGCTGATCAGCGCGATGGCCTCGGGGTAATTCAGCTTCACCCCGCGTTCGAGCCGTCGCCGCGCCACGTTCGCCGCCATCGCGATCAGCAGCTTGTCCTTTTCGCGGGGCGTCAGGTGCATGTCATCCTCAGCATTGCCAGACTCGCGGCAGAGTGCGGGGGTCGCGCAAGCAGTTCAACCCCGCGATCACGCTCGTCCGCAGAGTCGCCCCATCCGGCGCCACGATGCGGGCCACGAGCATCCCGTTCCAGGCACTTGCTCCCGCCTCGGCAACGCCGAACGCCGCCCGCAGCGCATCCAGCTTGCCCGCGGCGTCGGGGCAGACCAGCACGATCATCGCCATCGCCCCCAATCCCCGCGCGGTCGCGGCACCGGCCAGCACGCGGGCCACGTCGCCCTCCAGCCGGATCGCCTCATGCAGCACCCAGCGCCCATCCCGCCGCACCCGCCACTTGTCGCGGACCCGCGCGGTCCGTACCCGCTCGCCCATCGCGGCCCGCCCCAGCACCAGCGACTCCACGCCCAGGAACCAGCCGTCGCCGGCCACATCCACCGCAAGCGTGCGGTCCATCGCGCAGCCGTCGAACAGGATGCTCTCCTGCGGTAGCCACTCGCACGCGGCGCCGGCTTCCACCACGATATCCGTGCGCAGATCGGCCGGTGCATCCGCATCCAGCGCCCGATAGAACCGCTCGGCCGTCTGCGACGTGAAGCTCGCCCGCGCGCCTTGCCGCACGGACAGCGACGTCCGCAGGAAATCTCCCCCCGCGACGCCGCCCGACGTGTTCAGCGTGGTGACCTCCATCCAGTCTACCGGGCGGGGAAAGCGGGCCTTGAGGCAGCCCTCCTGCCGCAGCCCCTCCAGCGCGCCCCGTCCGTCGCGAGACTTGATCGTGACGCGGAGTTCGCCCGTGGCGCGCTGATGCTCAGACCGAGAGGCGGCGGCGGACATCCTGTTCGTCAAGCTCCTCGCGGGTGCTGTTCACCACGATATCGCCGCGATCCATCACGGCGATGCGCTGCGCCAGATCGCGCGCGAAGTCGAAATACTGCTCCACCAGCAGAATTGCCATCGTCCCGCGCGCGCGCAGCAGCGCGATCACCCGGCCGATATCCTTGATGATGCTCGGCTGGATGCCCTCGGTCGGCTCATCGAGCACCAGCAGGCGCGGCTGCGTCACCAAGGCCCGCGCAATAGCCAATTGCTGTTGCTGGCCGCCTGAAAGGTCGCCGCCCCGCCGCCGCATCATCGTCTTCAGAATCGGGAACAGCTCGAACATCTCGTCGGGAATTTTTCGTTCGCTGCGCGGCAGCACCGCGAACCCGGTCTCCATGTTCTCCCGCACCGTCAGCAGCGGAAACACGTCGCGGCCCTGCGGCACATAGGCGATCCCGCGCTTGGCACGGTCATAGGTCGGCAGCCGCGTGATGTCCTCGCCGTTCCAGACGATCGTCCCCGACGAGACGGAATGCACCCCCGTCACCGCGCGCAGCAGACTCGTCTTGCCCACCCCGTTGCGCCCCAGCAGGCACGTCACCGCGCCCGTCCCGGCGGTGAGCGAAACCTTCCGCAGCGCGATCGCCGCCCCGTAATGCAGATCGACCTCGCGAATTTGGAGCACTCCGTCAGCGGCCAAGATACACCTCCACCACGCGCGGGTCCTCGCTCACATGGTCGATGCTGCCTTCCGACAGCACCGATCCCTCGTGCAGCACCGTCACCTTCACCGCCAGCGCGCGGACGAACGCCATGTCGTGCTCCACCACCACCACGCTGCGGGTGCGGTTGATCTCGCGCAGCAGGTCGGCGGTCTGTGCGGTCTCGGAATCCGTCATGCCCGCGACGGGTTCGTCCACCAGCAGCAATTGCGGTTCCTGCGCCAGCAACATGCCGATCTCGAGCCACTGCTTCTGCCCGTGGCTGAGCTCGCTCGCCCGCCGCTTCCGCGCATCGCCAAGCCGGATGGTCTTGAGGATAGCCTCGATCCGGTCCTGCTCCTCGCTGCTCTCGCGCGCCCATAGCGTGAAGCGCGGCCGCCGGTCGCCGGACAGCGCCAGCAGCAGATTGTCCCACACGGTGTGCGGCTCGAACACCGTCGGTTTCTGGAACTTCCGCCCGATCCCGAGCGTGGCGATGGCCGGCTCGTCCAGCCTGGTCAGGTCGGTATCGCGCCCGAACACGACGCGCCCCTCATCGGGCCGGGTCTTGCCGGTAATCACGTCCATCATGGTCGTCTTGCCCGCGCCGTTCGGCCCGATCACCGCCCGCATCTCGCCGGGAACCAGCACCAGCGAAAGGGAATTCAGCGCCTTGAAGCCATCGAAGCTGACCGACACGCCATCGAGATACAGCAGCGTCTCGGCATTCTTGCCCACCACGCCGCTCATTCCGCGGGCTCGGCTGGCAACACGATCCCGGGCGTGGGCGACATTTCGCGTTTCGCGCGCCGCCTGGCGAACAGGCCCACGATGCCCTTTGGCAGCAGCAGCGTCACCAGGATGAACAGGAACCCCAGCGCGAACAGCCACACCTCCGGCAACGCGCCGGTCAGATACGTCTTGCCCAGATTGACCATCACGGCGCCGATGATCGGCCCCACCAGCGTGCCGCGCCCGCCGACCGCGACCCAGATCACCGCCTCGATCGAGTTGGCCGGCGAGAACTCGCTCGGATTGATGATGCCGACCTGCGGCACATACAGCGCGCCGCCGATGCCGGCCATCACCGCGCTCAGCACGAACACGAACAGCTTGTAGTTCTCCGGCCGGTAGGCCAGGAACCGCGTGCGGCTCTCCGCGTCGCGCACCGCGATCAGCACCTTGCCGAACCGGCTGGTCACCACGCCGCGCGACAACAGCAACGCCGCCGCCAGGAACATTGCGGTCGCCACCAGCAATCCCGAGCGCGTGGCGTCCGATTGCAACGGCAGCCCGAACATGTCCTTGAAATCGGTCATGCCGTTATTGCCGCCAAATCCCATGTCGTTGCGAAAGAACGCCAGCAGCAGCGCGTAGGTCAGCGCCTGCGTGATGATCGACAAATAGACCCCGGAAACCCGGCTGCGGAACGCGAGCCAGCCGAACACCAGCGCCAGCACCCCCGGCACCACCATCGCCATCAGCATCGCGAAGGCCGGGTTGCCGAAGCCGTACCAATACCAGGGCAGTTCCTTCCAGTTCAGGAACACCATGAAATCCGGCAAATTCGGGTTGCCATACACGCCCCGCGTGCCGATCTCGCGCATCAGGTACATGCCCATGGCGTAGCCGCCGAGCGCGAAGAACGCGGCATGGCCCAGGCTTAATATGCCGGCGAACCCCCACACCAGATCGAGCGCCAGGGCCAATATCGCGAAGCACAGATACTTGCCGAATAGCGACACCACATAGGTCGGCACATGCACCGCCGAGTCCGCCGGCGTCATCAGGTTCAGCGCCGCCATCAGCGCGGCGCCGCCCAGCACCACCCCGAGGCAGATGGCGGTCGATGTGCGGCTCATGCCTCCACCGCCCGTCCCTTGAGCGGGAACATGCCGCGCGGCTTGCGCTGGATGAACAGGATCAGCAGCACGAGCACCACGATCTTGCCCAGCACGGCACCCGCCACGGGTTCGAGGAACTTGTTCACGATGCCCAGCGTCAGCGCGCTCACGATGGTGCCCCACAGATTGCCCACGCCGCCGAACACCACCACCATGAAGCTGTCGATGATGTAGCCCTGGCCCAGATTGGGGCTGACATTGTCGATCTGGCTCAAGGCCACGCCCGCCATGCCGGCGACGCCCGAGCCGAGCCCGAAGGTCAGCGCGTCGATCCAGGGCGTGCGAATGCCCATGGCGGCGGCCATCCGCCGGTTCTGCGTGACCGCCCGCATCCGCAGGCCGAGCGAGGTGAACCGCAACGCCGCCATCAGGGCGGCCAGCACGATCACCGCGAAGATGATGATGTACAGCCGGTTATAGGTGATGGTCACCCCGCCCCACTGCGTCGCCCCGCTCATCCATCCGGGCGTGCTGACCTCGCGGTTGGTCGGCCCAAAGATCGAGCGCACCGCCTGTTGCAGCACCAGCGACAGCCCCCAGGTGACCAGCAACGTCTCCAGCGGGCGGCCGTACAGGAAGCGGATCAGGCACCGCTCGATCAGCACGCCCACCCCGCCCGACACCAGGAAGGCCAGCGGGACCGCGAACAGCACGCCCATCCCCAGCAGGTGCGGCGCATAATCGCGCAACTCGGTCTGCACCAAGTAGGTCACGTAGGCGCCGATCATCACCATCTCGCCATGGGCCATGTTGATGACCCCCATCACCCCGAAGGTGATGGCCAGCCCGGCGGCGGCCAGCAGCAGCACCGAGCCGAGACTCAGCCCATAGAACACGCCCTGCGCCAAACTCCATAATTGCTGCGACCGGTCGATCGCCGCCACGGCGGCGGCGGCGGCGGCGGCCGCGGAGGGCGACTGGTCGCGCAGCGAGCCGAGCAGCGATCGCGCCTCGCTGTCGCCGCGCGCGCTCAATGTGGCGATAGCCGCCAGCCGATCGGCCTCGGCGGCGTCGGTCGAGGCCACGATCGCGGCGGCCCGCGCCTGCTGCATAACGCGCTTCACGTTCGCGTCCTGCTCCTGCGCGAGTGCCCGGTCCAGCGCCGCCAGCCCCGCCGGATCGCGCGATTTGAACACCGCCTCGGCGGCCTGCGCGCGGGTGGCGGTGTCGGGCGAGAACAGAGTGAGGCTGCCCATCGCGGCCGCGGTCGCGCGGCGGACGGCATTGTTCACCGGAACATTGCTCACCGCGTCATCGGCGATGTCGGGCACTTTTTGTTCGGTGGCCGCGTCGAGATAGTCGTCGCCGCGATGGATCAGCAGATGCTGGTCGGGCCCGGCATACAGTTCCCCGTCGGTCAGCGCCCGCAGGATGGCGGCCGCGTGCGGGTTGCCGGAGGTGGCGAGCAACGCGATGCCTCGCTGGACGCGATCGAAATCGTCGGACGCGATCAACGCCAGCGGATCGGGCTGTGCGTCCTGGGCGTCCTGTGCGTGGAGTGGGAGGGGGAGGGGCGCGAGCAGGAGGAGCAGGATCAGGAGGCGGGTTACCATGCCGTTAGCTTTCTTCCCCCTCCCCCTTTTGTGGGGAGGGCCGGGGTGGGGGGTCCGTTCCGTTTCACCGG
>JANXTF010000098.1 GCA_025352565.1 Rhodospirillales bacterium | reverse complement strand
CGAAAGCCACGTGCACGACGTGGCGATCACCCGCGAGGCCCCGAACTACCACCAGGAAAGTTGATGCAAGCCGTTGTCTTCGATGCTTATGGCACCTTGCTCGACGTGCATTCCGCGATGCGCCGCCACGCCGGAAGGCTGCCGGAATGGGAGCGGCTGAGTGCCGCGTGGCGGGCCAAGCAGGTGGAATACAGCTGGGTTCGCAGCCTCGTCGGCCCCTCGGCCCATCGCGATTTCGGCGTTCTGACCGACGCTGCCCTGGACTATGTCGCCGCCGCCAATGGCATCGCGGACATGGCCCTGTTGGCCGATCTGCGCCGCGCCTACCGCGAATTATCCGCCTATCCCGAGGTGCCTGCCATGCTGACCAGTCTGCGCGCCATGGGATTGCCGTGTGCCATCCTGTCCAACGGCGAGCCCGCGATGCTGGCGGAAGGCGTGCGCGCGGCCGGGCTCGCGGATGCGCTCGACGCCGTGCTCAGCGTCGAAAGCGTGAGCGTTTTCAAGCCTGACCCACGCGTCTATCGCCTCGCATCCGAGCATTTCGGCGCCGCCCCGGCCGACATCGCCTTCGTCTCGTCCAACCCGTGGGACGCGTTCGGCGCCCGCGAATTCGGCTTCCGCGTGTTCTGGTGCAACCGCGCCCGCCTGCCCGACGAATACGGCCTGGGCGGCACCGTCACCGAGATGGCCGACCTCGCCGCGCTGCCGTCGCTGCTCGCGTGACCCCGCAAGCCCGCGTCGCCGCCGCGATCGATCTCGTCGAGGAGATCGCAGCCGCGCCGCGCCGGCCGGCCGATGCGGTCGCCAACGAGTATTTCCGCGCCCGCCGCTTCATCGGCTCGGGGGACCGCCGCTCGGTGTCGGATCGCGCCTGGAGCGTTTTGCGGGCGCGCCGGCGCCTCGGCTGGTGGCTCGCGCGCGTCGACATGCCGGAAAGCCCGCGGATGCTGGTCGCGGCCTCGCTGATGCTGGAGGGCTGGGCGCTCAGCGGCGTCGAGCAGATGTATGTCGGCGGCAAGTTCGGCCCGGCCCCGCTGGACGACGGCGAACGCGCGGCGCTCGCGGCACTCGAGGGCCGCGCCATGGCGCCCCCGGACATGCCGATCGCCGTGCGCCTCGAAGTGCCGGACTGGATCTATCCCCGCCTCGTCACCCGCTTCGGCGACGCGCTGGAAGCCGAGATGGACGCCATGGCGCTGGCGGCCCCGTTGGATCTGCGCGTCAACATCCTCAAGGGCACCCGCGCCGATGCCATTTCGGCGCTGGCGCTGGAAGGCATCGCGGCCTTGCCCACGCCGCTGTCCCCCTGGGGATTGCGCGTCGAGGGCCGCCGTCCGGTTTCCACCGGGGCCGCGTTCCAGTCCGGCCTCGTGGAGATCCAGGACGAGGGCAGCCAGCTCGTCGCCGCCATCGTGGGGGCGGCCCCCGGCATGCGCGTGGCGGATTGGTGCGCGGGCGCCGGCGGCAAGACGCTGGCCATGGCCATGACAATGAACAATTCCGGCCATATCGCCGCCTGCGACGTCCACTCCAAACGGCTCGACGGCGCGGTCGCCCGGCTGCGCCGCGCGGGCGTCCACAATGTCGAGCGCCATCTGGTCGAGCGCGGCGACAAATGGGCCAAGCGCCGCGCCGGCACGTTCGACCGCGTGCTGGTCGATGCGCCCTGCACCGGCACCGGCACCTGGCGCCGCAATCCCGATGCCCGCACCCGCCTGGTCGAGCAGGACGTGCTCGAACTGGTCCCCAAGCAGGCCGACATCCTCGACCACGCGGCGAAACTGGTGCGCGTCGGCGGCTGGCTGGTCTATGCCACCTGCTCGGTGCTGCGCGACGAGAACGAGGACCAGGTGAGCGCCTTCCTCGCCCGCCACCCCGAATTCGCCACCCGCCCCATGTCCGCCGCCTGGGCGCTTCCGGGCGCCCTGCCCTGCCCCGACCCGTTCCTGTCCCTCACCCCGCTATCCCACCGCACGGACGGCTTCTTCGCCGCCATCCTGGAACGGGTGGCATGATCGCCGTCCGCCGCGCCCGCCTCGCGGATGCGGCGGCGATCGGGGAGGTGCATGTCGCCGCCTGGCGCAGCGCCTATCCCGCCATCCTGCCCGCCGAGGTGCTGAACCGGCTGTCCGCCGCCCGGCAGGCCGGCCATTACGGCGCCATGATCCGCGCCGGGGTGGGCGTCCATGTCGCGGACGATGCGGGCCGGATCGTCGGCTTCGTCTCCGACTCCCGCGCCCGCGCCGGGGCGCCCGGCGAGGGCGAGATCGAGACGCTCTACGTGCTCGACGATTGGCGCGAGCGCGGCCTCGGACGCGGCCTGATGCACCAGGCCGCCAGCCACCTCATCGCCGCCGGATGCCGTTCGGCGTTCCTCTGGGTACTGCGCGACAATCCCAGCCGCTGGTTCTACGAGCGCCTCGGCGGCAAGCTCGCCCTGGAAGGCACCGCGCGCGTCGGCGGCACCGAGGTGGCGCAGATGGCCTATGTGTGGCCCGCCATCGCCGCACTGGCCGAGGCCACGTCGAACACGCCCTGAGGCTTGCCCCAACCCGCCACAAATGCTGCAAGGCGCCATGACCGATCTCGCCCTGAACCCCGACCGCATCCTCATCCTCGATTTCGGCAGCCAGGTGACCCAGCTCATCGCGCGCCGCCTGCGCGAAAGCGGCGTCTATTGCGAGATCTGGCCGTACTCCGCATCCGCCGAGCGCATCCGCGCCTTCGCCCCGCTCGGCATCATTCTCTCCGGCGGGCCGGCCAGCGTGTCCGACCATGAAAGTCCGCGTGCCCCGCAGGAGGTTTTCGAGGCCGGCGTGCCGGTGCTGGGCATCTGCTACGGCCAGATGGCCATGTGCGAACAGCTCGGCGGCGAGGTCGCGCAATCCGACCACCGCGAGTTCGGCCGCGCCATGGTCGATGTCACCGAGCCCTGCGCCCTGTTCCGCGGCGTGTGGGAGAAAGGCGCCCGCGAGCAGGTCTGGATGAGCCACGGCGACCGCGTCATCCGCCTGCCCGCGGGCTTCCGTGCCGTGGCGGTCAGCGAAGGCGCCCCGTTCGCCGCCTTCGCCGACGACAACCGGCGCTTCTACGGCCTCATGTTCCACCCCGAGGTCGTCCACACGCCGCACGGCGCGCAGCTCCTGCGCAACTTCACGCATGACGTGGTGGGCTGCCGCGGCGGCTGGACCATGGCCGGCTTCCGCGACGCCCAGATCGCCCGCATCCGCGAACAGGTCGGCACCGGCCGCGTCATCTGCGGCCTGTCCGGCGGCGTGGACAGCTCGGTCGCCGCCGTGCTGATCCACGAGGCCATCGGCGACCAGCTCACCTGCATCTTCGTCGATCACGGCCTGCTGCGCGCCGGCGAGGCGGCGGACGTTCTCAGCACCTTCCGCGACCGCTTCAACATCAAGCTGGTCCACCGCGACGCATCCGCCATGTTCCTCGACGCGCTCGCCGACGTTACCGATCCAGAAACGAAAAGAAAGACCATCGGCCGCCTGTTCATCGAGGTGTTCGAGCAGGAGGCGGAGAAAATCGGCGGCGCCGATTTCCTCGCCCAGGGCACGCTGTACCCCGACGTGATCGAAAGCGTCAGCTTCGCCGGCGGCCCCAGCGTCACCATCAAGTCCCACCACAATGTTGGCGGCCTGCCTGAGCGGATGCGAATGCGGCTGGTCGAGCCGTTGCGGGAATTGTTCAAGGACGAGGTCCGCAAGCTCGGCCGCGAACTCCACATCCCCGACGCCATCGTCGGCCGCCACCCCTTCCCCGGCCCCGGACTGGCCATCCGCATCCCCGGCGCCATCACCCGCGACAAGCTCGAACTGCTGCGCCGCGCCGACGCCATCTTCCTCGACGAAATCCGCACCGCCGGGCTGTACGACGCCATCTGGCAGGCCTTCGCGGTACTGCTCCCCGTTCGCACCGTGGGCGTCATGGGCGACGGCCGCACCTACGACTTCGCCTGCGCGCTCCGCGCCGTCACCAGCAGCGACGGCATGACGGCGGAGTTCTACCCGTTCGACATGGGCTTTTTGGGCCGCGTGGCCAACCGCATCGTCAACGAGGTGCGCGGCATCAACCGCGTCACCTACGACATCACCAGCAAGCCGCCGGGAACGATCGAGTGGGAGTGATTTAGGGCCTTTTGGCGACATTCGCCAACGATCAAAAAAAATCTACCTAACCTACTGAAAGGTATGAATATGTCTGTCGATGTCAATCGCCGTCATTCGGTAGGCAGTGTGTAGATTTGACGGCATGTCTGACGGCATTATCACCTCTTGCTCACATCCAAAGATCGCGATACCGTCAAGGCTGTTCAATGCTACCGGATATGCTGAACTGAGTCTTTGCTGCAACACAGGCGGAGTGAAGTGAAGCGGCTGACGAGAAAGGGGATTCCCGAACCGGGGAATGTCTGACTCCTGGGGCGGCAACCGACTCGGAGGTTGCCGTGGCTGCATTTTCGCCTTTGCTGGACCTGCTGGCTGATATTCCCGATCCCCGTCGTGGGCAGGGAATGAAATACAAGCTGCCCCATGTGCTGCT
>JANXTF010000089.1 GCA_025352565.1 Rhodospirillales bacterium | reverse complement strand
GGCCGGGCAGCATGGGCGTAGTTTCGGTGGTGGCGGGCATGGCGCGCCGGGATCTGACTGGATTGGCTTCGACACCCAAATCCTACATCAAATCATCGGCTTGTGCCGTGCCCGTCAGCCTTGGTGAATAATCCGGGCTAGGACTGCCGCAGCTGTCGCGGCTATGAACGTCGCATGAAGCAGCCTCCAGCGCTATCCGGTCCACCCAAGACTACTCGACCGACGAGCCGCGAGCCGCCCAGTCCGGCGCGCCGGTCGCGCGCGACCGGCAGTGTGCGGATCGAGGATGTCGGGCGGGAAGCTGGGCTGTCGGCGCAGACCGTCTCGCGGTTCCTGCATTTTCCGGATCAGGTCAGCACCCCCAATCAGGAGCGTATCCGCTCGGCAATCGCCGCAGTTGGTTACCGGCCGAATCTGCTGGCCATGGCGCTCGCGTCCAATCGTAGCCGTGTTGTTGCCATTCTCGTCCCCACCATCGCCAATCCGGTCCATGCCGCGCCGGTCCAGGGCCTGTCGGACGCAGTGCGGGAGGCGGGTTATCAGGTTCTCGTCGGCACCACCGGGTATGACGCAGCCGCCGAGCAAGCCCTGGTCGGGGCTTTCCTGGGCCGCCGGGTCGATGGTATGATACTCACTGGAGCGGCCCAGTCGCACGCGACGCGGGCCATGCTGAAGGGCGCCGCATTGCCCGTCGTGCAGCTCTGGGAGGTTCCCGCCGACCGGATCGACAGCGCGGTGGGCGTGCGCAACGCGGCCATTGGGGAGGCCGTGGCCAGGCACTTCGCCGCACGGGGCTATCGCCGCTTGGCCGTGGTGCGGCACGCCGCCGCCGGCGACACGCGCTCAGCGGCGCGGGAGTTGGGCTTTCTTGAATCGGCGGCGGAGCTTGGCCTTCCCCCGCCACTGCGCCTTTCGGTCGACCGCCCCGCCGAGATGGCCCAGGCGCCGGAGCTGGTGGCGGAACTGCTGCTCCACGGCGTCGAGGCGGTGTTCTGCGTCGGGGATCAACTCGCCATCGGCGTGGTGCTGGCCTGCCAGCGGCGCGGCGTCGCAATTCCGGCCCAGCTCGCCGTGGCAGGGGTGGGAGACAGCGATCTCGCCGCTCTGATAACGCCTGCGCTCACCACCGTCCGCATCCCGCGCTACGAACTCGGCCTGGAAGCGGGCCGGCACCTGTTGGCGCGCTTTGCCGACCGGCATTTAGGACCGGTCGCCATGGAGATCGACTTTGAATTGCTGATCCGGGAAACGAGCTAGCGAGGCACTTTACAACATCGGCCAGGACTCGGCATGTTAGCGCTAATGCAGATGCTGAAGCTTGCCGCTAGGGAGGTTGCCGCCATGGCTCGCGCGCTGTTCGCCACAAGCCTGATGGTCACTGCCGGGCTGCTGATGACCGCCGCCGCGGCGCAGGACTTGTCCCCCGTGCCGCGCAACCGGACCCTGATCACGCAAGGCTGGGACCCGTACAACCAAGTGCCGTCGCCGACCAATCTCAGCCCCTATAACGGGGTGTTGCTGCACCAGCGCAACAGCCTGCACTACACTGTCAACGAGCAGCTTTTCTACATCAACCATGTCACCAACGAACTCGTCCCGTGGCAGGCCAGCGGCTACGCGTACAACACCGATTTCACCGAGATCGTCATCACCCTGCGCGACGGCGTGAAATGGTCGGATGGCAAGCCGTTCACCGCCGACGACGTGGTGTTCACGCTGCGAATGCTGCGCGGAGCCGCGCCGGACATGGTGCTGTCGTCGTCGATCAAGGAATGGGTCGCCTCCGAGGAGGCAACTGACCGGCTGCATGTCCGGATCAAGCTGGCCAAGCCTGGACCGCGCTGGGCGCGCGACGTGCTCGCCACCGGCCAGACCACGCGCTTCATCGTGGTGCCGAAGCACATCTGGGACGGGCGGGACCCACGTAGCTTCGGGTTCTTCGACCTCGCGCAGGGCTGGCCGGTCGGCACCGGCCCCTACCGCGTGGTCCGCAGCGATGCCGCCTCCATCGTGTTCGACCGGCGCGAGGGCTGGTGGGCGGCCGAGACCGGACTGGCCCCAGCATTGCCGGCCCCCGAGCGGATCATCTACCGCCCGGCCACCGCCGATTCCTGGCCGCAGCTTTTCACCAACAACGATATCGACATGGGCCACGCGATCCCGGTGGGCGCGCTCGAGGCCGCCATGGCGCGCAACCCGCGCATTTCGTCATGGAACACCGAAGGCCCCGTCTGGGGCACCACCGCGGGCTGCACGCTGCGTTTGGCGATCAACAACCAGGCGGCGCCTTTCGATGCCGCGCCCGTGCGACAGGCGGTCGCGGCCCTGGTGGACCGCCAGCAGATCGTCGATCTCGCCTTCGAAGGGTCAGCGCCGCCGGCGCTGGCGCCGTTCTCGTCACTGGAGGGGATGCGGGCCTACACCAGCCAGCTCAAGGACGTGATCGAGGCCGGGGCAGGCAAGCCCGACCGCGCCCGCGCCGAGAAGCTGCTGACCGGCGCCGGTTTCACCCACGGCGCCGACAGCAAATGGCGCCTGCCGGGTGGCGCGCCCTGGACTGTCACCATCCTGACCCAGGCTTCGGACCCGATCGGCCCGGTGCTCGCGCGCCAGTTCCAGGCGGCTGGGATCGATACTGTGTTCCGCCCGACGCAGGACACCGGCTATTTCGACGCGCTGACCTCTGGCGCCTACAGCCTCGCGGTCGCGTCCCATTGCGGAAGCCTGTACGACCCCTGGCAGACGCTGGAACATTTCCACAGCAAGTATTCCGCGCCGCCAGGCAGCCGCATTCCCAACATTCGCGCCATCACCCGCTATGCCAACCCGGAGATGGACGCGCTGCTGAACCGGATGGAGGCGCGCCAGCCATCGCCCAAGGACGCGGAGTACATGGCTCTGGTCCGGCAGGCGACGGGAATACTGTTCCGGGACATGCCGCAGGTGACGCTCGCGGAGGAATTCCACCCGATCACCTGGAACAACAACTATTGGACCGGCTGGCCCACCGCCAAGGACGCCTACGTGGCGCCGTTCCCGGCCTGGGAAGGCTTCGCGCTGGTGATCCATCGCCTCAAGCCGCGTCAGTAGCCGTGCTGACCATCCACTCGGTCGAGGCCTTCGCCATCCGGAGCGACCTGGTGGGCGGCCCCGCCACCACTGGCGCCCGCCGGCCGGCCTGGACCGAGGGCGCCGAAGTCGCCGGGCCGATGTCCGTCTACCCGCGCTACAAGCGGCTGCGCGCCGCTTGGCGCCCCACTTGGCCCGCCGTGGGCTGCCTCGTCACCGCCAGCGACGGCAGCTGGGGTTTCGGCATCAGCCGCTACGGGGCGCCGGTGATCGCTGCCATCAATGGCCATCTTGGCCCGTTGCTGGTCGACGAGCCTGCCCTGGCCACGGCGCGGCTGTACGATATGATGGTGCGCTTGGCATCCCCCTATGGCGCGGGCGGCCTGGGCGCCTACGCGATCAGCGCGATCGACCTGGCCTTGTGGGACCTTAAGGGCAAGGTCCTGGGCCGTCCGGTGTGGGAGTTGATCGGAGGGCCGTCGCGTGAGGCCATCACCTGCTACGCGACCGGCAACGACACCGACTGGCATATGGAACTCGGCTTCTCCGCGACCAAGCTGGCGTGCCCCCACGGCCCGGACGACGGGCTGGCCGGCCTTGCCGCCAACGAGGCGCTGGTCGCGGGCGCCCGCGAACTTGTGGGGCCGGGCGTCGAGTTGATGCTGGATTGCTGGATGGCGCTCGACCCGGAGTACACCGTGCGTCTCGCCGAACGGCTCCGCCCCTATGGCCTGCGCTGGATCGAGGATTGCTTGTCGCCCGACGACCACGCCGGGTGGGCGGGGCTGCGGGCGCGCCTGCCATGGCAGGGACTCGCCACCGGCGAGCACTGGTACACCCTTCAAGCCTTCGCCGACGCGGCGCAGCGCCGCGTTGTTGATGTGCTGCAACCCGACATCGCCTGGGCTGGAGGCCTCACCGCCTGCCTCAAGATCGCCGCCATCGCCGAGGCGGCCGGTATCCCCGTCATCCCCCATGCCGGCATGAACACCCCCTACGGCCAGCATTTCGGCTATGCCGTCCCGAACAGCACCTGGGGCGAGTTCTTCCTCGGCACGCCCCCGGGCGTGCCCCTGGCCGAGACGCGGCTGTTCCCTGGCATGGCCGTGCCCGATCACGGCCGCCTGGTCCCGAGCGGCGAACCCGGCTTCGGCCTTGGGATAAGCCTCGACGGCCTGGGCGCCATGCGGGCCTGACCCATGGCAGCCTACCTGCTGCGCCGCCTGTCGCTGATGCTGCTGGTGGTGTTCCTCGCGGTCACGCTGAACTTTCTGATCCCGCATGCCATGCCCGGCGACCCCGTCGAGTTGCAGCTCCAGCAGCTCTCGTCCGGTGGCGGCCAGGTGGGCGATATCGGCGCCATGGCCGCCGCCATGCGGGCGCGGCTTGGGCTGGACCAGCCTTTGTGGCGGCAATACCTGCTCTATCTCGGCAACACCGCCCGCATCGACCTCGGCGTCTCGATCGCGCACTACCCCGAGCGCGTCGCGGACACCATCGCCGCCGGGCTGCCCTGGACCGTCGGGTTGCTGGCCGTATCCACCCTGGTGAGCTTCGCCGCCGGCACGCTGCTGGGCGGCCTGCTGGCCTGGCCCGACGGCAGCCGGCTCGTGCGCCTGCTGGGGATCCCGGTGATCATGCTCTCCGCCGTGCCGTATTTCGTTCTGGGCGTGGTGCTGCTGGCCGTATTCGGCCTGATCTGGCCCATCCTGCCAGTCGCCGGCGGTTACCCGTTCAGCCATCTGCCGCGCATGGATCTTGAAACCGCCCTGCTGGTGCTGAAGCACGCCATCCTGCCGGCCGCCTCCATCGTGCTGGCATCGTTGGGCACCTGGGCGATCACCATGCGCGGCACCCTCGTGGGCGTGCTGGGCGAGGATTACGTCATGCTGGCCGAGGCCAAGGGGCTGAAGCCGCGCCGCATCTTCCTCGCCTACGGCGTGCGCAACGCCATGCTGCCGCAATTCACCCATCTCGCGCTCACGCTCAGCCACGTCGTCTCGGGCGCCATCCTGGTCGAGGTCATCTTCGCCTATCCCGGCATCGGCTACCGGCTGTACCAGGCGATCCAGGCGAAGGACGTGTTCGTGGTGCAGGGGATCGTCCTGATGCTGTCGGTCTCGATCGCCGTGGCGATGGTCGTGCTCGACCTGCTCCTGCCCTTGGTCGATCCGCGCATCACGGCGCCGGGAAGATGAGGTTCTGGCGCGGCGTGTCCCGCAACAAGCTGCTGCTGGCCGGCGCCGCGCTGCTGCTGGCGCTCGCGCTGGTGGGCGTTGCCGGGCCGCTGCTGGTGGATACGGGCCTCGCGGAAATCGGCTCCGTGCGCCCCCGCCAGCCGCCCGGCCCGGCATTCCCGCTCGGCACCGACACCCAGGGGCGCGACATCATGGCCGCCATGGTGGTGGCCATCCCGCACACCTTGGCGATCGGCCTGCTGGCCGGGTTGCTGGGGTTGGCGGCCGGCGGCCTGCTCGGTATCTGCGCCGGGTATTTCCGGGGCGTCGCCGACGCCGTCATCCGCACGGCGGCCGACGTCGCGATGACCATCCCCGCCATCGCCGTCCTCGTGCTGGTGGCGACCAACGTGCGGAGCATGACGGTGCCCCTGATGGCCGTGATCGTGGCCGGACTCGCCTGGATGTACCCCACCCGGACCATCCGCGCGCAGACGCTGTCGCTGCGCCAACGCTCCTACATCGATGTGGCGCGGCTTAACGGCGTTGGCGGGTTCCGGATCGTGCTGACCGAGATACTGCCCAACCTCGCCCCCTACATCGCCGCCAGCTTCGTGACCGCGGTCGGCAGCGCCATGCTCGCCACCGTCGGGCTGGAGGCGCTCGGCCTCGGCCCGCAGAACGACCTTACCCTCGGCATGATGCTGTACTGGGCCCAGTACTACGGCGCCGTCCTGCGCGGCCTGTGGTGGTGGTGGGCGCCGCCGGTCGTCGCAATCGCCTGTATCTTCATGGCGTTGCTGGCGGCGTCGGCGGGCCTGGACCGCATGGTCAACGCCCGATTGCGGGTGGACGGGTGACGGCGCTGCTCGATGTGGCGGGACTGGAGGTGGCGTTCGGCCGCGCCAAGGCGGTTCACGGCGTATCGTTCGCATTGCACGCCGGCGAGCGGCTCGGCCTGGTGGGCGAGAGCGGCTCCGGCAAGAGCACGACGGTGCTGGCGCTGATGGGCCTCATCCGCCCGCCCGGCCGTGTCGCGGGCGCGGCCTCGCTCGACGGAGTCGACCTCCTGGCCCTGGCCCCGGCCGCGATGCGCCGGATGCGGGCCGCCCGCATCGCCCTGGTGCCGCAGGGCGCGATGAACGCGCTGAACCCGGTGCTCACATGCGGCGCGCAGCTCCTCGACCTGATGGAGGCCCACGGCGCCCTCCCGCCCCGCACCGCGAGACACGGTTGGATGGAAGGCGTGCTGGGCCGCGTGGGCCTCGTGCCGTCCGTCGCCCGCATGTTTCCCCACCAGCTCAGCGGCGGCATGAAGCAGCGCGTCTGCATCGCCATGGCCACCGCCCTGCGCCCCGCCGTGATCCTGGCCGACGAGCCGACCAGCGCGCTTGACGTCGTGGTGCAGAGGCAGGTGCTGCGCACCTTGCGCGACGCGCAGGCCGACCTGCCGGGCGGCGGCGGCATTGTGCTGGTCGGACACGATATGGGGCTGATGGCGCAGTTCGCGACTACCATCGGCGTGATGTATGCCGGCCGCCTGGTCGAGATCGGGCCGGTGCGCGACCTGTTTGCCGACCCGCGCCACCCCTACACGCGGCTACTGATCGCGAGCCTCCCCTCGTTCGCCAGCCGCCACCGGTTTCGCGGCATACCGGGCCTTGCCCCATCCTTGCGCGACCCGCCGCCGGGCTGCCCGTTCCACCCGCGCTGCCCCGTCGCCGGCCCGGTCTGCGCCGTCGACGAACCGGCTGACACCGTGGCCACCGATGGCAGGCGGGTGCGCTGCCACTACCCGGAGCGTGCCGCCGATGCCGCATGACCCGCCGCTGCTGGAGGCCCACGCCGCCTCGGTCACCTTTCGCGGCGGGATCGGCCGCCCCGACGTTCACGCCCTGCGACAGGTCAGCGTGACACTTCCCGCCGCCAGCATCGTCGCCGTCGTGGGCGAGAGCGGCAGCGGCAAGACGACCCTGACACGCCTGCTGCTGGGCCTCGACCATCCCGGTTCGGGCCAAATCCGCTACGCCGGCACGGATGTCGCGGCCATGGCCCCGCCCGCCCGGACGGCCTTCCGCCGCGAGGTGCAGGCGGTGTTCCAAGACCCGTTCGCCGCCTTCAACCCGTTCTACCGCGTGGACCGCGCCCTCGTGCTTCCCGCCAGGCGCTTCGGTCTCGCGGCCACCGATCGCGCCGCCCGCGCCTTGGCGGCGGACTGCCTCGCCAAAGTCGGCCTGCGCCCGGCCGACACGCTGGGCCGCTTCCCCCACCAGCTCAGCGGCGGCCAGCGCCAGCGCCTGATGGTGGCGCGCGCGATCATGTTGCGCCCGCGCGCGATCGTGGCGGACGAGCCGGTGTCGATGGTCGATGCCTCCTTGCGCGCCACCATCCTGGAGACGCTCTACCGCCTTTGCGTGGATGACGGCATCGCCATCCTGTACGTGACGCACGACCTCACCACCGCCTATCAGGTGGCCGACCGGGTCGTGGTCATGCGGTCGGGCCAAGTGGTCGAGGAGGGGGCCGCGGAAGCGGTGATCGGCAACCCGTCCCATCCCTACACGCGCGCGCTGGTCGCCGCCGTGCCGCCGCCCGACCCGCTTCGGACCGGCTGGCTGGACGCCGACGCGCCGACTATGGGGCTGGCATGAGGCCCGTGCGCGTCGCGGTCATCGGCGCCGGCTGGTACGCCGCCGCCAGCCATATCCCCGCCCTGGCCGCGATCGAGGGCGTGGAACTCGACGGCGTCTGCCGCCTGGGCGATACGGAACTGGAGCGGGTGCGCAGCCATTTCGGCTTCGCCTTTGCCTCGCAGGACTACCGTGCCGTGCTGGCGCGTGCGCCCGATGCGGTAGTCGTCGCCTCACCGCACCATCTGCACCATGAACACGCGGTCGCGGCATTGGCGGTCGGAGCCCACGTGCTGGTCGAGAAGCCGATGACACTCGATCCGGCGCAGGCCTGGGATCTGGTGCGCCGGGCCGAAGCAGCCGGGCGCAGCCTTCTCGTGGCCAACGGATATCATTATCTGCCGGGCGTGGTGGAATTGCGCGCGCTGCTGAGCGCAGGCGCCGTCGGGCGCATCGAGCACGTCGCATGCAGCTTCGTCTCTGCCACCCGCGCCGTGTTCGCCGGCGAGACCGGCCTCGCGCGATGGAACCATACCTTCTTCCGGCCCGACCGGATGACTTGGCAGGACCCCGTCCGCGGTGGCGGCTTCGCCTTTGGCCAGATGTCTCACGCAGTCGCCCTGTCGCTATGGCTGACAGGCCTGCGGCCCGCGCGCATCGCGGGCGCGACATTTGCTCCTGGGTCGGTGGATCTGTGCAACGCCGCCGCCCTGATCTGCGACGGGGGTGCCGTGGTTTCGCTGAGCGGTGCCGCTGCGGCGCCGGAGGGCGACCGGGCGCTGCTGCGCCTGATCGCAGCCGGAAGCGACGGCGTATTTGACCTCGCCTTCGACCTCGACCGCGCGGTCCTTCGCCGACACGACGGCGCGCACCGGGACATCGCTGTCCGGAGCGGCGACTGGAACTACGATTGCGTGGGCCCCGTCCGGGCACTGATTGCCTTGGCGCACGGCGGGGAAGCCGCCCGGCATGACTTGTCACCGGCGCGCGTCGGTGCGCTGACCGTCGCAACCATAGCCGCTATGCTCGCGAGCGCGGCCAACGGTTCCGGCCCGATGAAAGTGGCAGGCGCTCCTCAGCACGGCGATATGTGGGATTGATCCTTTCGAAACCTGGGCGCCCTTCGACCTTTAAACGTCTGATCGTCCGAACCGCCACACCGGCATTGGGTAGTGTCTCAGTTTGAATATCCCTACCAATCTAACTCGGACGTTCACGGCCAAAATCCGTGTGTCCGGTCCTGGTGGATTTCTGCCAGTCTGCTTTTGGGAGAAGCGCCGCAAAAGCGGACATACGGGCAAGACGGCAGGATGACGCAACTCGGAATCGTCAAGTCTACGATCCCCAGTAACGGCAATGGTGTCCGTTGTCTCATCGCATTGGTAACGCAAGGGGCAGTGGCTGATCACAGGCGAGTCGTGTCCGGCGGAGCAGCTCTACTCACTCGCGAAATAAACCAGTCGGGCTTCCCGGACTCCCCTCGTCCATTCAGAAAATTTGCGACAGAATCGTCAACAGAAACCAATCGACCGCCCGACGCCCGGTCGCCGCAGCAGTCTGACCGGTCTGGCTACTCCGACAGGTGTGGCTGCCGGTTCAGCCCGCTTGGAGCAAAGACGACGCCGCTCACTCACGGGATGACGAGGCGGGCAACCCTTCGCGGCCGCCAATCAGCCGAACAATGCGCCGGGATCGGGCGTGTAGCGGGCCAGCTTTTCGCGGCTGAGCCGCACGCCCAGGCCGGGTGTGGCGGGGATCGCGAGATTGCCGCCTTCGTCCAGCGCGAAAGGCTCCTCCAGTAGCCCGTCCACGTAGGGACTGCCGCCAATGTACTCGACAAGGTCGGTGTTCAGCGCTGTTGCCAGTTGCAGGTCGGCGGCGAGCCCCAGCGCGGTATTCCAGCCATGGCCGACGTAGGCGACACCGAAATCCTGCGCCGTCCAGGCAATGCGGCGCTGCTCGCTGATGCCGCCGACCTTGGTCACGTCCGGCTGCACGATGTCGAACGCGCCGCGGGCGAGCCATGGGAGGAAGGCCTGCCGCCGCGTCAGAACCTCGCCGCCCGCGATCGGCACCGGACTGCGGCGGCGCAGTTCGACGTAGTCCTCAAGCGCGTCGGGCTTGAGCGCCTCCTCGAACCAGCCGACGTCGTAGCCCTGCAGCATGTCGGCGGCGCGGATGGCCCATTTCAGCCCGTGCGGCCAGTGCGCATCGCTGGCGCCGGCATCCACGAACAGGCGCGCGCCCGCTCCCGCCGCCTCCCGCGCCGCGCGGACGATGGCCTCGTCGAGCTTTGTGTCGAGCGCCCGGCCGAACGGGCCCCAGCCGATCTTGAACGCGCGGAACCCCTGGTCACGATAGCCCGCGATCACGTCCGTCATGCGGGCGGGCTCCTCCATCAGCACGGAGCAATAGGGCTGGACAGACGTGCGATACGACCCTCCCAGCAACTGCCCGACCGGCAGGCCCGCCACCTGCCCGAGCACATCCCACATCGCGATGTCGATGCCGCTGATGGCGTGGGTAAGCGTGCCGCCGCGGCCCATCCAGAAAGTGTTCTGGTGCAGCTTCTCCGTCACGCGCTCCGGCTCCAGCGCGTTCTCCCCGCGCCACAGCGGCTCCAGCACCTGCACCGCCGCCTGCACCAGCCGCCCATCGGTGAACACGCTGCCATGGCCGATCCGCCCGCATTGCGTATGCACGGCGATAATCGCGTGGATGGAGTCCTCCGGGCGGATCTCCGCTGACCAGCCGCCCTTGGGGCTCTCGCCGAACAGCGGGGCGGCGACCACCGAGCGGATGCGCGCGGGCGGGTGCGGGGTCATGCTGGCTCCTGTTCATGTCATCGGCCGCTCGGTTCTCAGGTTGACCGATCCACGACCGTGTACGATGCTAGTTTCCTTGGGGGTGCCGCATGCCGCAAGCCGCTTCAAGCCGGGTCCGGTGCGATATCGACTTCGACAAGGCTGGCCGCGGTGCCGGCTATCCGCGGGCTCCGCTGTCGTGCAACACCGTCGGCTGGGGCGTGGTCGAGATCCCGGCCACGGTGGTCAAGAACGGCGCAGGTCCCGCCGTGCTGTTCACCGGCTGCGTCCACGGCGGCGAATACGAAGGGCAGATCGCCGTCTCGCGCCTCGCCCTCGACCTCGACCCGGCGACGATTTAGAGCCGGGTCATCATGCTGCCCATGGTCAACGTCCCAGCGGCGCCGAATGACACGCGCCTAAGCCCTGTCGATGGCTGGGGACATCAACCGCACATTCCGGGGCGACTCTTGGGGCACGTTCAGCCTCATGGTGGCGCACTTTCTCGAAAGCCTGATCCTGCCGATGGTGGATGTCTCGGTGGGCTTGCACACCGCCGGGCACTCGAACGACACGGTGCTGTCGACCGACATGCACTACCTGCCCGACCCTGCCGCGCGGCGTCGGACCATGGATGCCGCGGCGGCGTTCGGCTTGCCCCTCAACGTCGTGTTCGGCGGCGTGGACGAGGGCGGCACTCTGACGTCCTCGGTGGAGCGGCGTGGCATCGTCTCGGTCGGCGCCGAGCTTGGCGGCTCGAGACGGGTCAGCGTCGAGGGCGTGCGCATCGCCCGTCGCGGCCGGATCAACACGCTCTGGCATTTCGGGTTGACGTAAGGCCATCCCGAAACAGCGCAACGTGATGGCGCGGCGGGGGCACGGCACATGATGATACCTGGCTCCGACTGCTATATCGCAGCACCGGCCGACGGCGTGTTCGAGCCGTGCCCCCTTGCCTGCGCCACCGTGCGGATTGGTGGGGTCGCTGGCTGGCTGCATTCCATCGAGGACGTCGATCGCGCGCCCATGGAATTGCGCTTCCGCCATCGCGGCACCGTCTGGTTCAGCCCCGGACCCGGACGGGTCCGCCGGGGCGACTCGCTGATCGTTGTGATGCCCGACTACGACAAGACAACAGGAGCTTTCCCATGAGGCGTCGAACCTTCGGAACCCTGGCCGCAAGCGCGGCCTTAACGGCCGCCGCCCCCCGCCTCGCCGCATCCCAACCGCGTCGCGGCGGGGACGCGGTGGTCGCCATCGTGCAACCGCCGCCCTCACTCGACGCGCAGATCACCACCGCACAGGCCGCGCGCGACATTACGCTGCATATCTACGAGACGCTGTACGCACGCGACGAAAACGCGCGTCCAGTGCCGGAGCTGGCAACCGGTGTCACCGTCTCGGGCGACGGCAAAACCTACGTCTTTCCGATCCGCGATGGCGTGAAGTTCCACAACGGCAAACCGCTCGACTCTGCCGACGTGGTCGCGTCGCTGGAACGCTACCGCAAGATCGGTGGCTCCGCGGCCCTGCTCGCGGCGGTCGACACGGTACGCGCGAGCGGCACGCACGAGGTCACGATCACTCTAAAGTCGGTGCAATCGACTTTCCTCGACAACCTCTCCTCTCCGCGCGCGCCCATCGCGATCTATCCGGCGTCCGAAGCGGCCAAGCCCGCCAACCAGATCGAGTTCATCGGCACCGGCCCGTTTCGCTTCGTCGAATACAAGCCCGACAGCCACGTGAAGATCGCGCGATACGACGGCTACTCGCCCAACCCCGGCGCCACCGGGCGGGACGGGTTCGCCGGCAAGAAGGAGGCGCTGCTCGACACGGTCACGTTCCGCTTCATGACCGAGGCCGGCCCGCGCAACGCGGCGCTGGAAGCGGGCGAGGTGCATCTGGTTGAGTCCGTCGATGGCCCGGTCGCCAAGCGCATGGGCGCCAACAAGTCCTATACCGTCTACAAGGCGCTGCCGTTCGGCTTCCAGGTGATCAAGTTCAATCACGCCTTCGGCGTCACCGGCGACGTGAACTTCCGCTTGGCGGTGCAGTCGGCGCTCGACATGGAGGAGATCATGTCGTTGAGCTTCCCCGACATCTACCAAATGGACGGCGCCTGGGTGTATCCGGGCTCGCCGTTCCACACGTCGCAGGGCACGGAGCGGTATAACAAGACCGATGCCGCCGCAGCGAAGGCGCTGCTCGCAAAGTCCGCCTACAAGGGCGAGGAGTTGACCTTCATCACCGACCCGCTGCGTTCGGACGTGGACACCGCGACGATGGTGCAGGAGCAGCTGAAGGCGATCGGCGTCACGGTGAAGATCTCGGTCGCGGACTGGCCGACGGTGTCCAAGATCGGATTCACCCCGACCGGGTGGCATTTCTGGACGCATGGCTTCGGGATCGAACCTTACGAGGGTCCAGCCTCGGTCATGGCGCCGTGGGTCGGCGGTGCCTCGCAACAGAAGGCCGATGCCGAGGTGGACCGTTTGTATGCGGCGCTCAATGCCGAGCTGGACGAGACGAAGCGCAAAGCCATCTTCGCGCAGTTCCAGGCCCGTTTCTACGAACAGGCAATTGCGATGAAGGCCGGCAACTACGGCAACTTCCAAGTCGCGACCGCCCGGCTCAAGGGCTTTACCCCGTATCGCATCCCACGCATGTGGGGGGTCTGGTTGGACCAGGCTTGACGGCACCGCCCGCGCCCTCGCGCGTCCATGGCGTTTTACCTCGCGAAACGGCTAGGCGGGATGCTGCTTGTGCTCGTGCTGGTGTCGTTGCTGTCGTTCGGCATTATCTGGCTGGTGCCGGGAGACCCCACTTCCGCCTTCCTCGATGCCAGCGCCACGGCGGAGCAGGCAACGCGGCTGCGGCACGAGCTTGGGCTGGATCAACCGTTATGGCAGCAGATGGTCGCGTGGTACGGGCGGCTGCTGCACGGCGACCTCGGCCGCTCGATCCTGCTCCGTCGCAGCGTGTCGGTGGCCATTCTCGAGCGGCTGCCGGTAACGCTGTCGCTGACTGCGCTCGCGCTGGCCTTTGCCGGCCTGGTGGGCGTCGCGGCGGGCACGCTCGCGGCCACATTGCAGAACCGCTGGCCCGACCAGGCGATCATGGCGGCCGCCCTGCTCGGGCTGTCGGTCCCCGATTTCTGGCTCGGCCTGATGCTGATCCTGCTGTTCGCCGTCCAACTCGGGTTCGTGCCGACCGGCGGCTTCGTGCCGTTCGGGGAAAGTCCGTCCGGCTGGTTTCGCAGCATCGCGCTGCCTGCCGCGACGCTGGCGCTGGTGCAGGTCGGCTTCATCGCGCGTATGACGCGGGCGGCGGTGCTGGACGTACTGCACCAGGATTTCATCCGCACCGCCGCCGCCAAAGGGCTGGGCCGCGCCCGCGTGATCCTGTGTCACGCGCTGCCGAATGCGGCCGTTCCGATCCTGACCGTCGTGGGCATCGTCGCGGGCGCCATGTTGGGGGGTGCGGTGATCGTCGAGCAGGTGTTCTCCATCCCCGGCGTGGGCAGACTCATTGTCGGGGCTGTGCTGTCGCGCGACTACCCTGTGATCCAGGGTGGGCTGCTGTTCCTGGCCGCCATCTATCTCACGGTCAACCTCGCGGTGGACCTGCTGTATGCGGTTGCAGACCCGCGGGTGCGGCTTGAATGAGGGCGCTGCCGCGGCTGCTCGGCCACCGCGCTTTCGTCACCGGCGCGGCCCTGGTGCTGGTCGTGGTCCTGGCGGCGATCTCGGCGGATTGGCTCGCGCCTTACGACCCGCTCCGCAGTGCCGTGCGGATGCGGCTGCGGCCGCCGGAGGCAGAGCACTGGTTCGGCACCGACCATTTCGGGCGCGATATCCTGTCGCGCATGCTGTTCGGCGCGCGCATTTCGCTGGCCATCGGCCTGTCCACGGCGATGCTGACCGGGCTGTTCGGCACCATGATCGGCGCCGCCGCCGGCTTCTTCCCGCGGCTGGACCATCCGCTGATGCGCCTGATGGACGCGCTGATGGCGTTCCCCGCCATCCTGCTCGCCATCGCCGTCGCCGCGGTGCTCGGCGCCTCCGTGGCGAACGTCATCGTCGCGCTCTCCGTCGCCACCACACCGCACACCGCCCGCATCGTGCGCGCCTCGGTGCTGGTGGTGCGCCGGATGGACTTCATCGAGGCCGCCCGCGCCATCGGCATGGGCGAGGCGCGGGTGCTGATGCGCCACGTGCTGCCCAACGTGGCCGGACCGCTGATCGTGCGGATGACCTATGTGTTCGCGACCGCCATCCTGGCCGAGGCCGCCCTGTCCTTCATCGGCGTCGGCCCTCCCCCGCCCGCGCCCACCTTCGGCAACATTATCGCCAACGGCCGCGACTTCATCTCGGACGCCCCTTGGATCACGCTGTTCCCCGGCCTCGCCGTCGTGGTTTCGGTGCTGGGGCTTAACCTGCTCGGCGACGGGCTGCGGGACGTGCTGGACCCGCGCGCCCGGGCATAACCCCCGGCCAAGGAGACGCCCATGCCTCGCATCCTGATCGTCGAATGCATGCAGGAAGTGTCCAGCTTCAACCCGCTGGCGTCCGACTACGACAGCTTCGCGATCCAGCGCGGCGATGAGATGCGTGGGCAGCGCGGGCGGAACACCTCCGTCAGCGGCGCGCTCGCGGTGTTCGATGCGCGGGCGGACGTGTCGGTGAGCCTGGCCATGAGCGCCCAGGCTGGCAGCGCCGGGCTGCTTTCCGCGCCGGGGTGGGAGAGGCTGCGGACGGAGTTGCTCAATGCCGTTCGTGCAGCGCTTTCCGGAGCGGACGCCATCTACGTCTCGCTGCACGGCGCCATGGGGGCCGATGGCGACCTCGATCCAGAGGGCACGCTGCTCGCGGGTATCCGCGACATAGCCGGACGCTCGATGCCGGTGGTGATCTCGCTCGACCTGCACGGCATCCTCACCGACAAGATGTTGCGGCAGGTCGATGGCCTCGCGATGTATCACACGTACCCGCATGTGGATTTCGCCGACACCGGGGCCCGCGCGGCACGGCTGCTCCTGCGCATCATCGATAACGGGCTGCACCCTGCCATCGCGCGCGTCACCATCCCGGCCCTGGTGCGCGGCGACGAGCTCATCACGCGCACCGGCTGCTACGGAGACCTCATCCGCGAATGTCAGCGCCTCGAACGCGACGGCACAGTGCTGGCCGCGGGCATCATGATCGGCAACCCCTTCACCGACGTGCCGGAGTTGTGCAGCCAGGTATTGATCGTGACCGAGGCGAACGACGGCACCGCCGAGCGGGAAGCCGTACGGCTGGCCGGAGAATTCTGGCCGAACCGCGCGCGGATGCAAAGCAAGTTCATCGCGCTGGATCGCGCCATCGCCCAGGCCCGCAACATCGACCGCCCCGTGGCCTTCACCGACGCGGCGGACGCCACCTCGTCCGGCGCCACCGGCGATTCCAACCTGATCCTGCGTCGCCTGATCGAGACGGGGTATCCCAAGCGCGCCCTGCTCCAGATCGTCGATGCGCCGGCCGCCGCGGCGGCGCATGCGGCCGGGGTCGGCGCCGCCTTGCAGGTGACATTGGGCGGCCAGTCCGACCCTGGACGCTTTACGCCGCTACCGGTCGATGCACGCGTGAAACTGCTGTCCGACGGTGCGGCGAGGCTGGAGACGTCGGGGAACAGGCTGGAGGCCGGGCCATCCGCGGTGCTGGAAATCGGCAACATCACGATCGTCGTGCTCAGCCGCAGCGTGAGCCTGTTCGACCGCGCGCTGTTTTACGCGAACGGGTGCGACCCGTCGAAATACGACCTGATCGTGGTGAAGTCGCCGCATACCGAACATCACATGTTCGATGGCTGGGTGGAGAAGAATTTCAACATCGACATTCCCGGCAGCACGTCCAACAATCTGCCGACACTGGGTCACTCGGTGTGTGGCCGCCCGATGTTCCCGCTCGATCCCGACGTCGTCTTCCGGCCGGAACCGGTCATCTACCGCCGGAGCGCGGCATGAGAATCGAGGCCGTCGATCTGTTCTACTTCGCCATGCCCGAGATCACGACCGAGGCTGACGGCAGCCAGGATGCGCTGCTGATCCGTGTTTCCGGCGGCGGGTACACCGGCTGGGGCGAGTGCGACGCCTCGCCGCTGACCTCGATTGTCGCCTTCGTCTGCCCAATGTCCCACGGGGTCTGCCGCCCGGTGGGCCAGGCAGTGCTGGGCGCACGCTCGACGGCCCGGCCGACATCGCTGCGATGGCGGCGGAGGTCGAGTACAACAGCATGGATCGGCTACAGGCCGCGCACACTTGGTCGGGTGTGGAGATCGCGCTGTGGGATCTGCTGGGCCACCAGCGCGGGGAGCCGGTGTGGCGAGTGCTGTGCCACGTGGCCTCGCATCCCAACGCCCCAGGGCTGTGCAACGCTAACGCCAATGTGATCAGGATTGTTGCTGCAACATCGGCCGGGGCGATTCCCGCGGCGCGTTTTGTCTGAATCTACAGCGAGCAACCATCCCGAAGGGTTGCCCCGATGCCAGGCACGCTGCTGTCGCTGTTCAGCCGGGTTGGCGATCCCCGCCGTGGCCAGGGGAAGATGTATCCGCTGGCGCCGATCCTGCTGTTCACGGTGCTGGCGATGCTGGCGGGAGCGCGATCCTATCGTCAGGTTCAGGCCTTCATCCAGGCCCGTCTGGATCGCCTGAACAGCACGTTCGGCCTGTCGCTGCGTCGTGCCCCGGCCTATACGTCGGTGCGTTTCATCCTGCATGGCCTCGACGCCGGGCAGATGGAGCGTGTGTTCCGCGATCATGCCGCGGGACTGGTCGAGTGTCCGGCGCAGGATGCGAACATCCCCGTGACGGTGGCCATCGATGGCAAAACCCTGCGCGGCAGCTTCGATGCGTTCCACGACCGCAAGGCGGCGCATGTGCTGAGCGCGTTTGCCGCCGACGGGCAGATCATTCTCGCTCACGTGGCCGTCTCGCAGAAAAGCAACGAAATTCCCGCCGCCCGGAACATGATTGCCACCTTGGGCCTGACCGGGCGCCTGTTCACCCTGGACGCCATGCACTGTCAAAAAAACATTTGAAACTGCCCGCGACACGGGGAACGGCGTTCTCGTCCAACTGAAGGCGAACCAGTCCAAGCTGTTCGATGCCGTCTGCACCGTTGCCGACAGCACCAACCCCGCCGGCACTGCGGTGTCGCACGACCGCGGCCGGTCTCGCGACGAGGACCGCACCGTCGAAATCTTTCCCGCAGGCGATGCCTTGGCCGCGACCGAATGGCATGGCTGCGTCAAGACCATCATCCGCGTCACCCGCCGCACCTTGCTGCGGTCGGCCGCGACTGGCCTGTGGCACGAACGCGGGGAGATCGCCTTCTACGTCTCGTCCGCCACAGCTCTCCCCGCACCCGTCTGGGCCGCCGCCATCCGGGGGCATTGGGGCATCGAGAACCGTAACC
>JANXTF010000038.1 GCA_025352565.1 Rhodospirillales bacterium | reverse complement strand
GGAGCTTGAGGCCGTGCTGGTTGCGGAGGCGTTCCTGTCCGGTGCAGAGGGGGATGAGCCAGTCGCTGCGCATCTGCAGGTCGTCGTTGAGGGCCTTCATGGCCTGGTAGTTGAAGCGGTAGCGGCTGTCGCGGCCGCGGGCGGCCCAGATCAACGTCTCGTGCGCGTTGGTGAAGCGGCGGCCGCGGAAGTTGGGCATCGGGTTGGACTTGCGCCAGACCACGTCGTTCAAAATCCAGAACCCGAGGTCCTGCAGCACGGCGCCGATGCGGAAGATGTTGTGGTAGGCGCCGATCACCCACAGCGTGCCGTCCTTGCGCAGCACACGGCGGCATTCGGACAGCCATTCGTGGGTGAAGGCGTCATAGGCGGCGAAATCGGTGAACCGGTCCCAATCGTCGTCCACCCCGTCGACCAGGCTGTCGTCAGGCCGGCGCAGCTCGCCGCGCAGCTGCAGGTTGTACGGCGGGTCGGCGAACACGCAATGGACCGAGGCTGTCGGCAGCATGCGCAGCATGCGCACGGCATCGCCGAGCAGTATCTGGTCGAGCGGCAGTTCGCGGATGATCTCCACGGGCAGAGGCAGCTCCAATAAAATGGCAGATGGTGACGATACGGTGATGGCCACGTCAATCGTCACCGCGTCAATCGTCACCGCGTCAACCGGCGCGCATCAAACCGCGCCAGTTGTCTCGACGCTTAACAATCCGCGCCGGGTCAACCGGCCGCGTTGCCTTCGGCCAGCAGCAGGCGAACCGTGCCGAAGGCGGCGCGGTGATGGCGGGTCACTCCCAGCCGCTGCAAGGCGGCGCGATGGACGGTGCTGCCGTAGCCGGCATTGGTTGCCCAGGCGTAGTCGGGGTAGCGGATGTGCAGCCGCGCCATCACCCGGTCGCGCAGCACCTTGGCGACGATGGAGGCGGCGGCGATCGACAGGCAGCGCGCATCGCCGTTCACCACCAGTGTGGTCGGGCATCCCAGGCGCGGGTCGCGATTGCCGTCTACCAGCGCGTGGTCGGCCGAAACCTCCAACCGGCCGAAGGCGCGGCGCATGGCGAGCAGCCGGGCGTGCAGAATGTTGAGACGCAGGATTTCGCCAACCGAGGCGGCGCCGACGCCGATCACCGCACCGCAGGCCAGCAGCCCCGCGTAGGCATCCTGGCGCTGCACCGCGGTCAGTTTCTTGGAATCGTCAAGCTTTGCGGCGAGGGCAGGCGCCAGCAGCCGTGGCAAAATCACCGCGGCCGCCACCACCGGACCTGCCAAGGGCCCGCAGCCCGCTTCGTCCAGACCGGCCACCAAGCCGTCGCACGCGTTTTCAAGACGAAGGTCAGGCGCCATGGCAAATGCGACTCGGTAACGTCATCGACATAATTTAGCCGCCAGACTGCATTGCGCAATACAAACGATTGTTTGCAAAACAGACCGTAATGCACATTATCGTTTAGCTAGACCCGTTTGGAGTTTCCATATGTTTCGTGTCGGGCAATCTCGTTGGAGTCAGCTGGCGCTGGGCATCGTCTGCATGGTGATGATCGCCAACCTGCAATACGGTTGGACGATGTTCGTGCCGTCGATCGAAAAGGCGCATGGCTGGGGCCTGCCGGCGATCCAAGGGGCGTTCACGCTGTTCGTCATTTGCGAGACGTGGCTGTTGCCGCTGGAAGGCTACGTCATCGATCGGATCGGCCCGCGCTTCACCGTGCTGGCGGGCGGCCTGTTGATCGGCGCGTCCTGGGTGATGAACAGCTATGCCGACACGCTGACATTCCTGTACGTGGCCGCCGCGGTGGGCGGTCTGGGCGCCGGCCTCGTCTATGGCGCCACCGTGGGCAACGCGCTGAAATGGTTCCCGGACCGGCGCGGCCTGGCGGCGGGCCTGACCGCTGCGGGGTTTGGTGCCGGGTCGGCGGTGACGGTGATCCCAATCTCCAACATGATCGCGTCGAGCGGCTATCAGGCGACCTTCCTGTTTTTCGGCATTCTGCAAGGTTTGGTCGTGGTGGTCGTGGCACTGCTGTTGCGGGCGCCGCCGGGCCAGGAACATCGGCCCACGGCCGCGCTGTCGCCCGGCGGCATGAACGCGGCGCGGCCGTCGGTGCTGCACGACCTGACACGGGATTACGGCCCGAGCGAGGTGCTGCGCGAGCCGGTGTTCTGGCTGATGTATCTGATGTTCGTGATGGTCGGCGCCGGCGGCCTGATCGCCACCGCCCAGCTGTCGGTGATCGCAGCCGATTTCGGCGTGGCCAAAACGCCGGTTACCCTGATGTTCATCACGCTGCCGGCGCTGACCTTCGCGCTGTCGATCGATCGCGTCATGAACGGAGTGACGCGGCCGTTCTTCGGCTGGGTGTCGGACCAGATCGGCCGCGAGAACACCATGTTCATCGCCTTCCTGCTGGAGGGACTGGGCATCCTGGCGCTGGTCGCCTTCGCGGATAATCCTGTGGCGTTCGTGGTGCTGACGGGCATGGTGTTTTTTGCCTGGGGCGAGATCTATTCGCTGTTTCCCGCCACCTGCGGCGACACGTTCGGACGGCGTTTCGCCACCACCAACTACGGCTTGCTGTACACCGCCAAGGGCACCGCGGCCTTGCTGGTGCCGCTTGGCAGCGTGTTGCGCGAGATGACCGGGAACTGGCTGGCGGTGCTGTACATGGCCGCTGCGGTCAATCTGCTGACCGCGGCGCTGGCGCTGTTCGCGCTGAAGCCGCTGCGCCGGGCCTTTATCCGCAAATCGATGGCAGCCCGCGCGGCTGAGCGGATTGCGGCCACAGCGCTGGCCGAATAACAAAGTCGCCCGCACGACGTCTTTCAACGAGGTTCCAATGACCCATTATCCCGCCGACACCATGACGGGCCTGCTTGCGGCCGGCGGCGAGGACGCGCCTGCGATCGGAGCGCCGGGCCGGCCGTGGCTGACCCATGGCGGGCTACGGGCGCTGGCCGCGCAAACAATTGCCAGCCTCAACGCCATGGGCATCGGCCGCGGCGACCGTGTCGCGATGGTGCTGCCCAACGGGCCGGAGATGGCGGCTCTGTTCGTCACCACCGCCTGCGCCGCCACCACGGCTCCCCTGAACCCCGCCTACAAGGCGGACGAGTTCGACTTCTACCTCTCCGACCTCAACGCAAAGGCGCTGGTCGTGATGAATGGTATGGAGACACCGGCCCGGGCCGCGGCGGCTGCCCGGGGCATTCCCGTGGTCGAACTGGTGCCGGGTGATGCCGCCGGCGCGTTTACCTTGGTCTCGCCCGTGACCGGCACGCCCGCGCTGCCCGGCAGAACCGAGGCGCAGGATGTGGCGCTGGTGCTGCACACCTCCGGCACCACCGCGCGCCCCAAGATCGTGCCGCTGCGCCAGATCAACGTCACGGCCTCTGGCTATCACGTCGGCGAGGCGATCCAGCTTTCACCGGACGATGTGTGCCTCAACATCATGCCGCTGTTCCACATCCACGGCCTGATCGCAGCCGTGCTGTCGTCGCTGGCCGCGGGGGCTTCGGTGAGCTGCACGTCAGGGTTCAACGCGTTCAAGTTCTTCGCCGCCTATGACGCGGAGCGACCCACCTGGTTCACCGCCGTGCCCACCATGCACCAAACGCTGCTGGGACTGGCGCCACGCAACAAGGAGCTGATCGCCCGCGGCCGGCTGCGGCTGATCCGGTCGAGCTCCGCCTCGCTGCCGCCGCAGGTGATGATGGAGCTGGAAGACGTGTTTCGCGTGCCGGTCATCGAAAGCTACGGCATGACCGAGGCCGCGCATCAGATGGCCTCCAACCCGCTGCCACCACGGGCGCATTTTCCAGGCTCGGTCGGCATCGCGGCGGGGCCAGACGTGGCGATCATGACCGAGGCAGGCACGCTGCTGCCGCCTGGCGAACTCGGTGAGATCGTTATCCGCGGCCGCAACGTCACACAAGGCTACGAGAACAATCCGGAGGCCAACGCGAAGGCCTTCACCGACGGCTGGTTTCGCACCGGCGACGAAGGCTATCTCGATCCCGACGGCTACCTGCGCCTGACCGGCCGGCTCAAGGAGATCATCAACCGCGGCGGCGAGAAGGTGTCTCCGCTCGAAGTCGACAATGTGCTGATGGACCATCCGGACGTGGCCCAGGTGCTGACCTTCGCCATGCCGCACGCCAAGCTCGGCGAGGAGGTGGCCGCCGCCGTGGTGCTGCGCGAGGGCGCGACCGGAAACGAGCATTCCATCCGCGATTTTGCCGCCCAGCGGCTGGCAGCCTTCAAAGTGCCGCGCAGGATCGTCTTCCTGGCCGAAATCCCGAAAGGCGCCACCGGCAAGCTGATGCGCATCGGCCTGGCCGCAAAGCTCGGATTGTCCGCATGAAGGTCGCCATCTTCGGCGCCGGCGCCATCGGCGGCATGATGGGCGTCAAGCTGGCCCAGGCCGGGGCCGAGGTGACCTTCATCGCACGCGGACCGCATCTGGCGGCGATGCAGGCCCAGGGCGTGACCATGCATTCCGGCGGCGAGACGATCGTGGTGCATCCGCGCTGCGTGGCCACAGCTGCCGAGGCCGGCGTGCAGGACTACGTGGTGGTAACGCTCAAGGGGCATTCGCTGCCCGCCGCCGCCCCCGAAATCGCCCGTATGATGGGGCCGCACTCCTCGCTTGTCACCGCCGTCAACGGCGTGCCGTACTGGTATTTCCACGGCCTGGACGGGCCGTGGCGCGACCGCCGGGTGGACAGCGTCGACCCCGGCGGCGTGGTGTGGGATCTGCTACCGCCGTCTCAGGCGATCGGCTGCGTGGTCTATCCCGCCGCCACGGTTTCGCAGCCCGGCGTGATCACCCACACCTACGGCGACCGGTTCTCGCTGGGCGAGCCCGACGGCACACGCTCGGAGCGCGTCGAGGCGCTGTCGAAGCTGCTGATCCAAGCTGGGCTGAAGGCGCCGATCCGGCCCAAGATTCGCGACGAGATCTGGGTGAAGCTGTGGGGAAATCTTTGTTTCAACCCGCTGTCGGCGTTGACCGGAGCAACGTTGAAGGTCCTGGCCGAGCAGCCGGAGCTGCGCGCCATCTGCCGCGCCATGATGGTCGAGGCGCAGGCGGTGGCCGAGGCGCTGGGCGTGAAGTTCGCAATCACCGTCGACAAGCGCATCGAGGGCGCGGCCGAGGTTGGTGCGCACAAGACCTCGATGCTGCAGGACCTGGAGCGCGGCCGTCCCATGGAGATCGACGCCTTGTTGGGGGCGGTGGTGGAGCTGGGCGCCCTGGTCGCGCTGCCGATGCCGACCTGCGAGATGGTCCTCGCATTGGTGCGTGAACGCGGTCGCACGGCGGGCTGCTACGCCTGACCATCCCGGCCAGACTGCGGCAAATTCACGACGAAAACACAACAGTCGCTTATTTCGCCGAGATTTGTCACGATCCGCAGAGGCCGATTTGTTCCCGTCCCCGAAGACGTCGAGATCCCCGTGTTCCAAACATTGTATGACTGGCTGTTCGATCCAGGCGGACTGACGCCGCATGTTTTCTACCTCCTGTGGAAGCCAGGCCTGATCTGGACCCATGCCTTGTCCGATGGGACGATCGGCCTCGCCTTTGTCGGCATATCCATAGCACTTGCGATCTTCGCCCAAAGCCGGCGCGACCTGGCGGTCCGGCCAGTGTTCTGGCTGTTCGCAACCCTCATCCTGCTCTGCGGTGTCGGGCATTTCCTCGAAATCGTCACGCTGTGGCAGCCGATCTATGGGCTGCAGGCGGTCGCGAAGGTCGCCACCGCGATCGTCTCGGTGGCGACCGCGCTTGCCGTGTGGCCGCTGCTGCCGCATGCCCTGGCGCTGCCCTCGCAGGCGCGGCTGCAGGCAGCCCACCTGGCGCTGCGCGAAAGCGAGGCGCGGCATCGCGCCAGTTTCGAGCGTTCGCCGGTGCCGCTGCACACGCTCGACGGGCGCGGCGTCATCATCGCCGTGTCGGACAGCTGGCTGAGCCTGTTCGGCTACAGGCGCGAGCAGGTGATCGGCCGGCCGCTGAGCGAATTCCGCGCCCCCAACTCCCTCGCCCCCAACTCCCTCGCCCCCGCCTCCAACGTCTGGACCGAGACCGACCTGGTCGATCCGATCACCGGCGGCGAGGCCCGCGATCTCGAGCGCTTCTTCGTGCGCGCCGACGGATCGGTGGTCGACGTCCTGGTCTCGGCGCGGGTGGAGCGCAGCGGCGATGCCAGCAGCATCGTCTGCGTGCTGATCGACATCACCGCGCGCAAGCGCGCCGAGGAGGCATTGCGCGCCAGCGAGGAACAGTTGCGCCAGGCGCAGAAAATGGAGGCGGTCGGCCAGCTCACCGGCGGCATCGCGCATGACTTCAACAATCTGCTGACCGCGATCACCGGCTCGCTCGAGCTGCTGCAGAACCGTGTGGCGCAGGGTCGCGTCAGCGATCTCAACCGCTACGTCATCACGGCCCAGGAGGCGGCCCGGCGCGCCGCGGCACTGACGCACCGGCTGCTCGCCTTCTCCCGCCGCCAGACGCTGGATCCGCGGCCGGTCAATCTCAACCGCCTGTCGACCGGGATGGAGGAATTGGTAAGCCGGACCATGGGACCGCAAATCGCAGTCGAGGTGATCGCATCCGGCGGCCTGTGGAACACGCTGGCCGACCCGCCCCAGCTCGAAAACGCCCTGCTCAACTTGTGCATCAACGCCCGCGATGCCATGCCCGGCGGCGGCCGGGTGACCATCGAGACCGCCAACAAATGGCTCGACGAGCGCGCCGCCCGGCAGCGCGACCTGCCGGGCGGCCAATACGTCTCCCTTTCGGTCAGCGACACCGGCACCGGCATGACGCCCGAAGTGGCCAGCCGTGCCTTCGACCCGTTCTTCACCACCAAGCCGATCGGCCTGGGCACCGGCCTGGGCCTGTCGATGATCTACGGCTTCGTGCGCCAGTCGGGCGGCCAGGTGCGCATCTATTCCGAATTCGGCGCCGGCACCGTGGTAAGCCTTTATCTTCCGCGCTACCTGGGCGAGGCCGAGGCGGCGGAGCTGCCGATGGACCGGGCCCACGTGTCCGCCGGCCTCTCCGGCGCCACCGTCCTGGTGGTGGACGACGAACCCAGCGTGCGCATGCTGATCATCGAGGTGCTGGACGAGCTCGGCTACACCATGCTGGAGGCGGAGAACGGGGCCGAGGCACTGAAGCTGCTGCAGTCCGGCCGGCATATCGACCTGCTGGTCACCGACGTGGGCCTGCCCGGCGGCATGAGCGGGCGTCAGGTGGCCGAGGCCGCCCGCGCCGTCGATCCGTCGATGAAGGTGCTGTTCATCACCGGCTACGCCGAGAACGCAGTGATGAACCACGGCCATCTTGAGCCGGGCATGCAGGTGCTCACCAAGCCCTTCGCCATGGATGCGCTCGCGGTGCGGGTGCGCGACATGCTGGCGACGGTGTAGGCAGGGTCCGCCGCAACCTCACGCCCAAGACAACGATCGGCATTGCCTTGGACGTGCGGTTGCGAAGCATTCTCATTATTTCGATAACGTCTTGATCGTTTCGACTCTGCCGGCCTATCAGAGCCACTGACGGGAGGCCCTGATATGCGCAACTTCGACGAACTCTCGGAAAAGGAGATCCTGGCGCTCGCCATCAGTTCCGAGGAGGAGGACGGCCGCATCTATGCCGACTTCGCGGAAAGCCTGCGCACCAACTTCCCCGCCTCCGCCAGCGTGTTCACCGAAATGGCGGCCGAGGAGAGCGAGCATCGCCGGCGGCTGATCGACCTTTTTGTCGACAAGTTCGGCGACCATATCCCGCTGATCCGCCGCCAGGACGTGCGCGGCTTCGTCAGCCGCAAGCCGGTGTGGCAATCAACCGCCCTGGGCGTCGACACGGTGCGCCGCCAGGCGCAGGTGATGGAGACGGAGGCTGCGAACTTCTATCGTCAGGCCGCCGGCCGCACCACCGATGCCGCCACCCGAAAGCTGCTCGGCGACCTCGCCGAGGCCGGGGTCGGCCACGAGCACACCGCCGACCGGTTGGTCGAGGAAAACGTGCCGATCAATGTGCAAAAGTCCGAGGAGGAGGCCGAGCGGCGTATATTCGTCCTGCGCGTCATCCAACCGGGCCTGGCCGGGCTGATGGATGGCTCGGTCTCCACCCTGGCGCCGGTGTTCGCCGCGGTGTTCGCGACCGGCCAGAGCCGGGACGCGTTCCTGGTCGGCATGGCGGCCTCGCTCGGCGCCGGCATCTCGATGGGCTTTGCCGAGGCGCTGTCCGACAACGGCTCTCTCACCGGCCGCGGCGCGCCCTGGATCCGCGGGCTCATCTGCGGGTTGATGACCACGCTGGGCGGCATCGGCCACACGCTGCCCTTCCTCATCCCCAGTTTCCAGACGGCGCTGGTGACGGCGATCATCGTTGTGATCATCGAGCTCGGTGTGATCAGTTGGATCCGTTGGAAATACATGGATACTCCGCCAATCTCGGCCGCCCTGCAGGTCGGCTTCGGCGGCGCGCTGGTCTTCGCGACCGGCATTCTCATCGGCAACAGTTGAAGGGTTCCAATGTCCGAAACGCAACGCTACGATCGCCGTACCATCATGTTCCACTGGCTCACCGCCGTGCTGATTGCAGCTCTTTGGCTGATCGCACAGTTCATCGACGATTTCCCAACCGCCCTGCGCATCTACGCCCGCTCGACACATATCCTACTCGGCGTCGTGCTCACATTGGTGCTGATCGGCCGGCTGTGGTGGCGCGCCACCGGCAAGCTCGTCCTGCCGCCCGACGAACGGCTCTGGATGCGGCTGGCGGCGGTGGCCACCCATTACGGTCTGTACATCTTGGTGGCGGCGACTCTGGTGCTGGGCCTCGTCTACGAGGCGGTGCGCGCCGACAACCTGTTCAACCTCGGCCGTCTGCCGTCGATCGCGCCAGGCAACAAGGACCTGCGCAACCAGCTCGGCGATCTCCACGGCACGCTCGCCAATATCGTGCTGATCGTGGCGGGCGTGCATGCGGCCGCGGGCCTGTTCCACCACTACGTCATGAAGGACAACGTGCTGCTGCGGATGATGCCCCGCCGTGTCGAGGCCAGAGCAATATCGCCTGAGGTTGAACCAACCGAGTGATAAAATTGCTCGTTAAAACAGAGAGCTAGAGCGGGATGACGTCTGATAGGCGACGTCATCCTGCCCTAGCTCTTTGTTTTATCGCGTGATTCAGACCTTTCGGTGATCCCACCTTCGGTCATCACGCTCTAGCTCGCAGCGGCCTCCGCCTGTCTGAGAATGCGCAGGAAGTTGCCGCCCCACAGCGCTGCGATCGCCTTTTCATCGTAGCCGCGGCGAACCAGCTCCTCCGTCATGGCGGGGCATTCCGAGGCATCCTTCCAGCCGCTGAAGCCCCCGCCGCCGTCGAAATCCGACGAGATGCCGACATGGTCGAGCCCGATCCGCTTCACCGCGTAGTCGAGATGATCGACATAGTCCGAAACCGTCACCTGCTCCGGCTTGGCGCCGGCGCGCAGAAAGCCGCTGACGGCTGTGATGTTGACCATGCCGCCCACGTCACGCAGCGCATCGAGCTGTTCGTCATCGAGGTTGCGCGGGTTGTCGCACAGCGCCTTGATGCACGAGTGGGTGGACATCACAGGCGTGCGCGACGCCTCCGCCGCCTGCATCATCGAGGCCTTCGAGACATGGGCGATGTCGACCGCCAGGCCGAGCCGGTTCATCTCCAGGATCGCCTCGCGGCCCAGCGGCGACAATCCGCCGTGCAGGCTCGGCCCGTCGCCCAGGTCGAGCCTCGGGTTGGAGCTGTCGGCCAGCGCGTTGTGGCCGTTATGGGTCAGCGTCATGTAGCGCGCGCCGAGGGCTGCGAATTTGGCCAGCCGTTCCGGCTCGCCGCCCAACGCGTGGCCGTTCTCGACGCACGGGATGATGATCGTGGCACCATCGCGGTGCGCCTTCTCGATCGCATCGACCGATTTGCAAACCCGCGCCTTGCTGCCGCCCATCGTGTTGATGAACTCCAGCATCGCCACCGCCCGCACGTAGGCGCCGCCATTTCCCTCTGGCGTGCGCGGCGACTGCGGCACGTAGGCTGCGAAACAGCCTGCGGCCATGTGGCCCTTCTGCATCTTGGGCAGGTCGACCTTGCGGCGGGTGTCGTCCAGGAAGCTGGGGCCTTCCGGCCAGGGAATGTCGATATGAGTGTCGACGGTGAGCAGGCTGCGGTGCAGTGCGATAGGATCGATCATCTACGCAGCGTCACGGCAGCGGGGTCGTTGGTCAAGCCCGGTTCTGATTGACTTATGCCGGCGCCCGCCCCAGGTTTGTGACACCGAGGGGAGTCCCGCCAAGGGGCTGAGAGTTCGCTGCGTTGCGCGATGACCCTGATGACCTGATCCGGTTCATGCCGGCGTAGGGACGGGAAGGCATGACGCAGTTGTTCCCGCTCTCGCCGGCCTGGCCCCAAAAGCGAGAGGACACGCCTGCCATGAATACCATCGCCAAGCAGACCAACCCGGCCACCGTCACCACCGGCCCGATCATCGGCAGCCGCAAAATCTATAGCTCGCCCGAGGGACGGCCGGACATCGCGGTGCCATTTCGTGAGATCGCACTCGACCCCTTCGCCGACGAACCGCCGTTTCGCACCTACGACACCTCCGGCCCGTATACCGACCTGGCGGCCACAATCGATCTCGAAGCCGGGTTACCGCCCATCCGCGCGCCCTGGATCGCCGCCCGCGGGTTCCATGCCGTGCAGCCGCGCGCGGTAAAACCCGAAGACAACGGCTTCGTGCCCGAAGACAAGCTGGTCGCCCCTTGCCCGGCGGCGCAGCACATTCTTGCCGCCCGCGACGGCCAGATGGTGACGCAATATGAGTTCGCCCGCGCCGGGATCATCACCGAGGAGATGATCTACGTCGCCCACCGCGAGAACCTCGGCCGCGCCGCAGCCCTGGACTGGGCGGCCGAACGCATCGAGGACGGCGAGAGCTTCGGCGCCGAGATCCCCGAGCATGTGACCCCCGAATTCGTGCGCTCCGAAATCGCCCGCGGCCGCGCCATCATCCCGGCCAACGTCAACCACCCGGAGCTTGAGCCGGTCATCATCGGCCGCAACTTCCTGGTCAAGATCAACGCCAACATCGGCAACTCCGCCGTCACCTCGTCGGCCGCCGACGAGGTGGAGAAGCTGGTCTGGGCGATCCGCTGGGGCGGCGACACGGTGATGGACCTCAGCACCGGCCGCAACATCCACAACATCCGCAGCTGGATCATGCGCAACTCCCCGGTGCCGATCGGCACCGTGCCGATCTACCAGGCGCTGGAGAAGGTCGGCGGCAATCCCGACCTGCTCGACTGGGAGGTGTTCCGCGACACCCTCATCGAGCAGGCCGAGCAGGGCGTCGACTACTTCACCATCCATGCCGGCGTGCGCCTGGCCTACGTGCCGCTGACGGCGAAGCGGGTGACGGGGATCGTCAGCCGCGGCGGCTCGATCATGGCGCGCTGGTGCCTGGCGCATCACAAGGAGAGCTTCCTCTACGACCATTTCGACGACATCTGCGACATCATGCGCAAATACGACGTGTCGTTCTCGCTGGGCGACGGCCTGCGCCCCGGCTGCATCGCGGACGCCAACGACGCGGCGCAGTTCGCCGAGCTGGAGACGCTGGGCGAACTCACCAAGCGCGCCTGGGCCAAGGGCTGCCAAGTGATGATCGAGGGCCCCGGCCACGTGCCGATGCACAAGATCAAGGTCAACATGACCAAGCAGCTGGCCGAGTGCGGCGAGGCGCCGTTCTACACCCTGGGGCCACTGACCACCGATATCGCGCCGGGCTACGACCACATCACCTCCGCCATCGGGGCGGCCATGATCGGCTGGTTCGGCACGGCGATGCTGTGTTATGTCACGCCCAAGGAACATCTGGGGCTCCCGAACCGGGACGACGTGAAGACCGGCGTCATCACCTACAAGATCGCGGCCCATGCGGCCGATCTTGCCAAGGGTCATCCCTCGGCGAAGCTGCGGGATGACGCGATCAGCCGCGCGCGATTCGAGTTCCGCTGGCTCGACCAGTTCAACCTCGGTCTCGACCCTGACACGGCGCGGCAGTACCACGACGAGACGCTGCCCAAGGAGGCGCACAAGGTGGCGCATTTCTGCTCCATGTGCGGTCCGAAATTCTGCTCCATGAAGATCAGCCACGACATCCGCGCCGACACCGAGCGGATGGCCGGGATGGCCGAGAAGCGCGAGGAATTCGTCGCCGGCGGCAGCGCGCTGTATCTGCCGGAGACGGCGGACGCGAAAGGCCAGGATAACTGAGCGACGCCCGCACAGCGCTCGACGCGATCGGCCAGCTTGAGGACGGCGAAATCGACATCGCCGACGCCGCCCTCCAGTTCGCGCGCGTCGACGCTCCGGATGAGGATTGGCTGGCGGCCCGCGCGCATCTCTCCGAGATCGCGCGCGATGCCGCCTGCCTCGCCTTCGATGTGGCGGCGGACGACCTCTCCGCCCAGGCGGCGGCAATCGCCGGATTGCTCGCCGGCAAATACGAATACGAGGGCGACCGCGAGACCTATGACGACCCGGCCAACGCCAACTTGCTCCGGGTCATCGCCCGCCGGCGCGGCCTGCCGGTGGCTCTCGGCGTGCTGTGGCTGCACGCCGCCCGCGCCGGGGGGTGGCGCGTCCATGGCCTGGATTTCCCCGGGCATTTCCTGATCGGCCTCGAAGGCGGCTCGGAAAAACTCATTCTCGATGTATTCGCGGGCGGCATGCCGCTCGATGCCCGTGCATTGCGCAAGCTCGTCAAGCGCGTGCAGGGGCCGGTCGCCGAGTTGAAGCCCGCGATGCTGGCGCCCGTCAGCGACCGCGCGGTGCTGCTCCGCCTGCAGAACAACCTGAAGCTCCGCCGCCTGCAATCCAACGATCTCGCCGGCGCGCTGGCCAGCGCCGAGGACATGCTCCGCATCGCGCCCTCGGCCGCTGGCCTGTGGCGCGAGGCGGCGGTAATGAACCAGCGCCTCGACCGCGTGAGTGCCGCGCTGCGTTGCTATGACCGGTTTCTCGGCCTGGTGCCCGAGGGCGAAGTGGCCGTCCGCGCGCGCATGGCGGCAGAGGAACTGCGCTCGCGGCTGAACTGAGCGCCCGGAAGCACGCTCGCCCAAGCGAGCCAGTCACTCCAGCCGGTCGTGGCCCCGCTCCGAAAGAATTGCGCCCCGATCATCCTTCAAGCCCACCCCGGTCAGCTTTCGATGCCTGGCCTCGGTCATCAGCCATGCCAGCAACTCCGCCGCGACCTCGTACGACAATCCGTTCGCATGGATGTTGGAGATGCAGTTGCGCTCCGAATCCCGTCGGCCGATGCAGGGTGCGTGCGTGAGATAGACGCCCAGGCTGTCGGCCACGCTCAACCCCGGCCGCTCGCCGATCAGCACGGCGCACATGCGCGCGCCCAGGCATTCGCCGATTTCGTCGCCCAACGCCACGCGTGCCTGCGTGGCGATGACCGCCGGTGCGAGCGACCAGCCGGCAAGGCGCGTGACGCAGGCGCGGAGAAGCTTCACCGCATGGTGCCGCACCGCGATCGGGGAGAGACCGTCGGCGATGACGAAGACGAGGTCGTAGCCGGCGGCAGTCTCGTGTCCGGCGAGGGCGGCGCGGGAGGCCGGATCGAGCATGCGGCCGAGATCGGGGCGGCGGAGGTAGCTCGGGCGGTCGGGCGCGGCGCTGGTTACGATCACGCTGGGGGCGGGGCGGATGGCGTCGGCGATGGCGCCGGTATCGAGCGGGGCATGGACCGCGTCGCGCGCTCTCGCATGGGCCAGCTGGAACTCCAGCAACGCCTTCAGCGGCAGCGCGTCACCCACGCGGCCAAGGCCGATGCGGGCGCGCGTGGCGGCGCGCAGCCGCTCCCACGGGTCAGGCGGGGGCATCGGCGGGCCCTGCCAGCAGGCGGGCGGTGCGGGGTTCCAGCTGGCGGATGCGGCCGGCGCGGTCGGTCATCTCCATGCGTTCCAGCCACGCCTCGAACTCGGGGGCGGCGCGCACGCGCAACTGCGAGCGGAGGTACAACATGTCGTGGAACGAGGCGCTCTGGTAGTTCAGCATCACGTCGTCCGAGCCGGGGACCGCGATCAGGAAGGTGACGCCCGCCACCGTCAGCAGCGTCATCAGCGTGTCCATGTCGTCCTGGTCCGCTTCGGCGTGGTTGGTGTAGCAGACGTCGCAACCCATCGGCAGGCCGAGCAGCTTGCCGCAGAAATGGTCCTCCAGCCCCGCGCGGATGATCTGCTTGCCGTCGAACAGGTATTCCGGGCCGATGAAGCCCACGACCGTGTTGACCAGCAATGGCTCGAACGCCCGCGCCACGGCGTAGGCGCGGGCCTCGACGGTCTGCTGGTCGATCCCGTGATGGGCGCCCGCCGAAAGGGCGGCGCCCTGGCCGGTCTCGAAATACATCACGTTGTCGCCCACCGTGCCGCGCCGCAGCGAGAGCGCCGCGTCCCGCGCCTCGCGCAACAGGCCGAGGTTCACGCCGAAGCCGGTGTTGGCCGCCTCGGTGCCGGCGACGGACTGGAACACGAGATCGACCGGGGCGCCGCGCCGCATGATCTCGATGGCGTTGGTCACATGCGTCAGCACGCAGGTCTGGGTGGGGATGTCGTGGCGCTGGCGCAGGCCGTCGAGCATCTCCAGGAGCGCGATGCAGTTGGTCACATTGTCGCTGGCGGGATTGACGCCGATCACCGCGTCGCCGGTGCCGTACAGCAATCCGTCGAGCGTCGCCGCCGCGATGCCGCGCAAATCGTCGGTCGGGTGATTCGGTTGCAAGCGCGAGCCGAGGCGGCCCGCCAAGCCCTGGGTGTTGCGGAAGGCGGTGGTCACGCGGCAGCGGCTGGCGACCGAGATCAAATCCTGGTTGCGCATCAGCTTGCTGGCCGCCGCCGCCATCTCGGGGGTGATCGCGCGGGCCAGTTCCGCGAGCCGTTCCGGCGTCGCCTCGTACGACAGCAGCCAGTCGCGGAAGCCGCCGACCGTCAGATGCGCGAGGGCGGCGAACCCCGCCGCGTCATGCGTGTCGAGGATGAGGCGGGTGACCTCGTCGGTCTCGTAGGGCACCAGCGGCTCGTCGAGGAACACCCGCAGCGGCAGATCCGCCAGCACCGAGCGGGCCGCCACGCGCTGCGCGTCGCTCGCGGCGGCGAGGCCCGCGAGTTCGTCGCCGGAGCGGCGGGGGGAGGCTTTGGCGAGCACCTCCCGCAGGTCGGCGAAGCGGTGGCGTTCGCCGTGGAAGGCGCTGACGTAGTCCGGCATCAGATCGCCTCTCCCGCCACGAAGGCGCTCGACCACGCCCATTGGAAGTTATAGCCCCCCAGCCAGCCCGTGACATCGACCGCCTCGCCGATGGCGAACAGGCCGGGCACGTCCTTCGCCTCCATGGTGCGCGACGACAGCGCCCGCGTGTCGATGCCGCCGAGCGTCACCTCGGCCTTGGCGTAGCCCTCGGTGCCGCTGGGCACGGGCTGCCAGTTCTTCAGCCGCGCGGCCAGTGCCAGCAACGCGCGATCCGGCATGTCGCCCATGATGCGCGGCGGTAGATGGGCTTCGGCCAGCGCCACGGCGAGCCGCTGCGGCAAATGTTCGGCCAGCAGCGTGCGCGCTTCCACGCGGGGGCGCAGGCGTTTGCCTTCCGTCAGCCAGGCGGCGGCGTCGCGGCCTGGCAGCAGGTCGAGGATGATCGGGGTCTTTTCGCGCCAGCTCGACGAGATTTGCAGGATGGCCGGCCCGGACAGGCCGCGATGGGTGAACAGCATCGCCTCGCGGAAGCTGGCCTTGCCGCAGCGCGCGGTCACATCGAGCGCCACGCCGCTCAGCGGGCGCATCAGGTCGAGGTCGTCGCCGCCGAAGGTGAGCGGCACGAGGCCGGGGCGGATTTCGGTGAGGGGCAGGCCGAATCGCCGCGCGATGTCATGCGCCAAACCCGTCGCCCCCATCTTCGGGATCGACAACCCGCCGGTCGCCAGCACGAGCGAAGCGGCCTCGAACACTCCGTGATCCGTCTCCACCCGGAAGCGGCCGTTGCGCGATACCCCTGTGACGCGGTGCCCAAGCCGCAGATCGACATAGGCCGCCGCCGCCTCGGCCAGCAGCATCGCCACGATGGCCCGCGCCGAGCCGTCGCAGAACAACTGCCCGAGCGTCTTCTCGTGATAGGCGATGCCGTGCTTCTCCACGAGGGCCACGAAGTCCGCCGCCGTGTAACGTGCCAGCGCCGAGCGGCAGAAATGCGGATTGGCACCGAGAAACCGCTCCGGCGCGCAATCGCGGTTGGTGAAGTTGCAGCGGCCGCCGCCGGAGATGAGGATCTTCTTGCCCGCCGCGTCGGCATGGTCGAGCAGCAGCACACGCCTGCCACGCCGCCCGGCCGTGATCGCGCACACCAGCCCGGCGGCACCGGCGCCGAGGATGATGGCGTCGAAGGTCACTCGTGCCACTCCTGCGCGCTCGCGAGCAGCGCCTCCCACTCGTCGGGGGGGCTGCCGCCGGCCAACATGCGGCCGAACAATGCGTAAGGATCGCTGTCGGCACCAGCCTTGCGCAGCCTGTCGCGGTCGTTCACCCAGGCATAGACGATGATCCGCGCCGTCGAATCGGCCCGGAAGAACAGCCGGAAGCGATTGCCCGCGAACTTCGCGCGGAACCAATGCCTATGCGCGGGGCCGAGCGTGTTGCCCTGCCGAAACTCCGGCGCCAGCGGGTCGCGCGGGATGCGGTCCCGCGTTAGCGCTCGGATCATGGCGTAGAGGCGAGCATCGGGCTTGCGCTGCCATGTGGCTGGATTGGCCCGCCGGGCGCGGGCTACCGAGTCACGCAGAAGGCCATGTTGTTCCACAAACAACGGGTGGACGAATGAACGCCACACCGCGTTTTCTGGCATGGCCTACAGCGCCACCTCGCCTTCGATGGCCTCATCCAGATCGACCTCGCCGATGTCGCGTGCCAGCGCATCCATCTGTGCGCCCATCGTGCCGCCCAGCGGAATTAGGGCATCGGGCCGCGCGGCAATATCGGCCTCCAGCAGCGCGAGGAAAGGTGCCAAGGCAGGATCGTGCGGCGCATCGTCCCGCAAGGCATGGACTGTCACCTGATCGCCTTCGACCCGAAACGCTATGCGCCCGCCATAGCCCACGCCCAGCGCCTGGCGCACGGATTTGGGCACAGTGGTCTGGCCCTTGGCCGTGATGGTGCAGCATTCCTCGACAACTGGCATGGCATCCCCCGTCCTATGCCATAATGGTAATGCAAACGCCTTACGTTGTCACCAGCCACGCGCGGGGGCAAAGTGCGGACGGGCGCGGGTGTAGCTCAATGGTAGAGTTCCAGCCTTCCAAGCTGGCTGTGCGGGTTCGATCCCCGTCACCCGCTCCAGCCTACAAATAAGCCGCCCCGGCCTCCTCGGCGAATTTCCCCGGCGGGCCTTCCCACACGATGCGGGCGTGCTCCAGCACATACACCCGGTCCGCATGGGGCAGCGCGAAGATCACGTTCTGCTCGCCCAGCAGCACCGTGATGTCGGTGGTCTGGCGCAGGCGTTCGAGCGCGCGGGAGAGTTGTTCCAGGATCACCGGGGCGAGGCCCAGCGTGGGTTCGTCCAGGATGAGCAGCTTGGGCCGCATCATGAGCGCGCGCGCGATGGCCAGCATCTGCTGTTCGCCGCCGGACAAGGTGCGCGCGGCCTGGGAGCCGCGGGATTGCAGGATGGGGAACAGCTCGAACAGCCATTCCAGCTGTTTGGCTGACTCCTCGCGGGTGAAATGCTGGCCGCCAAGGTCGAGGTTCTCGCGCACGCTCATGTCGCCGAACAACTCGCGGCTTTCGGGGCATTGCACGATGCCGCCGCGCGCGATGGCGGCGGGCGTGCGGCCCGCCAGCGTTTCGCCGCGCCACGACACGGTGCCGGTGTGCGGCACGAGGCCCGATATGGCGTTGAACAGCGTGGTCTTGCCGGCGCCGTTGAGGCCCACGACAGAGACGAACTCGCCCTCGCCCACATGCAGCTCCACGCCATCGAGCGCCTGCGCCTTGCCGTACAGCACGCCGAGGTTTTCCACCGACAGCAGCCGCGCCCGCCCCGTTGCGGCTGCTTCCGGGCGGGCGGCGGTCTCGATGGCGCCGCCGAGATACACGCGGCGCACGGTCTCGTTGCGCATCACCTCCTCGGCCGAGCCCTCGGCGATAGGCTCACCCAGATACATCGCCAGCACCCGGTCCACGAGGGCTGCCACGCCCTTCACGTTGTGATCGACCAGCAGCACCGCGTGGCCCTCGGCCCGGAAACTCGCGATCAGCGCCGAAAAATCCGCCACCTCGTGTTTGGTGAGCCCGGCGAACGGCTCGTCCACCAGCACCACGCGCGGGTTGCGGGCGATGGCGCGGGCGAGTTCGAGCCGCCGCAGATCGGCGAAGGGCAGGGTCGCGGGCAGGCGATCGACCACGCCGCCCAGGCTGACGCGGGCGGCGATCTCGCGGGCGCGGGCGTCGATGTGGCGGTCGGCGAACAGGCGCGTCAGGCTGTCGGGCAGCAAAGCCAGCTTGATGTTCTCCAGCACGGTCTGGCGGTGCAAAGGGCGCGAGTGCTGGAACACCAGGCCCACGCCCTGCCGCGCGATGCGGTGGGTGGGCCAGCCCGCCACCTCCACCCCGTCCAGCCGCACCGAGCCCGCGTTCGGGCGCTCGATGCCCATGATGAGCTTCATCACGGTGGATTTGCCCGAGCCGTTCGGCCCGATCAGGCCGAGGATCTCGCCAGCCGCGATGGAGAACCCCATCTCCTTCACCGCGACCAGCCCGCCGAAGCGTTTGGTCAGGCCCGCGACCTCCAGCAGCGCCGTCATGCGCGGCGGCGCCCGAAGCTGCCGAGGAACCCGCCGGGGAAGAACAGGATGACCGCCAGCGCCACGCCGGACACCACGAAGGTGGAAAGCTGGCCCAATGGCCGCAGGATTTCACCGGCCACGATCAGGAACACCGCCCCGATCGCCGCCCCCAATATGGTCCGCCGTCCGCCCAGCACGGCGGCGATGATGACCTGCACGCCGACCGCGATGTCGACCACGGTGCCGACCGAAACGGTGCCCATGTAGAACACCAGCATGGCTCCCGAGAGGCCGGAGAACAGCGCGCTCACGCAGAACGCCGCCAGCTTGTGCTTGGCGACGTTGAAGCCGAGTGCCGCCGCCTGGATGGCATCCTGCCCGGCGGCCTGCAGGATGAGGCCGGCGGCCGAGCGCGACAGGCCGAACAGCACCGCCCCGCTGATCCCCATGAACGCCAGTGCGATCCAGTAGTTGGTGGCGCCGTCGATGGAAAGCACGTCGGGCAGGTCGAGCCCGATCTCGCCGCCGGTGATGCCGGCGAACAGGGTGATGATGTTCTGCAGCATCAGCACCGCCACCAGCGTCACCAGCCCGAAATACGGCCCGCGCAGTTTCAGCGCCGGGATCGCCAGCACCACGCCCGCGACCACGGCGGCGACAGCCCCCACCGCCACGCAGGCCCAGATCGGCCAGTGCGCGTAGTGGTTCAGCAGGCCGGCCGCATAGGCGCCTATGCCGGTCAGGAAGCTGGGGCCGAAATTGACCTCGCCCGCGAAGCCGAACAGCAGATCCCACGACATCGCGAACACCGCGAAATAGAACGCCAGCGTGAGCAGGCCCAACACGTATTCGCCGGACCCGAACGGCAGCAGCGCCAGCGCCGCCAGCACGATCAGCGCCGCGATGGCCATGCGCCCGGTACGCATTACCGCCGCCCCAGCAGGCCCTGGGGCCGGACATAGACCACCAGCACCAGCAGCAGCAGCACCGGCACCGTGCGGATCGAGGGCGCGATCAGGTAGGCGGTGAGGGTTTCGAGGTAGCCGACCACATAGGCCGCGGCCAGCGAGCCGGTCACGCTGCCGAGGCCCCCCAGCACGACGATGGAAAACGCGCTGGCGGTGAGCTGGCCCACATTGTCGGAGCTGACACCCAAAAACGCGCCCAGCAGCACGCCCGCGATACCGGCCAGCACGCCATAGATCGCCCAGACCTGGAGGTAGACGCCGGACAGCTCGAAACCGAGCAGCGTGAGCCCGCGCGGGTTGATCGAGGCCGCCAGCAGCACCTTGCCGCGCCGCGTGCGGTTCACCAGCAGCCACAAAAGCCCGATCGCGGCCAGCGAGATGGCGGCCGTCACCAGTTTGTTGATCGAGGTGCGCTCGCCCGCGATGTCGATCACGCCCGCGATCAGCGGCAGCACCGTTTTCGGGTTGCTGGTGAAGAAATGCGCCACCGCCTCCTGCAGCATGATCCCCCACAGCAGCGTGCCGGTGAGCACGAAGATCTCCTTCTCCTCGCGCGGGATGGCGCGCGAGGTCTGGATCGGCCGCACCACGATGAAGTAGGTGGCGAGCGCGGTGACGAACCCGGCGACCACGCCGGCCAGCGCCCCCAGATACGGCCCCGCCCCGAACGATCCGGCCGCCGCCCAAGCGACCACGGCGGCCACCACCATGATCGCGCCGTGGGACAGGTTCAGCACGCCCGAGACGCCGAAGATCAGCGTGAAGCCGATGGCGCCCATGGCGTAGAGGCTGCTGATCGCGAAGCCGTCGATGACGATCTGGAGCGGGCGCATCAGGTTTGCCCTGAAACGGGATCGTCCTTGCCCCCTCCCCTTGCGGGAGGAAGCTCGCTGGTCGGCAGGGTCAGTTCGACACCTTCACGAAGGACGGGAACGTCATCTTCGCGTTGGCGACCTCGGTGGGCCAGACGGTAACCTGGCGGCCCTTCTGCCATTGCAGCATCAGGCCGGTGACGAAGCCCGGCCCGGTCTTTATCGCGTGGGTGAACTTCTCGTCCTTGCCGTAGAACGCGATACGGCCGATCGTGCCGACGTAATCGGTCTTCTCCATCGCCTCGACCAGCTTGTCGGGGTCGGTGCTGCCCGCGCGCTTGACGGCCGCGGCGATCATGTAAACCTCATCGTACGTCGTGTAGCCGCAATAGGCCGAGCTGATGCCGTAGCGGGCCTGATAGGCCTGGCTGTAGGGAATGGTCTTCGCCGTCACCGCCACGTCGGGTGCCGCGGCGGCCTGGAACACCACGCCCTCGGTGGCGCCGTTGGTGTCCTTCCAGAACGTCGACGACGTCGCCTGGCTGCTGACGCCGAACATCGCCAGCGGAACCTGCTGGTTGGCCCACTGCACCGTCGGCTGCACGCCGACATGGCTGATGCCGGTGATCATGATGTCGGGCTTCTGACCTTCGATCTTGTTGAAGATCGGCGTGAAATCCGTGGTGTCGGGCGACAGGCGGATGTGGTCGATCACCTTGATGCCGATCTTGGGCAGGCATTCGAGGTATTGCGCGTCGAGCGGGATGGTCCAGGCGGCGTCCTCGCTCATCACCACGGCGGTCTTCACCTTGAGGCCTTTGACCAGAAGATCCTTCGCGCCGTCGCACACGCTGTCGGCGATGGCGGTCGAGGTCAGATAGCCGTGGAAGGTGTATTTGTTCTTCTCGTACTCGTCATGCACCCGCATCGAGATGTCGTTGCTGGCGGCGCCGGGGGTGATCATCGGCAGCTTCAGGCGCGCGGCCCACGGCTCCAGCGCCAGCACGACCTCGCTCACGTAGCTTGCGATCACGAAATGCGCCTTGTCCTGGCTGGCGGCGCGCTGGAAGGCGCGGACGCCGTCGGCCGCGGAATTGTGGTCGTCGTAATCGACGATCTCGATCATCCGGCCATCCACGCCGCCAGCCTTGTTGATCTCGTCGGCGGCGAGCTTGGCGGCATTGGGGATGGCGACGCCGGCGATGGCCGAGGCTTCGGCGATCACCACGATCTTGATCGGCTCGGCGGCCTGGGACGCCGGCGCGGCGAGTGAGAGCGCCATCGCAGCGGCGGCGAGCAGCGTTGCGCGATCCTGGATCATGGTCCGATTTCCCCTAAATGTTGGAGCAATCCGGCCAGAATTTCGCTCAACGTGCAAGGGCGCAATCCGCTCCGCCCCTCCAGCCCTGGGGGTCGGCGTCACACAAGGCCCGGCGACAGCCTCTCGTGTTCCCAGGCCGCAAGGAAGGCCACCTCGCGCTTCAGCCATGTGGCGGACAGCATTTCGGTGCCCCATTCAGTGACGCGGCCGGCGTATTCGCCCATCAGCCAGATGTGCCGGATCGGCACGAACAGGTGGACGGCCTCCAGATCCGCCGGCGCAATCGGGCGCACGGAGCGGTAGCCCGCAATGAAGGCGTGCCACATGGCGTGGCGGCGGCGGCCGAAGGACAGCTGCGCCCAGAGATGGACCGCGAGGTCGTAGGCGAGATAGCCAAAGCCGCCATCGTCGAAATCGAACAACACCGCCTGCCCGGCGTGGATGCGGGCGTTCAGGCCGTGGCAGTCGCCGTGGCAGCGGGTGCGGGTGAGGCCGGGCGCCGCCATCACCATCGCGGCCAGCCGCGTGGCGATGTCCGCAAGCGCGCTGGGAGCGAGGCCGAGGGCCAGGATGGCGGCGAGCGGGCGGCACAGCAGATGCTCGAGATCGACGCGGTACGCGCCTGCCTCGCGCTGCTCGTAGCGGTCGGCCGCGTCGTGGATGCGGGCGAGCGCGATGCCTTGGGCGCGGGCATCGGCCGGATCGTCCAGTTCCGGCACGCGGCCCTCGATATGGCGGAACAGCACGGTGCCGCGCGGTCCCTCCGGCATGTCGGCCGTGCTCCAGAGGCGCCCGTCGCGCGCGGGCAGCGGCACCGCGACGGGCAGGCCGGCCGCGTCCAGATAGGCGAGGAACGCGGTCTCGGCCGCGCGGTCGGCATCCGCGCGCCGCGCGTGGTTGCTCAGCCGCAGCACATAGCCTGCGTCGGCCGTGCGGACGGCGTAACTGTCGTTGATGCCGCGATGGAGGAGCGCGCAGTCGAGCGATCCGGCAAGGTCGTAATGCCTTGCCACGAAAGCCGCGACCGCCGGAAGCGAGGCGGTCGCGTATTCGGTGCGCAGCAATTTTCTAGCGCGGGGTCAGCACCATGATCATCTGGCGATTTTCCATGCGCGGCATTTGCTCGACCTTGGTGGTCGCGTCCATGTCGCCCCGGATGCGCTCCAGCACCTTGATGCCGATATCCTGGTGGGCCATCTCGCGGCCGCGGAAGCGCAAGGTGACCTTCACCTTGTCGCCATCCTCGATGAACGTCTTCATGGCGCGCATCTTCACCTGATAGTCGTTCTCGTCGATGTTCGGGCGCACCTTGATCTCCTTGATCTCGATGACCTTTTGCTTCTTCTTGGCCTCGTTCTTCTTCTTCTGCTGTTCGTATTTGAACTTGCCGAAGTCGAGAATCTTCACCACCGGCGGCTCGGCGTTGGGGCTGATCTCGAGCAGGTCGAGCCCCACGGCATAGGCGCGCTGGACGGCCTCGCGGGCGGACATCACTCCCTGCATCTCACCTTCCTCGTCGATCAGGCGGACGGTGGGGGAGCGGATATCCTCGTTGACGCGCGGACCATCGCGGTTCGGGGATGCGGGCATTGGGCCTCTGGCTATGGAACTCTCCTGTGGTGGTTGGGCGCCTACGCACGAAAATAGTACGAAAGCGGGACTTTATTACGTGTCAAGGCTGCTGGAAGCAAGGTTTTGGTGAAAAAGCGACCTGCCGGCCGCTTCCCGCCCCCTGAGCGGGGAGTGGAAAGGGCAGGCCGGACTTACTTGGCCCCTGGCCGTAAATCCGGCGGCAGCGCCTCGTCGGCAAGCCGCGCCACAAGCGCGTCGAGACCCACGAATTCCTGCGCCTCGCCGCCCAGGCGCCGGACCGCCACCGTGCGCTGCTCGGCCTCCTTGCGACCGACCACGGCGATCACCGGCACGTGCTGGTGGCTGTGCAGGCGGATCTTCGCGTTGATCTTGTCGCGGCCGAGATCGGTCAGCACCGCGAGCCCCTTGGCGCGCAACGCCGCCGCCACTTCCTCGGCGTATTCGTCGGCGTCCGACACGATGGTCGCGACCACCACCTGCACCGGCGCCAGCCAGAGCGGGAAGCGGCCGGCATATTGCTCGATCAGGATGCCGAGGAACCGTTCGAAGCTGCCGAGGATGGCGCGGTGCAGCATGACCGGACGGTGCCGCGCGCTGTCCTCGCCGACATATTCGGCGTCCAGCCGCTCGGGCAGCACGAAATCGACCTGCAGCGTGCCGCATTGCCAATCCCGCCCGATCGCGTCGCGCAGCACGAACTCCAGCTTGGGCCCATAGAACGCGCCCTCCCCCGGATTCAACTCGTACTCGACTCCGGCGACCGCGCACGCTTCGCGCAGGGCACCTTCCGCACGGTCCCACGTGGCGTCATCGCCCGCGCGAACATCCGGCCGGTCGGAGAATTTCACGCGAAACCCGGGGAAGCCGAAATCGGCGTACACCGACGACAGCAACGCCACGAAGCGCACCGTCTCGTCGGCGATCTGCGCCTCGGTGCAGAAGATGTGCGCGTCGTCCTGCGTGAAGGCCCGCACCCGCATGATGCCGTGCAGCGCGCCCGAGGGTTCGTAGCGGTGGCAGGCGCCGAATTCCGCCAGCCGCAGCGGCAACTCGCGATAGCTCCGCAGACCATGGTTGAAGATGAGCACATGGCACGGGCAGTTCATCGGCTTCAGCGCGAGGGTTTTCTCTTCCTCGTCCACGCGGGCCAGGAACATGTGCTCGCGGTACTTGTCCCAGTGGCCGGACGCCTCCCACAACGCACGGTCCACCAACTGCGGGGTTTTCACCTCCTGGTAGCCGGTGGCATCGAGCCGGCGGCGCATGTAGTCCTCGGCGGCGCGGTACAGGCGCCAGCCCTTCGGGTGCCAGAACACGCTGCCGACCGCTTCCTCCTGCAGCGAGAACAGGTCCATGTCCTTACCGATGCGGCGATGGTCGCGGCGCTCGGCTTCCTCGAGTTGGAGCAGGTAGGCGTCCAACTCCTTCTGGTCGCGCCAGGCGGTGCCGTAGATGCGCGACAGCATCGGGTTGCGGTGGTCGCCCCGCCAATAGGCGCCGGCCACCTTCATCAGCTTGAAAGCGGAGCCGATATCGGCCGTGGTCCGCATGTGCGGGCCGCGGCAGAGGTCGATCCAGTCCCCCTGGCTGTAGAAGGTGATCGTCTCCGTTGGGGGAAGATCGCGGATCAGCTCGGCCTTGTAGCGCTCGCCGCGCGCCTCGAAGAAGGCGATCGCCTCGTCCCGGTCGCGGACCTCGCGCTGGAACGGCGACCCGGCCGCCACGATCTCGCGCATCTTGGCCTCGATGGCGGGAAAGTCCTCGGGCGTGAAGGGAGCGTTGCGGGCGAAGTCGTAATAGAAGCCGTTCTCGATCGACGGCCCGATGGTGACCTGCGTGCCGGGGTAGAGCGCCTGCACCGCCTCGGCCAGCACATGGGCCGTGTCGTGGCGGATCATGTCGAGGGCGTCGGGGTCGCGCCGCGTGATGAACACGATGTTCGCGTCGTGGTCGATCGTGCGCGAGAGATCCTCCAGCTTGCCGTCGAGCTTCATCGCGAGGGCGGCGCGCGCCAGCCCTGGCCCGATCGCCGCCGCCACGGTCGTGCCCGTCACCGGCCCGTCGAAACGGCGCACGGAACCGTCGGGCAGGGTGATCGCGGGCATGAACGGGCACTCCATAGCTGATGTTTTGCCATAACCGATGTTTTGGCTGAGGCGAGGGTCTATGCCGTCAGGCCAGCGCCGCCGCAACCCTTGCGACCGGCAGGTCCGCCAAGTCATTCTCGCGCAGGATGATTTGCCGGGCGCCGCCGGGCCCGCGCGGGGCGGCCAAGGCCGGGTCGCTGTCGGCCGAGAACAGCACCACGCAGCGGCACCCCATGGCGGCGGCGAGGTGCATCGGGCCGGTGTCGTTGCCTATGGCCAGGCTCGCGCGCGACGCGAGCGCCGCGACGGCTGCGATGTCGGTCTGGCCGGTGAGATCGAGGCAGGCGGGGCAGATTTCCTGGATCACGGCCGCCAGCTTCGCCTCGTTCGCGGTGCCGATCACCACGGGCGCGAACCCGTCCGCCGCCAATAAGCATGCGAGTTCACCGAACCGCTCGGCGGGCCATCGCTTCGCGGGACGGTGCGGTGCCGCACCCGGCATCAGCAGCACCGCCCGGCCGGGCGAGGCGGGCGCGGCGGCGGCGGCGAGCCAAGTGAGGTCGGGTTCGGGGAACGCGGCGATGCCGGCCATCGCCATCTGTTCGCGCTGCCGCTCCAGCGTGTGCATGAAATCGCGGCGCGGGTTGGCGTGCGGCAGCGAGCACGCGACGGCCACGCCCGACCATGCCGGCTTTCCGGCGAGGCGAAAATACCACGCGGATCTTGCCGAAGTCTGAAGATCGTAGACGAGGTCGAACGCGCGCAGCCGCCACGCCAGCCGCGCCACGCCGGGGAGGTTCCACACGGCCGGCCGCGTGTCGATCAGCACCCGGTCGAACCAGGGCGCGGCGCGCGCGAAAGCAGCGAAGGGCCGCGTGGTCAGCAACGTGATGCGGGCGGCCGGATGATGCGCGCGGATCGCGGCGAACGGGCCGAAGGATTGAACGAAGTCGCCGAGCGCCCCCAGCCGGATGACGAGGATTTCCCGGCTCGCGCCGGACTCCTCGTTTCCCCGGCGCGGGCCGAGGAACCGCGCCCTCACTTCAGCGGCGCGTCAAGGCGGGGGATGGCCGGGAACCGGGGATCAATGAACCAGCGTCGCCAGCATCTCGTGCTGCATCACGGCCGCAATCGCGAGGTCGCGGTCCCCGGCCACCGCCATCGGCGTGCCATCGGCGGCGTGGATGGCGTAGGCGAGCGCCCCGTTCAGCCGAATCGGCTTCACGTAGGCGATCTGCGACACGCCAAGGCGCGCGAGCTGTTCCGTCGAGAGATGGCGGATGTCGACCGGCTCCATCGGCGGAGCCATCTCGTTCGTGTCGGCATTGACTTGTACGCTCATGAAAGCCTCCATCCGGGTACTGCGCCCTGTATCAGCAACGCGGCCGCCGGCAAGCTGGTTTGACCGCATCATGCGGCCCTGGACGTTACAACGTGTTAATGAGGCACTATTTGGGCAATTCCGCACGATCTTCCTCGATCGTGGCGCCCGCTTCACCCGACGTGCTGATCCGGATGGTCTTCACCCGGTTTTCCGGCTGCGGCCTCGCGAGATCGATGTGCAGCAGGCCGTTATCGAGCCAGGCCCCCTTTACCTCGATGCCCTCGGCCATGACGAAGGCCCGCTGAAACTGCCGCGCCGCGATGCCACGATGCAGGAACACGCGGCCCTGGCTGTCATCGGTCTGGCGCCCCCGGATCACCAGCTGATTGTCTTCCTGGGTGATCTGCAAATCGTCCATGGTGAACCCCGCGACCGCGAGTGTGATGCGCAGCCCGACCGGGCTCACCTGCTCGATGTTGTAGGGCGGGTAGCCATCGGATGACGATTTCGCGGCCCGCTCCAGCATCTGCTCGAGATGGTCGAAGCCGAGAAACAAAGGCGATGCGAAAACACGGCTGGTCATGCGGGCCCCCTCAAGCGAGCGAAGCGGAGGCCGGGCCCCGTTCTGGCGACCCAGCATTGCCTATTTTGGATGCATTCTTCCGCTTTGCAAGGTGGCCTCGTTGATGCAGGGGCCTGGTCCGGCTACATCCCGCCCATGTCCGACGCTCCGCCCTCCCTGCCGATCCTGATCGCGCCCCATGCGTCGCTGAAGCAGCGCGCCCGGCCCGTGCTGCCGTCCGACGCCGCGGAATGGCGCGCGCTGGTGCCGCGCATGTTCGATGCGATGTATCGCGCCCCAGGCATCGGGCTGGCCGCCCCTCAGGTCGGCTCCCGCCTGCGGCTGGTGGTGATCGACCTGATGCCCGGCGAGAAGCGCGAGCCGATGGTTCTCATCAACCCTGAGATCATGGCGGTCAGCGCCGAGCAGGCGACGCGGGAAGAGGGCTGCCTGTCGCTGCCCGGCCAATACGCCGACGTGACGCGCCCCGCCGAGGTGCGCGTGCGCTTCCTCGACGAGGCGGGCGCCAAGCGAGACCTGTCGGCCGAGGGGCTGCTGGCGGCCTGCCTGCAGCACGAGATCGACCATCTCGACGGTGTCCTGTTCGTCGACCATCTGTCCACGCTCAAGCGCAACATGATCATGCGCCGGCTGGCCAAGGAGCTTCGGCTGAAGGACCTGTAGGCGATGCGCCTCGCCTTCATGGGCAGCCCGGACTTTGCCGTCCCCGCGCTGCGCGCGCTGCACGCGGCGGGCCACGAGATCGCCGCCGTCTACACCCAGCCGCCGCGCCCCGCCGGGCGTGGGCAGGCGGTGCGCGCCTCGCCGGTGCAGCTTGCGGCGGAGGCGCTGGGGCTGCCGGTGCGCTCGCCGGCGCGGCTGCGCCACGATGCGGCGGCGCACGCGGCCTTCGCGGCGCTGGATCTCGATGTCGCCGTGGTGGCGGCCTACGGACTCATTCTGCCCCAGGCGATGCTGGACGCCCCCCGGCGCGGCTGTCTGAACATCCACGCCAGCCTGTTGCCGCGCTGGCGCGGGGCGGGGCCGATCCAGGCGGCGATCCTGGCCGGCGATGCCGAGAGCGGGGTCACCGTCATGCGGATGGATGCCGGCCTCGACACCGGTGCGATGCTGCTGCGGGAAGCCACCCCGATCACCGAACAGACCACCGCCGCCGCGCTGCACGACGCGCTGGCCGAAATGGGCGGCCGGCTGATCCTTCGCGCGCTTGCCGCGGCGCCTCTGCCGGTGCCGCAGCCGGCCGACGGCGTGACCTACGCGCCGAAGCTCGCGCGGGAGGACGGGCGGCTCGACTGGTCGATGGACGCGGCCATCCTGGCGCGGCGCGTGCGGGCGCTGAACCCATGGCCCGGCACCTTCACCCTCCTGGGCGGCGAGACGTTGAAGGTGCTGGCGGCACACCCCGAGGCGGGCGGCGGCACGCCTTGCGAGACGCCCCGTGAAAAACCAGGGGAGACTCCGGGGCAGACCATCGACGCGGCGCTCGGGGTGGCGTGCGGGCGGGGCGTGCTGCGCCTTATCCGGGTGCAGGCGCCGGGGCGGGCGCCGATGGATGCGGGCGCTTTCCTGCGCGGGCGGCAGGTCGCCACCGGCACGAAGCTCGGCTGATGCGGCGGGTGGCGCTGCTGCTGGAATATGACGGGCGGGGCTTCGTCGGCTGGCAGCGCCAGGTCAACGGCGTCTCGATCCAGACCGTGCTGGACGCGGCGGTGTTCCGCATCGCGGGTGGGATGGAATTCGAGACCACCGCGGCCGGGCGCACCGACGCGGGCGTGCATGCGTCCGGGCAGGTGGTGCAGATCGACTTCGCCTCCGACCTGCCGCCGTTGCGCATCCGCGAGGCGCTGAACTTCCACCTCAAGCCGCATGCCGTGGTGGTGCTGGAGGTGGTGGACAGCGTGGGCGATTGGCATGCCCGCTTCTCCGCCAATGGCCGCCACTACCGCTACGACATCCAGAACCGCCGCCCGCGCCCCGCCTTGCGGCAGGGCCAGGTGTGGCATGTGGAGCGCCCGCTCGATCATGCGGCGATGCAGGAAGCCGCGCAATCGCTGGTCGGACGGCATGATTTCACCTCGTTCCGCGCCACCTCGTGCCAGGCAAAAAGCCCGGTTCGCACGCTGGACCGCCTGGATGTGACGCGAGACGGGGAGATCGTGAGCGTGGTCGCCGAGGCGCGCAGCTTTCTGCACCATCAGGTGCGCAACATGGTCGGCACGCTGAAGCTGGTGGGCGAGGGGCGCTGGCCGGCCTCGCGCGTGGCCGAAAGCCTCGTGGCGCTGGACCGGCGGGCGGCCGGGCCGACCGCGCCGCCGGACGGGTTGTGCCTGACCCGCGTTTGTTATGACGCGGACGTATTCGGGCCGGACCGGACCCCGGATTATCCCGCGACGTAGGCGGCACTCAGCGTGACCAGCATCAGGCCCAGCGTCACGTCCAGGCCGACCAACGCGGCGGCGGCGAGCGGGCGGATGCCGAGGGCCAGCCGGGCGGCGGTCCATTCCAGCCAGAGCGCCCAGCCCATCGCCACCAGCCACGCGGTTTGCGCCACCGCGTCCGGCAGGCCCAGCAGGGTCGGCAGGGCGGCCACCACGAGCATCAGGTACTGGATGACGTTGCACCAGTTCCAGATGGCTATGAAGCGCGGCCAGCGATCGAGCAGGCCGACGCGGGCCGCCATCATGTGCGACAGCAGCGCGAACCCGGCCCAGCCGGCCGCGTAGCTCGCCAGGTCCCACGCGAAGGCGATGGCAGCATGGGCGGGCACCCCGGATTGCGCCCAGTCCAGCAGGTGCAGCGCCACGAAGGCGGGCAGGCACAGCACCACGGCCCAGAAGCTGCGCTGTGCCGCGGCCAGTTCGTCGGATGGCTCGGCCGCGAGCAGGGCCAGGCCCTCGCGTCGGCCGCAGGCCAACATGGCGGCCGCCTGAAGCCCGGCACCGATCCCGGCCGCCCGGCTCAATGCGCCGCTCCCGCCGCGATCAGGCTGGGACCCAGCGCCAGCATGCCGGTGCCCGCGTTGACGAAAAGGGTGAACGCCACCGAGCGCCAGCGCCCCAACCGAAGCCCGCTGCGCACTAGGTACCATTGCAGAACCAGGGCGTACAGCGCGGTTGCCAACAGCGCGAGCCCGGCCGCCGTCTCGCGCGGCGCTCCGGCAGGAACGAAACCGGCGGCCACGAACACCGCGACCGCGCCGCCCACCGCGACCGCGAACTGGCACCAGTTGAACGCGACGGCGTAGCGCAGCCACTCCGCCTCGCGGCCCCAGCGCCGGGCGAGCAGCTCCGACAGCACCGCCGGCGCCAGCAGCGCCACCAGCGTCGCGAGCAGGTCGATCAGCCCCAGCGTGACCGCGCCGCCACGCAGCGCCGTCCACAGGCTGCTCAGCACCGGGAAGGCGAGCAGCGGCGGCAGGCTGTTGAGGAAGGCCTGGCGTGTGCCCGCGATCAGGTTCCAGCCATCGGCGCGGAACCGCACGAGGCGGGCGACGCCCAGCAGCAGGCCGCGGGCGCTCAATCGCGCAGCAGGTCGTTGATCGAGGTCTTCGAGCGCGTCTGCTCGTCCACCCGCTTCACGATCACGGCGCAATAGAGGCTCGGCCCCGGCGAGCCGTCCGGAAACGGCCGCCCCGGCAGGCTGCCCGGCACCACCACCGAATAGGGCGGCACCCGTCCCATGAACACCTCGCCGGTGGCGCGGTCCACGATCTTGGTCGTGGCGCTCAGGAACACGCCCATGGACAGCACGCTGCCGCGTTCCACGATCACGCCCTCGACCACCTCGGAGCGGGCGCCGATGAAGCAGTCATCCTCGATGATGGTGGGATTGGCCTGCAATGGCTCCAGCACGCCGCCGATGCCGACGCCGCCCGAGAGATGGCAGTTGCGGCCGATCTGCGCGCACGAGCCGACCGTGGCCCAGGTATCGACCATGGTGGAGCGGTCGACATAGGCGCCGACATTCACGAAGCACGGCATCAGCACCACGCTGGGCGCGATGTAGGCGGAACGGCGCACCACCGCCCCCGGCACGGCGCGGAAGCCGGCTTCGCGGAAACGCTGCTCGTCCCAGCCGGCGAATTTCATCGCCACCTTGTCGAACACCGGGGCGCCGCCGGCGCCGTCCATCAACACGTTGTCCTGGAGCCGGAAGGACAGCAGCACGGCCTTCTTCAGCCACTGGTTCACGTGCCAGCCGGCGTTGTTCTTCTCGGCCACGCGCAGGCTGCCGCTTTCGAGCATGGCGAGCGCCCGCTCGACCGCCACGCGGGGGGCGCCGGCCGTGGCTGGAGTGACGGTGTCGCGCTCCTCCCAGAGCGCCTCGATCGTGGTCTGCAAGGCGTCGGTCATGGGGGGAATCGCGCCTCCTCGGCGCCGCGGGGTTCGAAACGGGCGGACCATGCGCAGCCCCCCCGCCAGTGTCAATTCAGCGGAGTGGGGGCGGGTCGGTAACCTTCGATTCATCAGTTTGGCCCCCAATGGGCGCGGACAGGAACCATCCCATGCAGCAGGCCCTCGCTTCCCCTCTCCCGCCCTTCGCCGATGACGAGCGCGGCCGGCTCGCCACGGCCTTGCTCGAAAGCCGGCAACGCTGGCGCGACATGGTCGGGCTGGTGGCCGATTTCGTGTTCGAGACCGACGCGTTCGGCCGCCTGTCGTTCGTGGCACCCGACACCGTGCTCGGCTGGCCCGCCGCCAGCCTGATGGGCAAGCCGCCGGAGCGCCTGCTGGCCGACGCGGGCGGGCCGAGCGCCGCCAACCCGTTCCACCCGACCGCGCCGATCCGAAGGCGGCGCGCCTGGCTCACCCGCGCCGATGGCAGCGCGATCTGCGTGATGTTCGCGGCCATGCCCCTGCTGGACGACCAGGGCCGCATCGTCGGCAGCCGGGGCATGGGCCAGGACGTGACCGAGCAGGACGGGCATGACGCGGCCGTCGCGGTGGCGCTGCGCCGGGGCGAGCTGATCGACCACATATTGTGGCGCATGCGCCAGGAGGTGATGGCGCCGCGCATGATGGAGGCGGTGCTCGACTCGTTGTGCGCCGCGCTGGGCGCCGAGGGCGCCGCCCTCCTCGACGGTGCCCCTTTTCTCGACGGGGGCCCCCTCCTCGAAGGCACCAAGGGTGCCCCAAGCCTCGACCGGCCGGGCGGCGCCGGCAAGCCGGTGCTGCTGGACGAGTTCGGTCTCGGCGGTGCCGCGATCCTCTCGACCGCGCTGGCGGCGCTGGCGGATGCTCCGACCGACCCGGTTCGTCGCGTGGCACCCGATGGCCGGATTGTCCTCGTCTGCCCGACCGCCGGGCGCGCGGGGCGCGCGGCGGGGCTGGCGATCTGGCGCAAGCCGGGCGGCCGCGCCTGGGACGGCGACGACACCATCCTGGTCTCCTCGGTCAGCGGCATCGTCCGCGTGATCCTCGACCATGACAGCATCCAGCGCGAGATGGCACGCCAGGCGCGCACCGACCCGCTGACCGGCCTGCTCAACCGCCGCGCCTTCCTCGACGAGATATTCCGCCGCATCGAGCGGCTGGACCGCGACGGCGTGCCGGGAACGCTGATGTTCATCGATCTCGACCACTTCAAGTCGCTGAACGACACGCATGGCCACGATGCCGGCGACGAGGCGCTGCGGCTCACCTCGGATCTGCTGCGGGCGGCGTGCCGCGCGGCCGATCTGGTGGCGCGGCTGGGCGGCGACGAGTTCGCCGTGTGGCTCGACGGCACCGACGAACTGGCCGCCGCCGAGCGGGCCGAGGCGCTGCGGCTGACGGCGCCCGAGGCGCTCGCCAACATCGGGCACGGGATCGGCGAGGCCGAGGCCGGCCCGCTTGCGGTGGCGCTTACCATGTCGATCGGCATTGCCACGCGCTGGCCGGGGCATGGCGACACCATCGAGGCGCTGGTCAGCCGGGCCGATCAGGCGATGTACGAGGTCAAGCGGGCCGGGCGCGGGCATTGGCGCGTCGGGCGGGCGGCATCATGAACGGCGTGGCCGCCGTCAACGTGCTGGGGCGGGATGCCCGCACCCGCGGCACCGCCTCGGACGAGGCGATGCGCGTCCGCCTCGGTGCCAGCGCCGAGACGGCGCCCGAGGTGCTGGTGGTGCTGGCATCCGATTCGATCGTCACGGTGCGCGCGGCGGTGGCGATGAACAGCGCGACGCCGCCCGACGTGGATGCCGTGCTCGCGACCGATGCCGACGAGCGGGTACGCACGCTGCTCGCGCGCAAGTTGAGCGCGCTGGTGCCCTCGCTGTCGCGCGACGCGCGGGATGCCATGCGCGAACAGGCCTGCGCCACCTTCTCCCGTCTGGTGGCGGACGAGGCGGTGCGCGTGCGCGCCGCGATCGCGGACGTGGTCAAGGAACTGCCCGGCGTCCCGCGCGACCTGATCCTGCGGCTCGCCTCGGACGCGACATTGTCGGTGAGCGAGCCGGTGATCCTGCTCTCGCCGCTGCTGACGCCCGAGGATCTGCTGGCGCTGGTGACCACGCCGCCCGCCGAGGCCACCCCCACCCTGGTCGCGCGCCGTCCGAGGCTGCCTGCGCAACTATGCGACGCCATCGCCGCCAGCGGGCACACGGACGCCATCGCGGCCATGCTGGCCAATGGTTCGGCGGCGATCCGCGAGGCGACGCTCGATGCGCTGGTGAGCCGCGCGCGCGACCATGAAAGCTGGCATGAGCCTTTGGTGCGGCGGCCGACACTCAGTGCCCGCGCGGCGCGCACGCTGTCCGACATCGTCACCAGCCAGTTGCTGGGGCTGCTCGCCAGCCGGGGCGATCTCGAACCGGCTTTGGCGCAGACCATCCAGCACCGCCTCGCCGAAAGGCTGCGGCCCGAACCGGCCGTGCCCGAACGCTCGATGTTCGAGCAGGCATCCGAGGCCGCGCCGAAGAACCCGATGGCCGCCGCGCGCCAGCTCAAGGCCGAGAACCGGCTGGACGAGGCGGCCCTGCTGGCGGCCACGCATCGCGGCGAGGCGCGGCTGGCCTGCGCCATGCTCGCGGTCGCGGCCGATCTGCCCGTGTCGGTGGTCGAGCGCGCGGCCACCTTGCGCAGCACCAAGGGTCTGGTCAGCCTGGTCTGGAAGGCCGGCTTCACCATGCGCGCGGCAGCGCCCGTGCAATTGCTGCTGGCCCGCGTGGCCCCCACCGCGGTGCTCAGCGACACCTCGCAGAACGGGTTTCCGCTCTCGCTCGAGGAGATGCGCTGGCAGATCGATTTCCTGACCCGGACGGGTCGGTAGCCAGTCCGTGGCGGCCACCGCCGATGCGGCAAACGCCGGGCCGGTCGCCGCCGGTGCGAGCGGGCTCGCACCGGCGGCGTTTCGCTCAGAACTTCACGCGCGTGCCGGCCAGGAACGAGGGTCCCGGCGTCTGGAAGCCGTTCGCCGGCTCGAACCGCGAATTGCCCAGGTTGCGGCCATCGGCGAACAGCGTGACCGACGGCAGGATCTGATAGGTCGCGGTCAGGTTGAAGATCAGCCCGCCCTTGGACCGTCCGACTGTGGTGGGGAAACCGCTGTCGTCGGTCAGGAAATCCTGGAACGCGCTGGTGTAGACGATCTCCGGCGCGATGCTCAGCTTGGGCAGCGGCGTCGCCCGCAGGTTCAGGCTCGCCTGGTTGCGCGGCCGGCGCAGCAAACGCGCGTTGGTCGTGGCGTTGCGGGCGTCGGTATAGGTGTAGGTCGCGGTGGTTTCGAGCCAACTGGCCGGGCGCAGCGTGAGGCTGGCCTCGACCCCTTGGGTTTTCGCCCGCGCGATGTTCACCAACGTGTCCACCGGCACGAACACGTTGGTGATGAGGTCGCGGATGCGGTTGTTGAAATACGTGGCCTCGAAGGTGGCACCGCGCGCGGCGCCGAACACCGGCAGATCCACCGCCCAGCCCGCCTCGTATCCCCGGCTCCGCTCCGGCCGCAGCCCGGGGTTGCCCTTGAAGCCGAAGCTGTCCACGCCGAACAGATCGAACAGCGAGGGCGCCCGGAACGCCGTGCCGTAGGACGCCTTGAACCGGCTCCAGACCTCGGGCACCGCCACCACCGCGCCGAAGCGATAGGTGAACGCATCGCCGCCGTAGCGCGCCGCCTCCTCGCGAATATCGCCGGTCAGCGTGACGCGCTGGAACACCTGGCCCTGCACGCCGACATGGCCCGCGTCGGAATGGCTGCTGGCGCGCACGTTCGACTGAAAGCCGAAGCCGCTGCCGGCGGTGTTCAGGCTGGAATGCGCGCTGTCCGCGATGTGCTCGTAGCCCGCGGTCAGCGCGGCCGCCGTCACCGGCCCCAGATCGGGCAGGCGCACGGTGTTGTTCCATTGCAGATCGGCCCGGCGGCCATGATAGCGCGTGTCGCCCGAGGACTGGTTGGGGTCGGCGGCTTCCAGAAGCTCGGTGTATTTCCGGTCGCTCGACGTCCCGCCCAGGAACAGGCCGCTCTCCCACACGCCATCGAACATGGTGGCGGCGGCGCCGATGCGCCCGTTCAGTGTCGCGTCGCGACCTGTGTAGGCGCGCGCGTCGTAGGCCGGAAAACCGAGTTCATCGAGGCCGAACACCGATTGCCGCCCGCGCAGCAGCGCCGAGAAGCGCAAATTCTCGACCGGCGTGAAGCCGAGATTGACGCTTGCAGTGCTGCCGCGGAAGCCATTGCGGGCACCGGTGTAGACTTTCTCCCGGCGGGGCGTGGTGTCGAAGCCGCGATCGGAGCGGCTTTCCAAGGCGGCGCTGTAGTCGAACATCCCCTCGCTGCCGGAGACGTCGGCGCGCCCCAGCACCGCGCGCGGCAGGCCGCCGGCCAGTTCCACCGTGCCGTGCGGCTTGCCCATGCCCCGGCGCGAAATCAGGTTGATCACGCCGCCGATGGCGCCCGACCCGTACAGGCTCGACATCGGCCCGCGCACCACCTCGATCCGCTCCACGTCGCCCAGCGTGTCGACGCCGAAATTGAACAGCCCGCCCGGATCGGACGGGTCGTTCACCGGCAGCCCGTCGCGCAGCACCAGCACATGGTTCGAGTTGGTGCCCCGGATGAACGCGCTGGCATTGCCGCCGAGTCCGCCGGACTGCACCACGCGCAGGCCGGGCACCGCCTGGAGCGCGTCCACCAGCGTGGTGTAGCCGCGCTGCTCGATGGTGGCGCGGTCGATCACGGTCACGCCGGCCGGAATCTGGTCGGCCAGCGTGGGCACCCGCGTCGCGGTCACCACACGGTCTGGCAGCACGGTGGCGGGCACTTCCGGGGTTTGCGCGTAGGCAGGCAGCGCAACAGTTGTGGCGAGCAGGATCGCACGGGTCAGCAGGCGCATTCGGGCGCACTCCAGGCATGGCGCCCCGGCCCCGCCTCGCGGAACTGTGGCGCCGACAACGGGACGAATGCCGCCTGCGGGTCTTTCTCCCGTTGCGCCGGTGCACCCCGCCCGTCGCTCGCGCGCAGTCTCGACGCCGGCCGGTCTCCTGGCTTCCGGCGCAAAACCCCGCCCCGCCTTCTCGCCCCGGGATCGCGGGGCAATGGCATATGGAGCGAGGCACGGCCCTCCGCGCGGAGGGCCGGCGCCGACTACAGTTGCGGGGGCAGCCGCGGCGTTGGTCCGCGTTCCCGTTTCAACCCCGAAGGGTCACCGGCGTCTACGCCACGCTTTACCCGATCCCGGCGCGAACACCAACCGGCGCGAACACCAAATCGTGAGCCGCTCACCGCCCGACGAAGCGCGGCGTGCGTTTTTCCATGAACGCGGTGCGGCCCTCGCGGTAATCGACGCTGTCGAAGCACGCCGCCACGGCGGCCTCCACCGCCGCGCGGTTGCGGTCCCGGTCGGCGCGCACCGTGTCGTCCACCGCGAGCTTGGCCGCCCGGATCGACAGCGGCGCGTTGTCGGCGATCGAGCGCGCGATATCGACCACGACGTCGGACAGGTCCTCGTCAGCCACGACGCGGTTGACGAGGCCGATCCGCTCGGCCTCGGCCGCGGTAATGCGCGCGCCGGTGTACAGCATCATCCGTGCGTGCGACGGCCCGACCAGCGAGACCAGCTTGCTCACCATCTCGTAGCTGTAGGCGATGCCGAGCCGTGCCGCTGGGATGCCGAACTCGGAATCGACCGCCGCGATCCGCAGATCCGCCTGCATCGCGATGCCGAGCCCGCCGCCGAGGCAGTAGCCGCGCACCCGCGCGATCACCGGCTTGGGAAAGCCCGCGAGCTTGGCGCGTCCCGCACTGGTCAGCTTGTCGTATTCGACCTGGGCGTTGCTGTCCGAGCGGGTCTTGTCGAACTGGCTGATATCGGCGCCCGAGACGAACGCCTTGCTGCCTGCCCCGGTCAGCACGATCACGCGCACGGCCGGGTCGGCCGCGAACGCGTCGAGGATCTCGCCCAGGCCGCCCCACATGTCGACCGACATGGCGTTGCGTTTCTCCGGCTGGTTGAACGTGATCAGCCCCACCCCGTCATCCATTTCGGCCAGCATCCGGCCGCTCGCGTACTGCGTCATTCAGACAATCCCTCGTTGTTTCAGATCGGCGATCTCGGCCTCGCCATAGCCATAGCCGCGCAGCACGGCCTCGGTGTCGGCCCCCGCTTCGGGCGTCGGCGTGCGGATGTCCTTGGGCACGCCCGAAAGGTTCAACGGCGAGCCCACCAGCCGTTCCTCGCCCAGCCTCGGATGTGTGACCGTGCGGACGATGCCGAGATGGCGCACCTGCGGGTCCTCGAACACCCGGTCGATGGTGTTGATCGGGCCGCACGGAATGCCGGCGGCCTCGAACAATTCGATCCAGTGGTCCGATGGCCTGCGCCGCGTCTCCTCGGCGATGGCCGCATTGATCGCGTGCCGGGCGGCGCTGCGGCCGGCCTGGTTCTGCCAGCCTTCGACCGATTTCCAATCCGGCCGCCCGATCGTGTCGGCGAAGCGCTCCCACAGCCGCGCCGAGGCGGCGGCGATGTTGATGTGGCCGTCGCTGGTCGGGAACACGCCGGTCGGGATGCCGGTCGGGTGGTCGTTGCCCGCCTGGCCCGCCACCTCGCCCGCCATCAGCCAGCGCGTCGCCTGGAAATCCAGCATGAACACCTGTGCCTCCAGCAGACTCGTGGTGACCCACTTGCCCTGCCCGGTGCGCTCGCGATCGAACAAGGCGAGCATCACCCCCAGGGCCAGCAGAGTGCCCGCCGTGAGGTCCGCGATCGGGATGCCCACCCGCACCGGGCCCTGGCCGGGGAGGCCGGTGATGGACATGAGGCCGCCCATGCCCTGGGCGATCTGGTCCACGCCGGCGCGCTTGCCGTACGGCCCGTCCTGCCCGAAGCCGCTGATCGAGGCATAGACTAGGCGCGGGTTGGCGGGACGGAGGTCGTCGTAGGAGATGCGAAGGCGGTGCTTCACCTCCGAGCGCATGTTCTCGACCACCACGTCGGCGTCGGCCGCGAGGCGCAGGAAGGCGGCGTGGCCCTCGGGGGATTTCAGGTCGAGCCGGATCGCGCGCTTGTTGCGGTGCAAATTCTGGAAATCGAAGCCGTCGCGCGCGCCGCTGATCTCCTCGCCGCCTGTGCTCGGCGGTTCCACCCGGATCACGTCCGCCCCCCAATCGGCCAAATGGCGCACGCAGGTCGGGCCGGCGCGGGCCAGCGTGAGGTCGAGCACCTTGATATGGGCCAAAGGCAATTGGTCAGCCATGCGCGTCCCCCCGATCGTCGTTGCGCGCATGATCGGCCGGTTGCGCGCCGCACTCAAGGCCGGGACACTCCGCGGCATGGAACAGGCCGATCTCGCGCTGGTGTTGGCCTTCGACGGCTCGGCCAGCGTCACCTACGAGGAGTTCAACCTCATTGTCGGCGGCACCGCCGCGGCGCTGCGGTCGCCCGAGATCGCGGCCGGGCTGGTCGGGAGCCTCGCCGCCGTGGTGCTGTGGTCTGGCCGCTTCGCGCAGCTGGTGACGATCGACTGGACGGGCCTTTCGGCACGCACGCACGTGGCGGCCTTCGCCGACGCGATCGACGACATGTCGCGCCAGGTCACCCCCGGCACCACGGCGATCGGCGAGGCGCTGGTGTTCTGCGAGAGGCTGCTGGCCCGCGCCCCCGCCGCGTCACGCCGCCAGGTGATCGACCTCGCGGGCGATGGCCGCTCCAACGACGGCACGCCGCCCGGCCCGGTCCGGGATCGGCTGACCGATGCCGGCGTCACCATCAACGGCCTTTGCGTGCTGCACGAGGAGCCGGATTTGCTCGACAGCTACACGCGCGAGGTGATCGGCGGCCCCGGCGCCTTCGCGCTGGTCTGCCCCGACTATGCCGGGTTCGCCGAAGCCATGGCGCAAAAGCTCCGCCGCGAGATTGCCTGAGCCATGCGGCAAACCCGTCGGTTTGCCGCGCGTAATGCCGCCGGGTCATTTCTGGCGGACATATGAGCGACACGGCGGCCACGGATTCGATGGCGCTCGCGACCACGGCGGGCGAGACGCCCGAGGCGGATGTCGTCGTGACGACGGCCCCGGACGTGGAGAGCTACACGCTCATCCCGACCGATCCGCGCACCGCGTTCCTGGCCGGGTTGTTCTTTCTGTCATGCCTCACGGCGATGTATGTCGCCGCCGAGATCATCCTCCCCGTGGTTCTCGCCATCGTGCTCAAGCTGTTGCTGCAGCCGGTGGTGCGCTTCGGCGAGCGTTTCCGGGTGCCGCGCATCCTTGGCGCGCTGTTCGCGGTCATGCTCCTGCTGATGGTGTTCGTGGCGCTCGGCTATCTGATCAGCGGACCGGCCGCGACATGGGCCGCCAAGCTGCCGCAGGTGATGCCTCAGGTGAAGGCCAAGCTGCACTTCCTGGCCCTGCCGATCGACGCGGCCGAGCAGGCGTTGGCGCAAATCCAGGGCGGGGTCGCCTCGACCGCACCGGCGTCGCCCGGCACCGCGGTGCGGGTGCCCGGCTTGTTCGACACTCTGTTCAACAGCACGAAGGCGCTGGCGGCGGGATTCTTCACCACGATCGTGTTGCTGGTGTATCTGCTGGTCTCCGGCGAGACCTTCCTGCGCCGCTTCGTCGAAATCCTGCCGCGCTTCAAGGAGAAGCGTCGCGCGGTCGAAATATCGATGCATATCGAGCGCGACATCTCCGCCTATCTCGTGACCATCACCGTCATCAACGTCGCGGTCGGCGTCGCCACGACAGGCGTCATGTATCTGTGCGGAATCAACGATCCTCTGCTATGGGGCGTGACCGCCTTCGCGCTGAACTACGTGCCGGTGCTGGGCTGGATCGTGGGCGTCGGCCTGTTCGCCTTCGTGGGCCTGGTGGACCTCGGCGTCGAATGGGCGAGCCTGCTGCCCATGGGGCTGTATCTCGTGGTCCATCTCATCGAGGGCGAGACCATCACGCCGCTGCTCATGGCGCGGCGCTTTACCATCAACCCGGTGGTGGTCATCCTCGGATTGGTGTTCTGGTATTGGATGTGGGGCGTGCCGGGTGCCGTGTTGGCGGTGCCGATGCTGGCGATCACCAAGATCATCTGCGACGACACGCCGGCCCTGCGGGCGTTCGGGCATTTTCTCGAAAGCTAGCAACCTGTCGGACTTAACAACGCGGGATGACAGTTTAGAATCGGTGGGTTGACGCGCTTCCTGACAAGCTCGGACGTTGCGCATGAATTCATTTCGCCCGATTGACCGCGACACCGGCTTTCTGATGCCACCGTCGGTGGACGAATGGTTGCCGGAGCGGCATTTGGCCCGCTTCGTGGTCGAGGTGGTCGCAGGGCTGGACCTGCGTGCAATGACCGGCAGCTATCGCGGCTCGTGCGAGGCGGCCTATCACCCGCGGCTTTTGCTGGGCATTCTCGTCTACGGTTACGTGACCGGCGTGTTTTCCAGCCGCAAGCTGGAGCGGGCGAGCTACGATTCCGTGGCGTTCCGGTTCGTTGCCGCCAACGATCATCCAAATCACGACACGATCGCGGTGTTCCGGCGGCGCTTCCTGCCGCAGATCGAGGCGCTGTTCGTGCAGGTGCTGGTGCCGGTGCTGGCGCGCGAGATGGGCGTGCTGAAGCTGGGCACGGTGGCGCTGGACGGCACCAAGATCCACGCCGGAGCCTGTCCTCGGGCGGGCCTTTGGCCCGACCCGTGGGCCAGCCGCCACAGCGCGCTGTCCTATGAGCACGCCGGCAAGATCGAGGCGCAGTTGAAGGCCGACGTGGCCGACCTGATGCCCCGCGCCGAGGCAGCCGATCAGGCGGACACGCCGGACGGCATGTCGATCCCCGACGAACTGGCCCGGCGTGAGGAGCGCTAGGCCAGGATCGCCCAGGCCCGCGCGACAATCGGGGCCCGCGCGACAATCGGGGCCCGCGCGACAATCGGGGCCCGCGCGACAATCGAGGCCCGCGGCCGCGAGCGCCACGCCCGCGCGCAGGCCGAGCATGATGCCAAGATGGCGCAACGAGCCGCCAAGACGGCGGCCACCGGCAAGAAGCCCGGTGGGGCTGTGCCCAAGCCACCCGTCGAGGGGACCCGCGCCGGGCTGATCACGGGGTCCCATGAGCCGCTTGAAGCGGAGAAATGAATTAGGCTTTAATACCCAAATGTCGGCCCCCGTTCCCACCACCGCCGTCGCCGCCGCGTTCGCCCGCATTATCGCGGGGATGGGCCGGGCGTTGTCGGTCCGGTTCATGCGGAACCAGGAGGCCGCGCCCCTCGTCTCGCTCATCTATGTGCGGCTGACGCGGCTGGCCGCCCGCTTCGCCGGGCTTGCCGCGCGGGCGGAAGCCGGCACGCTGCCGGCGCGGCGGGTCCGGGCCGCGAGCGATCCCCAACAGGCGCCTCCGCACGGGAAGCGGGCAGCGCGCGAACTTCCGGGCGGGTTCGCCTGGCTGTGCCGCATGGTGCAGGACTGCGCGAGCTTCGGACGCCAGATCGAATACCTGGTCCTGCACGATCCGCAGATGCGGGCGCTGATCGCGGCGGCCCCGCAAGTCGGACGTGTCCTGCGGCCGCTGCTGCGCATGACCGGGGTGGCCGCGATGCCGGAGATACTTCGGCTGCCCAGGCGGAAGCGCCGGGCGGCGGGCAAGCGGGCGGCGGGCAAGCGGGCGAAGACGGCGGCAAAGGCGAAGGCCGCCGCCCGGTGCGGCATCGGCGGAACTTTGCTGGCTTCACGACGGCCTGGAAGCGGTTGCAAGGAAACCCGCCGCCAGCGGGCGTCGTTCAGGGCATCGGATAATCCGCCGCGTTCAATACCCAGCCCTGCTTCATCGAGAAATCCATCCGCGGCGGGCAGAACAGATCCACCAGCTGGTTGCGGCCCGCGCCGCGGGCCTCGGTGGTGTGGATCGACGGGGGGGGGATGAAGGTGATGGAGGGGGTGCCGACGTGTTCGTGCTCGTCCGCCCGCCACGCCGTCTTGTCCGGGGTCCAGGGCCAGCGCAGATGGTGGATGAACTCGCCCTGCAACGCGAGCGAGCCTTGCTCGAAATCATCGTGATGGTGGGGCGAAAGCCTGGTCGGGTCGCGCGGCCCCTCGAACGGCTCGAGCCAGTTGACCATGATCGTGGTGCATCGCCAGATGCGCCCGAAGCGGCCGGGCGTGGGGGGAATTTCGAGGCTGTAGCTACGTATCCTGAAGCCGCCGGGCGGCGTGGGCCACTTCACGATGGGTGCCACGATGGCGTGCGGCACGGCGTAGGCAGCGGCGTTGGCGCATTTCGCGGCGAGGTCGGCGGCACGGGTGGTGAACACGCGCACGACGCGGCCCGCCGCCAGCACGCGCACGCGGCTGTCGCCGGGCGGCACGAAGATCACGCGGTAGCCGTCGAGCGTTTCGGTCTGCGTGCCGGCCGTGACCTCGATGCGGGTGCCGGGGTCCGGCAGCAGGATCGCATACTCGTCGGGCTGACCGCTGCGCGACAACTCGGCGCCGGCTTCGGCCTCGGTGTAGGCCGTGAGAAAGTTCTGGCCGCGGCCGAGCCAGGTGCGTGCGCCGCCGCCGCTCTCCTGCGGCTCGGCGTCGTGGAAGCGCAGGTAGTCGGCGGCCGTGAACGCGCCGGCGAACGACGCCGACGCGGCGGCGGGGGCGAGGCTCGCCCGTGGATCGGTCTTGTCGTACATGCGGGCTCCTACTTCGACACGGTGGGCCGGCCGTTGACGAACTGGCCGACGAAATACGGATTCTTCGTGATGCCGACATGCTGCTTGTCGGAGAAGTCGTAGACCGCGCCGGCGCCGTTATAGGCGCCGACTCGCTCGATGGCGTCCTTGATCGCCGGCCCCGCGACCGAATTCGCCGCTGTCGCGGCCTTTGCCAGCAGCATCACCGAATCGTAGGCGCGCGAGGCCTGCCCGGTGTCGCGGTCGCCGTATTTCGCCACCCAGGGGGTGAGAAACGCGTCGATGGCGGCCTTGGCGGCCCCGTTGGACTTGTCGGCGTTGGCGGCCTTCTCGGATGGCCCCGCGTCGCCGAACTGCACGGCCGAGCCGATGAAGTAGAACCGGTCGCCCAGCACCTCGCTCGCGGATTTGAAGATGCCGCCGTCGTCGGTGCTCGCCATCAGCACCATCTTGTCGAGGCCGAGCTGGCGGATGTTCTTGGCGACCGTCACAGTCGAGCCGCCCTGGCCCAGCTTCACGACCGCGCCCGCGCCCGCCGCGTTCATGCGGCCGAGCTGGACGTTCACGTCCGAATCGTCCGGCTTGTAGGTTTCCTCCGCCACGATCTCGAGCCCGTACTGCGGCGCGAGCCGGGTCGCGAAGCCTTTCATCAGCTGGCTGTACGGGGTGGGATCGATCAGCAGGCCGACCTTGCGGATCTGCGTGCGGTCGCGCAGATAGCCGTAACGCGCATCGATCTCGAATGTGGGCGGCGGCAGAAAACTGAACGCCCAGGCCTGCTCCTCGGGCTTTTGCGGCAGGATGGAGCACAGCAGCATCGGCACCTGCGCCCGCGCCACGAACGAGGCGGCGGCCATGTTGCCGGCGGAGACGCACCCGCTGTCGAAGGCGTTCACCTGGTCCGACGACAGCATCTTGCGGTAGGCGACGACCGCATCCTGCGGCTGCGAGCGGTTGTCCTCGACGATGATCTCGACCTTGCGGCCGAGGATTCCGCCTTTGGCGTTCAGCGCGTCGGCGGCCAGTTGCAGCCCGTCACGCCAGTTGCGGTCGCCGGTGGCCGCATAGCCGGTGAGGCCGAGGGCGGAGCCGATCTTGAACGAGTCCTCGGCGCGGGCGGCTTGCGCGGTCGCCGCGAGTGCGATGGCGGTCGCCAGCAATGTGGTTTTCAGGCTCATGTACATTTCCTTCACTTGGTCCTTGTTCGGTCCCTCGGTTGGCCATTGCGCGCCGGTCATAACGGAAGCACGCGGTCGTGCGACGCACCATTCTCAAGCCTTCGACCGCGTGGCGTTGAACACGCCGCTCGGGAACAGCAGCAAGACAAGCAACATGATCACCAGTGCGGCGACATTGCGGTAGCCGGCGCCGAACAGCACGACCGCGACGGCCTGCGCCGCCCCGAGCAGAATGCCGCCGGCGAGCGCCCCCGGCGCGCTGCCGAAACCACCGATGATGGCGGCGATGAAGCCGTTGACGCCGAACGGGCCGTCGATGCTGTAGGCGGTGTACTGCGTCGGCGTGATGAGGATGCCGGCGGCCGAACCGAGGGCCGCGCTGAGTGCGAAGGACAGCAGCAGCATCCGCCCGACGGGAATCCCGAGCAGCGCCGCCGCCTCCGCGTTCTGCGAGCACGCCCGCAACGCCCGCCCGATGCGGGTGCGGGTGAAGAACAGCCAGAGCGCCGCCACCATCAGCGCGCCGCCGCCCAACACCCAGAACAGCTGGTAGTCGATGGTGATCGGCCCCAGACGCAGCGGCCCGCCCGGCGTGAAATTGTCGTAGGTGCGCGGCTGATCGCCGAGCGAGAGGATGGTGATGCGCTCGATCATGATCTGCACGGCGAGCGTCGCCAGGATGATCGCGAACATCGAGGTGCCGCGCTGCCACATCGGGCTGACGACCAGCAGCTGGATCGCGACCCCGATCGCGGCGACGATGACGGTGGCCAGCACGGCGGCGACGGGCATGGGCAGACCCGCGCGCGTCAGCAGCGTGTGCGCCAACATGCCCCCGAGCATGACGAACACGCCCTGGGCGAAGTTGACGATGCCGCTGGCATTGTAGATGACGCAGAAGCCGATGCCGACAAGGCCATAGACGAGGCCGACGCCGACGCCGTTCACCAGCGCCTGCGCGAGTTGGATCAGGTCAGGCATGGGCCTCCTCCACCCCGCCGAGATAGGCGGCGAGCACATCGGGATGGGCGCGCATCTCGGCCGGCGAGCCCTCGGCGATCTTGCGGCCGAAATCGAGCACCGCGACGTGGGTCGCGATCCGCATCACGAGCGACATGTCGTGCTCGATCAGCAGCACCGTGGTGCCGCGCGCGTTCACCTGCTGGATGATGTCGGCCAAAGCCGCCGATTCCTGGGTGTCCAATCCGGCCGCCGGCTCGTCCAGCAGCAGCAGGCGCGGCTTGGCGGCCAGGGCGCGGGCGACCTCCAGCAGGCGCTGGCGGCCGTAGGGCAGCTGGTCGGCCTGGGTTTGGGCGAAGGCTCCGAGTCCCACGAAGCCGAGCAACGTGTCCGCCTCGTCACGTACCCACCGCTCCTGCGCGGCCATCCAGCGCGGCCGGAGCAGCGCCGCGCCCAAGGTGCCCCGCGTCACCATGTGCAGCCCGACCTCGACGTTCTCGCGCACGGTCATGTTGCCGAAAAGCTGAACGAGCTGGAACGTGCGCACGAGGCCGCGTTGGGCCACTTGTTGCAGCGAGAGGCCGGTGATGTCCTGCCCGGCGAGTTGGATGCGGCCCGCGGTCGGCGGGAGCGCCCCCGAGATGATGTTGAAGAACGTGGTCTTGCCGGCGCCGTTCGGGCCGATCACCGCTGTCAGGCTGCCTTCGGCCACGTCCAGCGAGATCGCGTCGTTGGCGACCAGCCCGCCGAACCGCTTGCTGACCCGCTCGACCGAGAGCAACGCGGCGCTCATGTCGGCTTGCGCGCGAGCCGTCGCAGCAGCCCGGCCAGACCGCCCGGGACGAAGATCAGCATCAGGATCAACACCACGGAATAGGCGATGTCCTGCATCTCCTTCAGCCCGCGGAACAGCTCTGGCAACAGGGACGCGATCACCGCGCCCATGACCGGCCCCCAGATCGTGCCGATGCCGCCGAGATAGAGCATGGTGAAGCTCAGCACGACCATGGGCACGCCGAACACCTCGGGGCTGATGAAGCCGATGAAATGGGCGAACAGCGAGCCGGCGGCGGATGCATAGACGGCGGCGACCACGAAGGCGGCGAGCTTGTAGCGCGAGACCGGAATGCCGAGCGCCATCGCGGCCGGTTCGCTGCCGGCGATGGCGCGCAGCGCGCGGCCGAAACGGGAGGATTTCATGCGCTCGGCCAGCCACACCCCGAACAGCATGATGGCCACCAGCGCACCGAGCTGGGCGCGCTCGGTGCCCAGTTCATGGCCGGCGAAGCCGAGCGGCGGAATTCCGGCATAGCCCATGTAGCCCTGGGTCAGTCCCGACCACTCGACCGACAGCTCGTAGACGATGAGGCCGAGCGCGAAGGTGGCCATCGCGAGGTAATGGCCGCGCAGCCGCATCACCGGGTATCCCACCACCAGCGCCAGCAGGCCCGCGATCGCCATCGAGACGACGAGGCCCGCGACCGGGTCCCACCCGTGGCCCGCGCACAGGATCGCGGTGCCATAACCGCCGACCGCCGCGAACGCGCTCTGGCCGAACGAGGCCTGGCCGGTATAGCCCATGAACAGGTTCAGCCCGGTGCAGAACACCCCGTAGATCGCCGCCAGCCCGAGCACGGTGACGAGATAGCCGCCGTTCAGCATGACGAAGCCGAGCAGGCCCACGCCCAGCACGGCCGGAACGATCCAGAGCGGCCGCGTGGGCGCGGGATCAGGAGAGGTAGTATTGGGCGAGGTCATGGTGCGAACCGATGCTTGCGGCGTCCAGCTCGGCGGCGATGCGGCCGAGGGTCACGATGTAGGCGCGCTTCGCCAGGCGCAGCGCCAGCGGGGCTTTTTGCTCGACCAGCAGGATGCCGAGGCCGCCACGGTTGAGCGCGCCGAGCGCCTCGATGATCTCGACCGCGACCCGCGGCGCGAGCCCCACGGAAGGTTCGTCAAGCATCAGCAGCTTCGGTTCGGCCATCAGCGCGCGGCCGATGGCGAGCATCTGCTGCTCGCCGCCCGACAGCGAGGCGGCCATCTGGCCGAGGCGTTCGCTCAGGCGGGGGAACAGGGCGAAGACCTGGCCCAGGCGCTGCTCGCCGGCGGCGCGGTCCGGGCGGGTGAAGGCGCCGAGGTCGAGGTTTTCCCGCACCGTCATCTGGCCGAACAAGCCGCGGCCCTCCTGGACGAGGATGATGCCGCGCCGCGCCAGGGCGTGCGTCGGCAGGGCCGAGACATCCTCGCCGCGGAAGCGGATGGTGCCGGTGCGCGCGGCGGTGCGCATCAGCGCGCGCATCAGGGTGGTCTTGCCGGCGCCGTTGGGGCCCAGGACGGTGACGAACTCGCCTTCGTCGACGCGCAACTCGACGCCCTTGAGCGCCACGACGCGGCCGTAGCGCGCGGTGAGGTCCGAGGCGGCCAGCAACGGCACGACTGCTTGTTCCGGCGTACGCAATGTTGTCCTCCCTGACGAGATTGTCCCCAACCGTGCCTGATGTGTCAAATCTCGGCCCAAGGGAGCATTAGGGGAGCATCAGCGGAGCATCCGACCATGACCACGACGTCCCGCCTGCGCACCCGCGTCGGCGCGCTCGAACTGCCCAACCCGCTCATCTGCGGGTCGGGCGAGCCGGTGATGACCGAGGCGGGAATCCGCGCGGCGCTGGCAGCCGGGGTGGCGGGCGTGATCGCCAAATCGGTCAACGAGACCGCGGCGGCGCGATCGCAGCTGGACCGCGCGGATTACGCCCGGACCGGCGCGGACGGCACCGCGATGGCGTGGGACGGAACCGGGCCGGGCCTGTTCTGCCGCTCCGGGCTGATCCAGCGCGAGGCCGCCGATTGGTTCGCCTGTCTCGCGCGCATCGACGCGGAGGCGGCGCGGGCAGGCCGGTTCGTCGCGGCCAGTATCGTGTTGGCGAGCCACGATGGCGCCGAACACATCGCCGGGCTGGCGCGCGCCGCGGGCTTGCGGGTGTTCGAACTGAACGTGGGGGCACCCCATGCGGCCGAAGCCGCGCCCGGCGCCATCGTGCAGGAGGTCGATCCCGCCCGGTTGACGGCGCTGGTGGCACGGGTCCGCTCGGCGACGGAGGGGATGCAGCTTTGGGTGAAGCTGACCGGCCTGTCCTCGAACCTGCCGGCGTTGGCGGTCGCGGCGCGTGCCGGCGGCGCGGATGCGGTGGTGATGATGGGCCGCTTCATGGCCATGCTGCCCGACCTCGACACGCTCGCCCCGGTGCTCGGCTCCTCGGGCGCCTATGGCGGGCCCTGGGCGCTGCCCATCGTGTGTCGCTTCCTGGCACTCAGCCGCCGCGCGGTGGGGCCGGCTTTCCCGCTGCTCGGCACCAACGGCATCCGGGCCGGCGCGGACCTCGCGCGCATGGGGCTGGCGGGCGCATCGGCCGCCGAGGCGTTGTCGGTCGTGATGCTGGAGGGCTTCGGCGCGTTGCGGCGCATTCTGGACGAGTTGGACGCCGTGCTGGACGCGCGCGGGCTGACATTCGAGGCCATTGTCGGGCGTGCGGCCGATGCGCTCGGCGCCTATGCCGACTCGGTGTCACGGCCGGGGCACTGGGCCGACTTCGTGCCCGAGGCGGCCCGAGTCTGACCGCACCTATTGGGCCGGCGCCTGTTGCTCCGGTGTCCCCCGCCGGCGAGGCGCCGACGCCGCCTTGATATTGCGATGTATTCCGCACTGCAGCACAGTGTATCGTCACACAGAAGCCGCGTCCCCGGACCGTCAACGCGCGGGGCGCATCGGAGGATACATGCCGAGAACGAGCGGCCCCGCGATGGGCGACGGCATACAGGCGGTCTCGCTCGCCCTGCGGATCCTGGAACACCTTGCCGTGCAGCGGGGCGACACCGGCGTGACCGCGATCGCGACCGCGATCGGCGTCTCCAAAAGCCGGGCGCACCGCCATTTACGCACGCTCATGGAGCAGGACTACGTCATCCAGGCCGCCGGCAGCGACAAGTACCGGGTCGGTGCGCGGCTGGTGACACTCGGCCGCTTGGTCGCCGAGCATTTCGACCTCGCCAGCGTGGCCCGCCCGGTCATGCGCGAACTGCGCGACCTGCTCGGCCATCCCGTGGTGGTCTCGCAGATTGACCCAGGCGGCGCGAGGGTTCTGGCGACCATACCGGGCAACGCCCCCATCGAGATCAGCGTGCGCGAAGGCTCCGTGCTGAGCTTCCACGGCAGCTCCCAAGGCAAGGTGGCGCTGGCCTGGGGCGACGAGACGGTGTGCAAGCGGGTGCTCGCCAGCCGGCTGGAGCGGCAGACGCCGAGCACGATCGTCGGCGCCACCGCCTTGCGCGCCGAAATCGCCCTGGTGCGCGCGCGCGGCTATGCGGTCTCGCCCAATGAAACGCTGCCGGGCGTCAACGCCCTCGCCGCCCCCCTGTTCGACGCCTCGGCCGCTTGCGTCGGCGCCATCGCGATCGTGGACTCCATCCAATACCTCGAAGCGACACCCTCCGACGACCAGCTCCGCCGCGTGATTCATGCCGCCGAGCAAATCTCGCGTGCCTTGGGCTGCACCGACTACGCCCGCCTGGTCCCCTCGACCATTGACAGCATCGCCGTCTGAGCCATAAATCGGAACAATGTCGCGCACAGCAGGACGGAACTGCCTGATTTCGGGGATTGCGAAGTGAAAGGCTTGCAACCACCGCGGGCTTCCCGGGCGCCGCGGCGATGAGGGCGCTGAGCGCGGTTATCGCGTCAACGCTGCGCGGACACGTCAACGCGGCCGACCGGCCGGCCGCTCGTTCTCACGCGATGGAGGGTTAGATGACCGAAACCGGCAACACGCCAGTCATGGACGCGCGCATCGACGCATTGCTGGTGGGCGCCATCGACCCGCATGTCCATAGCGGCCCGTCCATCGCCCCGCGCGCCGTCGACCACCTCGAGTTGGTCACGGAAGCGTCGAAAGCAGGCTTCGCGGCGGTCATCACAAAGGACCACGACTATAGCGGCGTGATGACGGCGGCGATGATCGCCAGGCATCATCCCGAACTGACGACCAGGATCTACTCCGGCATCGTGCTGAACAACGTGATCGGCGGCTTCAACGCCTACGCGGTCGAGCATACGGCCGCGATGGGCGGCAAGATCGTCTGGTTGCCGACGCTGGCGGCCGAGAACCATCTGCGCTGGGAAAAGACGGCAGGCTGGGTGCATCCGGCCTCGACGACCAAGATCAGGCCCGCCGCCGGCATTCCGGTGCTGAACGCCGACAAGTCGGTGCGCGACGACGTGAAGGAGGTGCTGGACGTCGTCGCCAAGACCGACATGGTGCTGGCCAGCGGGCATTTGCACGTGAGCGAGACGTGGCGGGTGTTCGAGGAGGCGCAGCGGCGCGGCGTGAAACGCCTCGTGCTGACCCACCCCGAGGACATCGTGGACGCGTCGCTGAACGACGTGCGCGGCCTCGCCGCAATGGGCGCCTTCGTCGAGCACTCGCTGTGCATGTTCCTCGAAGGCAGCAAGTTCAAGACCTGTCCCGAGGAAGATCTGCGCAAGCACATCGAGGCGGCCGGGGTGGATCAGACGATCCTTTGCTCCGACCTTGGGCAGCCAGGCGTGTTCAGCCCCCTCGAAGGCTTCCGCCGCGGCGTCAAGCTTTGCATCGACCTCGGCTACGGCGACGACGACATCCGCAAGATGGTCTCGCTGAACGCCGCACGGGCGATCGGGCTGGAGGCGGACCTGCCGGTGTCGCGTTAACCGGGCGGGTTGCGTCCTCGCATTCCCACGATGGGCGTCGATCGGTTCGATGCTTCGAAAACGCCGGCGAATCTCGCCATGATCCCGGATCGCCGCTCAGACCGACACCACGCCGCTCGTATCGGCCTGCAGCGAGAACGCCGCCGCCATCAGCGCCTTGGTGTAATCCTCGCGCGGGTTGGCGAAGATCTCGTCGGCGGGGCCTTCCTCGACCACCTGGCCCCGGCGCAGCACCATCACACGGTGGGCGAGGGCGCGGACGACCTTCAGGTCGTGGCTGATGAACAGGTAGCCGAGGTCGTGGTCGCGTTGCAGGCGGCGCAGCAGTTCCACGATCTGCGCCTGCACCGACATGTCGAGCGCGCTGGTGGGTTCGTCCAGCACCACGAAACGCGGGCGCAGCACCATGGCCCGCGCGATGGCCACGCGCTGGCGCTGGCCGCCGCTGAATTCGTGAGGGTATTGGTCGGCGCAGCCATCCGGCAGGCCCACCTCGCCCAGCACCTCCGCCACGCGCGCCTCGCGCCCGGCGCGGGTCAGCCTGGGCTCATGCACCCGCAGCCCCTCGGCCACGATCTCGCCCACGTTGAGGCGCGGCGAGAGGCTGCCGAACGGGTCCTGGAACACGATCTGCGCGCGGGCGCGGAGCTTGCGGCGGACGGAGGGATCCAGGGTGGCGAGATCCCGCCCCTCGAACACGATGTCGCCCTCGGCCGGCTCCAGCCGCAGCAGGCCGAAGCCGGCGGTGGATTTGCCCGAGCCGCTCTCGCCCACGAGCCCGACAGTCTCGCCTTCGCGCACGCGGATGGTAATGCCGTCCACCGCCTTGACGTGTCCGACGGTGCGGCGGAGCAGGCCGCGGCGGATGGGGAAATGAACGCGCATGTCGCGCGCCTCGACCAGCATCTTCGCGTCCGGACGCACCGGGTCCGGCCGGCCGCGCGGCTCGGCGCCAAGCAGGAGTTTGGTGTAGGCGTGCTGCGGGTTGCCGAACACGGATTTCACCGTGCCCGCCTCGACGATGCGGCCATCCTTCATCACGCAGACGCGGTCGGCGAAGCGTTTGACGATCGCGAGGTCGTGGCTGATGAGGAGCAGCGCCAGCCCGCGCGCGGCCTTTTGTTCCGCCAGCAACTGGAGGATTTGCGCCTGTATGGTGACGTCGAGTGCCGTGGTGGGTTCGTCGGCGATCAGCAAAGCGGGGTTGTTGGCGAGCGCCATGGCGATCATCACGCGCTGGCGCTGGCCGCCGGAGAGTTGATGCGGATAGGCGTCGAGCCGGTGCTCGGCGTCGGCGAAGCCGGCCTCGGCCAGCACCTCGACCACGCGCCTGCGTATGATCGGCAGGGAAGCGGGATTGTGCAGTTCGACCGCCTCGCCGACCTGCCCGCCAATCTTCTTCAGCGGATTGAGGCTGGTCATCGGCTCCTGGAAGATCATGCCGGCAACGTCGCCGCGCAGCCGCCGCAGGGCCTCGGACGAAGCGCCGATCACGCTCTGGCCGTCGAGCACGACGTGGCCCGCCGAGACGCCGGGGGGGGGAAGCAATTGCAGCAGCGAAAGGGCCGTCATGGACTTGCCCGAGCCGCTTTCACCGACCAGGGCGAGCGTTTCGCCGGCGTCGAGGGTGAAGCAGACGTCTTGCAACACGCATTTGGCGCCGAAGGAGACCGAGAGGTTTTCGACTTCGACCAGACTCACTTCGGCATCCTTCGCGGATCGAACGCGTCACGCACCGCCTCGCCCACGAAGATCAGCAGCGTGAGCACGGTTCCGAGCACGACGAAGGCGGTGATGCCCAGCCAGGGGGCCTGCATGTTGTTCTTGCCCTGGCTGACCAGCTCGCCCAGCGACGCCGAGCCGGGCGGCAGGCCGAAGCCGAGGAAATCCAGCGTGGAGAGGATCGTCACCGAGCCTGACAGGGTGAACGGCAGGAAGGTCAGCGTGGCGACCATCGCGTTCGGCAGGATGTGGCGCCACATGATGACGAGGTCGGACACGCCGAGCGCCCGCGCGGCGCGCACGTAATCGAGGTTGCGGCCGCGCAGGAACTCCGCGCGTACCACGCCGGTCAGGCTCATCCAGCTGAACAACAGCAGGAACACCAGCAGCACCCAGAAGCTCGGCGTGATCACGCTGCCCAGGATGATCAGCAGGTAGAGCTGCGGCATGCCTGACCAGATTTCGATGAAACGCTGGAACAACAGATCGGTGAGGCCGCCATAGAAACCCTGTACCGCGCCGGCGGCGACGCCGACGACGGAGCTGATGATGGTGAGCGTGAAGCCGAACAGCACCGAGATGCGGAAGCCGTAGATCACCCGCGCCAGCACGTCGCGCGCCTGATCGTCGGTGCCCAGCAGGTTGCGCATGGAGGGCGGGGCGGGGGCCGGGACCGGCAGGTTCTTGACCACGGAGTTGTAGGCGAAGCGCACCGGGGGCCACAGCATCCAGCCTTTGGCATCGATGGCCTCGCGCAGCTCCGGGTCGCTGTAATCGGCCGCCAGCGGCATCATGTCGGGACCGAACGCATCCTCGCTGTAGTCGGTCAGCACCGGGCTGAACCAATGCCCGTCGAAGCGGATCAGAAGCGGGCGATCATTGGCGATGAACTCGGCGAACAGGCTGAGGCCGAACAGCAGCAGGAAGACCCACATCGACCAGTAGCCGCGCGAATGGGCGCGGAAAATCTTCAGGCGGCGGCGATTGAGCGGCGAAATTCGCATTATTTGCGCGAGGCGAAGTCGATGCGGGGATCGACGACCGTGTACATCAAATCGCCCACGATCTGCATAACGAGGCCCAGCAGGGTAAAGATATACAGCGTGCCGAACACCACCGGATAGTCGCGCCTGATGGCGGATTCGAAGCCGAGCAGGCCGAGGCCGTCGAGCGAGAAGACGATCTCCACCAGCAGCGATGACGAGAACAGAATGCCGATGAAGGCAGCCGGGAACCCCGCGATGATCAGCAGCATGGCATTGCGGAACACATGGCGATACAGGATGCGCGCCTCGGTGGCGCCCTTGGCGCGCGCGGTGACCACGTACTGCTTGCGGATTTCCTCCAGGAAGCAGTTTTTCGTCAGGATGGTGAGGCTGGCGAAGCCGCCGACCACGAGCGCCACCGTCGGCAGAACGATGTGCCAGATGTAGTCGGCGATGCGCGCGGGCCAGCCCCAATTTTCCGCGCCCTGGCTGGAAAGTCCGCGCAGCGGGAACCATGTGAGGAAGCTGCCGCCGGCGAACAGCACGATCAGCAGGATGGCGAACAGGAAGCCGGGAATGGCGTAGCCGACGAGCACGGCCGCACTGGTCGCGACATCGAAGCGGCTGCCGTCGCGCACCGCCTTGGCGATGCCGAGCGGAATCGAAACCAGGTAAATCAGGAGCGTGGACCACAACCCGAGCGAGATCGAGACCGGCATCTTCTCCAGCACCAGCCGCACCACCGTCTCGCCCCGGAAGAAGCTGCTGCCGAAATTGAACGTCAGGTAGTCGCGCAGCATCAGCAGGAAGCGTTCGGGCGCCGGTTTGTCGAAACCGAACATCTTCTTGATGTCGCCGACCAGAACCGGATCGAGCCCACGCGCGCCGCGATAGCCGCCGGGGGTGCTGACCTCCGAGCCCGCGCCGCCGCCGATGCGCTCGATGCCGCCGCCGCCCTTGCCCTTCAACTCGGCCATCATCTGCTCGACCGGGCCACCGGGGGCGAACTGCACCACCACGAAGTTGATGGCGATGATGCCGAACAGCGTCGGGATAACCAGCAGCAGCCGCCGGATCAGATAGGCGGCCATCGTGACGCCCTACAGGCCCGAACGGCGCGCGGCGTCGGTGGCGGCGGCGAGTGTCGGGTCGACCCACCAGCTATCCAGCGCGATACCGGTGCGGACCGGCTGCGACGGATGCCCGAAACGGTTCCAGTAGGCGGCGTTGAAGCTGCCGACATGCCAGTTGGGCACCACATACCAACCCCACAACAACACGCGGTCGAGCGCGCGCGTGGCGACGATCAATTGCGGCTTGTCGCGCGCCTCGACGACCTTTTTGACCAACGCATCGACGGCGGGATCGCACACGCCGGCGAGGTTGGAACTGCCCTCGGCCTTCATCGACTCGCAGGTCCAGTTGTCGCGCTGCTCGTTGCCGGGAAAGTCCGACTGGGGCAGCACCACCATGGTCATGTCGAAATCGAAGGTGTCGGTCAGGCGCTGGTATTGCGGCGGATCGACGGTGCGGACATGCGCGTCGATGCCGAGGCGGGCCAACCATTGCACGTAGGGCGTGGCGATCCGTTCGAGCGTCGGGTCACCGGACAGGATCTCGAATGCCATCTGCTTGCCGGCCACATCCACCAGCTTGCGGTCGAGCACCTTCCAGCCGGCCTGCTCGAACAACTTCAGCGCCCGCCGCAAGCCCTCGCGGTTGTTGCCGGAGCCGTCGGTGACTGGCAGCGCGAAGGGGCGCGTGAACAGCTCGGGCGGGAGCTTGTCCTTGAACGGGGCGAGCAGCGCCAGCTCCTCCGGCCCTGGCAGGCCGGAGGAGGCAAGATCGCTGTTGCTGAAATAGCTGTCGGTGCGGGTGTAGGCACCGAAAAACAGGTTGCGGTTGAGCCACTCGAAGTCGAACACCTCGTCCAGCGCCTCGCGTACCCGTCGGTCGGCGAATTGCGCGTGGCGGGTGTTCAGCACGAAGCCCTGCATGCCGGTGGGCAGATGGTGCGGGAACGTCTCTTTCTTCACCAGGCCCTTCGCGACTGCCGGGAAGTCGTAGGCGGTGGCCCAGTTTTTCGATATGTTCTCCTGCCGGTAATCGATCTGACCGGATTTGAATGCCTCCATCGCGACCGTGGAATCGCGGTAGTACTCGGTACGGATGCTGCCGAAATTGAACAGGCCCTTCGACACCGGCAGGTCGCGGCCCCAGTAATCGGCCACCCGGACGAGCGTCGTGGAGCGGCCCATCTCGAAACGATCGAGGCGGTAGGGTCCGGAGCCGAGCGGCGCCTCGGTCAAGGGCTGGGTGAAGTCGCGCCCGGCCCACCACTTCTTGGGCAGGATGGGGAACTCGCCCACGATCATCGCAAGCTCATGGTCCTCGTTGGATTTGAAGTGGAACACCACGCGTTGCGGGCTTTCCACCGTCACGTCCGCGACCATGGCGTAGTACTGGCGGAAATTCGGGCGGCCCTTGTCGCGGAGGGTCTGGAACGTCCAGGCGACATCCTCGGCGGTGATCGGCGTGCCGTCGTGGAAGCGGGCCTCCGGGCGGAGGTCGAAGGCCACCCACATGCGGTCCGCCGGGGTCTCGACCGTCTTGGCCACCAGGCCGTAGGACACGCCAGGCTCGTCGGCCGATTGGCGCAGCAGCGTGTCGTAGATGCGGCTGACCTCGGCGGCCGGCGCGCCGCGCATGATGAACGGGTTGAAGCTGTCGAAGCTGCCGAGGCCGCCCAGCACAACCTCGCCGCCCTTGAGGGCGTCGGGGTTGACGTAGGGAAAATGCGTGAAGTCGGCGGGCAGGCCGGGCCGGCCGAACAGGGCGATGCCGTTGCTGCGGGCGGTGGTTTGCGCGTGCGCCAATGGCGCGAAAGCGAGCAGGGCGAGGGTGAGCAGGGCAGGCGTTAAGCGCACTGGAACACTCCCAACAATGGCCTCAAGGCGGTCCCGCACTCTCCAACAGCCGCAACGCCGGCTCAAGCAGCGCCGCGTCGCCGACCGCCAGAACGCGCCCGTCGCATCCGGGACGTAACGCCCCGCCTCGCCAATCGGTCATCCGCCCGCCGGCACCTTCGATGATCGGCAGCAGGGCGGCCCAGTCCCATAGTTTCAGGCTCGATTCCGCGATCACGTCGATCTGGCCCAATGCCAGCAGGCCATAGGCGTAGCAATCCCCGCCATAGGAGACGCGGCGCACAGCGCCCGCAAGCCTGCCGAACCCCGCCGCGTCGGTCGCGTCGAACATCTCGGGCGTGGTGCAGGACAATTCGGCCGTATCGAGCGCGGAGCAGGGGCGGCATCCTGCTTTGCCCCCCAGGGGCCCACGGAACACGGTGGCGCGGCCGGCGACGCCGATCCAGCGTTCGCCCAGGACCGGCTGGTCGATCAGGCCCAGCAATGGCGTGTCGCCGTCCAGCAGCGCCACCAGCGTGCCGAACACCGGGCGGCCGGTGAGGAAGGCGCGCGTGCCGTCGATCGGGTCCAGCACCCAGCGCAGGCGGGCGCCTTGGTTGTGGTCGGGGAACTCCTCGCCCAGGATGCCGTGGCCGGGGAAACGTTCCGAGAGCACCGCGCGCATGGCGCGTTCGGCCGTGCGATCGGCGACGGTGACCGGACTGCGGTCGGATTTCAGGTCCGCGCCGACGCCGACGCGGAAATGCGGGCGGATGACGGCGCCCGCGACATCGGCTGCGGCCTCGGCGGCGGCGACCAGGGCGTCCAGCGTCGAATCTGGCAAATTTTCCTCATGAAATCAACGGGACTGGCGGAATGATCGCGCGCTACCTAAGGTACCACTACCATATGGAACGCGGCCGCTCGCTTCAACCCGGCCGCCCCACAAGCCGGATCGCCGCATGAACCCAATCATTCTCATCCCGTGCCGCATGGCGTCGACCCGCCTGCCTGGCAAGCCTCTGGCGGACATCCATGGGCGGCCAATGATCGTGCATGTGCTGGAGCGCGCCTTGGAGGCCGATATCGGGCCGGTGGCCGTGGCGTGCGCGGAGGCGGAGATCGCCGACGCGGTGCGCGCGGCGGGGGGGGTTGCGGTGATGACCGACCCGTCGCTGCCCTCCGGCTCGGACCGGGTGCATGCGGCGCTGGCGCTGCTCGACCCGCAGGGCAGGCATGACGTGGTGGTGAATTTGCAGGGCGATCTACCGACCATGCCAGCGATCCAACTGCGCGCGGTGATCACGCCGCTGTCCGACCCCGCGATCGACATCGCGACGCTGGTGGCGCCGATCACCGACCCGGAGGAGGCGGCTTCACCGTCGGTGGTGAAGGCCGCCTGCGCGTTCGAGCGGGGCCGGGCGGTTTCGCCGGCGCTGTATTTTTCACGCGCCGCGATCCCGTGGGGCGACGGGCCGCTGTGGCACCATATCGGCATCTATGCCTATCGCCGGGCGGCTTTGGCGCGCTACGTGTCGCTGCCCGAATCGCCGCTCGAGCGGCGCGAGAAGCTGGAGCAGCTGCGGGCTCTGGAGGCCGGCATGCGGATCTCCTGCGCCCGTGTGGATCACGCGCCGTTCGGCGTGGACACTCCGCCGGACCTGGAACGGGCGCGGGCCTTGCTGGCGCCGGGGGCCTGATGCCGCGGGGAAGACAGGTTGTCCAAATGAGGCTTGAACCATGACCCACATCATCGCCTTCCAGGGCCGCCCCGGCGCCTATTCCGATCTCGCCTGCCGCACCGCCTATCCAAGCTGGACCACGCTGCCCTGCGACACCTTCGAGGCGGCGATGGAAGCGGTCCACTCAGGTGCGGCCGGGCTCGCCATGCTGCCCTGCGAGAACAGCCTCGCGGGCCGCGTGCCCGACATTCACGCGCTGCTGCCGGCCAGCGGCCTGTTCATCGTGGGCGAGCATTTCCAGCGGGTCGAGCACTGCCTTTTGGCACCGCACGGCGCGAGCCTGGCCACCATCAGGCGGGCGCACTCGCATGCGGTCGCGCTGGGGCAGGTGCGGCGCATCCTGAAGGAGTTGAACCTCGCACCCGTGGTGCAAAGCGACACGGCGGGGTCGGCCGAGCAGGTGGCGGGGTGGAACAGCCCCGAGGAGGCCTCGATCGCGTCCTCGCTGGCGGCGGAGCTGTTCGGGCTGCAAATCCTGCGGCGCAACGTCGAGGACGCGGCGCACAACACCACGCGCTTCTATGTGTGCGCGCCGAAGCCGGGTGCCGCCTCGCCGAACATGGCGGGGCTGATGACCACGTTCGTTTTCCGCGTCCGCAACGTCCCGGCCGCGCTGTACAAGGCGCTCGGCGGGTTCGCCACCAACGGCGTGAATATGACCAAATTGGAAAGCTACATGGTGGACGGCCAGTTCACCGCCACGCAGTTCATGTGCGACGTGGACGGCCATCCCGAACAACCAGGACTGCGCCGGGCGTTGGAGGAGCTGTCGTTTTTCTCCCGCGAGACCCGCATCCTCGGCGTCTACCCAGCTGCCGCGACGCGGGGCGTGGCTGGGGGCGACTGAAATCCCGGCAGGAGTTCCCGATGCAAACGATCACCACGAACGGCCTTCGCATGCCCAAGCTCGGCCTCGGCACCTGGACAATGTATGGCGCCGAATGCACCGACGCGATCGGGCGGGCGTTGGCGATGGGCTACCGCCACATCGACACGGCACAGATGTACGACAACGAGGGCGCGGTGGGCGATGCCCTCGCCAATACTTCGGTGCCGCGCGCCGACATTCATCTGACCACCAAGGTGTGGCATGAGAATCTGGCGCCCGACGCGATGCGACGCGCGATGGAAAACAGTCTGCGCCTGCTCAGGCAGGATTACGTGGACCTTTATCTGATCCACTGGCCCTCGCCGTCGATGGACCTGCCGGCCGCGCTGGCCACGTTGGTGAAACTGAAGGAAGAGGGTCTCGCGCGCCAGATCGGCGTGTCCAACTTCACCGTGGCGTTGCTGAGGCGGGCGGTGGAGGAGATCCAGGCCCCGATCGTGTGCAACCAGATCGAGTATCATATCGGGCGGGACCAGACGAAGGTGCTGGACACCGCCCGCGCCCACGGCATCGCGGTGACGGCCTATTGCCCGCTGGCGCGCGGCAGGCTGGACGACAACGACGCGCTGGGCCAAATCGCCCGCAAGCACGGGTGCTCGCCGCAGCAGGTGGCGCTGAAATGGCTTCTGGACCAGGACGGCGTGGCGGCGATCCCGAAGGCGTCGCGCCCGGAGAGTCAGCGGGCGAACTGGGAAGCGCAAACCCTGGTGCTGGACGAGGCGGACCGCCGGTCGATCGCCTCCCTGCCAAAGAACCTCCGCATCGTGAATCCCTCGGCGTTCGCGCCGGCGTGGGACTGAGGCGGCGGTTTTGAAGGACGCTTCCCGGAGCCGTCAGAACCTTGCCTAACAGGTTCGCGCCCGCCGACCACTCCGCGCGCGACCGGGCGCTCGGCGTTACCGGCATCATGTCGCTGGTGGCCGGGGTGCTGGTCCTGCTGGCCATCGGCGGGGCGTCGGTGCTGCTCGCGCTGCGCAACGCCGACGCGCTCGCGCTGGCCAATCAGACGGAGCGTGCGCGAGCGGCGATCGCCGCTGTGATGACGTCGGTGCAGGATGCCGAGACCGGGCAACGGGGCTTTCTGCTGACCGGAGGTGAAACCTACCTGCAGCCATACCTCGATGGCGTCAGGCATCTGCCCACCGAGATGGAGATGCTGAACGTCAGCCTGCCGCTCGCGGCCGAGCGACGGCGCCTGGTGGTCGATCTCGACCGGGCCATCGAGGCCAGGATGGCGGAGCTGAAGGAGACGCTGGACCTTGCCCGCGCCGGCGACCGGACGGCGGCGCTTGCGGTGGTGCGCAGCGATCGGGGCGAGCGGACGATGAACACGATCCGCGATCTCGCGACGCAGATCTTAATCGAGGAGCAGGCGATCTACGAGCGCCAGATCCGCCTCGTCGATGCCGGCGGCCGGCTGCTGATGGCCGCCGACGCTGCGGCGCTTCTCGTCGTGCTGCTTCTGGCATTCGCGGTCGGGAGGGGGGTGCGCCGGTCCATTCTGGCGCTGCGGGAGGCGCACACGGAGCTTGTCATGACGAACGCGTTGCTGGCCCGCGCCAATGACAAGCTGGCGTTGGCGAACGACGAGCTCGAGGCCAGGGTGCGGTCCCGCACCCTGGCGCTCACCGAGGCGAACGACGAGATCCAGCGTTTCGCCTACATCGTCTCGCACGATCTGCGCGCGCCCTTGGTCAACATCATCGGCTTCACCGGCGAACTGGAGGATGCGACAAGGCGGTTGTCGGCCTTCGTGGAGCGCGCCAGCGCCCGCCACCCCGAGGACGCGACCGAGGATGTGCGGCAGGCCGCAGCCGAGGATCTGCCGGAAGCGATCCGTTTCATCGAGGCGTCCTCGGCCAAGATGGACCGGCTGATCGCCGCCATCCTGCGGCTGTCGCGCGAGGGGCAGCGGGTGCTTGCACCCGAGCGGATCGCCATGGAACCCTTCCTGCGCACGATCCTGGATTCGGTGCGTCATCAGTCGGGCGCCATGGAGGCTGAGATCAGCCTCGAGCCGGCCCCCGACATCGTGGCCGACCGGCTGGTGATGGAGCAGATTTTCAGCAACCTGATCGAGAACGCGCTGAAATACCTCAAGCCCGGCCGGCCCGGCCGGATCACCGTCGGGGGCCGCAATTCAGACGGATTCGCGGAATATCGGGTGACCGATAACGGGCGCGGCATCGCCGCCCATGACCATGAGCGCGTGTTTGAGCTGTTTCGTCGCGCCGGCAACCAGAGCGTGGCGGGGGAAGGCATCGGTCTTGCACATGTGCGGGCGCTGGTCCGCCGCCTCGGAGGCAAGATCGATTGTGAGTCGACCCTGGATGTGGGATCAACGTTTCGTGTCACTGTGCCGCTCATCTCCTCGACCCGCTCGTGTGAAACCACGTCGTCGACCGGCTGACCGGCCTCGGAGAGGGCTGCACGCATGACCGCTGTTCCCGTAACCATCATTCTCATCGAGGATGACCCGGGCCATGCGCGTCTGATCGAAAAGAACGTGCGCCGCGCGGGGGTGAACAACATCATCGTGCCGTTCACCGATGGCACCTCGGCGCTTGAGCACCTGTTCCGGCGGGATGCCTCCGGCCGCCGGGTGGTCGAGCTGGCGCAGCTTGTGCTGCTGGACCTGAATTTGCCGGATATGAGCGGCATCGAAATACTGCGCCGCATCAAGGAGGACGATCATCTCAAACGCGTGCCGGTGGTGGTGCTGACCACGACCGATGACAAGGTGGAGATCCAGCGCTGCTATGATCTGGGCTGCAACGTGTACATCACCAAGCCGGTCGAGTACGAGAGTTTCGCAAGCGCGATCCGTCAGCTCGGGCTGTTCCTGTCGGTGATGCAGGTGCCTCAGGCGGTCTGAGGGTCATGCCGCAAACCGCCGCCATTCGGTTGCTCTACATCGACGACGATCCGGGCATCTGCCGGTTGGTGCAGCTGCGCCTCGCCCGCTCCGGCTGTGAGGTGACGCTGGCCCATGACGGGCCGAGCGGGGTGGCGATGGCCTTGAGCGCGCGCTTCGATGCGATCGCGCTCGACCACTACATGCCCGGCCAGGACGGGCTGGAGGTGCTCGCGCTGCTGCGGGATCTGGCCGACATGCCGCCGGTGATCTTCGTCACCGCCGCCGAGGAGCCCCGTATCGCGGTGGCCGCATTGAAGGAGGGAGCGGCCGACTACGTGGTCAAGGACGTGCAGGGCGCGTTCCTCGATCTGCTCGGCACCACCGTCCGTCATGCGATCGAACAACGGCGGATGCGACTGGAGAAAGAGGCCGCCGAGCACGAGGTGCGCGAAAGCCGCGACCGGCTGGAGCGGCTGGCGGCCCAGCAGGCGGTGTTGCTGAAGGAAGTGAACCACCGGGTCGCCAACAGCTTGCAGCTCATCAGTTCGCTGATCGAGTTGCAGGCTCGCAAGGTCGCCGATCCGGCGGCGCGCGAAATGCTGCGGCGGGCGGCCGAGCGGGTGGAGGCCGTGTCGCTGGTGCATCGGCGGCTCTACACCTCCGACGACGTGTCGTTCGTGGACATGGACCTGTATCTGGCCGGCCTGATCGAGGAGTTCCGCCGCGCGATGGAAAGCGACGGGCGCGAGCGGCGCATCGAGCTGTCATCGGAGAACGTGCGGATCGAGACGGACAAGGCGGTGTCGATCGGGCTGATCGTGAACGAATTGGTGATGAACGCCCTGAAATATGCCTATCCCGGCGACGCGGGCGGCGAAGTCCGCGTGAATTTGCGGCGTGGCGCGGATGGTGGCGTCGATCTGACGGTCGAGGATGACGGGGTCGGCTATCCAGAAGGCTCGGCCCCGGCCAAGGGCAGCGGACTTGGCGCCATGATCGTGGCGGCGATGGCTGGCACCCTGAAGGCGACGGTGGAACTCGAGCGCGAAGGCACAGGCACGCGGTTCAGGGTGGTGATCCCGGCTTGAAGCCGCGGCCGCGCCCGATCGCGGCGGTGCCGAAGCGCGAGCGAAGACGGTCCATGGCTCCCTGCACGGCGACCCGGCGCGGGATTTCGGGGTCGGCCAGGTCCGGCAGGTCGGCCGTCTCGCCGGCGGCCAGCGGGTTTGCGCCAATCCCGATGAGGCGATAGGCGGTGCCGTCGACCTCGCGGGCAAGCAGCGCGCTTGCCGCTGCGAACAGGCGGTCTGGCAGCGCGGTGGGACCAGGCAGGCAGACGGCGCGGGTGCGGCTGGCGAAGGCTGCGGTCTTGAGTTTCAGCACCACCCCAGCGGCGGCGAATCGCTGCTCGCGCAGGCGCTCGGCGAGGCGTTCCGACAGCCGCCAGAGCTCGCGTTCGAGATCCTCGGTCTGGGTGAGGTTGGCGGAGAACGTGGTCTCGGCGCTGATCGAGCGGGTGCCGCGTTGCGGGTTCACTGGGGAGGAATCTTCCAGGCGCGCACGCTTGGCGAGGGAGGGGCCATCATCGCCGAGCCGGCTTTTCGCCTCGCGGTCGGTGAGGGACTGCAAATCCGCAAGGCGCAGGATGCCGGCACTGGCCAGGCGGCGCTGCCGCGCGGGGCCCACGCCGGGCAGGATGCCGACAGAGTCTGCGGCCAGCAGCGCGGGGGCCTCGTTCCCCAGCACGCAGAAGCCGCGCGGCTTGTCGCGCCCGGCGGCGATTTTCGCACGCATGCGGTTGGCCGCGAGGCCGATCGAGACGGTGACGCCGATCTCCCGCTCGACCTGACGCGCGAACCTCGCCAGCACGCCGGCGGGCGGAGCCCCGTGCAGGGCCTCGGTACCGGAAAGATCGAGCACCGCCTCGTCGATCGAAAGCGGCTGCACCAGCGGCGTGAGCGCCTGCATGAGCAGGCGGACGGCGCGGGACACCGCGCTGTATTTGGCGAAGTCGGGCCGGATGACCGTGGCGTCCGGGCATAGTTTCAACGCGCGCCACATCGGCATGGCGCTCGCGACGCCATGCAGGCGGGCGATGTAGCAGGCTGCCGTGACGACGCCACGCTCGCCGCCGCCGACGATGACGGGGCGGGAGGCGAGGTCCGGCCGGTCGCGTTTCTCGACGCTGGCATAGAAAGCGTCGCAATCGACATGGGCGATCGCCAGCGTGAAAAGCTGCGCGTGGCGCACGATGTTGCGGCGGCCGCAGGCGGGGCAGGCACCCGGTGCGGCAAAGTGGGTGGCGCAGTCGCGGCAGACCGCCGGCATGTTCATGCCGGCGTTCTAGCAGATCAGGCCGCGTAACGCTCCCCGGAGCGGACAACCGCGGCGACGAAGACATCGAGCCGGCGGGACGACGCGGCAGGCGCCAGGAGGAGGACGCCTTCACCGTTGGTCCAGCGCGTCCCGGCTTCCAGCCCGTGGAAACCGGCGGCAAGGCAGCCGGAATCGAGGGGCAGGCTTTCGCCGTCGAGGTGGACGCAAGCGATCAGCGCTCCGAGCCGCCGCCGCTCGCCGTCGGGCACACGGTTGCGTGAGACCAAATGGACGCGGCTCGTTCCAGCAGGCACCATGATCGTGGTGGCGCCCGGCAACGAGACGTCGAGGTCGAGGGCCGCCGGTAAAGGCATGCCGATTTCGACGGCCCGCGCGGCAAGGCGGCGGCGGATGGCGGCGAGGCGGTCGCCGGTCTCGATCAGTCCGGCACAGGCATGTGTGGCCCAAGCCTCACGGTCGACGGGCCGGAAATCGGCGTGCAGCGCCGTCACCGCGCCGCCGGCGAACACCGCGCGGTTGCCGGTGTCGAGATAACTTTCCGCCGGCAAGCCTTCGGCGAACAGCACGTCATGGACCGGGCACTCGACATGCCAGTAGGTGACAGCCTGGACCGGGCTCTGCGTGATGGTGGCGTGGTTGAGTAGGTATCGGACCGGCACCAGCACATCGTCCACGAACACCGCATGGTCCGGCGAAAGCACCACGTCGCGCGCCGGCAGGCCGGGGCCGAAGGCGTCGGCGCAGACCCGCACCGGCAACACGTCCCACGGCTGTGGATGGCGCGCGCAATCGACATGGCGGTGTCCGAGCCAACGCACCCGCACCACTCCGCCGAAGGCGGATTGCACCTCGTCTCCGACCGCCAGACGTTCCACCGCAACGTCACCCCGCGCGGTGCGGATGTGAGTCCCCTGGGCAAAGCACAGGCTTGCGGTCGTGACGGACTGATCGGCGAATTGCAGCGTGGTGATGCCGCTGAGCGAGTCAGTCTTGCCGCCGGCGGCCACGCTCACCACGCCGGCGGTCTTGGCCAGCGTGTAGGCGGAGCGGTTGCCCGAATAGATGACCGTGTCGCTGCCGCCGCCGCCGGTGATGGTGTCGCTGTCGGCGTTGGTGATGAAGCTGTCGTTGCCGGCGCCGCCGACGGCGCTGTCGATGAAAGTGTCGAACGCGATCCCGATGTTGTTGACCAGGCCGTCGGCGCTGGTGAACGTGCCGGGGTTCAGGTTGACCGCCGAACCCTGGCTGAACCCGGAAAGGTCCAGCCTGTTGCCCCCGCCGCCATCCCAGATGGTGACGATCGGCACGGTGTTGACGGTGAAATCGAAGAACGTCGAGGTGGCGTCGCTGATGTTGCTGTTGAAGCCGAAGGTCTGGCCGCCCTGGAGCCCGCCCGTCGTGGACAGGCCATAGGTCTGCTGCAACGCCACGATGTCGAGCATCTGGTAGGTTGACTCGACACGCACGGTCGCGTCGCCCGGCGTGTTGCCCCAGTTCGTGCCGGTGACCGGGTAGCTCGCGAAGTATTTGGCGCTCGTCACCTCCGGGCGGATGTAGGACATCGTCGACCACAGATGCGTGTCGGTCGCGTTCCATTGCTGGGTCGCGTCGTTGACGTTGCCGTTGTACGGGCCGGAGTGGCCGAGCCCCAGAACATGGCCCAGTTCATGGGCCACCGTCTCAGGCCCAAGCGACCCCTTGGTGGTGAATGAGGTGACATCGGTGGTGGCGGCGATGACGATCTGGGCGGCCGTGATCGTGGGGATAGAGGAGGCGCCGGTGACGCCATTGTGGACATAAGTCTCCTCGCCGGAGCCGGTGTTCTCGAGCGCCACGCCGGTGGGGGCGGTGGGCGAGCCGAAACGGTAGATGACGAGGGCCGGAGCGCTGCCGGAGGCCACCTGCTGGAAGCTGATGCCGGCCTCGTCGGCGGCCAGGGTCATGTCGGCGATGAACTGGCCCTGCTCGGACGTGGTCCAGTTCGAGCCGGGATCGAAGGCGAATGTGATGGCGCCACTCGCCGTCCCGGCGGTCGCGGCGCCCCATTTATGAGCTGAATCGGTGGATGTGAACGTGGCCGGGTTAGTGCCGTTGTTCCAACGCGCGTAACCGACGCCGGCCACGGTTCCGACGGCATTGAGGCCGTCGAGAAAGCTTACGGTCCCAACCTGGCTGGCGCTTAGTTCCACGATTGTCGGATCGGAGGGGGGCGGCACATCGAGCTCCCGTATTGGTTTGGTGAGTTGCGTTGAGGACGCTGTTCACGTCAAGTTGACAAAAACCGAGCGTTCGCCGGGGTGCGACCGCCCTGCGGGCGGAACAGGCTTCATCAGCCAACCACTTCCCGGCTATGGTTGCGTCGTAGCGCGAACCTCGCGCGGCTCGGAGTCATTCCACGCATGGTCACACTCGTTCAAGGACCGCGCCTTGCCTCGCCGGCAATCAGGGCGCTGTTCCGGCGCCGGTTGGCGGAGATGGGCGGCCTGCTTCTGGCCGCAGCCGGCATCGCGGTGCTGCTGGCGCTGGCGACCTACGATGCGCGCGATCCGTCGCTGAACACCGCCACCGCGCGCCATGCGGCCAACCTCGCGGGCTGGCCGGGTGCCATGGCGGCGGACGTTCTTCTGCAGGGCTTTGGCCTGGCCGGCGCGCTGCCCGGATTGGCGCTGCTGGCGTGGGCGTGGCGGATGGCGGCCCATCGCGGGCTGGGCAGTTTTCCGATGCGGGTGGCGGCGTTGCTCGCCGCCCTGCCGGTGGTGGGCGGCGTTCTGGCGGCGATTCCGCTGCCGCAAGGCGCCCGCCTCGGGTGGCCGACGCCATCCGGCCTTGGCGGCGCGGGCGGCCGGGTGGTCGCGACCGACGCGCTGGATGCGGGTGCCGCGTTCCTCGGCCCGTTCGGCGGCCTGATCGTGGGCGGCCTGGGCGCGCTGCTTGCGTTGAGCCTGACGCTGCTGGCGCTGGGCCTGTCGCGCGGCGAGTGGCGGGCGGCGGGGCGCGCGACCGGAACGTCGCTGCGCCAGACGCGTCGCGCGGCCGCGTTCTGCGGCCGAGTGGCTTCGCGCGCGGCAGGTGCCTCGGCCAATCTGCTGCGCCGGATCAACGGCAACCGTCCCGTGGTCACGCCCCGTGTGGAGGTGGCCGCCTTCACCGGCGCCGTGCGCGGGATGGCGCCGGAGGCATCGGCCCCGACCGCCGCGCCGCGCCAGTCGACCTCGGCAGGCCTGTCCACCTCCGAACGCCTGTCCACCCCCGAACGCCAGGGCAACGCTGGAAACCTGGGCACCTCCGGCAGCCTGCCACCGATCGTGGCCCCGCCCCGGCCGATGGCCAAGATCGCGCCGGTCGTTCCCAAGAAAGTGCTCGCCCCACGTCAGGAGAGCCTGAGGCTGGAGGGCAGCTGGCGGTTCCCCGGCGTCGATCTGCTCACCCCCGCACCGCATCGCTCGGATCTCGGCTCGCCCACCCCCGAGGCGTTGCAGGCCAATGCGCGGCTGCTGGAATCGGTGCTGTCGGATTATGGCGTGCAGGGACAGATCGTGGAGATCCGCCCCGGCCCGGTCGTCACCCTCTATGAGCTGGAACCCGCCCCCGGCATCCGCAGCGCACGCGTGATCGGGCTGGCGGACGACGTGGCGCGCAGCCTGTCGGTGATGGCGGTGCGGATCGCCACCGTCGCGGGCCGCAACGTGATCGGCATCGAGGTGCCGAACGCCAAGCGGGAGACGGTGTACCTGTCCGAGTTGATCGCGTCCGAGGAATGGGCCAAGCAGCAGGGCAATGGCCGGCTGGCGCTGGCGCTGGGGAAGAACATCGGCGGCGACCCGATCATCGCCGACCTCGCGCGGATGCCGCATCTGCTGGTGGCGGGCACCACGGGCTCGGGCAAGTCCGTCGGTATCAATGCCATGATCCTGTCGCTGCTGTTCCGCATGACGCCGGACCAATGCCGGCTGATATTGATCGACCCCAAGATGCTGGAGCTTTCGGTCTATGCCGGCATCCCGCATTTGATGGCGCCGGTGGTGACCGAACCCGCGAAGGCGGTGTCGGCGCTGAAATGGACCGTGCGTGAGATGGAGCGCCGCTACCGCTTCATGAGCCAGCTCAGCGTGCGCAACATCGGCGGCTACAACGACCGCGTGATCGAGGCGCGCAACAAGGGCGAGGTGGTGACGCGGCGCGTGCAGACCGGCTTCGACAGCGAGACCGGCAAGCCGATCTTCGAGGATCAGGCGCTGGCGCTGGAGCCGCTGCCCTTCATCGTGGTGGTGATCGACGAGATGGCCGACCTGATGATGGTCGCCGGCAAGGAGATCGAGGCCGCCGTGCAGCGCCTGGCCCAGATGGCGCGCGCCGCCGGCATCCATGTGGTGATGGCGACCCAGCGGCCCTCGGTGGACGTGATCACCGGCACCATCAAGGCCAACTTCCCGACCCGCATCAGCT
>JANXTF010000030.1 GCA_025352565.1 Rhodospirillales bacterium | reverse complement strand
TTATCCGCAAGCCCCACGGCCCGGCCGAGGTGCTTTCCACCGTCGAACGCCTGCTCATGCCGGAGGTTTCGAGGGGGGCCTCGCCGCCTCCAGCAGGAGCGTAAGGGCGCGCGCCACCGTGGCCCGCCGGACGTCCGCGCGATCGCCGGGAAACACACAGCTCGACGTGACGGAGTCCTGCGTTGTACTCGCGAGGCCGAACCAGACCAGACCCACCGGCTTCTCCGCCGAGCCGCCTCCCGGCCCGGCCACGCCCGTGACCGCCACCGCGTAGTGCGCGCGGGAGCGCGCGAGCGCGCCTTCGGCCATGGCACGCGCGACCTGTTCGCTCACCGCGCCATGACGTGCGATCAATGCGGCAGGCACTCCGACGAGATCGGTTTTCGCCTCGTTCGAATAGGTGACGAAGCCGCGATCCACCACGTCCGAACTGCCGGCGATGGCGGTGAGGGTGGCCGCGATCAGGCCGCCGGTGCAGCTTTCGGCGGTCGCGATCCGGGCACCCGTGGCCCGGCAGGCGACCAATACGGTTTCCGCCTGATGCAGGATTTCGTCGTCAATCATCGCGCGCGTCCTTTGGGCACTCCGGCGGGTCACGCCCGCTGGTGCCTGAAAACAGGATTTCCACTTAAAACCAGGTGGGCCAGACCAGCATTGCCGTCCACAGCAGGGCGGCGGACAGGCAGCCCGCGATCACGTCGTCGCCGATCACACCCGCAGCGGTTTTGTGCCGGTCCGCCCATCCGATCGGGCCGGGCTTCGCGATATCGAACAGGCGGAACAGCGCGAACGCCAGCAGCAGGCCGGCCAAAGATGAATGCCCCAGGGGCGCCATTGCAAGCAACTGGCCGGCGAATTCGTCGATCACCACCCAACCGGGGTCGCGCGCGGCTTCGCCCGAGGCGGCAACGGCCCACCAACCCGCAATCGCCGCCGCCACGCCGAGCGGCAAGGTAGTGGGCAGCCAGAGCAGCGAGACGGCGCCCAGGCCGAGCGCCACAAGAGATCCCGCGGTGCCCGGCGCGACAGGCGCATAGCCGCTGCCAAAGCCACTCGCCACCAGGCGCGCGAGCCTCACCGCAGGCTCCGCGCCAAAGGATGCGGCGCCGCGTCGCCCCGTGCGGCCCGATAGATCACCTGGTTCTCGATCACGCGCTGCACGTAGTTGCGGGTCTCGCTGAACGGGATCAGCTCGATCCAGTCGATCGGATCGACGGTGCCGCCGCGCGGGTCGCCGTTCGCCTCAATCCATTCGGCGACCCGGCGCGGACCCGCGTTGTAGGCGGCGACCGCCAATGGAACGGCATTGTCGTACTGGTCCATCAGCGCGCGCAGGTAGCTTGTGCCGAGGCGGATGTTGGTCGCGGGATCGGCGGCCAGGCCGGTGGGCGTGCCGCTCAGTCCAAGCTTGCGCGCGATCGCGGCGGCGGTGGCCGGCATGAGCTGCATCAGCCCGCGCGCGCCGGCAGGACTGGCGGCGGCGGCATCGAAGCTGCTCTCCTGACGGATCACGCCGAGGGCCAAAGCCGCCTCGACGCCGGCATCGGCGGGAATGTCGGCGGCGAGCGGCCAGCCGGTCTCGATCGGCACCATGCCCGCCGTTCCGGCCCGTCGCGCAAGGGCCACCTCGGTCTCGGCAAGCCCCAGGGCTCCGGCCAAGCGCCCGGCGAGTGCCTTGTCGGCCGGTTCCGGGGTGAGTTCCTGTAGACGGAGCAGGAACGGGGTGGCGCGGCGCGGCTCACCCCAGGCCACGACATGGGCCGCCGCCCGCGTCAGCTCCCGGCCGGCATAGGCCAGGCCCCGCGCGGGGTCTGCCGCCGGATCACGCGCGGCGGTGATGCGTGCCGCGAGACCCGCCGAGCCGCCATCCAGCTGCAGCGCGGCCAACTGGCCGTAGAAGGTGCTGGGATAGGAAGAGGCCCGCCGGTACTCGTCGCGCGCCGCATCGCCCGCGGCGCCCGCATCGCCCGCGGTGGCGCGCGCGATCCAGTAATGCGCCCGCGCCTGGGTGATCGCGGCCCTGGATGCCGCCGCCAGGGCTTGAAAGTGGCGGATCGCCGCCGGCTTGTCGCGCAGCTTTTCCAGGGCCACGAAACCGGCCAGGAACTCGGCGTCGGCGATGAGGTCCGCACGGAGGAGGGCATGGCCGTCGGCCAGCGTGTAGGCACCCGACGCATCGCCCTGGCGCAGCCTGCGGCGTGCCAGCAGGTTCCGCTCGTTCCAGAAATCCGCATGGCGGTCCGCCGTCGCCGCGCGCTCGGCCGCCGCGCCGGACGCGGTCCAGAGGGCCAGCGCCTCGTCGTCCTGCCCGGCCCGCCGGAGCCATTTCGCCAGCTCCAGCACGATCGCGGGATCGGCGCGCTGGCTGTCGGGCAACGCCGCCACGATCGCGGGCGCCGAGACGTCGTCGCGCCGCAGCGCCAGCCGGGCGGTGCCAAGCGGCCGGTCGGCGGCGTCGAGACGGATGAGCTGGCGCGCGGCGGCGGCGGTATCGGTCCATGCCAGACGATCGAAGCGCGACCACTGCCCGGCGCGCGTAATCGCGCCGCCCCAACGCTGCATCGCGCGCGCTTCCCACGCCGCATCGGCCGGTCCGGCCTGCCAGGCACGGCGCGCGAAACCGACGGCGTCGTCGGCCCGGCCCATGCGAGACGCGGCATCGGCACAGCGCATCAGCGCATCGGGCAGCGCGACCGTGGCACCAGGACGATCGCATTCCGCCAGCACCACGCGATCATCGGGCTCGGTCACCATGGCCGCATCCCGCCGGCGAACCAGGATCGGCAGCAGTGGCCACTCCGGATTATCGGCGACGAACGCGCCGATCTCAGCGGTGCCCGCGCCGCCGGGCGCCATCAGCCGGTAGAACACCACCAGCTTGCGCGCCACCGGGTCCGCCATCGCGGCCGCCGCGGCGTCAGCCTCGGACCAGCGATCGGCGCGGATCAACGACATGATGTCCTGCGCCAAAACGGGGCGCGTCATCAGCAGAGCCGCCAACAGGAGCAGGATGCGGGTCATGCGCGGCTAATCCGGCACGTTCCGCAACTCCTCCAGCCATGCGCGCGCATTGCCGTCGGACGGTGCGCGCCAATCGCCGCGGGGCGAAAGCGATCCGCCAGCGGACACTTTCGGGCCGTTCGGCATGGCCGAGCGCTTGAACTGGCTGAAGGCGAAGAACCGCCGCAGGAACAATTCGAGCCAGCCCCGGATCGCGGGCAAGCCGTATTCGCGTCGCCGTTCGAGCGGAAAGCCCGGTGGCCAGGCGCCGGCATCGGCATCCCGCCAGGCGTGCCAGGCGAGAAACGCGATCTTCGACGGCCTGAAGCCGTGGCGCAGCGTGTAGAAGAGGTTGAAATCCTGCAGCTCGTACGGCCCGATCGCGGCTTCCGTGCTTTGCGGCGGGGCACCTTGTTCCACCGGCACCAGTTCGGGCGAGATCTCGGTGTTCAGGATCGCATCCAGCGTGGCACCAACATCGGCGGAAAACTGGCCCGAGGCGATCGCCCAGCGGAGCAGATGCTGGATCAGCGTCTTCGGCACCCCGGCATTGACGTTGTAATGCGACATCTGGTCGCCCACGCCATAGGTGCACCAGCCGAGCGAAAGTTCCGATAAATCGCCGGTTCCGAGCACGAACGCGTCGTTTTGGTTGGCCAATCTGAACAGGTAATCCGTGCGCAACCCGGCCTGCACGTTCTCGAATGTTATGTCATATACCTTTTCGCCCCGCCCGAATGCGTGGCCAAGGTCGCCGAGCATCTGGGTCGCGGCGGGGCGGATATCCAGTTCGCGCGCGGTGGTGCCGATCGCGTCCATGAGCCGCCACGCATTGCCGCGGGTGTGGTCGCTGGTGGCGAAGCCGGGCAGGGTGAAGGCCAGGATATTGGCGCGCGGCAGTTGTAGCTGATCGAGCGCGCGGGCGGCCACGATCAGCGCGTGGGTCGAGTCGAGGCCGCCCGAGACGCCGATCACCACGCGCTGCATCCCGGTCGCCCGCAGCCGCTGCACCAACCCCGCGACCTGAATGTTGTATGCCTCATAACAATCCTGCTCGAGCCGCGCGGCGTCCGCCGGCACGAATGGAAACCGCTCGACCCGGCGTTCCAGCCCGATATCGCCGCCCGGCGGGTCGAGCCGGAACGTCACGCGGCGAAACCGTGACGCACGGGCGGCATGGGTGCGGCGGTTGTCGTCGAACGTGCCCATCCGCATCCGCTCCTGCCGCAGCAGGTCGAGGTCGATATCGGCCACCGCCATCTGTGCCGCCGCGGGAAACCGCTCGGCCTCGGCCAGCCGCACCCCGTTCTCGAACACCATCACCTGTCCGTCCCAGGCCACATCGGTGGTGCTCTCGCCGCTGCCGGCCGCGGCATACACATAGGCGGCCAGACAGCGCGCGGAGGCGGATTGGCACAGCAGCCGCCTGGCATCGGCGCGGCCGATCGTGATCGGGCTGCCGGAGAGGTTGGCGAGCACCGTCGCGCCGGCCAACGCCGCCTCCGCGCTGGGCGGGATCGGCACCCACATGTCCTCGCAGATTTCCACGTGCAGCACGAAGCCCGGCAGGTCGGCGGCGGCAAACAGCAGGTCGGGCCCGAACGGCGCGGTCTGCCCGGCCAGCGATATTTCGCCCCGCGCATCATCCCCGGCCGCCACCTGGCGTCGCTCATAGAACTCGCGATACGTCGGCAGATAGGATTTCGGCACCACCCCCAGCAGCCGCCCGCGATGGATCACCAGCGCCGTGTTGTACACCCGCCCGGCATGGCGCAACGGCGCCCCCACCAGCAGCACCGGCAGCAATTCGGCCGACCCCGCCAGCACCGCCGCCGCCGCGCGCTCCACGCCATCGAGCAGCGCGTCCTGCAGCAGCAGATCCTCGATCGAGTAGCCCGACAGCGTCAGTTCCGGCAGCACCGCGAGCGCCACCCCGCGCGCATGGCAATCCCGCGCGGCTGCCAGCACCGCCTCGGCGTTGGCGGGCGGGTCGGCCAACGCGGTCCGCGTGGTGCAGGCGGCGACGCGGGCGAAGCCGTGGGCGTAGAGCGAATGGAAATCCATGGGCGCGAGTGTGGGCCTCAGCGCAGCTTCCGGTCCAGGGCGTCGCGCGGTTCAGGCCAGGGCCAGCATCACCACGCCGACCGCGATCACCCCGATCGCCGTCACATGCACAGGTCCCAGCGGCTCGCCGAAGCCATAATGGCCGATCAGGGCGGCGGCGATGTAGGAAACCGCGGTGCAAGGCAGGGCCACCGACATCGGGATGCGCCGCAGCGCCACGATGTACAGCATGGCCGCCCCGCCATAGAAGACGAGCCCGAGCAGCGTGCGCCAATCCAGCAACTGCCCGATGAAGCTGGCCGCGCCGGAGCCGGCCTTCAGCAGCGTCTGCCCCAGCAGGCTGGTGCAGATCGCCGCTCCCAGAGCGATCCAGAACGGGCTCATGGCGCCTCGCTCCGCTCGATCAGCCGCACATTGCCCTGCGGCTTGTTGTTGGCCGAGAGGAAGGTGCGGCCGACATACTCGCCCAGCACGCCCAGGATCATCGACTGCACCCCCGACACCAGCAGGATCACCGTCATGGTCGATGCCCAGCCCGATGGCGTGTTCCGCCGTGTCAGGGCCTCGAGGATGGTGGCGATCGCGCCCAGTGTGCCGAGCATCGCCATGATGGCGCCGGCAATGGTGGCCAGTCTGAGCGGGAACAGGGAAAAACTTGTGGCGAGGTTCAGCCACAGCCGCACCAGCCGCTTCAGCGTATAGTTGGAGCGGCCTTCCGCGCGCGGCAGATGCCGCACCGCGATGCTGTCGATACGCTGCGTCACCTGCATCAGCAGCCCGTCGATATAGGGGTAGGGGCCGTGGTAGCGGGTGACCGCCCGCACCGCCATCGCCGACATGCAGCGGAATGACGACAGATAGAGGCCCTTCGGCTTGTCCAGCAGCAAATCCGCGACGTGATTGGCGAAACGGCTGCCGAGATTGCGCCACCCGGCATGCTCCTTCACCACGTAGCGCGTGTACACCACGTCCCAGCCGCCGAGACGGGCATGGTCGTACAGCTTCAGCACCTCCTCGGGCGGGTTCTGGAGATCGTCGTCCATGGTGATGACGTGCCCGCCGCGCGCCACCCGCAGCCCGGTCATCACCGCGTTGTGCTCGCCGAAATTGCGGCTGTGCTCGACATAGACGAGCGGCACGCGCGCGGTGCCGACCAGCGCGCGGCAGATTTCGGCGGATTTGTCCGGGCTGCCGTCGTTCACCAGCACGATCTCGATCCCGCCTGCCGGCGCCAGCGCCTCGAGCGCGGCCACCAGCAGGGCGACGGTCGCCTCGCCATTATAGACGGGAACCACGACGGAGAGGCCGATCGGTGGCAATTCTGGTGCGTCCAAGGCGAATTCCTCAATCACGGGACAAACTCGAACCGCGGCAACCTCACGCCCGTGTCGCCGTGGCCAGCACCGATCCGCCAAAGCCCAGATTCAAGGGCAATCCGCGCTCGATCCGCGTGACGGTATGTAGCGTGGCATCGAGCCACGGCGGAAACGCGGCGACGTCGGACGCAGCCGCGCCACGATTGAGCAGCTTGCGCTGTACCGCCATCACCGGCAGCAGCAACCCGTTCCAATACGCGGCCCGCACGCCGGTAAAGCCCGCGCACTCCAGCCACGCGCGCAGACCCGGCGCGGTCACCCGGCGCGCGTTGTGGACGTGGTGGTCATGGGCCGAGTGCAGCCAAGCATAGGCCGGCATGTTGATCACGATGCGGCCGCCTGGGCGAAGCACGCGCGCCATCTCGGCCAAAGCGAGGCGAGGTGTCACGGCCGCGTGGCACAGCACGTCGGCACTCACCACGGCGTCGAAGCTGGCGCCGGCGAACGGCAACGCATCGACGCTGCCGCACGCCACCGGCACCCCGGATTTGCGCGCGGCCAGGCCGGCGGCGTGGGGCGACCATTCGAGACCCATGCAATCGGCGCGCTCGGCGTGCAGCCGCGCCAGGAACCCGCCGGTGCCGCAACCGGCATCCAGCACGCGGCCTTGCGTGCGACCCACCGCGTCGAGCAGGCGGGCGTGAAGGGCGCGATACCACCACATCCGCCCCTCTGCCGCGTCCATCGCCGCATATTCCGCCGGGTCCATGGGCGCTGTGTGCCATGATCGCCTTGCGCCCGCCACGGCCGCGAGGCATCCATCCCGGCCACATGCGCCTGCTTCCCCTTCGTGAACTTGTCCAGGCCGTTCTTCGGCTGCTGCCCGCGCTTCTGCCGGCGCTCTTGTTCGTGCCGATCGTGCTGGCGCCGCCGATGAACCACGACGTGGCGGCCGTGCTGAATTTCAGCGAACGATGGCTCAATGGCGAGCGGCTGTATGTCGATCTGATCGACGTGAACCCGCCATTGATCTACGTCCTCAATCTGGCACCCGCGCTGCTGGCGCAGATCACGCCGCTCGACGCGGTGCGCTGCCTGCAACTCTGCCTGTTCCTGTTCGGCGCCGCCGCCTGGAGGTTGGCGGTCCGCGTGCGGGACCGCGCGCGCGAAGGGATCACGGAACGCGCCCTGCTGGATGCGCTGCCGGCGCTGTTCCTGTTCTGCGGCGGCTATGATTTCGGCCAGCGCGAGCACCTGATGGCGGTTGCCAGCCTGCCCTACATCTTCGCCGCCTGTCGCCGGGCCGATGGCGAGCGCCCGCGTGGCGGCGTCGCCATCGGCGTCCTTGCGGCCCTGTGTTTCCTGCTGAAGCCGCATTTCCTCGCGGTCCCCGCCCTGATCGAGATCGCGGTACTGGTCGGGCGCGCCCGCCATGGTTGGGCGTCCGCCATGCGTCGCACTTGGCGCGACCCCCTCATCCTGGCCATGGCCGGCGTTTCGGTCATCTACGCGGCGTCGCTGCCGCTGCTGTTCGCGGATTATCTCGACGTGGTGGTCCCTCTCGTCTGGGATTTCTACGTCGATCTCGGCGGCCTGTCGGTGTGGGATGTAATGCTGCTGCCGCGCATGGCGACGGTCCTGCTTGTGCTGCTGCCGGCGCTGATAATTGCCTACCGCCCGGCGCTGCGGCCCCAGGGCGTTCTGCCGCGCATGCTGGCGCTGGCGGCACTCGGGGCGCTCGCCTCGGCACTCGCCCAGCACAAGGGGTGGTCGTACCACATCGTGCCGATCGAGATGTTCAGCCTGGCGCTCGGGCTCGTGCTCGCCGCCCGCTGGCTGGACGTCCAGGGCGCCACGCGAACCCGACAAGGCGGCGTGCGCGCCGCCGGCCTGCTGGTCGCCGTGTTCGCGCTCTATGTCGTGTCCAACGGCGAGGCGCCCTGGAAAGAGCTGGAATATTCCGGCAGCGACGCGGCTGGCCTGGCCGACCTGTTGGGCGAGGAGGCGCGCGGCGAGCGGGTTCTCGTCCTCTCGCCCGGTATCTGGCCGATCTTCCCCGCGCTCAACTACGCCGACGTGCATCTCACCTTGCGCGAGATGAACATGTGGCTCCTGGAAGGCGCCTATCAGACGTGCCTGCCAAACGGCCATCGCTACCGCGAGATCTGGGAAATGGGCCGACCGGAATTCTACATGTTCCGCACCGTGGCCGAGGACTTCGCCCGCGCGCCGCCCGCCGCCGTGGTGGTGGACAAGCAGCCCGGCATCCCCTGGTGCGGCGCGGAATTCGATTTCATCGCCTACTTCACCCGCCACCCGCTGTTCGCCGAAGTCTGGTCCCACTACGAACTGGCTGCCTCATGGGGGCACTATCAGGTGTTCACGCGAAAGGACTGAACGGAAGCGCCGTCGCATTTGGCTTTGAGGACCGCGCGGGCTAGAAGCCGTCCGCCGTGCGCCCCCCCCTTATGTCTGGTCTGGAGCCCCTCACTTGCGTATTCGCGGATTCAGATTTTCGAACCGCAATCCCGGCCGCGATCCCGGATCGTACGACCCCGATGGCGAGGACGAGTTCGCGTCGCCGTCGCGCGTGGGCTCCGATCTGCGGGCCGCGCGGGAGCGGCTGGGCTGGAACCTGCCCGATCTCGCGGCGCATTTGCGCATCCGCCTGCCCTTCCTCCAGGCGATCGAGGAAGGCCGCGTCGGAGCACTTCCGGGCAACGCCTACGCCGTGGGCTTCTTACGGACCTACGCCAAGTCGGTCGGGCTCGACCCTGACGAGATCGCCCGCCGCTTCCGCGCCGAGGGGGCCGATGTCAATCGCAAGACCGAACTGTCGTTCCCGGCCCCGGTGCCCGAACGGGGCATCCCGGCCGGTGCGCTGATCCTACTGGGCGTGGTGCTGATGATCGGCGCCTATATCGGCTGGTATCGCATGTCCGGGAATAGCCGCCCGGCGGCCGAGCCCGTGGCCGACGTGCCAGCCCGCTTGGCGCCGCTCGCCGAGACCCGCCCCGCCGCGCCGCCGCCGCTTGTCGCAGAGGCTCCCGCGCCCCCCAGACCCAGGCCCGCACCCGAGCCCGCGCCGCAATTCGGGCCGCCCGCCCCGGTCGCCGAGGCCGCACCCGAAGGCACCCGCATCGTGATCCGCGCCCGCCTCGATGTCTGGACCCAGGTGCGCGAGAAGCAGGGCGCCGTCCTGCTGAGCCGCGTGTTGCGCGCCGGAGAGACCTGGCCGGTGCCGTCCAGGCCGCAATTGCTGCTGACCACCGGCAACGCCGGCCGCATCGATCTGCTGATCGACGGCACGCCCGCACCGCCGCTCGGCGGCGAAGGGCTGCCGCGACGCGACATCCCACTCGACGCCGACGCGCTCCGCGTCCCGCCGGCGCCGCGCAGGTGAGATGGGTGCCCCTCCGAGCCCGCGTTTGCGCGCGACGGGGGCATTCGGGCAAACTACGCCAGCACATCCCCATGAGCACATCTCCATGAGCCCGTTCCCATGAGCAGTTATCGCCCCTACCAGCACATCGAGCGCCGCAAGTCGCGCCAGATCCATGTCGGCGCCGTTCCGGTCGGCGGCGACGCGCCGATCACGGTGCAGACCATGACCAACACGTTGACCACCGACGTCGCGGCGACCGTCGCCCAGATCCAGCGCGCCGAGAAAGCCGGTGTCGATATCGTCCGCGTCTCGGCACCCGACCGCGAGAGTGCCTTGGCGTTGAAGGACATCGTCCGCCAGGTGCGCGTCCCGATCGTGGCCGACATCCATTTCCATTATCGTCGCGCGATCGAGGCCGCCGAGAGCGGCGTCGCCTGCCTGCGCATCAACCCCGGCAACATTGGCAGCCCCGAGCGGGTGCGCGAAGTGATCCAGGCCGCGCGCAACAACGGCTGCTCCATGCGTATCGGCGTCAATGCCGGGTCGCTGGAGAAGCATCTGCTGGAGAAATACGGCGAGCCGAACCCCGAGGCGTTGGTGGAAAGTGCGCTCGAACACGCGAAAATCCTGCAAGATCATGATTTTCACGAGTTCAAGATCAGCGTGAAGGCGTCCGACGTGTTCCTCGCCGTCGCCGCCTACCAGCAACTCGCCGAACAGATCGACTGCCCGCTCCATATCGGCATCACCGAGGCGGGCAGCAAGCGCGCCGGCACGGTCAAATCGGCGATCGGCCTCGGCAACCTGCTGTGGGCCGGCATCGGCGACACGCTGCGCGTGTCGCTATCGGCTGAGCCGGAGGAGGAGGTGCTGGTCGGGTGGGAAATGCTGAAGACCCTCGGCGTGCGCCATCGCGGCGTGAAGATCATCTCGTGCCCGTCCTGCGCGCGGCAGGGCTTCAACGTGATCGAGACCGTCAGCATCATCGAACAGCGCCTGGCCCATATCGAGACGCCGCTGACGCTGTCGATCATCGGCTGCGTGGTGAACGGGCCGGGTGAGGCGCTGATGACCGACCTCGGCGTCACCGGCGGCGGGGCCGGGCGGCACATGATCTACCACGCCGGCAAGACCGACCACACGATCGCGGCCGGCGGCATGGTCGAGCATGTGATCGAACTGGTCGAGAAGAAGGTCGCCGAAATCCAGGCCGAGAAGGCGCGGGTGCTGGAAGCCGCCGCGTAGGCTTCCGCACTTTCGTCATTGCGAGGCGCCGCTCGGCGACCTGGCAACCAGGGGCGCATCGCTGTCCGTGCCGTCGCCCTGGGTCGCCACGTCGCTTCGCCCCTCGCGATGGCCGCGTATGTATATTTCGAATCAAGGAATTATCCGTGAACGCTCTCCAACCCGTCCGCGGTACAAGCGACCTCATCGGCGACGATCACCGCCGCCACCTCCATGTGATCGACACCGCGCGGCACGTGGCGGCGACCTATGGCTTCGACCAGTGGGCAACGCCGATCTTCGAGGACACCCGCGTGTTCGCCCGCACGCTGGGGGACACGTCCGATGTGGTGACCAAGGAGATGTACAGCTTCGTCGATCGCGGCGGCGAGGACGTGACCTTGCGGCCGGAGGGCACCGCCGGCGTTTGCCGCGCGCTGGTCAGCAACGGCCTCACACAGTCCTTGCCGCAGAAGGTGTTCTACGCCGGCCCGATGTTCCGCTACGAGCGCCCGCAGAAAGGCCGCTACCGGCAGTTCCACCAGATCGGCTGCGAGCTGATCGGCCCGTCCGAGCCCCTGGCGGATGCCGAGGTGATCGCCTGCGGCTGGGATATCCTGACGGCGCTGGGTATCGCGGACGGGGTGGTGCTGGAGGTGAACACGCTGGGCGACCGCGACAGCCGCGACGCCTACCGCGCGGCCCTCGTGGCCTATTTCTCGGAACATCGCGTGGGCCTCAGCCAGGAGAGCCAGCACCGGCTGGACCACAACCCCATGCGTATCCTCGACAGCAAGGACGACGCCGACCGTCGCCTGGTGGCCCATGCGCCCACCATCGCGCCGTATCTGACCGAGGCCGCCGCCGCGTTCTATACCCGGCTGAAGGACTATCTCGCGCGCTTCGGCGTGCCGTTCCGCGAGAACCCCCGCATCGTGCGCGGGCTCGACTACTACAGCCACACCGCCTTCGAGTTCGTGACCTCCCGCCTCGGCGCGCAAGGCACCGTCATGGCCGGCGGGCGGTATGACGGGCTGGTCGAGGAAATGGGCGGCCCGCCCACCCCGGCCGTCGGCTGGGCGGCCGGCATCGAGCGGCTGTCGATGCTGCTCGCCGATGACCGTCCCGTCCCGCGCGGCATCGCGGTGATCCCGGTGGGCGATGTGGCCGAGGCGGCGGCGCTGGAAGTGCTGCAATCGCTGCGGCATGCGGGCCTGCGCGCCGAGATCGGCTATCGCGGCAATCTCAAGCGCCGCATGGAGCGCGCCAGCAAGACCGGCGCCCGCGCCGCCGTCATTCTCGGCGAGGCCGAGGTGGGCCGCGGCGTGGCCCAGGTGAAGAACCTCGACAGCGGCACCCAGGCCGAGGTGCCCCTTACGGAGGTGGCGGCGCACCTGCGATGAGCCTCGACTGGAAGCTCGACAAGATCGTCGCCCGCGCCGAGGAGTTGCGCGCGCTGCTCAGCACCGATCTCGGCGGCGAGGCGTTCGTCAAGGCCAGCAAGGAGCTCGCCGAGATCGAGCCGGTGGTCGCGCGCGTGGACGAGCTGCGTGCCGCGGAGCAGAGCGCGGCCGAGGCGCGTGCCATGCTGGCCGACCCCGAGATGCGCGAGTTGGCCGAGAGCGAGCTGTTCGCCCTCAAGGATCTGATCCCCGGGTTGCAGCACTCGATCCGGTTGGCGCTGCTCCCCAGGGACGAGGCGGATGCGCGTTCCGCCATCCTGGAAATCCGTCCCGCCGCCGGCGGCGACGAGGCCGCGTTGTTCGCGGCCGAGCTGTTCGCGATGTATCAAAAATTCGCCGGCCTGCATGGCTGGCGGTTCGAGGTGATGGAATACGACGATACCGGCCTCGGCGGCATGAAGGGCGGCATCGCGGAGATCACCGGCCGCTCGGTGTTCGCCCGCTTCAAATACGAATCCGGCGTCCATCGCGTCCAGCGTGTTCCCGCCACCGAAAGCCAGGGCCGCATTCACACCTCCACGGTGACCGTGGCCGTGCTGCCCGAGGCCGAGGAGGTGGATGTGGAGATCGACGAGGGCGACCTTCGCATCGACGTCTACCGCGCGTCCGGCGCGGGCGGGCAGCACGTCAACAAAACCGAGAGTGCCGTGCGGATTACCCATCTGCCGACCGGCACTGTGGTGGCGATGCAGGAGGAGCGCAGCCAGCACAAGAACAAGGCGAAAGCGATGAAGATCCTGCGCGCCCGCATCTACGAGAAGCAGCGGACGATGCTGCACGCGACCCGCGCTGCCGATCGCCGCTCCCAGGTCGGCACCGGCGACCGCAGCGAGCGCATCCGCACGTACAACTTCCCGCAAGGGCGTGTGTCGGACCATCGGATCGGCAAGACGCTGTATGCGATCGAGCGGGTGATGACCGGTGAACTGGACGAGTTTGTGGACGCCCTGACGGCCGAGGACCAGGCGGCCCGGCTCGCCGCCGAGGAATGAGGGAAACCGTCGGCGCCGCCCTGCGCCGGACGGTCGAGGCACTGGTAGAGGCCGGTATCGACGGCGCCCAGCATGAGGCGCGGCTGTTGCTGGCCCATGCCTTGGACCGGCCGCCATCGTCATTGGTTGATAGGGACCAGGCGATCGAGGCCGATGGCCTGGAGGCTTTACTTGCGCGCCGCGTGGCCCACGAACCGATGGCCTACATCCTCGGGCGTCAGGGGTTCTGGACACTGGACCTCGCTGTCACACCGGCGACCCTGATCCCGCGCGCCGACAGCGAGACATTGATTGAGGCGGCGTTGGAGGCATTTCCAGACCGGGGTCGGGTAAGACGCATACTTGATCTCGGCACCGGCTCCGGCTGCCTTCTGCTCGCAGCGTTGAGCGAGTTCACGGAAGCTGCCGGCGTGGGTGTTGATATCTCCCAGGATGCTGCGTTGGTGGCATTGATGAACGCGAGGGAGTGCGGTTTGGCGGGCCGGGCCGCGTTGCTAGTGGGACGGTGGGGCGATGCGCTGGCCGGCCGCTTTGACCTCGTGATGTCCAATCCGCCGTATATCGAAACCGGAGATATAGCCGGCCTCATGCCAGAGGTGGCCCGGCATGAGCCACGCCTGGCGCTCGATGGCGGCAGCGACGGCCTCGATGCGTATCGCGCGATTTTGGAACGATTACCGGCGTTGCTGGTGCCCGGTGGCAGGGCGTTCCTGGAGCTTGGGGCAGGCCAAGCGGCAGCGGTGGGCACACTCGCTGAACAGGCTGGAATGCGGGTCGAGGCGATACGGCCCGACCTGGGCGGACACTTGCGAGCCATCGTGCTCAGCCCTGGTGGAAAAAAGCGTTTGGCATGACGGGCAAGGGAGGGTAGATTACTCTTGCGGTTAGGCGAGCCAAAACTTGGGCTTGCTTCGGTGCTTCGGCCCAATCCCTGCGTTTGATCAAGTGTATGGGCCGACCCTTGCGATCCGCACACATGTAACGGACGGCATTCGTATGAAGCAAGATTTCGCATGAACATAAAACGTATGCGCGGCCGCAACAATCGCGGTGGCGGCCAGGGCGGCGGTGGAGGCGGTGGCGGGGGCGGTGGCGCGATTCGCCATCATTCCACGGCTGCCAATATTCCGATGAACCGCAACCATGTGTTCGACAGCAGCGGCCCCGATCTACGAATTCGCGGCACGGCCCAGCAATTATTCGAGAAGTATCTGCAACTCGGGCGCGACGCTTCCGGCTCGGGTGACCGGGTGATGGCGGAGAGCTACTTCCAGCATGCGGAACATTACTTTCGTATCCTGAACGCCATGCAGCAGGCGCAGCAACAACAGGCCCAGAGCCAAGCCAGCCAATCCGGTGGCCAGCCCAACAATTACCAGGGCAACGGCCATCAGCCGCGCCGCTTCAGCAACGAGGCGGGGAATGAGCGGGGCGATGCCGACCAGAATAACGATCACAACAACGACCAGAACAACGATCAGGGCGAGGACGATAGCCAACCGAACGGAAGTTTGGATCAACCTTTGCTCGAAGACCGGGACATTCCGATTTCGCCTGTGCCCCCCGAGGGTTGAAAGCTGAACTTACCGGTTCAGCTTGCCGGGCCCGCTGACATGGCGGTTGCCGCTGACGAAAAAGCGTAGTGGCCGGTCGGCGTCGCGCGTGATCCCTATCCGCGTGCTGATCCCGATCTCGCTGATCCCGATCTCGCTGGCACAGGTGTCGTCGGTAGCGAGGTAAATCGGTCAGCTTCGCAAAGATCGAGCCCATCGAGTGGCCGTGCAATGCCGAGCGCCTGGGTCAGCCGTCCCGGACCTCGCGCCACGTCCAGCAGACGCGTCGTTCCACGGCGTGCCATCATGTGCGCCACGCCAACCAGTGGTTCAATGGCTCGAAACAGCACCCCGGCGCCGATCCCGTCGGCCTCGCTGCTGACATTGAGCATTTGCGAGACGCCGTAGCAGAGATACACGTAGGCGTGGCCGTGCTGCTTGAACAACGATCGGTTGCGCGCCGTGATGCCGCGATAGGCGTGCAAGGCGGCATCACCGGGCGGATAGGCCTCGGTTTCGACCACGCGACCGCTAGCTTCGCCCTCCGGCAACTCACGCACGATGATCTTGCCCAGCAGATAGCGCGCGAGCTCCACCGTTGCGACTGGCAGTTCGGCGCGAGTGATCGGCCGGATCGTCATTGCGAGTTAATCGAGCGGCACCCGGTCTAGTTCCGCAAGCCACGCCGTCGCGTTTCCGTCGGACGGCGCGCGCCAGTCGCCGCGCGGGGACAGCGATCCGCCGGCAGAAACCTTGGGCCCGTTGGGCATGGCAGAGCGCTTGAATTGGCTGAACGCGAAGAACCGGCGCAGGAACAGTTCGAGCCAATGGCGGATCGCGGGCAGGGCGTATTCGCGCCTCCGTTCGACCGGGAAGCCTGGCGGCCACAAACCTTCATCGGCGTTCCTCCAGGCGTGCAGCGCGAGGAAGGCGATCTTGGAGGGGCGGAAGCCGTATCGCAGCGTGTAGAACAGGTTGAAATCCTGCAACTCGTAGGGGCCGATCTTTGCTTCCGTGCTCTGCGGCGGGGCGCCCGGTTCGACCGGCACCAACTCGGGCGAAATCTCCGTGGCCAGAATGGCGTCGAGCGTGGTCGCGACCTCGTCGGAAAATTGCCTCGAGGTGATCACCCAGCGAAGCAGGTGCTGGATCAGCGTCTTGGGAACGCCCGAGTTGACGTTGTAATGCGACATCTGGTCGCCCACCCCGTAGGTGCACCAACCCAGCGCCAACTCCGACAAATCGCCGGTCCCGAGAACGAAAGCGTCGTGCTGATTGGCTAGCCGGAACAGGTAGTCGGTCCGCAGTCCGGCCTGCACGTTCTCAAAAGTGATATCATACAGTTTCTCGCCGCGACTGAACGAGTGTTGGAGGTCGCCGAGCATCTGGGTCGCGGCGGGACGGATATCGAGTTCGCGTGCGGTAGCACCGATCCTGTCCATCAGGCGCCAGGCGTTGCCCTTGGTGAAATCGCTGGTGGCGAAGCCGGGGAGGGTGAACGCCAGGATATTTTCGCGCGGCAACTTCAGGCTATCGAACGCGCGGGCGGCCACGATCAGCGCGTGGGTGGAATCGAGCCCGCCGGAAACGCCGATCACAACGCGCTTGATACCAGTCGTGCGAAGCCTCTGCACGAGACCTGCGACCTGAATATTATAGGCTTCGTAGCAATCCTGTTCGAGCCGCACGGGATCGGCCGGCACGAACGGGAAACGCTCGACGTGGCGCTCCAACCCGATGTCGCCTGCCGGTGGATCGAGCCGGAAGGCCACGCGGCGGAACGCGTCAATACGGGCGGCGTGGGTGCGGCGGTTGTCGTCGAAGGTGCCCATCCGCATCCGCTCCTGCCGCAACAGGTCTAGGTCGATGTCGGCTACTGCCATCTGCGCCGCTTCGGGAAAGCGGTCCGCCTCGGCGCGGCATACGCCGTTCTCGAACACCATCACCTGACCGTCCCAGGCGACATCGGTGGTGCTCTCTCCGCTGCCGGCGGCGGCGTAGATATAGGCGGCAAGGCAGCGGGCGGAGGCCGATTGGCACAGCAGACGGCGGGTGTCGGCCCGGCCGATCGTGATCGGGCTACCGGAGAGGTTGGCGAGGATCGTGGCGCCGGCCAGCGCCGCCCCGGCGCTCGGCGG
>JANXTF010000158.1 GCA_025352565.1 Rhodospirillales bacterium | reverse complement strand
CGAGATGAGCTGGACCAAGAAGAACGTCCACCCCGGCAAGATCGTGGCGACCAGCCAGGAAGTCGAGGTCATGGTGCTGGACGTGGACAGCTCCAAGCGCCGGATTTCGCTCGGCCTCAAGCAGGTCCAACGCAATCCGTGGGAGCAGTTCATCGACGAGCATCCGGTTGGCAGCACGGTCGAGGGCGAGATCCGCAACATCACCGAGTTCGGCCTGTTCATCGGCATCGGCGCGGAGATCGACGGCATGATCCACATGTCCGATCTGTCATGGGACGACCCAGGCGAGCTGGCGATGACCAAGTTCGAGAAGGGCCAGATCGTCAAGGCGAAGGTTCTCGACGTGGACGTCGAGAAGGAACGCATCAGCCTCGGCATCAAGCAGCTGCTGGACGACCCGGCGGCGAGCGTGCTGGATCGCGTCCACAAGGGCGACATCGTCACCTGCGTGGTCACCGCGGTGCAGGCCAACGGCATCGAGGTGAAGGTGGACGAAGTCCTCACCGGCTTCATCCGCCGTGCTGAACTGGCGCGCGACAAGGGCGACCAGCGCCCAGAGCGCTTCGCCATCGGCGAGAAGGTCGATGCCCGCATCACCGGTGTCGATCGCGCCGCCCGCAAGCTCCAGCTCACCATCAAGGGCAAGGAGATCGAGGAGGACAAGCAGGCGATCGCCGAATACGGCACTTCGGACAGCGGAGCGTCGCTGGGAGACATCCTGGGGGCGGCCATCCGCCGCCGGAACCAGCAGGCGCAAGGCGACAGCTGATACCAGACATCTGGCCTCCCCCCGCGAGGGGAGGGGCGGGGCAAAGGGCCGGGTCATTCGACTCGGCCCCGGCTCTGTCTCTCGCTTTTTGTCAAAGCGCGGCTGGCGGAAAAAAATCTGAGTGAGGGGCGTCGCGCCGGCGTTTTGACGCCTGGTTTGAAAACCCTATCCGGTCAAGGGGTTAAGCTTGACGCTTCGGAGGCGATCTGGCAGCCTTTTCTGGTCAAGAATCAGGAAAGCCGATGACCAAGTCCGAACTGATTGGGGAGTTGTCGGCGGCCAACGCGCATCTCTCCAACCGCGATGTCGAGATTATCGTCGGCACCATCTTCAGCGAGATCACGGCGGCCTTGGCCCGGGGCGAGCGCGTGGAACTGCGTGGCTTCGGCGCCTTCACCGTCAAGCGGCGCGATGCCCGCACAGGGCGCAACCCGCGCACTGGTGAGGCCGTTCCGGTGGACGAGAAGGCAGTCCCCTTCTTCAAGGCTGGCAAGGAGTTGCGCGAGCGCGTCAACAAGGGCAAGCCGTCGCGATCCGCCAAGACCGCCCCAGTGAATACCGCCCCAGTGAATACCGCCCCAGTAAAGACTGCCTGAAGGAGCATCCGCCATGATCCGCGTTCTGCTCGCAGCCCCCTTGCTGTTTCTGCTGGTGCTGTTCGCCCTGTCCAATCCGCAACCGGTGCGCCTCGGCATCTGGCCGACTGATTTCGCCATCGAGCTGCCGCTCTCGATCGCCATCCTCGTGGCGATGGCGGCCTCGTTCATCATCGGCGCCGCCATGTTGTGGTTTGCCGCCATCGCAGCCGGTGGCCGCGCCCGCCTCGCCGAGCGCGAGACGCGGATGCTCGACAGGCAGGTGCGCGAGTTGCAGGCGCGCCTCGCGGTGCCGACCGCCTCCGTCACCGCGCGCCTGCCGGCGCTTACGGATTCCTGACCCGACGCAAATGATCGGCGTCAAAATTTGCGGCCTGAACGACGCGGCCGGCGTCGAAGCCGCGTTGGCTGGCGGGGCCGGCTGGATTGGCTTGAATTTCTTCGACCGATCCCCCCGCCATGTGACCCCGGCGCAGGCCGCCAGTCTCGTTTCCGGCCTGCCGCCGACGCCGTTGCGCGTCGGCCTGTTCGTGGACCCAGCGGACTCCGCCCTCGCCGACACGCTGCGGGCCGTGAAGCTCGACGTGCTGCAGATTTACGCCCCTGCGGCACGCTTGGCGGATATCCGCGCGCGGTTCGGCGTGCCCGTGTGGCGCAGCGTGCATGTGACCGTCGCCGCCGACCTGCCGGCGGATGCGGGCGAGGACGGTTTCGTCATCGAGCCCCGCCCACCCGCCGGCGCCACGAGGCCCGGCGGCAATGCGGCGGTCATGGACTGGTCGTTGCTCGCCGGCTGGCGTGCGCCGAAACCCTGGCTGTTGGCCGGCGGCCTGCGCCCTGACAACGTGGCCGCCGCGATCGCGGCCAGCGGGGCTACGGCGGTGGACGTCTCATCTGGCGTCGAGAGCGCTCCCGGCGTGAAATCCCCGGCGCTGATTCGCGCCTTCATTGCGGCTGCGCGTTCCTCTCCACTGGCGGCACCCGCCGCAGCATCACCAGCATGACACCCATCGCCGGCAGCGATGCCAGCATCGAGAACACGTAGAACAGCTTCCACCCCAGCGCCTCCGCCACGAACCCCGACAGTCCGCCCACCGTGTGGGAGGCGACCGATGCGAGCGACGACAGAAGCGCGTAATGGGTCGCGGTGTAGGCCGCCGCGCACAGGCCCGACAAATAGGTGACGAAGGCGGCGCTCGCGAGGCCTTGGGCAAAGGCCTCGACCACCACCGTCGCATACAGCACCGCGTGGTCGCCGGCCGAATAGGCCAGCCACACATACATCGCCATGGCGATCATCTGCAGGAAGCCGGTGGAGATCAGCGCCCGCGCCAGCCCGATCCGCGCGATCAGCCACACGCCGCCGGCGATGCCCACGATGGTCGCGGCCAGCGAATACGGGCCGGTGGCCGCAGCCACCGCGCCCCGGTCGAAGCCGAGCGAACGGTAGAACGGCGCCAGCATCACGCCCGCCATCACCTCGCCGAGGTAAAAGAGCAGGATGTAGGCCAGCACCAGCCCGCTGCCCGGCCGCGAGACGAACTCGCGCAACGGCTCGACCACGCCCGCCACCACCCGTGCCACCAGCCCCGCCACAACGGGCGGCACCGCGCGCAACGGCGGCTCGGGCGCGGCCAGGGTCAGCACGATACCGCAGGCGAGCAGCGCGGCCACGATGCCGAGCGCCCCGTGCCAGCCGATCAGGTCGGCCGACTTGATGACGCCGGCACCCGACACCAGCAGCGCCACGCGGTAGCCCCACACATAGGTCGCCATGCCGGCGGCCTGGAGGTGGGGCGGGAACGTTTCGATCCGCCACGCATCGACCACGATGTCCTGGCTCGCCGAGCAGAACGCGATCGCCGCCGCCGCCGCGATGGCCATGATTGGCGCGGCTCCGGCATCGGACAGCGCGAGCCACACGCAGCCCAGCACCAGCCCCGGCTGGATCATCAGCAGCCAGCCGCGCCGCCGCCCGAAGCGGTGCAGCCCGAGCGGCGGCCGCATCTGGTCCAGCAGCGGCGACCAGAGGAATTTCAGCGTGTAGGCGAGGCCGATATTGGCGGTGAGCCCGATGGCGCCGAGCGACACATGGCCCTCGGTCAGCCATTGCCGCAGCGTGAAGCTCGACAGCGGCAGCGGCAGCCCGGCGATGAAGCCGAACGCCGCCATGAACCACAGCCGGCGTTCGGCCAGCAGCGCCCAGCGCCGCGTTGTCCCAGTCGTGTCCATTGCGCCACCCACCCCGCCAGCCTGACGTGCCATGCCGCGATTGGCGGAGTCCCGGCAACCGCGGCACCCCTTGCCGGGGCCGCGTTGCGCGCCCTCACCCGTTACCGCAACTGCCCCGCCGCCTTGTCCAGCCCCGCCTGCACGCAGGGCTCGTCCACCCCCGGCGAGCCCGACGCGCCCACGCCCCCGATCACCTCGTCGCCCACCTTGATCGGCAGCCCGCCCGAAATGGCGATCACGTTCGGCAGCGTCACCTGCTGCCTGACCACCGGGTTATTGTCGGCGAAGCGCTTGGCATAGTCGGTGGTCGAAACCCTGAAGCTCATCGCCGTGTAGGCCTTGCGCCGCGCGTTCTCCATCGTGTGCGGCCCGGCATTGTCGCCGCGGATCGCCACGATGGTCTCGCCGGCGCGATCGACCACCACGGCCGATTCCGGGTAGCCCTTGGCGACACAGCTTTCCACCGCCGCCATCGCGATCGTCAGCGCCACCGCCACCGGCAGGTCGTGACGCACCAGCAACTCCGCCTCGGCGGGGCGGCCGGTCGCGACGAGCACGGCAATGCCGAGAGCCGCCGATTTGAGAGACAATGTGTGCATGACCGAAATTTTCCCCTGCGCGACGTGGACGATGGGGAGAACCATAGCTGAAACAGCCGAACGGCGTGGCGGATTGGATTGCTCCATGAAAGACGCGAACCATGACCCCCCATCCGCTTGCCTTCGGGCGCGTTGCCTGTATAACCCGCCGCTTCCCTGCCGGGGGAGACGGCTTCCTCCGGCTATGTCCGCACGCGATCCTCGCGTGGGCCCGATCCAGGCCCGGGGCTGATGCAACCGAAGGGAGCCCACATGCCGCTCTATGAATGCGTGCTGATCGCACGCAACGATGTCACTCAACAGCAGGTCGAGGCTGTCGCCGACACCATCGCCGCCCAGTTCGAGGGCGACGGGGAAGGCAGCACCATCGAGAAGCGCGAGTATTGGGGCCTGCGCGGCCTCTCCTACCGGATCAAGAAGAACCGGAAGGGCCACTACATGCTGCTCGGCCTCAACGCCGGCGCCACCTCGCTCAACGAGATGGAGCGCCAGCTGCGCCTCAACGAAGACATCCTGCGCTTTATGACCATCCGGGTCGATGCGATCGAGGAAGCGCCGAGCGCCATCCTCAGCCGTAAATCCGACGATCGCGAGCGTGGCTTTCGCGGGCCCAAGCCCGCCGGGCGCTTCGAGAGCGGCCGCAAGCGCGGCTTCGACGACCGCGAGGAATTCCGCGCCCGCGACGAGGTGCCGCGCGACGATTTCCGCGGTGGCCGTGACATGGGAGACGACGCATGAGCGATTCTGACAACGCCGGCGGCGATCGCCGTGGCGGTGGTGGTGCCGGTGGAGCAGGGGCGGCCGCGGCCGCCGCGCGCCGTCCGTTCTATCGCCGCCGCAAGTCGTGCCCGTTCTCGGGCCCGAACGCGCCCAAGATCGACTACAAGGACGTGCGGCTGCTGTCGCGCTTCCTGAGCGAGCGCGGCAAGATCGTGCCGAGCCGCATCACGGCCGTCTCGGCCAAGAAGCAGCGCGAGCTGGCCAACGCCATCAAGCGTGCCCGCTTCCTCGCACTCCTTCCCTACATCCTGAGCTGAAGGGGGCACGCACATGGCCGCCGTTGAATTGATTCTCCTGCAACGAGTGGAAAAGCTTGGGCAGATGGGCGAAGTGGTAAAGGTAAAGCCGGGCTTCGCCCGCAACTTCCTTCTGCCGCAAAAGAAGGCGATCCGCGCGAGCAAGGCGAACCTCGCCCAGTTCGAGGAACAGCGTGTGCAACTCGTGGCGCTGAACATCAGGCGCCGCGAGGAAGCGGAACGCCTGGCCGAGCGCATGCACGGCATGTCGGTCACCATCATCCGCCAAGCCGGCGAGAGCGGTGCCCTGTATGGGTCCGTCACCCCGCGCGACATCTCGGACGCCAGCACGGTCGGTGGTCTCACCATCAACCGCAGCCAGGTGATCCTGAACCATCCGATCAAGACGTTGGGCCTCAACCCGGTGCGTGTGGTGCTGCACCCTGAAGTCACGCTGAACATGACGGTCAACGTCGCGCGCAGCGTCGAGGAAGCCGAGCGCCAGGCGCGCGGCGAGCGGGTCGGCGCCCAGGACGACGATGACGACGAGGTCGAGGCCGAGGAGATGTTCGACCCCGAGGGCGTCCCGCAGCCGGAGGAGTAACTCGCTCCATCGCACGATGCGAAACGCCACCATCGCGAGCACCGCGAGGGTGGCGTTTTCGCGCCGTCCCCCTCCCGCGACAGGAGAGGGACGCAAGGCTCTCGCTACTTCGGCGCGTAGGTCAGCACCGCGAACGTGTCGGGCGTGAACGTGTTGGCATAGAACGGCGACACCGAAGTCAATATCCGCTTGGACGCATCCGCCGCCCCTTCCGCCACCGCCGTGTAAACCCGCCGTGTCTTCGGGTCATATCCGAATGAACGCGCGCCGGGCCGCGTGCCAAGCGCCTCGACCATCTTGTAATGGTCCGCATCCACTTGCTCGAACACGACCATCGCCGCGTCCACGCCATTCATGGTGATGATGCGCCTGGCCGCGCCGTCATACACCAGGCCGTCATTGCCGCGGCCGATCTCGCCGGTGAACACGACCTTTCCGCTGGCTGCGTCCATCACCGCCAACACTGGCGCCACGGCGTTCGCCTTGCCCCGGCAGGCCACGAAAATCCGGTTGTTCGCCGTATCCATGTCCACGGAGTTGGCCTGCTCGCAGCCCTCGATCTTGCGCTCGGCCGTCACCTTCATCGCCACCGGGTCGATGGTGAACACCGTGTTGCGGTCGCGCGCGGCGAGATAGAACATGCCCTTCCCGTCCGCCACACCGCCCTCGAGCTTGGTCGAGGGCAGCCGGATCTTGCCCAGCACCTTCAGCGTCGGCGCCTCGAGCACGATCACGTCGGAACCATCGCCAGTGGCCGCCATGTTCACCAGCAGCCGCTTGGTGAAGCCGTCGTAGTGGCTGGTGTCGACCTCCTCGCCGAGCTTGATCGGGGCCGAGATGGCCAGAGTGGACAGTTTGAATGGTGTCAGCGTGCCGTTGTCGTTGTTGGACACGCCAAGGTCGAATTCCGCCATCAGGGTCGCGGCGTTGGAGCCCTCGGTCTTGTCGAGCGTCGCGATCATCTTGCCGGCGTTCATGTCGAACACCTGAAGGCCCTCCTTGCGGTGACCCACGAACACGCGGCCGGTCGCCGCGTCCATCGTCACGTAGTCCCACGCGAGCCCCTTGCTGGGAACGTTCAGCACGGATTGCAGATGATAGCCGTCATAGGCGTGAGCGCGGGTCGCCCCGGCCAGCGTCGCGGCCAGCGTCGCGGGCAGCATCAGGGCGGCAAGCGCGCGACTTGTCCGGTTCAGCATGGCGGTTTCCTCCGTTTCTTATTCGATGGAGGGAGCATATGGCGCGGTGTTCGGGGCCGCCAGCCTCGCCACGGTCGGCCCGGTCTCCCGCACGCCATAAAGTGCCGCGTAGTCGGTGCTCCGCAGCAGCGTCAGGCGCGGATCGGTGAAGCCGGGCAGGGCGCCCGCATGCAGCAGCAGCACGTTGTCGTAGCAGCACGCCCAGTCCGCCCCGAGCGGGAACACCGCCGCGTCCTCGGCGGCCGGGGCCCTGCCGTTCAGTTGCCGGGCATTGGGCGCGTTGCGCGTCGCCGCCGCCAGCGCATCGAACGGTGGCAGGAGGCGAATCGGCTGCTGCGAGGGCTCGGCGAACAGGAACGGCCAGAACGCATGCCGCTCGATCAGCAGCAGGGCCGCCACATGCAGATCGGTCCGCGTGCCGTCCGACAATCTTTGCCCGCGCGCGTGCCGCCAGTAATCCGGCGCGTCGCTCTCGGCCACCGTGGCCAGCAGCACGCGCGCGCCCGGCCGCACCGGGGCGATCGCCTCGCGCAACTCCGTGAGTTCGGCGCCATGACGGCGCCAGATTTCGGCCACCACCAGCGTGCGGGCGGCGAACACCCCCAGGACCGCCAGCACCGCGAGGCTCGCCGCGCGGGCCGGAAGAAGAGGTGTTGCCAGCCCGAACATCGCAAAGCCGAACATCGCCGCGAAACGCACGTCGAGGAAGCTGGTGCCTTTGAAGCTGAACGGCGACACCAGATACAGCGCCGCCGCCATCGCCAGGCAAAGCGCCCCCGCGAACGGCAGCCGCAGGCGCCCGGTCGCGGCGCAGGTGACCATGAAGCCCGCGAACAGCGCGGCCGTCAGCCCGTCCACCACGCCATCGTAATTCACGAAGACCGTCGCGACATGCACCATCTTGTAACGGATGGTCCACCAGCCGATCTCGGGCGCCTCATGCCCCAGCGGGGACAGCACATACAGCACGACCGGCACCGGCAGCAGAGGCAGCAGCCGCATCGCGGCGATCCGCACTTCCCGCATGGGCGAGACACGGCGCCGAACGGCGTCCCACGCCGGCGTCACCTCGATGCAGGCAACGAGCAGAAGGTAGAAAAACAGCCCCATCAGATGACACGCGAACAAAGCCGCCGCCGCCGCCATGCCGATCGAGGTCGTCGCAAACGGCCGCGTCTTGCGCCAGACGGCCCACAGCGCGGCGAACAGCAGGGCAAGTCCGACGGACAGCTGGAAATTCATGAAGCCCAGCAGAAACAGTTCGTTGTAAGCGACCAGCCCCGAGGCGAGCGACCAATAGGTGCGCCGCCCCAGCACCGCCCGGCTCAGCGCGGCACATCCCAGCAAGGGCAACACCAGGATGACGCCCAGCAGCAGCCGCCCCGCGACATGCACCGGCCAGATCTTCAGCATCGCCGGCAGCACGGCGTCGATCGCAAGATTGGGGATGATCGTCCAATGTGGCGCGATCATGCGCGAGAGTGCGGGATCGGCCGCGCCGAGCGCCAGCGCGTAGGCGCGCGCGAGATGGTTCGGATAATCCAGCAGCGGCGGCACATCCACCAGCGTCAGTGGGGCCAGCAAGGCCATGCACACACAGACCAGCGTGCCCCACCAAACCGCCGGACGTGACGAGGTCCGTGCTATTCGTGCCGAAATCCGATCAACGATTTGTCTCTCCACCCGGCTTTCCCGAACGCGACAACGCCGAGCACCCGCAAGGGATTGCCTCGGGCTACGCCCGAAAATCGCTCACGACCCGGCCAGGGTGCGGCTGCGGACATATTGGAACATCTCGTCCCTTGGCTCGACACCGAGCCCGGGACCCGATGGCACCGTATAGCCGCCATTCCCGCATGCCATGTCTCCCGTCACCAGCGCCAGGTTCTTGTCGAAAATCGAGTGCTGATATTCGTGAAACGGCATGTTTTGCAGGGTGGACGCCGCGTGCAGGCTGGCCGCCATGAAGATCCCGCAGCTGATCGAGGCGTGCGGCATGACCGGGACGTGGAAGGTGCGCGCCATGTCGCATATCTGCATGAATTCGACCACGCCGGTGTGGCCGATCTCCGGCTGGATCACGCCCATGGCCCGCGCCTCGAAACGCGGCCGGTATTCGAACGCGGTGCGCAATTCCTCACCCAATGCCACCGGCGCCACGCCGGCACGGGCCACGGCGGCCTGGCCCTCCAAATCCTCCGGCTGGCAGGGCGCCTCGGCAAAGGCCAGGTCGTATTCGGCGAGCCTGCGGATCAGCCTGATCGCGTCCGGCGCCGAATACTTCCAGTGCAGGTCGGCCATGATCCGCACATCCGAACCCACGGCCTCCCGCAAGGCCGCCATCTCGCGCACGACTCCCTCGTCGGACACCACCGCCGCGAACTTCACCGCGCGATAGCCGCGTGCGACCCACGCGACGGCCAGATCGCAACGCTCCCGCAGCGTGGCCTTGGGCAGGCCCGAGACATAGGCCGGCAGAACGTCGCGCCGGCGCCCGCCCAGCAACGTGGACAGCGGCACCCGCAGCAGCTTGCCCAGCAGGTCCCATATGGCGATGTCCACGCCGGCCAACGCGTCGAGGTAGTAGCCTCCGAAGAAGCCGCGCACGCGCATCAGGTCGTAAAGATCCTCATGGATGATCCGAGGCGCCGCCGGATCGCGGCCGATCAGGACCGGGCTCAGCAGTTCATCGATGATCGACGTGACGGCTTCTGGCGCCGCCACGCCGTAGGTCTCGCCCCAGCCGATCAGGCCGCTCTCGGCTGTGATCTTGATGAGCACCGACATGTCGGAGCTGGGATAGATGGTGCCATTTCCCTGGCGGACGAAATAGCCGCGGCTATTGACAGTTTCGGCAGGCCGCAGCGGGCCGAGATAGGGTATCTCGCGCGGGATGGAGATGACGAAGGTTTCGACCTTTCGGATCGCGTCGAGCGCGCTCACGCGGCCAAATCCGGGCGATCCGCCGTGAACAGGCCGGCACGGTCGGCATCGGCGAGGAGTGAAGTCAACTCGCGCGCATCGTCGGCGTCGAGCACCGGCCCGGCCGCCCTGGCGGAAACATTGGTCAGCTTGCCCCGGCGCCGGAGAACCTCCTTGGTCGCGCGCACCCGGAACACCGCCTGGAACGTCAGCAACGGCAGGCTGAGATTGTACAGCTGGCGCGCCAGCGGCACATCGCCGGCTTGCCATGCGCGGTACAGCCGGACGTGAACATCCACCAATTCCAGCGCCGGCATGGTTCCGGCCGCTCCGCGCGCCAACTCGTCCACCACATAGCGGGCGCCGGCGCCCCCGAACACGGCATCGACGTGGGAGCCGCAGCCACGCATGATTTGCGAGACATGCTGGCCGCAGGGCATCGTCTCCTCCTTGACGAAGCGGATCGCGGATACGGCCCTGACGATGTCGGCGAGCATGGATGCCGGCAATTCGGCCCCGTTGGGAGCAGGCGCGTTCTGCAGCATGATCGGCAGATCGGACTGCGCGGCGACGGCCGCGAAATACGCGGTCTGGGCCTCGGCATCCCTCCCCGCCCGCCCGGGCGCCATGATCATCGCGGCCGCGGCGCCATGCGCCGACCCCTCGCGCACGCGCGCCGCGGCAAACGCGGGATCGGGGTCGCTGGCGCCGACGATGAAGGGAACCCGTCCGCCGACGCGCCCGCCCACCTGGGCCACGAGGGAGGCGCGCTCGGCAGGGCTCAATGTCTCCACTTCGCTGGCCATGCCGGGAAACACCACCCCGTCGGCGCCGGATTCAATGGCGAAATCGACCAGCCGCAGCAAGGCCTGCGTATCGGGCGCGCCGTCGGGGGCGAACGGCGTCGGCAACACGGGAAACACGCCAGCCAGACCGCTTTTCATCATCTACCCTGTTTCCTTGTTGGCGGCGTGCTATCGGACGCCATGCTGACCAAAGCCGAACCGACCGCGCCGATGCGCGAGCACATCCGCGGCCTCGCGCAGGAGCTGTACATGCGGGGCGGCTACGAGGGATTCAGCTTCGGCGATATCGCGGCGGCACTCGGCATCACGCGGGCGAACGTACACTATCATTTCGGCTCGAAACGCCAGCTGATGGCCGCCATGATCGACGGGTTCGTCGAGGACGCGCTCGCGCGGATCGCCCGTCACTGGTCCAGTCCTGGCGACGGTTTCGCCGAGCGCCTGCGTCGGCAATGCGCGGATTTGAGGGCGTTCCACCACCACTTCAACCCGATGCCGGAACAGCGCCACGTCTGGAGCCCGGTCTCGCGGCTGCGGCTCGACCTGCCATTTCTCGGCGACCTCGCCACCGTGGCTCTCCAGCGGGTCAACCACGGTTACGACCAGTGTCTGCGCCGCGCGGTGTTGGAAGCGATCGAAATTGGGGAATTGCGGGATGACGCGCCGGTGGACGACATCGTCCGGCTGCTGCGCACCACCATCATGTCCTGCGGGCCGATCACCCAGGACCAGGGCAGTTTCGGCGATGTCGATGCGCTGTTCGTCACCATCGGCCGCACCATCGCGACCGCCTGGGGCACCCAGGGATTGCGCATCAAGCTGGCCTGACGCCGCAAAACGAGGATGTGGACGCGGCCGTCTGTGCATGGCTTGACTTACACATACGTAAGTCTAAGCTGTCAAGGCGCGTGTCGCGGGAGGTAAGTTTGGAAACGTCACCGAAATTTCGGGGCTTTCAGGTTGTGCCGCTCTCCGGTTCGTTGGGAGCGGAGATCATCGGCGCCGATCTTTCGGCGGAGATCACGCCCGAACTGGCCCGCGACATCGCCGCCGCGTTCCGGCACTTTCACATATTGTGCTTTCGCGATCAGGCGCTGGACCTCGATACATACCGCAAGGTGGCGCGGCTGTTCGGCCCGTTCAGCGGCAACCCGATCCATGTGGCGCTGCCCGGCTACCCCGAATTCGTCCGCGTGGTGAAGGAGCCGCAGCAGGACGGCCCGACCTTCGGCGGCAACTGGCACACCGACCTCAGCTGGTTCGAGGCGCCGCCGAAAGCCACGATGCTGTACGCCGAGGAAGTGCCGCCCTATGGCGGCGACACGATGTTCGCCAATCTGCATCTGGCGTGGGAGCGGCTGTCGCCGACGCTGCGCGGCATGGTCGCGGGGCTGACGGGGGTGCATTCCGGCTACGGGGCCTATGGCGTCAACGCGGCGCTTAAATCGGTCAAGGTCGTAGACGAGGGCTGGGAAGTCTCGCGCGCCGAGGTCGAGCATCCGCTGGTGCCGCGTCATCCCGAGACCGGGCGGGAATTCCTGTTCGTCAATCCCAACGTGGTGCGCATCAAGGGTATGACCGAGGCCGAAAGCCGCCCGCTGCTCGACATGCTGATGCAGGCGGCCACGCGCATGGACACGACCTGCCGCTTGGCGTGGCGGGCCGGCAGTCTGGCTGTGTGGGATAATCGCTGCCTGCTGCACCACGCGATCGGCGATTATCCGAATTTCCGCCGGGTCATGGTGCGTACCACGATCGCCGGAGACCGCCTGCCGGCTGCCAAAATCAACGCCGCCGCCTGATCGGGCGCCGATCACAGGAGCTGCCCATGCTGAAACTGGCTCGCATCGCCGCCGCGCTCGTCCTGACCGCCCTCGCGGCGGGCACCGCCCACGCGGAGACCAAGCTGCGGTTCTATTCCTGGCAGACCGACGACCAAAGCAACAGCGTCTGGTGGCGCGCGGTCAACAAGGCCTATCAGGACGAGCATCCGGGTATCGTCATCGACTTCGTCAAAGTGCCGCGCGACAGTTTTGCCGACACCATGATGGTGATGTTCGGCGGCAACACGCCGCCGGACATCGTGCATCTGGCATCGTTCGAGTTTCCCGCCTTCGCCCAGGAAGGCTTTCTGGAGAACCTGGCGCCTTATATCGCCAAGGACGGGATCGACCTTAAGGGCTGGGCGGGGCAGGAGAAATGCGTCGTCAAGGGCCAGGCCTATTGCATCAACCTGAACTATTTCGGCTACCTCATGTTCTACAACGCCGCATTGCTCAAGGCGGCCGGCGCCGAGGTGCCGCGCGACTGGGCCGGATACCTCGACGCGGCGCGCAAGGTCACCGCCGCCGGCGCGGGCCGGAGTTTCGGCGTCGGGCTTCACACCAGTGCCGGTGCCGGGCAATACCTCACGGAACTGCTCGCGGTGGTGCTGGACGCGGGCGGCCGATGGAGCAACGACGCGGGCCAGCCCACGATCGATACCCCGGCGGTCATTGAGGGCCTGCGCCGCTGGAAGCAATTGCAGACGGAGCGCCTGACGCCCTTGGGCCTCAAGGCGGAGGACGTCCGCCAGCTATTCGTCGAGGGCCGCATCGGCATACGGCTCGACGGGCCGTGGATGCGCGGCCTGCTCGACCGCGCGAAACCGGAGATCCTGCCCAGTCTCCAGGTGGCGGAGACGCCGACCGAGACCCCGCTCGGCGGCGCCAGCAACGTGATCGGCATGCCGGCCAGCCTGTCGCCCGAGCGCAAGCGGCTTGTGTGGGACTACATCAAGCTGATCACCTCGCGGCATTGGCAGGAACAGTATGTCGTGCTGTCGGGCCAGTTGGCGCCCCGCCCGAATTCGCTGACCCCGGATGTCCTTGCCGCCAAGCCCTTCCTCGCCACGTTTCAGGCGGCACAGAACAAGGCCGCCGCGAAAGGGATCGACCGCCTGCCGGCCGGCTTCGAGACCACGTACAACGAGTTTGCAAAATTCGTCACGGAGGAAGCGCAGCGCATGGTCATCGAGAACAGCGACCCCGCCATCGTGGCGCGGCGTATGCAGACCCGCGCGGCGGCGCTGCAAAAGGGCTGACTCCGTGGCGATCGCGGCGCGTTTCCCAGGGCGCCTGTGGCGTCCGGGTTCGAGGGCCTGGCTCGGCGCGTTCCTGATGGGCCCGAGCGCCATCGTGGTGGCATTCCTGATCGTCTATCCGCTGTCGCGGGCACTGGACCTGAGCTTCCAGAAGATCCGCATCACCCGCATCGGCGCGCCGCGGCTGCCGTTCACGCTCGACAACTACAGCCGCGCGCTGGAGAGCACCGAGTTCTGGAACGCCACCCTGGTGTCGCTGGCATTCGTCGTGCTGGTCACGATCGGCTGCTTCGCCGTGGGTGTGGGCGCGGCCCTCCTCGTCAACCAGCGTTTTCCGGGGCGCCGCGTGGCGCGCCTGTTGGTGGCGTTGCCCTGGGCGGTGCCCGAGGTCGTGGCGGCCACCATCTGGGCGTGGATGTTCGATGGCTCCTTCGGCGTGATCAACTGGATCTTCCTGGAACTGGGCCTGACCGACACGCCGATCGCGTGGCTGAGCCAGCCCCACGAGGCGTTCGCGGTGTGCACCGTGGCGCTGGTCTGGTCCGGCTACCCGTTCGTCGCGGTCATGGTGCTGGCCGGGTTGCAGGCGATCCCTGGCGAGCTTTACGAGGCGGCGCAGATGGACGGCGCGCGGGCGTGGCAGCGTTTTCGCCACGTGACCCTGCCGGCGCTGCGCCCCGTGTGCGCCATCGCCCTGGTGCTCGTGGTGCTGCGGGTGGTGCGCGACTTCGCCACCGTGTTCGTCATCACCGGCGGCGGCCCGGTGGGGGCGACGCGCAGCCTGGCGGTGTTCACCTATGAGCAGGCGTTCAGCTTCTACAACATCGGTTACGCCGCCGCGGTCGGCCTCATCACCTTGCTGCTGTGCGCCGCCTTCAGTTCCATGATCGTGCGCCGATCGGCGGGCGCCTGATGCGGCGCCAGGCATGGCAGCAGGCGGGGCCCGCGCTCGGCGCGCTGGCGGTGTGCGCCGTTCTGTTGTTTCCCATCTGGTGGATGCTGGTTACCGCGTTGGCGCCGTCCGACGAATTGCGCGCCTACCCGCCGGCATTCTTTCCCGCCCACCCCAGCCTGGCGGCCTTCCGGACGATTTTGTTCGATCGCCCGATGCTGCGCTGGATCATGAACTCGCTGATCGTGGCAGGGCTTTCCACAGCGCTGACGATGGTGTTGGGCGTGCTCGGCGGCTACGCGCTGTCGCGCTTCTCGTCGCGGGCGGTGCGCGCGGTGGGCATGGGCGTGTTGCTCGCCAAGATGATCCCGACCACGCTGCTGGTCATTCCGCTTTACGTGCTGTTTCGCGAATACGGCCTGCTGGCAACGCTGACCTCGGCGGCGTTGGCACATTGCACGGTGACCATCCCGTTCGCGATCTGGATGCTGAAGGCCTATTTCGATTCGATCCCGCCCGAGTTGGAGGAGGCGGCTGCCATCGACGGCACCACGCCGCTCGGCGCCCTCTGGCGCATCGTGCTGCCGATCTCGCTGCCGGGGCTGGGGGCCACCGCGCTGTACGCGTTCATCCTGTCGTGGAACGAATTCGCCTTTTCGCGCACGCTGCTGTTCAGCGAGCCGGCGAATTGGACCGTAACCATCGGCATCGCCTCGATCCGCGGGGAATACATCATCGCGTGGAACGAGATCATGGCTGCGTCCGCGATCGTTGCGGTGCCGATCATCGTCGTGTTTTTGTGGTTGGAGCGCTATCTGGTGGCGGGACTTACCGCCGGTGCCCAGAAATAGGAGGTGCAGTTCAGGGGACCGAATGCGTCACGGCACCCATGACGTTTCCAGCAACGTGTTGGCCTTGGCGGCCGGCACCGTCCTGATTTCGGGTTGCGCGTGGGCCGCCGCGCCGGGGATGGAGCGGCTGGCGAGCAGGCGTGTGAGTTCGCGTATGTCCTTGATCTTTTCCAGCGTTTCGAGGCGTTCGAACAGCGGTAGAAGGTCGTGCCTGGACAAGGCGCGGCGGCCGCAATCGTAGAACTTTTCCCACATCTCATCGGCTGACATCGGGTTATCGACGCCGCGGCCGACAAGCATGTCGACCCTGCGCGAGATGACCCGCCCGTCCTTGAGTGTCACCCGCACCTCGGCGCCGAATTGCTCCGCGCCATCGTTCGCCATGTCGGGATGCGGCCGCGCAGTGGTGATCCGCAGCAGGGCCTGGATTTCGGGATTCAGATGCGCCTCGCCCTCGAAATGCACCAGCCGCACGGCGCCATCCAGCAGGGCGCGTGCAACGACGTATTGCACGCTGAATTTCGCCTGAAGCGGCGTGCGCGGATTGGGATTGTCGGTGTGCGGCAGGCGGCGCGCATGAGGCATGATCTCGATGCTTGCCACGTCGGCCGCGCGGATGCCCTCCTGCGCCCGCAACGCCAGCATCATCGCGATGGCGGGATGGGTGCTGCCGCAGCAGGGGAATTGCTTCAGGCCCATCGCCTTGCCGGTTACCTCCAGCGGGTTGGCCCAGTCCTGCAACACAAGCGCCGCGTCGTAATTGCCAACGCCGTTGAAGGCATTGAGAAAGCCTTGCGGGTGTTCCAGCGCCATCGGGTTGGCATCGTAGCCGCCCTCCGCCAGCAGCACCGCCAGCAGGCCATTGCGGACGGACTGGCCCACATGCAGCGGCTTCACCATCGTGCCGAAATTGGCCTTCACCCCCGAAGCGAGCGAGGCGGCGATGGCCAGCGCGACGGCGGTGCGGTCCGCGTCGAGCCCGATCAGATGCGACACGGCGGCGGCGGCGCCGAACACGCCCAATGTGGCCGTCGGATGCCAGCCTTTGTCGTAATGGTAAAAGTTCACGGCCCGCGCCAGGCGGATTTCCGTCTCGATCCCCACGACATAGGCCTGGATCAGCCTCGCGCCGGAGAGTTGCCGTTGTTCCGCCACGGCCATCAGCGGGGCGACCAGCGGGACCGATTGATGCCCGCCCATGGGCTGGCTGAAATCGTCGTAGTCCAGCGCGTGCGACGCCGTACCGTTGATGAAAACCGCATCCAGCGCCGAGGTTTTGCGGCTGGTGCCGAAAATGGTGCAGGGGCCGGGCGCCTCGGCCACGCCGGGGGTTTGCAGCAGGATGGCGGCGCAGGGCTCCTGCGATCCCGCCAGCGTCACCGCCAGCGTGTCGATGATCGCCGTGCGTGCCAGCGAAACCGCAAGCGGAGTCATCTGCGCCGGGCCGAAGCCGTGAATGCGTTCGGCCAGACGTTGGATGAGCGTGGGGTCTGTGCTCATGCCCCAACCCCCTCCAGTTCCATGGCGCGGCTGTTCGACTGGATCTGGGCGGCGGTGCGCCCGGCGATGCGGCCGAAGGTGGCGCCGGATACGAGGCCGGTGCCGGCGGGGTAGTTGTCGTAGAACAGGCCGCCGATCATCTCGCCGCACGCCAGCAGGCCGGGGATCGGGCGCCAATCGGTGCCGATCACCCGCGCATTCTCATCCACCTTCAGCCCGCCGAAGGTGAAAGTGATGCCGCCGGTCGCGGTGTAGGCATAGAACGGCGCCTTTTCGAGCTTGGTGGCCCAGTTGGTCTTCTCCAGCGCGAGGCCGCTGGTGGAGAGCCCGTCTTTCTGCGTCGGGTCGAAGCCCTCGGTCGCGTGCCTGGCGCGGGCATTGTATTCCTGCACGGTCAGCAGCGCCTGTTTCTTGTCGTCGATGTCCATTTGCGCGATGAGGCCTTCCAGCGTGTCCGACGTGAGCGGTTCGCTGGTGGAGTAGCGCGGCTCCAACAGATGAACCACTTGGCTGTCGAAGATCTGGTAAGCCTTGGCGCCGGGCTCGGCCAGAATGGCGCGGCCGTATTTGGCGTAGGTGAACATGGCACCGTCCTCGCCCTCGTCCACGAAGCGCTGGCCGCGACGGTTGATCATCACGCCGTAGAGATAGCTGAGGCGGTTGCTGCGATCGGTCAGTTCGCGGGGGGCGAAATTGCCCCAATCCGCCGAGATCGGCGTGGCGTGGCAGCCGCTCCACTGGCCCCAGGGCATGGCGCCGTTCGCCATCGCGAGGCGCAGCCCGTCGCCTTGGTTGTGCGGCGTGCCACGTACCTTGGCCGCGCCCACCAGCGGGCCGATATTCTGGGTGCGCATCTGCACATTGGCCTCGAAGCCGCCACAGCCCAGGACCACCGCGCGGCCCAGCACGTCGCTCAGACCTTCATCGTCGCGGATCTGCACGCCGCGTGCATGGCCCTTCTCGTCGAGCAGCAGGCCGATCACCGCGGCGCCGTAGCGCACCTCGACGCCCATCCGCTCGCAGGTGGCGAACCAGCTGCGCGACAGGCCCACTCCCTCGTGCTCCGCCCGTACCACGAGGCCACGCGCCCAGACGACCTTGTTGCCTTTGCGCACGCCGGTGAGCGTGACGGCCGGCTCCATCTTGATGCCGCCCACAGTGTTCATCCAGAACACGGTCTCCTTGGAATTGTCGACCAGCACGCGCGACAGCACCGGATCGGTCTGGCCGGAGGTGACACGCATCAGGTCGCCGTGGAAATCGGCGCCGGTGTAGGGCTGGATGCCGTCATAGAAATCGACGAACTCGTCCTCCACGCCGGGCAGCAGAGGGCCGATCTCGCGCGGGTCATCGAACGCGAAGCGCAGCACGCCGCCGCTCCAATGCGTGTTGCCGCCGCGCATTTCGCGCGGTGCTTTCTCCAGCACCACGACGCGCGCGGCGCCGTTCTCCCGAGCCGAAACGGCCGCGGCGAGGGCTGCATTGCCGGCGCCGACGACGATCACGTCATAGTCACTCATGGATATTCTCCGAACAGAACGAATGGGTTATTTGCGAAGGAGGGCGGCGAGACCAGCCGCCGTCTGGGTTTCGAGCGAAAGGACCGCATCGCGGATGCGTTCCGCATCCGGGCGCGTGGTGGTGAGGCAGGCGGAGGCGAGGAATTTGGCGGACACCGCGGCCTCGTCCAGTGCGCGCTCGCCCGCGCCGCTGTTGATGCGCACATGGCGAAACAGCGTGCGGCCATCGCGCAGAACGACCCGCACGCCACCGGAAAAATAGGTGGGGAAGACGCTGTCCGGGTCGATCGAGCAGGTTACCCGTGCCGCGAGGTCGAGCACGGCCGGGTCGGCCAAGGCAGCCGGCATCAGGTCGGCCAGCCCGAACGCGCCTTTCAGCAGGCAGGTCGCCACAACGAACTGGGCGCTGAACTTGGCCTCGTAGTCGTTGGCGGGACGCTGCTTGGCGGCAGCGGGTTCGGCCACGATCGGCATGGTGTCGCGCGGCAGCAGCGCCTCGACGCTGCCGATATCGGCCGGGTCGAGCTCCTGGCGCAGGGCGATGGCGGCATCGGCGCAGCCATGGATGAAGTGGCAGACCGGATAAGGCTTGATGGCGGTCTCGGCCAGCTCCCATACGCTCCCGAGGCTCTCAAGCTCGGCGGCGACATCGATGGGCGCGGCCGGATGTTGCAGATGTGTGTCGAACAGCCCGAACCGCCCTTCATAGGGGCGGCCCGGCCCCTTGAACCCGTTTTGTGCCAGGCGTGCGGCGGTGATGCCGGCCACGGCGGCCCAGCCGGGATGCAACCGCTTGGTCCAGGCGCCATCCTCGAGGAACACCTGCACACCCGAGGCGGTGCTGGCGGCGATGCCCTGCGCGGCCATGATCGCGTCCGCCGGCAAGCCAAGAAGCCGTGCCGCGACCACGCTCGAACTGAAATGCGCAACGATGCCGGTGGCGTGAAATCCGGTGTGGTGAAAGCCGCCCTTGGCTGCCGCCCCGATCCGGATCGCGGTTTCCATCCCGGCCGCGTAAGCCACCAGAAGGGCGCGCCCGTCCACGCCCAGCGACTCGCCGAAGCTCAGCGCACAGGGGAGACAGGCGGCGGTGGCGTGGATGATGCTCGCAAGATGGGTGTCGTCGAAATCCAGGCCGTGGATCAGTATGCCGTTAATCATGGCCGCGTCGCGCACCGGCAGGCGGACCGATCGGCCAATCACGCTGCAGGGGCCTTCCCCCCCGAGTGCCACAGCCCCGGCCAGCGCGGCATCGGCGAAATCATAGGCGTTGGAGGCAAGGCCGCAGCCCAGCGCATCGAGGATCAGCAGCTTGGCCCGCTCCAGCACGGCGCTAGGGATGTCGCTGAAATGCAGACCGGCGGCGAACTCCGCCAAGGTTCGCGAAGGCGATGTTGCGACGGGCCGAAGGGCCAGGTTATCCAGCATGAGCGAGACTCCGGGAATGCGGTGTGCCGGACGCCACCAGGCGGCAGTCCAGAGCTGTGAAAACCAGCGTTGCGTGGCTGCCACGCGGAAGCGCCGCGCGCGAGAAGGCGCGAAGCTGCAAGCCGCCGACCTCGACGATGTATTCGGCGTGCGGGCCCAGATACATGCTGCCCACCACGCGCCCCGTCAGGCGATTGAACCCGGCGGCGGTCAGGTCGCCATGAACGCCTGGTTCCAGCCGAATCGCCTCGGGTCTCAGCAGCGCCACGCTGCCGGAGTCGTCCCCGGTATCCGAGGCGGGGTCGACCAGGATCGGCGTGCCATCCGGCAGCTGCCAGCCGGATGGCCCGCGCCGCACGTCGAGGAAGTTGGCACTGCCGATGAAATCCGCGACGAAGCGGTTGACGGGGCGATGGTAGAGATCCTCCGGCGTGCCTTCCTGCACCACATGCCCGGCCTCCATGACGATGACCCGGTCCGACATCGACAGCGCCTCGGTCTGGTCGTGCGTCACATAAAGTGCCGGCACCTTCAGCTCTTTTTGAATCCGGCTGATCTCAAGCCGCGTGCGGTCGCGCAGCCGCGCATCGAGGTTGGACAGCGGTTCGTCGAACAGCAGAAGTTGCGGCCGGGCGGCGATGGCACGCGCGAGCGCCACGCGCTGCTGCTGGCCGCCGGACAGCTCGGACGGGCGGCGATCGGAAAGTTTGGTCAGCCCCACGACGTCGAGCGCCCAGGCGACGGCGTCGCGCGTGTCGCGCTCGCCGCGCACCGTGAGCGGGAAGGCCACGTTCTGCGCCACGGTCAGATGCGGCCAGATCGCGTAGGACTGAAACACCATGCCCAGGTCGCGCTCATGCGGGGCCACGAACAGCTTCCGCGCGGGGTCCGATACCACGCGGCCATTGATGGCGATGGTGCCGGCATTGGGGGTATCGAGCCCGGCAATGCAACGCAAGGTCGTCGTCTTGCCGCAGCCGCTGGGTCCGAGGAGGGTGACGAACTCGCCATCCGCCACGTCGAACGAGATGCTGTGGATGACATTGACCGCGCTGTAGGATTTCACGAGGCCGCGGACGGAAATGCCCATGGGTCTGGTCTCCTCTATCGCGTTCGCGCGCCGGGCATGGCCCAGAGCAGCAGAGACATCACGGCCACCATCATCACCATCGCCAGGATGGAAAGCGCACTGGCGAGGCCCCAATTGGCCTGCTCGAACGACGACCAGATCGATACCGACAGCACGGAGGTTGCCGCGGTGAAGATCAGGATCGTGGCCGAGATCTCGCGGAAGAACGCCATGAACAGCAGGAAGTAGCCGCTCTGCAGCGAGGGCAGGCTGAGCGGCATGACGATGCGCCACACACCCATCTGCTTGCTGGCGCCAGCGGTCCAGGCGGCTTCCTCCAGGCTCCTGTCCAGCTGGACGAAGCGTGCGCCGGCTGTCTCGGTGGCGTAAGGCAGAAACCGCGTGACATAGGCCAGCACGATCAGGGTCAGCGTGCCGTAGAGCGGCAGCGGCAGATAGGCATAGGCCCAGAGCAGGCCAAGGCCGAGAACGATGCCGGGAATGCCGAAGGGCAGCATCACCATAAGATCCAGCACCCGCCAGCCGGTGGGCTTCAGGCGGACGGTGAAGTAGCTGCAGGCGGCCCCCAGCAGAACGCCCACCAGCGCGCCCCCGCCGGAGACGATCAGCGTGTTGACGATGGCGCGCTGGGTGTCCTCGGAATGCCAGACATAGGTGTAGTTGCGCCACGTGAACGCCGCGTCGAACGGGTTCGCCGTGAAGAACTTGATCAGGGAGGTATAAAGCAGGATGAGGCTTGGCAGCACGAGGGCGATGATTGCGTAAAACCCGAACAGCAGGTTCACCGGCCAGCGCCAGGCGCCCAGCGGTATCGGCGTGATGCGCCCGGCCTTGCCGGTGGTGACGACCGAGCGCCCGCCCTTGGCAAGCCTGCGCTGCAGCATGATCGCAAGCCCGGTGAGAAAGGCGAGCGTGAGCCCGACCGCGGCCGCCAGGCCATAGGCGGTGGGCGGAAAGCGGCACAGCAGATAAATCTGTGTGGCCAGCACTGTCACCCGCCCAGGCACGCCGATCAGCACCGGAATGCCGAACTGCTCCAGCGCCATCACGAGGCACAGCAGCGCGCTGGACGCGAGCGCGTAAGACAGCATCGGCAAGGTCACGCGCCGCAGCATGGCGAGCGGCGAGGCGCCGGCGGAGCGCGATGCCTCCTCATAGCTCGGGTCCATTCCCATGATGGGGCCGCGCATCGTCAGATAAACAAACGGGATCTGGTGCAGCACCATCACGAAAACGATGCCGCTCACGCTGTAGATATCGACCGAGAACCATTCGATCCCCAGCGCATCCTGCAGCAGATTGTTGATCAGACCGCCCGGCGAGCCGATGACGATCCAGGCCATCGCCAGGATGAAGGACGGAAAATAGAAGCTGAGCGCCAGCAGCCCGGTCATGGCGCCCGGCCAGCGAAAATCCGTGCGATGGATCACCAGAGCCATCGCGGTCCCGAACACCATCGCAAACGCGGTGGTCAGGCCTGCCACGATCAGGGTCGTCGTCAGCGTGTCGATCACCCCAGGCGAAGCAAGGCCGGCCCAGTTCGAGAGCGTCCAACTGCCGTCTGGCATGCCGGGGGCAGAATCCCGGAAGCTGCCCAGCACCAGGGCCGCCACCGGGATCAGCGCCAGCAGCGCCACGATCGCGAACACGCCGACATAGCCGACACGCAGCACCCCACCCGTGCCAAACCACCCCCGTGCCGCCGCCGGCCGGCCGGGGACGCGCACCGGGAAGGCGAGGCTCATCTCCGGCTTGCCGCGGTCGCCTGGCATCGGTCAGCGGATGCCAAACGTCGTTCGCCACGTCTCGATCAGCGCCGCCTGCTCCGCGCCCGTCACGATGGTGAGCGAGTCCACGGCATTGGAAAGGGTTGCGGTGGCCGGCAGGAATTTCAACGGCGGCACGCCGGGGCGGGTCACCGGAAGGCCGCCCTGTTCCTGCAACACGGCCTGACCGGCCGCGCTCAGCATCCAGTTGACGAAGACGCGGCCGGCATTCGGATGCGGGGCTCGCGCGTTGACCATGATGTAGCCGTCATTGATGGCGGTGCCGGATTTTGGATAGACGAACCCGATCGGCGCGCCATCTTCCAGCCCCGGTTCGACCGGCAGGTCCGCGAGCGTGGCGACCATCACGTCGCCCCGCAGCACCGCCTGATAGACCCCCGCCGAGCCTTCGAAGAAGCGGACATCGTTCGCCTTCAGCTTCTGTGCCGCGTCCGGTATGCCGTTCCTGACCCAGAGTGCCGCGAGCCCCTGCACGGCGATCGAGCGCCATGGCGGGTCCATGCCGACCCGGCCCTTCCATTTCGGGTCCCATAGATCCGCCCATTCCGTGGGCGCATCGGCCGGTTTCACCCGCTGCTTGTTCCAGATGACGATGTTGCGCGAGGTATGGACGGCGAACGCCTTGTTCCCGTGATTGACCCGCGGCGGGAAGGCCGCGAGTTCGGGCGGCGTCCATTCGGCGGCCCAGCCTCTCTTGTCGACGCCCGCGAACATGGTGTCGTCGGGGAAAGTCAGCATCACATCGGCGAGGTTTCGCCCGGCGTTGAATTCGGTCGAGAACCGTTCGATCAAAGGCGCGCTGCCCAGGCGGATCTGTTCGGTCTGCAGGCCGGGATACGCGGCGCGAAACGCCGCCAGGAGCAGCTCCACGCCTTGCGGCCGCATGTTGTGATAGAAGCTGACGCGGCCCTCCTTCCGCGCGGCCTCCTCCACGCTCGCCCAGTTCTCGGCGGCGCGTGCGGCGTTCGGTGCCAGGGGCAGCACGGCAAGGGCCACGGCCGCGCCGGCCATCAGGCTTCGCCGTGTGACCGAAATCTCTGGCCGCGTGCCTTCGTTGTCGTTCATCCGCCAGGTCCTCTCATGGGCAGCGCGGCCTTGCCGCGCCTGTTCTCGTTGTCGTTCTGTCGTGCGTGACACTATCCGCTTTACCGGGTCCGCTTTACCGGTCCGCTTTGCCGGGCCCGCTCTTTTACCGCGCCGGTGTCAGGGGGCGCGCAGCCGCTTCTCCATCCGGGTCTGCGGCCCGGCCTGCGTGGTCTCGACGATGGCGGCCAGACGCAGCTGATAGCCACGGCGCACGTGCTGCCGGGCGAGGCTTTCGGCCTTGGCGCCATCGCGTCGGGCGATGGCCGCAACCAGGGCCGCGTGCTCGGCCCAGGCTTCCACGATGCGGCCCGGCGCTGCGAAGGTGGTGCGTCCCAGCAGAGCCACCGCGTCGTGCAGATCCTGGAGGCCCTTCAGCAGGAAGCGGTTATGCGCCGCGCGATAGATATGCTCGTGGAAGACGGTGTTTTCCCGCGCATGCACCTTCGGGTCGCCGGGAAGCAGGCGCTGGGCTTCCAATGTGGCCTCCAGGATGTGGATCTCGGCGGCATCGGCGTTTCGGGCGGCCAGTGCGGCGGCCGTCCCCTCCAGGCTTTCACGGACATCGTAAAGCTCGGCCACCGCCCGCAGATCATGCCGCGCCACCGACAGGCCGCCGCCTTGCGCGTGGACGAGCATGCCATCGGATTGCAGCCGCCGCAGCGCTTCGCGCACCGGGGTGCGGCTCACCTTCAACCAGGCAGAAATTTCCAGCTCTGGCACACGCTGGCCGGGCTCCAGCATGCCTTCCTGAATCGCCGCGCGCAGCGCCTGATACGCCTGCTCGGCACGCCCACCGGGCGCACGATTGTTCGGGAACGCGACGAGTTGGCCGTTGGACGAGGGTTCGGGCGTGTCGCTCAAGACGTTCTTCCAGGCTTTCCGAAGCGTATAATCATGTATACAGTCACATGCAAGACGTTGGAAGAGATCAAAAAATGCCGCAAAGACGGTTGCGCGCCACATTCATGCGGGGCGGCACATCGAACGCATTGGTGCTCCACCGTGCCGATCTGCCGGAGGATCAGGCGGAGTGGGGGGCAATCTTTCTCGCGGCGATGGGCTCGCCCGACCCCAATGGGCGGCAGCTCGATGGCATGGGCGGCGGCGTCTCGTCGTTGTCCAAGGTCTGCGTCGTCGGGCCGTCGAGCCGCCCGGATGCGGACGTGGACTACACTTTCGCGCAGGTATCTGTGGGCACGGCGGTGGTCGATTACTCGGCAAATTGCGGAAACATGTCCTCGGCGATCGGCCCGTTCGCCGTCGATGAGGGGCTCGTTCCCGCGCCCTGCGGGCCGGAAGCGGTGGTGCGGATTCACAACACGAACACCCGCAAGATCATCGTCGCCCGGTTTCCCGTCGATGGCGGAATGGCCGCGGTGGACGGCGACCTCGTGCTCGACGGCGTGGCCGGCGGAGGGGCCCCGATCCGGCTCGAATTCCAGGATCCCGGCGGCGCGCGCACCGGCCATCTGTTGCCCACGGGCAATGCGGTGGACTGGGTCGACATCCCCGGGCTCGGTACGGTCGAGATAAGCATGGTCGATGCGGCCAACCCGTGCGTGTACGTGGCCGCCGCCTCGATGGGCCTGACCGGGACCGAGCTGCCGCCGGATATGGAGCAGGACACCACGCTCATGGCGCGTCTGGAGGCGATACGGTGCCATGCCTCCGTGGCGATGGGCCTCGCACCCTCCCTCGATGCCGCGGCTGGCGTGCTGAGCGTGCCCAAGGTTGCCATGGTGGCGGCCCCGACCGACGCGCCGACCTTGTCGAGCCGCCGGCTTGCGGCGGACGACATGGATATTCTGATCCGCATGGTCTCGATCGGTCAGCCGCACCGTGCGGTGCCGTTGACCGGGGCGCTTTGTCTCGCCGCCGCCTGCCGTGTGCCGGGCAGTGTGGCGTGGCGCCTGCTGGCAGCGGGCGCGCATGTGGGAAAGCTGCGGATCGGCCATCCATCCGGCGTGGTGCTGGTCGATGCCGACGTCGAAACCTTGCCTGCCGGGGGCGTCAGCGTGCGCCAGGCTGTCGTCTATCGAACCGCGCGCCGGATGTTCCAGGGCGAGGTGCTCTACCGCGCGCCCACAGCCATGCGACTGGCCGCCGAATGACCCGCGACGTGCCGGCGCCATCGCTCACCCGCGGCTTCACCGACCTGCTCGGGGCGTGGCCGGCGGACGATGCCGCTCTGCTTGCCCAATGCCGCCTGCTGCTGCTGGATGGTCTGGCCGTGGCCGTGGCCGGGGCTGGTGAACCGGGTCCGCAACTGATGGCGGATCTCGTTCGGCGCGATGGCGAAAACGGACCGGCGCGGGTGATTGGACAGGGCTTCGGCACCTCCGTCGCACAGGCCGCCCGGGTGAACGGCATGGCGATGCATGTGCTGGATTTCGAGCCGATGTGGAATCCCCCGAACCATGCGCTGTCGCCCTTGCTGCCGGCTGTGCTGGCGTTGGCGGAGAAATTGGAACTGGAGGGTGCCGGGCCGCAGGGCCACGCGGCGCTGCAGGCCATCGCCAGGGGCGTGGAAGCGCAGGGCCGCCTGCGGCTGGCATCCGGGCAGATCGCGCCTGCGAAGCTGACCTTTCATCCACCCGGAATCGTCGGGCCGCTGGCGGCGGCTTTGGCCTGCGGCGTGATGGTGGGTCTTGCCGGCGAGCGTCTGGCCGCAGCCGTCGGGATTGCCGCGTCACGCGCCGCGGGCGTGATGGCGAATGTGGGAACCATGACCAAGGCATTGCATTGCGGCGACGGGGCCGCCAATGGCGTGGAGGCTGCCCTGATGGCGCAGATGGGCTTCACCGCCAACGACGATGCGCTGGGCAGCCCTCGTGGCTGGGGACCGTCATTCTTTGGGGCCGGCTTCGATCCGGCCTCGCTGCTCGCACCGATCGTCACGGCGCGGGCGGTTTCGCCAGGTCCGGCATGGAAGCTGTTCCCGTCGCAATTCGCCACGCATTTCGCGATTACCGCGGCGCTGGAGGCGCGCGGGCAGGCCGGTGAGTTGGACCTGACCGATCGTATACGCCATGTGGAGCTGCGGGTCCCGCCGATGCCCTATATCGACAGGCCGTTTCCTTCCAGCGGGCTCGAGGGCAAGTTCTCGTGGCAGTACACGGCCGCCATCGCGTTGCTGGATGGCCGCGTCACGCCTGACAGCTTCACCGATGCCCGGCGGTTTGCCCCCGATGCGTCGGCTCTGCTGGGCCGCATCGTGCTGATCCCCGACAGCGCGATCTCGGGCCTGTTCGATGCCATGCATGTCGAGATCGCCGTCACGCTCGCGGACGGCACCGTCATTGTGCAACGATGCAGTGCGCCAATGGGAAGTTGGAGCCGGCCGGTGAGCGCGTCGCTGATCGAGGCAAAGGCCGAGGGCCTGTTCGTGAAGGCGCTTGGCCCGGCGCGCACGGCGGAGATCAAGCAAAATCTGGCTGGGAACGGCAATTTCCAGGTGCGCGATTTGATGGCGTCGGTGGCATCACGCCAAAAGGGATAATGCCGGTCCAGAAGCGCGGACAGATCGTTTTAAGGTAACTGCCCAGGTAGGTCACTGGAAAGACATTGACCGGCTACGG
>JANXTF010000150.1 GCA_025352565.1 Rhodospirillales bacterium | reverse complement strand
CCCCCTCGCCTGGCGCAGCGCGTCGTGCGCGCCACGGCCAGGCCGGAAGCCGAAACTCGACACCGAGAAGGTCGGGTCGAGGATCGGCTCCAGCACCTGATTGATCGCCTGCCGCACCAGACGGTCCACCACCGTGGGGATGCCAAGCTGGCGTTCCCCGCCGCCCGGCTTGGGGATACGGACCCCCCTTACCGGGTGGGGTTCGTAGCTGCCGTCCCGCAGGCGCCCAATCACTCCGTCGCGGTGGTCAGGGCTACTATGGCCTCTGCTGACTTCTCCCCGCCGGTCGCGAACCGTTGCCGGTCCCCTACTCCGTCACGCCGAGCGGCGGAGAGATCTGCCAGGGTAAGACACGCCTCTTTCCCTCGAATGCTGCCGGATTTACCTGAGGCGGCGTCTGGATGGACATCGGGCTTTCCCTTCAGACGCAGGGTCACCCTACCGCGCCCGGGATCAGGTGTCATCGGTACCGCCATCATGCCGCAAACGGTTGGGCAGCAACTCGCCTTTGCTCTCCAGAACAGGATAAGCGGCCGCCGCGACCAGATGCGCGTTGACCCGCTTCAGATCGCGGACAATGTCGAGGTGCCAGGCATTCACTTCCGGCATGTCGGCCTCGCCCGCGCGCAATCGCGCCAGGTGCGCCTGCGTCGCCCTGGTTTCGATGTCGCGGAATACCTCCTTTTCCGCCGCGAGAAGCCGGGCGGCGCGAGCATCCTCCGTCACGAACAGGGACGCCGCGATCCGGGCGTTGCCGATCAAGCGGTCGATCAGCAGCAGAATCTCGGCCCGGTCCTCGGGCGATATGACCAACGCCCGCTTGATGCCCCGCGCGGCCAGTCCGGCGAGGTTGCGGTTCACCACGTCGCTCGCATGCTCGATGTTGGCGGCGAAACACAGGATTTCCTGGGCGCGGAGATGATCCGCGTTCGCCATCGCACCGGGATCGAGCGCGGTCAGATACGATTTGATCGCGGTGTTGAGGGTCTCAAGCACCGAATCCAACCGCCTGATCTCGACGAGTTTGCGGCGGTCGGCCCGCTCGAACGCGTCCCGCAGGCCGCTCAGCATCGCCTCCAGCGTGTCGGCGAGACGGAGCGCCTCCCGCGCGGCCCCTCCCAATGCCACGATCGGCGTCTCCACCGCCGACATATCGAGATACAGCGGCCGGGATGGGTCGTCGGCTGCGACGCGGGTTGGCAACCAGCGTCGCAGCAAGGCGGCATAGGGGGTCAGCAGCGGTAGGAACGCAGCCGCGAGGAACAGGTTGAACAGGGTGTGGAAGTCGGCGACGGCGCGTTCGCTGTCAGGCTCGAGGGTGACCATCCACGGACCGAGATAGGACAGCAAGGGCAGCGCGATCAGGACGCCGACAACCCGGGTCAGCAGGTTGCCGATGGGCAGACGCCGAGCCGCGCGATCCGCGCCCGCGGCAATCTCGAGCACCGGGTTGAGCGCGGTGCCGAGATTGGCGCCAAGCACGAGCGCGAACGCCGCCTGTGGCGGGATCGTGCCGGTCGCCGCGAACGACATGATCAGCAGGACGACCGCGACTGAGGAATGCGCCGCCCAGGTGAGGCCCGCGGCCAGGACCACATCCAGCACCGGCTCCGTCGCGATCGCGCCGAGCAGCAGGCGCAGGCTCGGCACGTCTTCATAAGGCGTGAGCAGGGTGAGGAACTGCCGCAGCGACAGGAGCACGAGGCCAAGGCCGATCAGGACGCGTCCGAAGTCACGGGTCGCCGCGGTCGCGCGGCGGAACATCAACACGCCGATCAGGACCAACGCCGGCGACACCGATGCGACATCGAACGACAGCACCTGGACGATAAGGGTGGTCCCGACATTCGCGCCGAGCATGACCGCAAGCGCGGGGACGAGATCCAGCAGTCCGTCGGCCGCGAACCCTGCCACCATGAGCCCGGTCGCGGTGCTGCTCTGCAATCCGGCCGTCACGCCAATGCCCGCGACGAATGCGGTGAGGCGATTGCGTAACGCGCGGTCCAGGAAGCCCCGGAGTCGCGCGCCGAACGCCCGCTGCACGCCCGTCTGTATCATCCGCATGCCCCACAGCAGCAGGGCGACGGAGCCGGCAAGATCGAGAAGCGTCAGCGGGAAACCCATGGCACGCCGCCTGCGCTTACGGGATCGCGGCGCGCAGCAGCTCGACGGAACGGCGCACCCCGTCGAGCGGCGGCAAAGCCAGGTCCTCGTGCTCGATCGAGAGCACGTCGTCATACCCGACACGCTTGAGGGCGGCGCAGAACCCTTGCCACCAGGCCGCGCCGTGCCCGTCGCCGAGGGTGACGTAGTTCCAGGCGCGCTCCGCCAACCGATCGTTCGGCGTCACGTCGATCAGGCCGCCTGCGGGCGCCACCAGCGGGTTGATCCGGGTGTCCTTGGCGTGAACATGGGCGATCGCCGGGCCGAGCGCGGATATCGCGGCAAGCGGTTCGGCGCCCATCCAGAACAGATGGCTCGGGTCGAAGTTCACGGCGACGGCGGGCCCGACCGCAGCACTCAGGCGCCGGAAGGTGGTGACGTTGTAGACGTTCTGTTGCCCGTGCAGTTCCAGGCAAAGGCACGGCACGCCGGCCGCTGCCGCCTCGGCCACCAGCTTGGACCAGTAGGGCAGAAGCACCTCGTCCCATTGCCAGACGAGCACCCGCGCGGCCTCGGGCGGCCATGAGGTCGTGACCCAGTTGGCATTGGCATCGCCGGGGCCGCCCGGGCAGCCGGACATCATCACGACGCGGTTCACACCCAGAAGACCCGCCAGACGGATGGTTTTGGACGTGACGGCGCGATGCGCCGCGCCGATCGTGCCAGGGTGCAGCGGGTTGCCCGAGCAGTTCAGGGCGCTGATCGATAGGCCGCGCCGGGACAGGGTCGCGAGCAGCGCCGCGCGCGCCGCCTCGCTCGACAACAGCCGGTCCACGGGCAAATGCGGGGCTGCGGACCAGTTGCCGCAGCCGAATTCCAGGCTCGCGATGCCGAGGCGCGATGCGGTCTCGACCAGGTCGGGCAAGGCGAGATCCGGCAGGCTGTCCGTCACGAGTCCGATATGCACGATGCCTCCGTCCGGTTTCGTTCCAGGACGGCTAGGCTGCGCTGCCGGAGGCCTCGCGTGAAGCCCGGAATGCCTCCGCCGGGACGGTTCGACACGAGAACCGCGCCACATGGCGCCGACCCAAGGCGCCCGTGATCGGCGAGAATAGCAGCTACCCGGCGCGGAGATGCCGAATTGGCCGACCCGGCGCCACGGCCTGCACCGCGGCCACGATCGACTGCGCGTCGATCCCGGCCGTGCGATAGAGGTCGGCGATGGTGCCGGTCTGGCCAAAGCGGGTGACGCCCAGGGCGCGCGTGCGGTGGCCGTGGACCGCGCCGAGCCAGCCGAGCGTCGCCGGGTGGCCGTCCAGCACGGTGACGAGGCCGCACTCGCGCGGCAGGCCGGACAGCAGGCGCTCCACATGGCTCAGGCCCGCCCCCTGCCCTGCCGTCTGCCCCTGGTCGCGCGCCCGCTGCGCCGCGGTCCATTCGCCATGCAGCCGGTCCGCCGAGGTGACCGCGAGCAGGCCGATGTCGCGGCGGTCCTCGGCGATCAACCCCGCCGCCTCGATCGCCTCGGGGGCGACCGCGCCGGTATAGGCGATCACCGCCTGGGCGTTGGGGCCGGGGCGGCGGACCCAATAGCCGCCCGCGATGATGTCCGCGGCATCCGCCGTGTGCAGCGGGCGCTGCGGCTGGACGATGCCGCGGGTCGAGAGGCGGAAATAGACCGAGCCGCCTTCGCCTTCGGGGCGCTGCATATGGTCGAACGCCCAGCGCAGCAGGACCGCCAGCTCATCCACATAGGCCGGCTCGAAGCTCGCCAGCCCGTCCTGCGCCATGCCGATCAGCGGTGTCATGATCGATTGGTGCGCGCCGCCCTCGCCCGCCAGCGAAATGCCGGAGGGCGTGGCGACCAGGATGAAGCGGGCATCCTGGTAGCAGGCGTAGTTCAGCGCATCGAGGCCGCGCTCGATGAACGGGTCGTACAGCGTGCCGACCGGCAGCAGCCGCTCGCCGTCGATGCTGTGGGACAGTCCCAGGGCGGAGAGCATGGTGAACAGGTTCATCTCGGCGATGCCCAGCTCGAAATGCTGGCCCTCGGGCGAGAAGCGCCAGTGGAAGGTGGACGGGATGCGCTCGGTGCGGAACACATCGGCCATCGCCTCGCGCGCGAACAGGCCGCGGCGGTTCACCCAGGCGCCGAGATTGGTCGAAACCGTCACGTCCGGCGAGGTGGTGACGATGCGACGGGCGAGTTCGGTGTCGCCCTTGGCCAGCTCGTGCATGAGCAGCCCGAAGCCATGCTGGGTGGACATCTCGCGGCCGGTCGGCGCGGGCAAGGTCTCGGGGACGGCGATGCGGGCCGCCTGATGGCGGCGCGGCCCCCGCGCGTCGAACGGCACCCGGCCGAGGAACGCCTCGAGTTTCGCGGCAGGCATGGCCAGACCCTCGAAGCGGTCCCATTCATGGCCGGGGCGGACCGCCATGGCCGAACGCAGCGATTCCACCTGTCCGGGGTTCATCAGCCCGGCATGATTGTCCTTGTGCCCGGCCAGCGGCAGCCCGAACCCCTTGATGGTGTAGCAGATGAAGCAGACCGGGCGGTCATGCGCGCGGGCCGCCTCGAACGCCTCCAGCAGCGACGGCAGGTCGTGGCCGCCGAGGTTGCCCATGAGCTGCGCGAGCTGGTCGTCCGAGCGGCGGTCGAGCAGGGCCGAGACCGCGCCCTGGTCGCCGATCTCGCCCATCAGGCGGGCGCGCCACGCGGCCCCGCCGCCGAAGGTCAGCGCCGAATAGAGCTGGTTCGGGCAGGCCTCGATCCAGGCGCGCAGGCGCTCGCCGCCGGGTTCGCCGAACGCGGCCTGTTGCAGCAGGCCGTGGCGCAGCACCACCACGTCCCATCCGAAATTGCGGAAATTGGCCTCGAATTTCTCCCACAGGCCCTCGCGGACATTCGCGTCCAGGCTCTGGCGGTTGTAGTCGACCACCCACCAGGTATTGCGCAGCCCGTGCTTCCAGCCCTCCAGCAGCGCCTCGAAGATGTTGCCCTCGTCCATCTCCGCGTCGCCGATCAGCGCCACCATGCGCCCCTCCGGCCGGCCGGCGCCCCAGCCATGGGCGCGCACATAGTCCTGCACCAGCGAGGAGAACAGCGTCTGCGCCACGCCCAGGCCGACCGAGCCGGTGGAGAAATCCACGTCGTCGGTGTCCTTGGTGCGCGACGGATAGGATTGCGCGCCGCCATAGCCGCGGAAATCCTGCAGCTTGCGCAGCGTCTGGCGCCCGAGCAGGTACTGGATGGCATGGAAGATCGGGCTGGCATGCGGCTTGACCGCGACCCGGTCCTCCGGACGGAGCACGGCCAGATAGAGCGCCGTCATGATGGTGGCAATCGACGCGCTGGACGCCTGGTGGCCGCCGACCTTCAGGCCGTCGGCGCTCGGCCGCAGATGGTTCGCGTTGTGGATGGTCCAGGTCGCGAGCCACAGGATCTTGCGTTCGAGCTCGGCGAGGATCGGCAGGTCGATGCGGGCGGCGTCGCTTGCCGAATGGGTAATCTGGGTCGCCACGTCGTTACGCTCCTCGCGATGATGGATGGAGTGTCACACCGGAAGCCCGATGTTGGGAATGACATCGGGCAGGAATTTGCCCGCGCGGATCGCCGGCTGGAGCGTCTTGAAGTCGCGCCCCGAGCGAAACGCCGCGGCCACCTTGTCGCAGTCGAAGAACGTGCCGATCGGATTGGCGGCGAAGTCGGAGGACGTGCCACGCGATGGTTGGCCTCGTCGTTGGTCATCCAGGCGTTGTTGGTGTCCTGGAACTGCACCTCGACGCCGACGACAGCCTTGAATTAGGCGATCATCCCGGGCTGGTGGCTGGTCTTGATGGTGCCAGTCCGATCGCGCCGCGGCCGCCTGCGGCGACGGCCGTGCGGCGGTCCGCCCACTCCGGCATCCCGACCTCCGTGCCCTATGCGACCTGCCTGTCCGCCATCGGCGCCACTTGCAGGAACGCGCCCTGCTTGCGGAGCAGGGATTGCAGTTCGGGGATTGGCACCGCGCGCGGCGCCACGCCTCGCGCCACGGCGAGCGCCGCCGCCGCCCCCGCAGCATGGCCGGTCAGCCAGCATTGCGGGATCTCGCGCAGGAAGGAATGGCTGGTCGCGTCGCAGGCCAAATGGCGACCCGGTGCCAGCAGGCCATCCAGCGCCGCAGGAACCAGCGCCCCATAGGGCACCGAGACGTTGGCGAATTTCGGCGACAGCGACGGCGACACGCCGATTTCGTCGGCCCGCACCCGACCGTCCCAATGCTCCCGCAGGACGCTTGCCACGCCCTGCATGCGCCGCGCGTGGCGCACGCCGAGTTGCGGGGCCGACAGCATCAGGAAGGCGTTCGCAAAGCCGGGAGCGTTGTCACGGTAGAACGCCAGATGCTCGATCATCAGCCTGTGGCTGCGGATCTCCACCTCCGTGATGTCGTCCACGTCCAGCGCGGAGTAACCGGCCAGGCGCGGCCCCATGAACACGGCCACGTCGTCGCGCCACGACACGAAAGCGCGCTCGAACAGGCGCAGCTTCTCGCGGCCGCGCGCCATGAATGCCGCGAACTGCTCGGGGGTCTCGGCGCGGAAGCGCAGGAAGGCCGGCATGTCCACGCCGCCGAACAGCCACGCGGTGTTCATGCAGCTGTGGATGTCGCGCGCATCGACATCGGCGTTGAAGGGAGCGCCCGCCGCGGCGTACAGGTCGCCATCGCCGGTCGCATCCACCGTCACGCGAGCGAGGATCGCCCGGCGACCCTGCTTGCTCTCGAAGGCACAGCCGGTGACGCGGTTGTCCTCGACCAGCGGCGAGACGCCCCACGCGTGCAAGATCGGGTGCGCGCCCGCCTCCTGCACGAGATCGAGCGATACGGCCTTCAGCCATTCCGGATCGAGGGTGGGGGCGTGGGTGACCACGCCGTGGAACGCGGACGTTCGCAACGCCCAATAGGCGACGGTGGCCTCGTCGCGGGAGCCCCAGGCCGCGCGGGCGGGCCCGGCCAGCGCGCCGGGCGGCAGCCGGGCCAGCAGCTCCTCGGCCACGCCGCGGATGACGTGGTTGCCGTTCCAGTCCGACATGCGGTCGATCCAGATCACCAGCCCGCCGGTCGAGAGGCCGCCCAGATGGTTGTGCCGCTCGAGCAGGATCACGTCGGCACCCATCCGCGCGGCCGCGATCGCCGCCGCCGTGCCGGCCGGGCCGCCGCCCACGACCAGCACGTCGCATGTCGCATGGACCGGGATATCGCGCGCTGGCTCGTGGACCGTGCGGCCCGTGGGCGGACGGCGCGCGCCCTTTTCCGTGTTGAAGGTATCGGCACGGAAGAACAGCCTGCCGCCCTCCGGTTCCGTCATGCTGTCCATAATGTTCTCCGCAGTTGCGCGGTCCCGAAACACCCGAACACCGCCAAACTCATGCGGTCCCCCCGATCGGGAGCGCCTGCACGATTTCAGCGGCCTCGCTGGCGTCGCCATGAACCTCTTCGCTGATCACCCGCAGCGTGATGTCGTTCAGATACTGAACGAGCGCGCGGTTGAGCTCCTGAAATTCCGGCCAAAGCACCTGGTCGATGAAGCCGCGGGGCACCCGGATCATCACGGTGGTCAAACGCTGCCGCCGGTATCGGTATGGCGACAGCCCGTAGCGGCGGGCCAACGCCAGGAACAGCCGCCGGGACCACTGGTCGGTCATGGAGAACTGCATCTCTATCGCGGGATCGCGGCGGCCCATTTCGCCAAGCCGTTCGCGAACACGATGCAGAGCTGCCTCGGCGGCCAGCTTTTCACCGGCTGTCCCGGCGCCGGCGAACAAAGCCTCGATCTTGCGGAGTGTCTCGCGGAGCTGGGTCTCGTCCGGCATCATCGCGGCGTCGCGCGCGCGCCGCTACAGCGAGGGCGCAGCGGCGGTGTCCTTGCACCACCGGGCCACATCCGCGTGGGTCGCGAACCAGCACCCGCCACGGGCCTTCGCGTGGGCGATCAGCTTTTCCAGCACCGGAAGACGCGACCGGTGGCCGGACACGTGCGGGTGCAAGGTCAGCAGGAACAGCCCGCCTTCCTCCCACGCCCCGTCGAACTCGGCCTTGAAAATCTCCAGGACCGCGCTGGGCGGCGTGTACGGCCGCAGCGCGCTGAAGCGGACGAAATTGTAGTACACCGCATCGTCGCGGATCCACTCGGGCGGCAGTTCCACCACCCCTGTCGGCTCCCCGTCCGCCTCCAGCTCATAGGCGTCGTCATCGGCCATCAGCGAGCTGTCGTACAGCAGGCCGAGTTCGCGAATGATCGACATCGTGTCCACCGAGAAGTCCCAGCTGGCGGTGCGCATCCCTACCGGGCGGACGCCGGCAAGCTTCTCCAGCGTGTCGGCGGCGCGGAAGGTGAGATCGCGCTCGACTCCCGGCGGCAGGGTGGTGTTGGCCTCGTGGATCCAGGAGTGAATGCCGATCTCATGCCCCTGCGCCGCCACGCCGCGCACCTCGTCGGGATACAGCAGGGCGGAGACGGCGGGATAGAAGAAGCTCGCCGGCACGCTCTCGCGCTGCAGCAGCCGCAGGATGCGCGGCATGGCCTGGCGGTTGCCGTACTGGCCCTGGCTGATGCGCATCGGGCTCTCGTCGCTGTCCCGCAGCGGGATCGTGTCGTGGTCGGCGTCGAACGAGATCGCGACGGCACACCGCGCGCCGCCGGGCCAGCTTTTCGGCGCGAGACTGCGTCCAGCCCGGGCGCGGCCCACGATCCGGCGCCAGACCGGCTCCGCCCATTGCCACGGTGCGCCATCGGGGTGCTTGGTATCGGTCATTGCTGGCTCCGTCGCGTCAAAGCCCGATCTTGCGCGTAGCGGCGGAAGGCGGCAACCGGCTCAGAAACCAATCGTGCGGCGCCTGACTGCGTGAGCAACGCGCCGCCGGCGCGATCTTTGGCGGCTTCGCGCCGCCGGCCGGGAGCGCCCTACACCGGCCGCCATAGCGCCCTCATCAGCCGGGCATGGCTCGTCATACCCGGCAGCGGTCCCGCCAGTTCTCCGAGATCGAGCACCCCGCGCACCATTACCGGCCGCATCGGGTCGTCGATGTCCACGCCCGGCGCGGGAATGCGAACCACGACGATGTCGTCCGGCCAGCTCGCCGTGGGCGCACAAAACGGGCAATCCGGCAACGGGCTGCGGGTCAGCACGAAATAATCCGCGGCCTGATCCATCGGCGGCGACATGAAACCCGGCAGTTCCACGACTTGGTCCGCGAACGCGCCAGCCGCGCCGATTTCGATTCCGAACAGGCCGGTGCTGGCGAACAAATCCTCCCAGTCGATCGCCTCGGCCGCCGTGGCCGCCCACGCCGCGTCCGACGCCACCCCCAGCAGGCCGTTCGCCACCAATCTCCGCCTGGCGCGGACCAGGCCCGGAAAATCCGTCACGCCTGATGCACGATCCGCCCATCCACCATCGTCAGCGTGCTGCGCAGATCCCGCAGGCCCGCATCGGACACCGTCAGATAGTCGTCCGACAGCACCGCCAGGTCGGCGAGCTTCCCCGCCTCGATCGACCCCGCGCGCTCATCCATGAAGTCCACCCGCGCGCTGCCCATCGTATAGAGCCGCAACGCCTGTTCCCGGGACACCGCCTGCCGCGGCCCCAGCGGCTCGGCGATGCGGCCGCGGATCTCGACCCGGCGCGTCGTCATCCACCACAGCGCCACGAACGGGTTCCAATGCGCGACCGGCGCGTCCGTGCCCGCTCCCGTAGGAATGCCGCGTGCCACGACATCGCGCACCGGCGTGCAATAGGCGGCCCGCTCCTCGCCCCAATAGCGGATCATGTTGTTAGCCAAACGCACCGACTGGTCCTGCACCGTCACGCACAGGCCCATGCGCTTGATCCGGTCCAGCGCCGAGGCTCGCGCGAGCATGACATGCATCATCGTCCAACGCAGGTCGGCGATCGGATGGTCCTTGGCCACCTCTTCCAGCAAATCCAGCACATGGTCGGTCGTCGCATCGCCCACGACGTGGATCTGGAACTGCCACCCCCGCGCGGCGGCCAGGCGGAACATCTCCAGCGCCTCCACATCCCCGCCCGCTGGGCCGAGCAGCTTGCCGCGGAACGCCGGGTCCGGCTGCTCGCCTGGAACGACCTGATAGGGGTCATACGTCCAGGCCCCCTCGACCCCGCCGTCATAGAGCGCCTTGAACCCGCCGACGCGGAGCCAGTCGTCGCCGAAATTCGGCGCCAGAACGGCGGACCGCGCCTTCACGTCCGCCAGCCCCATCGCGCGCTGCATGATGCGCACACGATGCTTCATGCCGCCGGTCTTCCAGAGATCCATATAGGCCCCGATCTCCTCCGGCGTGGCACCCGGCTCCGTCGTGGCCGTCACCCCCAGGCCCGCCAACACGGTGCTGAACTGCGCCAATCCCTGCGTCAGCCGCTCCCGCGATACAGGTGGCAGCAGCCGGCGGACGAGGTTCATGGCCGGGCCTTCGACCAGGAACCCGGTCGCCTCCCCGGCGGCGTCCCTCACGATCACCCCGCCTTTCGGGTCCGGCGTGTCGCGCGTGATGCCGGCCAGCGCGAGTGCCGCGGAGTTCGCGACCCCCACATGTCCGCCGCGCGGGATATAAACCGGGTTATCGGGCGAGATCCGGTCCAACTCCTGGCGCGTCGGCATCCGCCCCTCGGCGATCTGGCCTTCATGCCAGCCGGACGACGCAAGCACCCATGCCCCCGGCTTCGTCGCCGCGACCCGGGTGGCGAGCGCCTGGTTGACCTCGGCCAGGCTGCGGCAATCCTCCAGCGCCACGTCGAAGATGTTGCCCGCGGCGGCAATCGTGTGCAGGTGACTGTCGCGCAGGCCGGGGATGACCGTCGCGCCCTTCAGGTCGATCACCCGCGTCACCCCATCCGTGAGCCGGGCGATGTCGGCGTCGCTGCCCACCGCCAGGATGCGGCTATCGCTGATCGCAACCGATTGCGCCGTCGTGGACCGCGCATCCATGGTCAGGATGCGGCCGTTGCGCAGGATGGTGGTGGCCGGCACCAGCGGGGCGGCGTGCCCGCCGCGTGGGATCATCGCCAGACCAGCGGACGCAAGCACGCTTCGCATGAGCGCACGGCGCTTTTGCGTAAACCAGGTTGAATCGGAGCCGCTCATGCCTGAGCCTCGCGTTTTGCTGGCCGGACGATGCGCTGGGGTTCGCAAACGCGCAAGCCGGGCGGTGAGCATCTGTCCCGCAAGCCATATCGAACGACGGCGCCCGCCGGCAGGAGCGTTGGCCCGCGCACTTTACATTTCGCCATCGCCGGCGCGACCGGGCTTGGTCCGGCGCGGGGAAGCTGACACCATGCGGGCCATGTCCGACATGCCGCCGAGCCCCGAACCTCTCGCCTTCATCGGAACGAGCGACCTTGCCGGGCTGTTGCGCGGCAAGTCGATCCCGCTTGCCGAACTCGCGGCGCGGATGGGGCGCGGCGTGGGCATCACGCACAGCAATATCATGATGTCCGCGTTCGGCCCGATCCTGGACACGCCGTTCGGCACCGCGGGCGACCTGATGCTGGTGCCGGATGCCTCGGCGCGGGCCGCGATCCCGGCACCGGGCGCGCCGGACATCGCGCTGCTGCTGGGCGACTTCCTGACGCTCGACGGGTCGCCATGGGCGTGCTGCCCGCGCGGCTTTCTGCGGCGGGGGCTCGACGGGCTGGGGGCGGCGGGGTTCGGTCTGCTCGCAACCTTCGAGCAGGAGATGGTCTATACCGGGGTCGAGGAGCGGCCGGGCGCGCCCTATTCGCTGGATGCGCTGCGGCGGCAGGGCGCGTTCGGCGGCCTGCTGCTGGCGGCGATGCGGGGAGCGCGGATCGCACCCGATTCGTTCCTGGCGGAATACGGGCCTCGGCAATACGAGGTAACGGCCGGGCCCGCGCTCGGCGTGCGCGCGGCGGACGAGGCGGTGATCGTGCGCGAACTGGCGCGGGCGGTAGCGGCCGGGTTGGGGCACCGCGCGGTGCTGGCGCCGATGGTCGAGCCGAGGGGTGTGGGCAACGGGACGCATATCCACTGGAGTCTGGTCGACGGGGCCGGGGAGCCTGCGACGCATGATCCGGCGGGAATGCACGGGCTGTCGGCAGCGGCCGGGCATTTCGTGGCGGGGCTGCTGCACCATCTCCCGGCGATCGTTGCGGTGACCGCGCCGTCGCCGGTGTCGTATTATCGGCTGCGGCCGGGGCGGTGGGCGCCGACATCGGTCGATCTCGGGGTACAGGACCGCGGCAGCGCGGTGCGGATCTGCCCAATCTACGGCACGGCGGCCGAGACCGCGGCGCGGCAGTTCAACGTCGAGTTCCGGGTGGCGGACGCGACGGCCAGCCCATACCTCGCGCTGGGCGCACTGGTGCATGCGGGGCTGGATGGTCTGCGCGCGCGGCGGCGATTGAGCGATCTGGCGCCGGCGGCATTGCCGGGGTCGCTGGCCGATGCGCTGGACCTGTTTGCGGACAGTGCCGCGACGCGGGACTGGTTCGGGGCGGAGTTCCACGCCCTGTACCTGCGGTTCAAGCGGGCGGAACTGAAGGCGCTGGGCGGCACGGACGAGGCGGCGATCTGTGCGCGGTATGCGGCAATCTATTGAACCATGGTGATCCAATGACCCTGCTCAGCCGGGATATCCCGATCGACCTTGCGCATGCGGCGCTGCTCTTCATCGACGTGCAGAACTACACGTCCCGGCCGGATGGCGGCGAATACGCGCATCTCGAACCACAGGTGCGGGAGGAGAAATACGGGCGGTTCTTCCGGGTGATGCGCGAGCAGGCGATCCCGAACATGCAGCTTTTGCAGGCGGCGTGCCGGGGTGCAGGGATCGAGGTGCTCTACACCACCATCGAGAGCCTCACGCGGGACGGACGGGACCGGAGCCTGGATTACAGGATCAGCGGCTTCAACGTGCCGCGCGGCTCGTGGGATGGCCGGGTGATCGACGCCATCGCGCCGGGCGAGGACGAGATCGTGCTGCCCAAGACGTCGTCCTCGGTGTTCATCTCGACCAACATCGACTACCTGCTGCGCAACCTCGGCGTGCGCTCGCTGATGGTGGCCGGCGTGCTGACCGACCAATGCATCGACAGCGCCGTGCGCGACGCCTGCGACCTCGGATATCTGGTGACCACGGTGACCGACGCTTGCGCCACGCTGACGCCCGAGCGGCAGGATTGGTCGCTGCGGAACAACCGCGGCTATTGCCGGCAGGTGACCACGGCGGCGATGGTGGCGGAGATCGCGGGTCTGGCCGCCGTGCGCTAGCACTACCTCAGCGGCCGGTTTTCTCCACGTTCCACATCACCGGATAGGGCGTCTTCAGCAATCCGCGCAGATTGGAGCGGAACGCGACGGGGCGCAGGAACGGGCCGGTGCTGACATAGGGAACCACCTGGAAATATCGCGTCTGAAGCGCCACGATGACAACCATGCGGTCCGCGTCCGTGCGCGCGTCGAGGAAGGCCGCCCGCAAGCGCTCGATCTCCGCGTCGCAGGGCCAGCCATACAGGTTCTTACCGTCGCAGGTGCTGACCAGCGGCGTGTTGGTCAGTGGACTGGACAGGGAAAATCCGCCCCACAGGGTAAAGGCCAAGTCCCATCCCGCGGGGTTGCGCGACGGTGCCTCGCGCGTGTTGCGCCGGGTGATCAGCGTGCTCCAATCCATCGTCTGCACGTCCACCACCGCCCCAGCCTGGCGCAAGGCGCCCGCAGTCAACTGCGCGATCATGTGGATGTCGGGCTGGTCCGCCGGGTCGAGAAGCACGATCGGCTCGCCCTTGTAGCCACTTTCGGCGAGCAGCGCCTTGGCGCGGGGAAAATCCACATGCGCCCATGGCGCCGTCGCGACGTCGGTCGCATAGGGGGTGCCACAGACGAACACCGCGAGGCAGGGCCGCGCGAGATCGGGACCTCCGGCAAGCGCCGCGCCATACTCGGCCTGGTCCACGATCAGCAGCAGCGCCTGCCGGGCACGCGCGTCGCTGAAGGGCGGATGGGCCGTGTTCGGCCGGATGTTGCCGAGGAACCCGGCGGTGTTGAGCACCTGAATGGTCACGTCCGCCCGCGATTCCAACAAGGGGCGTAGATCGGGCGGCAACGCCTCGAGGAAATCCACCTCTCCGGTTCGCAGCGCGCTGACCGCGGTCGAGGCGTCGGGCAGGTAGCGCCATTCCACCTCCTCCACCTTCGCGACCTTGCCGCCGGCGTAGCCATCCGGTGGCTCGTCACGCGGGACGTAGCCGGGAAAGCGGCGGTACAACACGCGGTCCCCGGGCCGGAACGCATCGGCCACGAACATGAATGGCCCGGAGCCGATGGTGGTCCGCACCTGCTCGAAGGCGCTGACATTGGCGTCCTGCTCGCGCATCACGAACGGCGCCAGCACGGGCGAGGCCAGAGCCTCAAGCACCGGCCCGAACGGGCGGTCGAACAACAGCTCGACCGTGCGATCGTCCGGCGCGGTGATCGAAGCCAGGTAGCCCATGAGCGCCTGCCCCGCCGTGACGCGTTGCGCCCAGCGGCGGAGCGAGGCGGCCACGTCCCGGCCCCGCACCGGCGTGCCGTCGTGGAACATCAGCCCAGGCCGCAACCGGAACGTCCAGCGCAGCCCGTCCGGGCTGGCGGTGTAGCTCTCCGCCATCTGCAAGCGCGGCCTGAACTCGCTGTCGACCGTGACCAGCACGTCGTAGATCATCTGCGCGTGGTTCAGGGTGATGGCGGCGCTGGTCCAGATCGGATCGAGCACCCGTAGGTCGCCAAGCGGCACGTAGCGCAGCGTTTCCGCCCGCACGGGCCCCGCCAGCAGCACCAGGGCCAGGATCAGCCGCTTCATGGCGCGTACCCCGCCGCTTTCGCCACGACATCGGCCGCGTCGAGCGGCCATATCGGGCGGCGGGCGTGCTGCCATGTCAGCGTGGTCTGGACCCGGCTGGACACGCCACCCGACTCGCAGGCGATGACGGCGCGGGCGATCGGGGCGAACGCGGCGCGGAAAGCGTCCATGCACTTGATCGCGATCAGGCCGCAGCTTTCCGGCTCGATCCCGAAGATGCGCGGTTGTTGGAGATCGACGATGTTCCGCTGGAACGTGGTCACCACGATCCGCACGCCCCGGCAGGACAGCAGCACGGATGGCCCGAAATTGCCGATCATGCCCGGCGTGTAAGGCCCTTCATGCGTGAAGCGCCCATCGGAAAAGCGCAGGACCTTAAACTCCGCCTCGATCGGGCCGCCCCCGTGCTGGGGCGCGGTATGGCCGCCGAGCGAGAGTCGGACGATGGCCTGCTCCCCAGCCGCCATCGCCGCGCGCACGGCGGCTGGATCGGCGATGGACAGGAACACGCTGGCGGGCAGCGGGTCGTCCAGCACGGCCCGCAGCAGCGCCGTCGCGTCGCCATAGCCGCCCCCGCCCGGCGCGTCGCCGAAATCGGAGATCACGATCGGCCCGGGACCCGCCGGCACCGCATGGGCTTGCCGCATCGCGTCCGCGACGGCGATCATCGGCACCGTGTCGTTCTCCCGCTCATCCCAGGCGAACCGCATCAGCCGCTCGGCCATCGCCTGGAACCTGCCGTCCCGGCCATCGCCGGTCACCGCCACGGTCGGCCCGACCCGCCACACATCGGACAGGACAAAGCCCGACTGGATGCTGACCTCGACCACGCCAGGATCGCTCCGCTCCATCTCCCGCGCGATCGCGAGGGCGCGGCGCATTGGCCCCTCGGGCAAGCTGGTCCGGCAGGAATCGAAGCCGCGCATCTGGTGGCCGCGCGCCAGATGCACCACCGGCCGGACTTCGCCCGCCATTGCGCGACGCAGGATGGCGGCGGCCCGCAAGCCGGTTTCCTTGTGATCGGTGTGGGGATGGGTGCGGTAGGCCGTCAGGCAGTCCGCTGCCGCCGCCAGCCGGTCCGATACGTTGGAGTGCGGATCGAGCGTAATCACCATGGGCACGTCCGGTCCGATCAGGGCGCGCACCTCGCTCGCCACCGCCCCGTCCGGGTCCGGCTCGTCCTCGACCACGTTCGCGCCGTGCAGCGACAGCAATACCCCGTCCAGCGGTCCCGCGCCCCGCACGCCATCGAGCAGCGCCGCACGGAATATCGCGAAGGCCGCCGATGACATCGGCCCGGCCGGGGCACAGGGAACGGCGATCGGGGTCGTGACCCTCCAGCCCGCCTCGGCCGCCGCTTCCAGGAAACCCGCCATCTCCGTCCGGGTCCGCCCGAAGCGCTCCGCCACCTCCGCGTTCCGGAAAATGCCCTGCCGCTGGAAATGCGCCAGGGGCGCCGGCGTGCGCGCGAAGCTGTTCGCCTCGTGCAGGATCGAGGCGAGCAAGACGTGGGGCACTCCAGCTTCCGGCATCGGGGCTTCCTCCTGGTGGACCGCGCGGGTGACCTGGCCGTCGGCCGGTTTCACGCCGCCGGCGGCCCAACACGGCACGAGCTCATTGGCTGCGCAGATCCGCGAAGCCTGGAACCCGCCCGACATGGCCGCATTTGGGGCAGGCCCGCATGTGGCATGCGCGGCAATAGGCGCGGCCGCAGCCATCGCATGGCGCCAGTCCAGCAGGTGCGACCAGATGCAGCGCATCGTCGCACACCAGTCGCGGCCGTTCACGCGACCAGCTGGCTTCGCAGGGTGGCGGCTCCAGCCGGCGGGCCAGCGTGTTCCAGTCCAGCGTCAAATCCCGCACGCCCTTCCGCCGACGGATCTGCACCGCGAGACGATGCACCGGGACCACCAGTTCCAACGTCTGCACCCAGTCGACGGTGACGCGCAGCGCGTATTTGTGCGCCAAATCGTCAAGCTTGGCGCGATACTCCTGCCCGATCGCCGCGATCCGCTGGGCTTCCCGCTGACGCGCGGCATCGCTGGCGTTCAGTTGCATCGCACGCAGCGAGGCCTCCCGGTGCAAGTCGTTGTGGTAGGCGTGCAGCCGGTCGAGGTCGCGGGTCAGCCGGCGTCGCAAACCGGTCACGAACGGTGCCAGCGCCGCCTCCACCCGCCAGGGC
>JANXTF010000139.1 GCA_025352565.1 Rhodospirillales bacterium | reverse complement strand
ATCCTCTACGTCACCCACGCGCTGGACGAAGTGGACGCGCTGGCCGACCGCCTGGTGCTGCTGGAGGCCGGGCGCATCCTGGCCGAGGGGACGGTCGAGGAACTGGCCCTGCGCACCGACCTGCCGCTGGCGGCGCGGCGCGACGCGGGCGTGCTCGTCCGCTGCGTGGTGGCGGACCACGACGCAGCGCGGGGGCTGAGCCGGCTGACGTTCGACGGTGGCGATTTCGTCGTGCCGCTGCGGGCCGAGGCCCCGGGAAGCCGCGCCCGCATCCGGCTGCGTGCCCGCGACGTGGCCATTGCAACCGAGCGGCCGCGCGGCCTCTCCACGCAGAACATCCTGCCCGCCACCATCGCGACCATCGCCGGCGAGGGGCATGAGCGTTTCGTGACGTTGGAGATCGGCCCCACCGCGCTGCTGGCGCGGCTGACGCGCGACAGCGCGGACCGGCTGGCCCTGCACCCGGGGCAGCATGTCTGGGCGGTGATCAAGGCGGTGACCTTCGATCACGCACGGGCGCCGGAAGCATGAGCCCGCGCCCCGGCCTGTGGATCGAGCTGGACGGGGGGCGCATCGGTCCGGGCAGAATCGCGCCGCGGTCCGCCATGCGTCAAAGCTTCATCATCGTCACGCCGCGACCGGTGGCGTCCATGCCTGCCCAGGGATGCTGTCCAGCAATTCGCGCGTGTAGGCGTGCGCCGGGTTGGCGAAGACTTGCGCGGTTCGCCCCATCTCGACGATCACGCCGCGCTGCATCACCGCCACACGGTCGCAGATTTGCGCCGCGACGCGGAGGTCGTGGGTGATGAACAGCATGGTCAGACCGAAGCGTGCGCGGATGTCCGCCAGCAGGCCGAGCACCTGGGCCTGGACCGAGACATCGAGTGCGCTGACCGGTTCGTCGGCAATCAGCAGCTCGGGCCGCATGGCGAGCGCGCGGGCGATGCCGATGCGCTGGCGCTGGCCGCCGGAGAACTCATGCGGGTAGCGGTCCATTGCGGATGGGTCGAGCTGCACCAGGGCCAGGAGTTCGCGCGCCCGGGCCAGGGCTTCGGCGCGCGGGACGCCATGGGTGATGGGGCCTTCGGCAATGGCCTCGCCCACCAGGCGGCGGGGATTGAGCGAGGCGTAGGGGTCCTGGAAGATCATCTGCACGCGGGACCGAAACGGCTTCCAGGCGGCGCGGCTGAGCGGGCGGAGGTCGGTGCCGTCGAAGCGGATCTCACCGGACTCCGGCACCACCAGCTTGACGATGCAGCGGGCCAGAGTGGACTTGCCGGAGCCGCTTTCGCCGACCACGCCCAGGGTCTCGCCGCGGGCCAGGGTGAAGTCGGCATCCTGCACGGCGGGGACGGAGACGCGACCGCCGATCCAGCCACCGCGGGTGTAGGTTTTTCGCAGGCCGGTCACACGCAGCAGGTCGGCGCCGGCCTGCGCCCCCGCCTGGGTCCGGCCACCATGCGGCCCCCGCGGCGGCGCCGCGCCCCTTGGCACGGCGGCGATCAATGCCTTCGTGTAGTCGTGCTGCGGGGCGTTCAACACCTCCGCCGCCGCGCCTTGTTCCACGATGCGGCCGTGGCGCATGACCGCCACCCGGTCGGCAATCTCGGCCACCACGCCGAAGTCGTGGGTGATGAAGAGCACGCCGGTGCCGCGGCGCTGCTGGATGTCGCGGATCAGGCGCAGGATCGACATCTGGGTGGTGACGTCGAGCGCGGTGGTGGGTTCGTCGGCGATCAGCAGGGCGGGTTCGAGCGCCAGCGCCATGGCGATCATCACCCGCTGGCGCTGACCGCCGGAGAGGCGGAAGGGGTGGCTGTGGGCGATTGCCTTGGGGTCTGGCAGGCGCACCGCCTCCAGCAGTTCCAGCACCCGGGTGCCAGGGGTGGCGCCGTGCACGCGCATGGCCTCGGCGATCTGGTCGCCGACGCGCATCAGCGGGTTCAGCGCGGTCATCGGCTCCTGAAAGATCATCGCCATGCGGTCGCCGCGCAGGCGGCGCATGGCTTCGGGGCCGAGGCCAAGCAGGTTCTGGCCGAGCAGTTCCATGCTGCCGGCGCGCACGGGCAGGCCGCGGGGGAGCAGGCCCATCACGGCGTTGGCGGTGATCGACTTGCCCGAGCCGCTTTCCCCCACGACGCAGAGGATTTCGCCGGGATCGACGTGCAGGCTGATCTCCTCGACTGCATGCGGCCGGTCGGCGCCCGGTGGCAGCGCGACGGTGAGGCCCTGAATGCGCAGCAGGCTCATCGAGCCCTCGCCAGGCGGGGGTTCAGCGCGTCCGACAGCCCTTCGCCCACCAGGTTGAGCGATAGCACGGTGAAAAAGAT
>JANXTF010000126.1 GCA_025352565.1 Rhodospirillales bacterium | reverse complement strand
AGAGGAACGAATTGTCATTGCCGGTGGACGGGCCGACATCGAACTCGCCCGCGACCACGAGCTTCGAGCCCGACCCCGCCACCCGCAGCGCGCCGCCATTGGTGAGGCTGGCCGAGGCGACGCTGGCCGTCGCCCCCGCGTTGAGGCCGAGCGTGCCGGAGGACGCCACCGTGCCGATAGCGAGCGCGCCCGTGTCGGTCAGGGCGCCGATAAGAGCCGCATAGCCGGTGATGGTGGCGGAACTGAGCAGGCTGGGTGCGGTGAGGATCGTCGGTGCAGCCGTGGATGAGCCGGCGATGGCGCCGCTGGTGGCGGTCGTTGCCGGTAGCGTGCCAAGATTGACGACGACCTCGTTGCCGTTGACCGAGGACGCGACGAACTGGGTCGGGTTGTAGTTGCCGATGACGTTGATGGTGCCGACGGTGGTTCCGGCCTTGAGCAGGGAGAGCGTGCCCTGTCCGGCGGTGGTCTGGGCGTAGGTCGCGTCGTCGGCGCCGGTGAAATCGATGCTGTCGCTGGCGGCGAAGTCCTTGATGGTGGCAGCGTAGCTGCCGGTGGACGCGTAAAGTCCGAGCGTGGCGCCGCTGCCGCTGAAGTCGATGGTGTTGGTGGTGGCGACCTCTCCGGCATAAAGGCTGGCGTTGCTGCCGATCTGCACGGTCCCGCTGCCGGCGATCGTTGCATTATAGTAGTTGGAGCTCAGATAGTACTTAGCGTATGACAGGACAAGAGCCCCGCCCGATATGACGATTTTGCCGTTATTGACGACTGAGGTTGCGTAGTAGTTTACGCTTCCGTTGGCGAAATTCTCGTCTCCGGCGGTCGAAAGCTGGCTTCCGGGGTCGATCGTGATCTTGCCGGTCGCGGCGCTCCCGGCCGTTCCCACCTCCAGACCTGACGAATTGTCGAAGAAAAGTGTTCCGCTGAGGGTGGCGCTGCCCGTTCGCAACGTTGTGCCACCGTTGAGAAATTGCGTGCCGCTCAGGGCCGTGGTGCTGGCCTGCAAGCTGACGCTATTGAACGAGTCCGAGCCGCCCGTGAGCGAGAGCGCACCGGCGGCGGTCAAGCTGACATTGCTGAGCGAGAGGCTGCCCCCGGTCTGGCTGAGGCTGCCGACCTGGAAGCTGCCACTTCCCACCGTAAGGCTGCCGCTGGCCAAGGTGAGGGCGCCAGTCACCTTCAGCGCGCTGGCGGCATCCTCCACGTCGATGGCGCCGTTGACCACCAGGCTGCCGGCGGTGACGGTGCCGCCGTTGTAGATCGAGAGGAACGAATTGTCATTGCCGGTGGACGGGCCGACATCGAACTCGCCCGCGACCACGAGCTTCGAGCCCGACCCCGCCACCCGCAGCGCGCCGCCATTGGTGAGGCTGGCCGAGGCGGCGGTGGCCGTCGCCCCCGCGTTCAGGTCCAGCGTGCCCGAGGACGCCACCGTGCCGATGGCAAGCGCGCCCGTATCGGTCAACGCGCCGGTGAGCGCCACATACCCCCTGAGGGTCGCCTGTGCCGCGCTACCCGGCCCCGTCACCAGGATAGGCGTCGAACCCGGCGCGCCCAGGATGCTGATGGTGTCGCCCGCCCCGGGCGCCACCGGCGATGGATCGAGCATCGAAGGGGCAAGCTCGACCCAGTTGCCCGCGACGCTATAGGTGCCGCTCGCGACCGACTTCCACTGGAACGTTGCCACTGCTTATCTCATCTGTTGCCGACAGTTAACGCTTTACGCCATTTCGCCCGCGCGAGTCTCGCGTCCTTATTAAAGGAACGAGACGGTTATGTCGCCGCAGCAACAGCGGCGGCTCGCCCGGCGCGACAGGACCGGATCGGCTCATCGACGGACTGATCGGCATCAGCAGCACCGCGCCGCCGCCAGCGTCGGCCTCAGCCGGCCGCGCGCCAAGCGCCGCGGCGGGTTACGGGGCTCTATTGCAATTTTGGCTGAAGCGCGTGGGGGCGAGTTGCCGCGCTACTGTTGCGGTCACGCGGCGTTCAGATCCAGCCGTTCGTTGATGAGCTGGACCGCTTCGGCCAGAGCGGAGATGCCCAGCCCGAAGGCGCGCTCGACGATGCGGGCCTCGCCACGGATGTCGCCTGTGACGTTGAAGGCGCGTGCTTGGCTTTTGCGGAGCGCCCGCATGACCTCGAAGCCCTTGATGGTCGCATACGCCGTCTTCAGGGTCTTGAACCCGCGCACGGGTTTGATGAGCTGGTTCA
>JANXTF010000113.1 GCA_025352565.1 Rhodospirillales bacterium | reverse complement strand
TGGCTCAACCGCTGCCGCCGCCTTGCCAAAGATTTCGAAAACCGCACCCGTAACGCACTCGCATTCCTGCAACTCGCGTCAATCAGGTTGATGACGCGAAAGCTCTGCAATCGCTGAATGAGTTTTCGGACGGACTCTAAGAAGCCGCCCGCAACGATGGCGCGATGCCGTCAACGAGCTGCTGGCGCTCCAGGCCAGCTACGCCGACTGGCTCGACGCGCTCCCCGAAGGTTTGCGCGGCAGCAGCACAGCCGAGGCACTCGAAGACATCGTCGATCTCGACCTCACCGAACTCGCCGACATCGAACCGCCAAGCGGCTATGGGCGCGACTCAGCACGATCAATCTGCGGGAAAAGTCGTATTTGAAGCGATAAATCGCGAATAGCCGCTTGACCCAAACAACCCCAATCAGAGAAGGCTGCTAGAACACGTCCGACATGTTGCGCCTCAATGAACTGCGCCTGCCGCTCGACCATTCGGAGGCCGATCTCACGCAGGCGGTGGCTGGCCGCCTCGGCGTGCCTGACGCCATGGTCGCGGACGCGCGCGTGGTGCGGCGCGCCATCGACGCCCGCAAGAAAACCGCGATCGCGTTGACCTACACGGTCGAGGTCGAGATGGCGGACGAGGCGTCGCACCTGACCGCCAACGTCGTGCCGGCCCCGGACACGGCATACCGCTTCGTTGCCCGCGCGCCGGCAAACCTTGCCCACCGCCCGATCGTCGTCGGCGCCGGGCCGTGCGGGCTGTTCGCGGCGCTCGTGCTGGCGCAGATGGGCTTTCGGCCGATCATCCTCGACCGCGGCCGCGTGGTGCGCGAGCGCACCAAGGACACGTGGGGCCTGTGGCGGCGCGGCGTGCTGCATCCGGAGAGCAACGTGCAGTTCGGCGAGGGCGGCGCCGGTACGTTCTCGGACGGCAAGCTCTACAGCCAGATCAAGGACCCGGCCCATCGCGGCCGCAAGGTGCTGACCGAGTTCGTCCGCGCCGGTGCGCCGGAGGAGATCCTGACCGTCGCCAAGCCGCATATCGGCACCTTCCGGCTTGTCTCTATGGTCGAGCGGATGCGTGCCTCGATCGAGGCGCTGGGCGGCGAATACCGCTTCCAGACCAAGGTGGTCGGCCTGGATCTCGATGCCAGCCACGCAATCCGGGGGGTGCGGCTGGAGGACGGCAGCACCATCGCGGCCGACCATGTGGTGCTGGCCGTGGGCCACAGCGCGCGCGACACCTTCGAGATGCTTCACGCAGCGGGCGTCGCGATCGAGGCCAAGGCGTTCTCGATCGGCGTGCGCATCGAGCATCCGCAGTCGCTGATCGACCGCTGCCGCTGGGGAGAAGCGTCGGGCCACCCGCTTCTGGGGGCGGCGGATTACAAGCTGGTGCATCATGCGGCCAACGGACGCTCGGTGTACAGCTTCTGCATGTGCCCCGGCGGCACCGTGGTCGCCGCCGCGTCCGAGCCCGGCCGCTTGGTGACCAACGGCATGAGCCAGTATTCCCGCGCCGAGCGGAACGCCAATGCCGGCATCGTGGTCGGCATCACGCCCGCCGACTACCCCGACGGCCCGTTGGGCGGCATCGCCTTCCAGCGCCATTGGGAGGAGCAGGCCTTCGCGGCCGGCGGCGGCGGCTACGCGGCCCCGGTGCAGCGCGTGGCGGATTTCCTCGCGGGCCGCCCCAGCACCGCGCTGGGTGCGGTGATCCCGTCCTACAAGCCCGCCGTCACGCCCACCGACCTCGCCGCCTGCCTGCCCGATTTCGTGGTGGCCGCCATCCGCGAGGCGATCCCGGCCTTCGACCGCCAGATACGCGGCTTCGCGATGGACGACGCGGTGCTGACCGGCGTGGAAACCCGCACCTCCTCGCCCATCCGCATCGGCCGTGGGGCGGACGGACACAGCCTGAACACCCGGGGGCTGTTTCCGGCGGGGGAGGGGGCAGGCTTCGCCGGCGGCATCCTGTCGGCGGGTGTGGACGGGATCAGGGCGGCGGAAGCGGTGGCGCTGTCGCTGTCGCTGGATGCCCGCTTCGCGGCTTCTGCCCGAGATTTCTCATGGATGCGGTCCAAAAATTCCGAGGTAAATCCGTAGCGCATGCGAAGCGGCGCGGTCAGTTTTTCAATGAGGTCATCGGTTTTCTTGAACAGCACTCTGGCGTCCTGCAATTCCGCAATCATCCTATCGCGACCTTCCGGGCGCCGCGGCCGTCCGTCATCTTCCGCAAGGTCACCGGAGGCTTCCGGGCGGAGTGGGGCGCCCACGTCCACGGGTTTG
>JANXTF010000116.1 GCA_025352565.1 Rhodospirillales bacterium | reverse complement strand
CTTCGGCGGTATCATGCGCTGCGACGTGATCGCGGAGGGTGTGGTGGCGGCGGCGCGGGAGGTGTCGTTGAACGTGCCTCTCGTGGTTCGCCTCGAAGGCACCAACGTGGAACTCGGCAAGGACATCATGGCCAAGTCCGGCTTGCCGATCATCTCGGCCGATAATCTTGCCGACGCCGCCGAGAAAGTGGTCAAGGCCGTGAAGGAAGCCGCGTAATGGCCATTCTGGTCGATCAAAACACCCGCGTCATCACCCAGGGCTTCACCGGGGCCCAGGGCACGTTCCACTCCGAGCAGGCGATCGCCTACGGCACCAAGGTTCTGGGCGGCGTCACCCCCGGCAAGGGCGGCACGCGGCATCTCGATCTGCCGGTGTTCGACACCGTGATGGAGGCGGTCGAGCACACCGGCGCCAACGCGACCGCGATCTACGTGCCGCCGCCGTTCGCGGCCGACGCCATCCTGGAGGCGATCGACGCCGGATTGCCGTTGATCGTGTGCATCACCGAGGGCATTCCGGTGCTCGACATGGTCCGGGTGAAGCGCGCGCTGGAAGGCAGCCGCTCGCGGCTGATCGGGCCGAACTGCCCCGGCGTGATCACCCCGGACGCCTGCAAGATCGGCATCATGCCCGGCCATATCCACCGGCGGGGCAAGGTCGGCATCGTGTCGCGGTCGGGCACGCTCACCTACGAGGCGGTGTCGCAGACCACCTCCGCCGGGCTTGGACAGAGCACCTGCGTGGGCATTGGCGGCGATCCGGTGAAGGGCACCGACTTCATCGAAGTGCTGGAGATGTTCCTGGCCGACCCCGAAACCCAGGCGATCATCATGATCGGCGAGATCGGCGGCCAGAGCGAGATCGACGCGGCCGAGTTCATCGCCGCCAACAGCGTCAAGAAGCCGACGGTCGGCTTCATCGCCGGTGCCACGGCCCCGCCGGGCCGGCGCATGGGCCATGCGGGTGCTGTCATCAGCGGCGGCAAGGATACGGCCGAGGCCAAGTTCGAGGCGATGCGCATGGCGGGCATTCACGTGGCGGAAAGCCCGGCGGCACTTGGAAGCACCATGTTAAAGGCGCTGCGCGGCTAGTCTCTTCTCCCCCGCGTCGGCGGGGGAGAAGGCTTTTCATAGGACATTCCCCGATGCCTGGCGTCGACTTCATTGCCACCGCCTTCAGCGGCGCGAACGCGGCCTTCCTCTCCGATCTCTATGCCAAGTGGGTGTCCAATCCCGCTTCGGTCGATCCGAGTTTCGGCGATCTGTTCGGGGCGATGAACGATGAGGCGCGGTCGGTGCTGACCGATGCGTCGGGTGCCAGTTGGGCGCCCCGGCACTACGAGGTTGGCGAGGCCGAACCCGCACCCCCACCCGCCAAGGGTGCCAAGGCGGCGCCAGGCCTCACCACCGAGCAAGTCCGCGAGGCCACCAAGGATTCGCTGCGGGCGCTGATGCTGATCCGCACCTACCGCGTGCGCGGGCATCTGGAAGCCCGGCTCGATCCGCTGGGGCTTCAGGTGCCGAAACCCCATCCGGAGCTGGATCCCCATACCTACGGCTTTACCGACGCGGACCTCGACCGCCCGGTGTTCATCGACCACGTGCTCGGCCGCGAGAGCGCCACGGTGCGCGAAATTCTCGCCGTGCTGCGCGAGACCTATTGCGGGCCGATCGGCGTCGAGTTCATGCACATCCAGGACCCGGAGCAGAAATCCTGGATCCAGCGCCGCATCGAGGGCGCGCCCTGGACCCACGCCTACGATGCCGAGACCAAGAGGGGCATCCTGCAACAACTGGTCGAGGCCGAGGGCTTCGAGGCGTTTTGCCAAAAGCGCTACGTCACCACCAAGCGGTTCGGGCTGGAGGGCGGCGAGTCCACCATCGCGGCGTTGCACGCCATCATTCGCACCGTGGCGCGGGACGGGGTGAACGAAATTGCTATCGGCATGCCGCATCGCGGGCGGCTGAACACGCTGGTCAACATCGTCAAGAAGCCGTTCACCGCCGTGTTCAGCGAGTTCGGCGGCGAGAGCTTCAAACCGGACGACGTGCAGGGGTCCGGCGATGTGAAATACCATCTCGGCACCTCGACCGATCTCGATGTGGACGGCCACACGGTCCATCTCTCGCTGCAGCCCAACCCGTCGCATCTGGAGGCGGTCGATCCCGTCGTGGTCGGCAAGGTGCGCGCGCGCCAGGATATGGCGGGCGACGTGAAGACGCGCCGTTCGGTGATGGCGATCCTGATGCACGGCGACGCCGCATTTGCGGGGCAAGGGCTGGTGTACGAGCAGCTCGCGATGAGCCAGCTGATCGGCTACCGCACCGGCGGCACGGTGCATCTGATCGTCAACAACCAGATCGGCTTCACCACCGTCCCGGCGCATGCCTATTCGGGCCTGTACTGCACCGATGTGGCGAAATCCATCCAGTCGCCCATCCTGCACGTGAATGGGGACAATCCCGAGGCCGTGGTGTGGTGCGCCCAGATGGTGGCGGAATACCGCCAGAAATTCGGCGCGGATATCGTGCTGGATATCGTCTGCTACCGCCGCCACGGCCACAACGAGACCGACGAGCCGGCCTTCACCCAGCCGACCATGTATCGTGCGATCAACGCGATGGCGACCACGCGGGCGAAGTACGCCGAGAAGCTGGTCGCCGAGGGCGTGGTGACGGCCGCAGCCGCGCAGGGCATGTGGGACGCGTTCGCGGCCACGCTGGAGGACGCCTACAAGGGCGCCCAGTCCTACAAGGTGAACAAGGCCGACTGGCTCGAAGGCCATTGGAGCGGGCTCGGTCAGCCCGAGAGCGAGAGCGAGTGGACCGAGGACGCCACCGGCGTGGCACCGGACATGCTCAAGACGGTGGGCCTGGCGCTGGCCACCGTGCCGGGCGATTTCCGGGCCAATCCCAAGATCACGCGCCAGCTGGACGCCAAGCGCGCCGCGATCGAGAGCGGCGAAGGGATCGACTGGTCCACCGGCGAGGCGCTGGCGTTCGGCTCGCTGCTGATGGACGGGCATCGCGTCCGCCTGTCCGGCGAGGACGTGCAGCGCGGCACGTTCAGCCAACGCCATGCGGTGCTGATCGATCAGGACAACCAGAACGAATACGTGCCGCTCAACAATATCGCCCCCGACCAGAAGAAGATCGAGATCTACAACTCGCTTCTCTCCGAGGTCGGCGTGCTGGGCTTCGAATACGGCTACACGCTGGCCGATCCGCGCACGCTGGTGCTGTGGGAGGCGCAGTTCGGCGACTTCGCCAACGGCGCCCAGGTGATCATCGATCAGTTCCTGGCCAGCGGCGAGACCAAGTGGCTGCGGATGAGCGGGCTCGTGATGCTGCTGCCGCATGGCTATGAGGGGCAGGGGCCGGAGCATTCCTCCGCCCGCCTCGAACGCTATCTGCAGCTTTGCGCCGAGCGGAACATGACAGTCGGCAACCTCACCACGCCGGCCAACTACTTCCATGCGCTGCGCCGCCAGCTGAAGCGGAACTTCCGCAAGCCGATGGTGCTGATGACGCCGAAATCGTTGCTGCGGCACAAGCTGGCCGTGTCGGGCCTCGCCGAATTCGCCGAGGGCAGCGCGTTCCGTCCGGTCATCGGCGAGATCGACCCGATCGCCGAGGGCGCGGCGGTCAGGCGCGTCGTGCTCTGCACCGGCAAGGTCTATTACGACCTGCTGGCCGAGCGGCGCGAGAAGGGGGTGCGCGACGTGGCGATCATCCGCGTGGAACAGCTTTACCCGTTCCCGGGCATCTCGCTGCCGCGCGAACTGGTGCAATACCCGAACGCCGAGGTGGTCTGGTGCCAGGAGGAGCCCGAGAACATGGGCGCCTGGAACTTCCTCGATCGCCGCATCGAGCGCGTGCTGGGCAAGCTGGATGTGAAGGCGAAGCGGCCGGTGTATGTTGGGCGCGAGGAAGCGGCGAGCCCGGCGACGGGCCAGGCCCGCGTGCATGCGCAGCAACAGGCGGCGCTGGTGCGTTCGGCACTCGCGCTTAACTGAGATTTACGAGAGAACTGGACCGAGTCGATGCCCATCGAGATCAAGGTGCCCACCCTGGGCGAAAGCGTCACGTCGGCGACCGTCGCGCGCTGGCTGAAGAAGGCCGGCGAGGTGGTTGCCGCCGATGAGCCGCTGGTCGAGCTCGAGACCGACAAGGTGACCGTCGAGGTCAACGCGCCGGTCGCCGGCACGCTGGGCGATATCTCCGTGCAGGAGGGGGCCGAGGTCGAGGTGGGCGCGCTGCTGGCGCTGCTGAACGAGGGCGGGGCCGCGAAGGCAGCGACTCCCGTAGCAAGTCCTGCCGCGAATCCGGCCGCCGGCGTGAACGCGCCGCCGACCGCGTCGGGGCCAGTTTCGCGCCCGGCGCCGCCGCCTGCCGACGCGGCAGCCCATGCGCCGATGCCGTCCGCCGCCAAGATGCCGTCCGCCGCCAAGATGATGGAGGAGCGCGGGCTCGCCGCCGCGCAGATGGATGGCACCGGCAAGGACCGGCGCATCACCAAGGGCGACGTGCTCGACTTCCTGGCGCGCCCGGCGGCGGCACCTCTCGCTGCACGCGGCGCCGCTCCCGCGCCAAAGGCGGCGCGCGCGCTGGAGGAAGGCGAGGAGCGGGTGAAGATGACCCGGCTGCGCCGCACCATCGCATCGCGCCTCAAGGAAGCGCAGAACAACGCGGCCATGCTGACCACCTTCAACGAGGTGGACATGGGGGCGGCGATGGCGCTGCGGAGCGAGTATAAGGACGCGTTCGAAAAGAAGCATGGCGGCGTGCGGCTGGGCTTCATGTCGTTCTTCGTGAAGGCCTGCGTGGCCGCGCTCAAGGAATTCCCGGCCGTCAACGCCGAAATCGACGGCGACGACATCGTCTACAAGCACCATGTCCACATGGGCATCGCGGTCGGCGGCGCGAACGGGCTGGTGGTGCCGGTGCTGCGCCATGCCGACCGGATGAGCCTGGCCGAGATCGAGAAATCGGTCGCCGGCATGGGCAAGCGCGCGCGCGACGGCGGGCTGAAGCTCGATGAACTGGTCGGCGGCACGTTCAGCATCAGCAATGGCGGCGTGTACGGCTCGCTGATGTCCACCCCGATCCTGAACCCGCCGCAATCGGCGATCCTGGGGATGCACAAAATCCAGGACCGCCCGATGGCGATCGGCGGCAAGGTGGAAATCCGGCCGATGATGTATCTGGCGCTGTCCTACGACCACCGCATCGTGGACGGAAAGGAGGCGGTGTCGTTCCTGGTGCGGGTGAAGGAAAGCATTGAGGACCCCCGCCGCATGCTGCTGGAGATTTAGCGATGGCGGACGCGTTCGACGTGATCGTCATTGGCTCCGGGCCGGGCGGCTATGTCTGCGCCATCCGCGCGGCGCAGTTGGGGCTGAGGGTCGCGTGCGTCGAGAAGCGCGCGACGCTCGGCGGCACATGCCTCAACGTTGGGTGCATCCCGTCCAAGGCGCTGATGCAATCCTCGGAGAACTTCCACGAGACCGTCCATTCGTGGAAGGATCACGGCATCATGGTCGAGGGGGTCACGATCGACCTTGCCCGGATGCAGGCGCGCAAGGCGGGCGTGGTGAGCGCCAACGTCAAGGGCGTGGAATTCCTGTTCAAGAAGAACAAGGTGACATGGCTGAAGGGCGAGGGGCGCATCGCGGCCGCCCCCGGTCCTGAGGGCCTGGGCCGGGTGACGGTTGGCGGGACCGACTACGCCACCAGGCACATCGTGATCGCCACCGGCAGCGAGAGCATCCCGCTGCCGGGCGTGGCAGTGGACGAGAAGCGCATCGTGACCTCGACCGGCGCCTTGGAGCTGGATGCGGTGCCGAAGCATATGGTGGTGATCGGCGGCGGCTATATCGGGCTGGAGCTGGGCAGCGTGTGGCGCCGGCTGGGCTCTGAGGTGACGGTGGTGGAGTTCCTGGACCGGGTGGTGCCGGGCATGGACGGGGAGGTGGGAAAAGCGTTCGAGCGGCTGCTCGGCAAGCAGGGCATCAAATTCCGGCTGTCCACCAAGGTCACCAAGGCGGATAGCTCGGGCGCCCGCGTGGCGCTGACGCTGGAGCCGGCCAAGGGTGGGGCGGCCGAGACGCTGGAGGCGGATGTGGTGCTGCTCGCGATCGGGCGCCGGGCCTATACCGAGGGGCTGGGCGCCAGGGAGGCGGGTGTGGCGACCGACGAGCGAGGCCGGGTGAGGATCGACGCCCATTGGGCGACCAACGTGCCGGGCATCCACGCTATCGGCGACGTGATCGCGGGGCCGATGCTGGCGCACAAGGCCGAAGAGGAAGGCGTGGCGCTGGCCGAGTGCCTCGCCGGACAGGCCGGCCATGTGAATTACGACGTGATTCCGGGCGTGGTCTACACGTGGCCGGAAGTCGCCTCGATCGGCCGCACCGAGGAGCAGTTGAAGGAAGATGGCGTGGCCTATGCGGTGGGGAAATTCCCGTTCACCGCCAATGGCCGGGCGCGGGCGATGGGTGCCACCGATGGGTTCGTGAAAATCCTGGCCGACAAGGCGACCGACCGCATCCTGGGCGCCCACATCATCGGGCCGGATGCGGGAACGCTGATCGCGGAACTGGCCACCGCGATGGAATTCGGCGCCAGCAGCGAGGACGTGGCGCGTATCTGTCACGCCCACCCGACGCTGAGCGAAGCCGTGAAGGAGGCGGCGCTCGCGGTCGAGGGGCGCGCGATCCACATTTGACCTCCCCCCTGGCGCTGACCATGGGCGACCCTGCCGGCATCGGCGGGGAGATCGCGCTTAAGGCGTGGGAGGCGCGGCGGACGGGGTTTTCGTTCGTGCTGATCGACGATCCGGCGCGCTTTCCGGCGGGCAGCGTGCGCGAGGTGGCGAGTGCCGCCGCGGCATGTTCCGTGTTCGCCGAGGCGTTGCCGGTGTTGCCGCTGTCCCTCGCGGCCCGCGCGGTCCCCGGCAAACCGGATGCCGCCAACGCGCCCGCGATCATCGCCTCGATCGAACGCGCCGTGGCGCTGACGCAGGCGGGCGAGACTTCGGCGGTGGTCACCAGCCCGATCAACAAGGCCGTGCTGTATGGCGCGGGCTTCGCCCATCCCGGCCACACCGAGTTCCTGGCGGCACTCACCGGCGCGCCGTTGCCGGTGATGATGCTGGCGAGCCCGATGCTGCGGGTGGTTCCCGTCACCATTCATGTTTCGCTGCGGCGTGCGCTGGAGATGCTCACGACAGAGGCGATCGTGGCAGCCTCGCGCATCACGGCGGCGGCGTTGCGCGAGCAGTTCGGCATCGCCCACCCGCGTCTGGCGGTGGCGGGCCTCAACCCGCATGCGGGCGAGGGCGGCGCCATGGGCGACGAGGAGCAGCGGATCATCGTGCCGGCGCTGGACGCGTTGCGGGCCGAGGGGATCGACGTTTCCGGCCCCTGGCCGCCGGACACGATGTTCACGTCCGACGCCCGCGCCCGCTACGATGTGGCGATCTGCATGTATCACGACCAGGCGCTGATCCCGATCAAGACGCTGGACATGACGCACGGCGTGAACGTGACGCTGGGCCTGCCGATCATCCGCACCTCGCCCGACCACGGCACGGCGTATGACATCGCCGGGCGCGGCATCGCCGACCCATCGAGCCTGATCGCGGCACTCGACCTCGCCGCGCACCTTGCAAGGAGCCGCCTGTGATTCACCTGAGATTGGGCGTGAACATCGACCATGTGGCGACCCTGCGGAACGCCCGCGGCGGCGCGCATCCCGATCCGCTGGCGGCGGCCGAAATGGCAATCGCCGCGGGGGCGGACGGCATCACCATCCATCTGCGCGAGGATCGCCGCCATATCCGCGACGCCGACCTTGCCGCGATCCGCGCGGGCATCGCGGCACCCCTCAACCTGGAGATGGCCGGCACCGAGGAGATGCTGCGCATCGCGCTCGCTTCCAACCCCCACGCCGCCTGCCTGGTGCCGGAGCGGCGCGCGGAGGTGACGACGGAGGGCGGGCTCGACGTGGCGGGGCAGCGTGCGACTCTCGGCCCGATCGTGGCCGCACTTGGGGCGGCTGGCATCCGGGTTTCGATGTTCGTCGATCCCGACCCGCACCAGTTGGAGGCGAGTGCGGCGATCGGCGCCGCCGTGGTGGAGTTGCATACGGGGGCGTATGCGCATGGCAAGGCGGGCGAGTTGGCGCGGCTGGCCGAAGGCGCGCGCATTGCCGCCTCGCTCGGGCTGGAGTGCCATGCGGGGCATGGGCTGACCTATGACAATGTGGCGGCGGTGGCTGCGATTCCGCAGGTGATGGAGTTGAACATCGGGCACTTCATCATCGGACAGGCGGTGTTCGATGGGTTGCCGGAAGTGGTGCGGCGGATGCGGGCGGTGATGCGGGAGGCAAGGGGGGCACCAAGGTAATAACATCATTTGCACGTTTCATGTTGTCAGGTGTCGTCCAACAGGGAGATCCGTGAACGTGTCTCTACCGCGCATTTGCCATTCGCTTCCGGCGGCGAACCGACGGCTCCCCGGACGACTCACTGTTCCTCGTGCCAGAGTCTGCCGATTTACGTTGAGTGCTGGATGAAGTGCAGACTGATCTGAAGGCGATTGAAGGGCTCCGAGCGATACGAGCGACGGCCGGTGCAGCCGAGTTAGGAAAACCCATGAGTAGACACCTCCCTGCAGCATTCGTCTCCGTCATGGCGCTTGCTGCGGTGCTGTCCATGGCACTCACCTCCGCCGCCTCCGCGCGGCAGCCCCGCCAAACCCCGCGCGCCTGTCCGCTCCCCGTGCATCGCTTCTCCATGCAATCTGGATCGATGCTGCCAACCATGCGCATCGGCGAGATCGTGGTCATCCAGTGCTGGCCACAGGCGGTCTCCGGAAGCACCACCGATCCCTCCAGTGTCGAACTGGCCGATCTCCGCCCCGCCGTCGAACGCGGCGACGTGATCGCGTTTCTGAACGGGCCCAAGCGCGACGTCTGGGTCAAGCGGGTCGTGGGCCTCCCCAGAGACCGGGTCCAGATGGTGAATGGCCGGCTCGTGCTGAACGGCGAGACTGTCGAGATAGCGCCCGCCGCCAGCGGTGGCGCGAAATCCGGTGGGCGCCGCTACGTCGAAACGCTGCCCGGCGGCGCGCGCTGTTCGGTGCTGAAAGAGACGGAGGCGGGGGAGGTCAACAACACCCCGGACTACGTCGTCCCGCCCGACAGCCTGTTCGTCCTTGGCGACAACCGTGACAGCTCGCTCGACAGCCGGATGATGGATCTCTTGGGGTTCGTGAAAGTGCGAGACCTTGTCGGGCGGATCGCCAGATACGGCTTGTGAGCTAGCCGCGCCACCCGTCCAGCTTCAGCACCTCCCCCGCCAGATACAGACTCCCGCAGATCAGCACCGTCCCGGGCGCCTCCGTCCGCCCGAGCTTCGCCAGAGCCTCCGCCACCGTCGGACCCACGCGCGCCACCCCGCCCGAAGCGGCGATGATCGCCGCCACCGGCAGCGCCAGATGCTGCCCCGGTTCGGCCACCGCCCACACGCTGCGCGCCAGTGGCAGCAGCGGGCGGAGGAATTCCGCCGTGTCCTTGGCCTGTTTCATCCCGACCACCAGATGCACGGGCCGGTCGGACCAGCGCGCGAGGTGATCGGCCAGCACCACCCCCGCGCCGGGGTTGTGGCCGCCGTCGAGCCAGACTTCCCAGCCGGCGGGCAGCATGGCGGCCACGGCGCCGGTAAGGCGTTGCAGGCGGGCGGGCCAGATGGCGGTGGCGATGCCGGTGGCGAGGGCTGCGTCGGTGATGGCGAGGCCGGAGGCGCGGATGGCGGCGAGCGCGATGCCGGCGTTGTCGATCTGATGGGCGCCGGGCAGGGAGGGGGGCGGCAAAATGAGCGTGCCGTGCGGGTCGGCGAAGGTGAAGCCGGCGGCGGTGGGTTCGGCCATCCAATCCCGGTCGCGGGCGAGGAGCGTGGCCCCCATTTCGTCGGCGTGGCGTTGCAGGACCGCCAGCACCTCGGGGGGTTGCATACCCGTGGCGACTGGCACGCCCGGCTTCATGATCCCGGCCTTCTCGCGCGCGATCAACGCCAGCGTGTCGCCCAGCATCTCGCGGTGGTCGAGCGAGATGCTGGCGATGGCACAGGCGGCGGGGTGGGCGACCACGTTGGTGGCATCCGCGCGGCCGCCGAGGCCGACTTCCAGTACGCACAAATCGGCCGGAACGCGGGCGAACAGCAGGAACGAGGCCGCCATCAGCACCTCGAACACGGTGATCTCGCCGCCGGCGTTGACCCGCTCCACCTCGGCCAGCGCGTCGGCCAGCGTCGCGTCGTCCACCAGTTTGCCCGCGAGGCGGATGCGTTCGTTGAAACGGACCAGATGGGGCGAGGTGTAGACATGCACGCGCCAGCCCTGCGCCTCGCCGATGGCGCGCAGGAAGGCGCAGGTGCTGCCCTTGCCGTTGGTGCCGGCGACGTGCAGCACGGGAGGCAGGTGCCGCTCGGGGTGGCCCAGCAAAGCCAGCACGCGCTCCAGCCGGTGCAGGCTGAGGTCGATCAGCCTGGGGTACAGCCCGTGCAGGCGGGCGATGGCCGCCTCGACGCGATCCGACATGCGCCTTACGCCGCTTCCAGTTCCTTGACCCGCAACAGGCCGATGATGCGCGCCAGCGTCGCGGCCAGTTCGGTGCGTTTCACCACCATGTCAAGGATGCCGTGCTCCAGCAGGTATTCGGCGCGCTGGAAGCCCTCGGGCAGCTTTTCGCGCACGGTCTGCTCGATCACGCGGGCGCCGGCGAAGCCGATCAGGGCGCCGGGTTCGGCGATCTGGATGTCGCCCAGCATGGTGAAGCTGGCGGTCACGCCGCCCGTGGTGGGGTCGGTCAGCACCACGATGAACGGCAGCCCGGCCTCCTTGACCAACTGAGTCGCGATCACCGTGCGCGGCATCTGCATCAGGCTCACCGCGCCCTCCTGCATCCGCGCGCCGCCCGAGGCGGTGAACACGATGAGCGGGGCCTCCTGGAGCACGGCCAGGCGCGCGGCGGCCAGCAGCCCCTCGCCCACAGCGGCGCCCATGGAGCCGCCCATGAACTCGAACACCATCACGGCCACCACCGCCCGGTGGCCGCCGACGGCGCCGTGGGCCACGACGAGGGCATCGTCGAGGCCGGTTTTCTCGCGCGCGGATTTCAGGCGTTCGGTGTAGCGCTGGCTGTCGCGGAAGCGCAGCGGGTCGGCCGGTGTTTTCGGCAGCTCGATGCGGGCGAAGGAGCCGGCGTCGAATGTCCAGGCGAGACGCTCGGTGACGCTCGCGCGCATGTGGTGGCCGCAATGGGTGCAGACCTTGAGGTTCTTCTCCAGGTCGGTGTGGAACATCATCTGCTCGCAGGCCGGGCACTGGACCCACAAATTCTCCGGCACGTCCCGCCGCCCGAGCAGCGTGCGGATTTTCGGACGGACATATTCGGTGAGCCAGCTCATGCGGCGCGCTCCAGCCGGGCGCCGCGCACGCCTTCGGCCAGGGCGCGCACCTGGTCGAGCACGCGGCGCACGGTGTCGGGTTCGGCGCGTCCGCTGGCGTCGAGGCTGGCCGCGAGGGTCTCGATCAACACGGAGGCGACCACGGCGGCGTCGGCCACGCGGACGGCCTGTGCCGCCTGTTCGGGCGAGCGCACGCCGAAGCCGATGGCGATGGGGAGGCTGGTCGCCGCCCGCACGCGCGGGATGGCGGCGGCAAGCTCGTCGGCGGTGGCGCTGCGGGTGCCGGTGATGCCGGTGATGGACACGTAATAGACGAAGCCCGAACTGCCCTCGAGTACCTTGGGCAGCCGCTGCGCGTCGGTGGTCGGCGCCACGAGGCGGATGATGTCGATGTCCTGGGCGCTCGCGTGCGGCGCCAGCAAATCGGCTTCCTCGCTGGGTAGATCGACCACGATCAGTCCGTCCACCCCGGCCGTGGCGGCATCGACGCAGAAGCGTTCCGGGCCGTACGAGAGAATGGGATTGAGGTAGCCCATGAGGATGATCGGCGTCGCGTCGTCCTCGCGGCGGAAGTCGCGCACCATGGCGAGCGTGCGGCTGAGCGTGACGCCGGCGGCGAGCGCCCGTTTGCCGGCGGCCTGGATGGTGGGGCCGTCGGCCATCGGGTCGGTGAAGGCGCAGCCGATCTCGATGAGGTCCGCCCCGGCGGCGGGCAGGCCGCGCAGGAGGGCCATGGAGGTGGCGGGGTCGGGGTCCCACGCCTCGATGAAGGGGATGAGGGCGCCGCGATCCTGCTGCTTGAGGGCGGCGAAGCGGGCGGCGATGCGGCTCATGAGCCAAGCCTTGCGCGGACACGCTCCTGGGCGGCCTCGATCATGATGCTCGACCGCGTGCGTCCCTCGGAGCGCGCGAGGTCGTCGATACGATCCACCAGGTCGCTGGGGAGAAACAGATCGACGTGGACGGGTTCGCGCGGCAGATCGATCCGCACCAGGATGCGCGCGGCCTCGTCGACATCGGCGTCGGTCTCGATGTCGTCCAGCAGCGACGGCATCGGGAGGGTATCGCCATATTCGAGACTGAGGCCGATATGGGCCAGCAGAGCCTCTTCGGCGTTCTGCGCGGCCTCCTGGACCGATGCGCCGGCCGAGGTGCATCCCGGGACATCGGGGAAGAACACGCCGAAACCGGCGCCGCCGCGCTCGATGATCGCAGGATAGAAGCGAACCATGTCAGAATTTCCTCAGGGGCACGCCCGACTGCTTTTCGATGCTGCGCAGGGTGCCGGGTTTCACGTCTTTCTGGGGATGCGCGACCGTGACGATACTCGCGCGCCCGGGATGGCGGAACTGATGGTGGCTGCCCGTCGTGCGAATATGCTGCCAGCCCGCTTGCGTGAGCAGCCGGATGATGGTGCGGCTGTCCAAAAGCTACAACTTCACCCCGAGATGCTCGGCGACCGAGAAGATGTCCTTGTCTCCGCGCCCGCACAAATTCATCAGCACGATCTGGTCGGCCGCCATTCCGGGCGCGATCTTGGCGATGTGCGCGAGCGCGTGCGCGGGCTCGAGCGCCGGGATGATGCCCTCGGTGCGGGTGAGGAGCTGGAACGCGCCGAGCGCCTCGTCGTCGGTCGCCGCGACGTATTCCACCCGGCCGATGTCGTGCAGCCAGGAATGCTCGGGACCGATGCCTGGGTAGTCGAGGCCGGCGCTGATGCTGTGGGCCTCCTGGATCTGGCCTTCCTCGTCCTGCAGCAGATAGGTGTTGTTGCCGTGCAGCACCCCCGGCCGCCCGCGCGACAGGCTGGCGGCGTGCTCGTGGGTGTCCAACCCGCGCCCGGCCGCCTCCACCCCGATCAGCCGCACGCCGGCATCGTCGAGGAACGGGTGGAACAGGCCCATGGCGTTGGAGCCGCCGCCGATCGCGGCCACCGCCACGTTCGGCAGGCGGCCCTCGGCCTCGAGCATCTGGGCGCGCGCCTCGGTGCCGATGATGCTCTGGAAGTCGCGCACCATGGCGGGATAGGGGTGGGGGCCGGCGACGGTGCCGATCAGATAATAGGTGTCGGACACGTTGGCGACCCAGTCACGCATGGCCTCGTTCATCGCGTCCTTCAGCGTGCCGGCGCCCGAGACCACCGGCTTGATCTCGGCCCCCAGCAGCTTCATGCGGAACACGTTGGGCTTCTGCCGCTCGACGTCGGTGGCGCCCATGTAGACGGTGCAGGGCAGGCCGAACAGCGCGCAGACGGTGGCGGTGGCGACGCCGTGCTGGCCCGCCCCGGTCTCGGCGATGATCCGCGTGCGGCCCATGCGGCGGGCGAGCAGGATCTGGCCCATGCAGTTGTTGATCTTGTGGGAGCCGGTGTGGTTCAGCTCGTCGCGTTTGAGGTAGATGCGCGGGCCGCCGAATTCGCGGGTCAGCCGCTCGGCGAACCACAAGGGGCTGGGGCGGCCGACATAGTCCTTGAGATAGGCATCAAGCTCGGTCTGAAACGTCGGGTCCGCCTTGGCCGCATGGTAGGCCGCTTCCACCTGCAGGATGAGCGGCATGAGCGTTTCGGCCACGAAGCGCCCACCGTAGTCGCCGAAGCGGCCGCGCCCGTCAGGGCCGCTGCGCAGGCTGTTGGCCCCGTGAGGCGCACCGTGGGATGTGAGCGGCTGGTTCAACGCGTGCCTCCATTTCAGCCGCGCGTCATAGCGCGGCTCGCTCGGCGCCGATAGGCAGCCAAACGGAGAAGGTGGCGCCCATGCCCTCGTCGCTCTCGATGAGCAACTGGCCACGGTGGCGATTGACGATGTGCTTGACGATGGCGAGGCCAAGCCCGGTGCCGCCGGCGCCGCGCGAACGGCCCTTGTCCACCCGATAGAACCGCTCGGTCAGGCGCGGGATGTGCGCGCGCGGAATGCCGGCGCCGTCGTCGGCCACGGCCAGCACGATGCCGGGACGGCTGGGCCATCGCCCACCGCTGCCCGCCGGCATGGCCGACAGCCGCACGGCGCCGCCCTCGCGGCCGTATTTCAGGGCGTTCTCGATCAGGTTCTGCAGCACCTGCGTGAGTTGGTCGCGATCGGCCAGCACCGGCGGAAGCGTCCCGGCGATTTCGAGCGCGAGCGTGGCGCGGCGCTGGAGGAAACGCGGCTCGAACGTCTCCGCGACCTGGGCCACCAGCGGCCCGATCTCGATGCGTTCGGCGGGTGGCTGGTGCTCGGTCAGTTCGATGCGCGACAGGCTCAGCAGGTCGTCGATCAGGCGCCGCATCCGGGCGGCCTGCTCGGCCATGATGCCGAGGAAGCGGCGCTGCGCTGGCGGATCGTCGGCGGCGGGGCCGAGCAGGGTGTCGATGAAGCCGATCAGGCTGGCCAGCGGCGTGCGGAGTTCGTGGCTGGCGTTGGCCACGAAATCCGCCCGCATCCGCTCCACGGCCCGCTCGCGCGTGCGGTCCGACAGAACGGCGATGGCGCCGTTGCCATGCGCGGTTGTGGGGTCCAGCACGATGATGGTGGCCTGCACCTCGCGGGCCACCGGGACCGGCAGCGACAACTCGGCTTCCTGCGGGCGGCGCTGGTCGAACGCGCGGTCGATCGCCTCGCGCAGCGGAGGCTGGCGCAGCACGGCCTGCATCTCGGTGCCGAAGGCGAGCCGGGCGGCCTCGTTGGCGCGCGACATGGCGCGGTCGGTGCCGAGCACCAGAAGCGGGTCCGGCAGCTGGTCGATGATGGCGTCGCTCGAGGCGAGGCGGCGGGACAGTTGCGCGAGCGTCGCGGCGTGCTCCCGGTTGAGGCGCTCGATGCCACCCGCGGCCTGTTCAAGTCGGAACATCGCGCGCCGCCATGCGACAGCGAACGCGACAGCCGCGAGCGCGAGCGCGATGCCGATGCCGCCGTCCGACAGCATCGGGCGTCAGACGCCGGGAGCGGAGATGCTTTCCGGCGCGGGCTGCACCATGACCGGACCGCCGCGCTGGACCTCGAACAAGGCAAGCCCGCGGCGGACGGTCCCGTTCGGGTTCAGCGCGAGGATGCCGTCCACGCCGGCATAGCCATCGGGCCGGGTCAAGCTCGGGGCGGAGAAGCCGCCGGAGCCGGCCAGCACCCGCGCGATCGAGGCGGCATCGTAGGCGACGTCAGCCAGTCCGGGCGCGGGCGCGCCGTATTTCGCCTGGAAAGCCTGGGCGAAGGCGATGCGGGCGGCCGGGTCGGGTGCGGCGTACCAGGCGCCCGTCAATTCCGCGCCGCCGCGAGCGGCGGGGGCGGCCCACAGCACCGGGCCGAGCACGCGGACGGCGGGGCTGTTGATGTCGTAATAGGGCAGCAGCGCGGTCAGCTGGGTCAGCGGGTCGCCGGCATCGGCGAGCAGCACGGTGTCGAACGGCGGCGGCGGCACGTCGCGGCGGGCGGGATCGGGAGCCGTGCGCGCGCCATCGGCGTCACGCTGGGCGCGGGCGGCCTTCAGCTCCGCGTCGATCGGGGCGCGGCGGTCGGCGGCGCCGGACAGGTCGCGCACCGTGCTGTTCATCGACGCCATGCTGGACCCGTAGCGCCTGATGGTGGGGGGCGGCGCCCCGGCGGCGCTCGTGGCCTGGGAGAGCGCGTCGGCCATGGCGCTGCCGAAGGCATTCTGCGGGAGCAGGGCGGCGAACTGGCTTCTACCCTCGGCCAGGCTGGCGCCCACCAGACGACGCACCTGCTGCCCAGGCGTGATGCCGAGAGTCCAGATGCCAGGCTGGGCCTGGGTGGAATCGTTCGTGAAGGCGAGAATCGGAACGCCGGCCCGCTTGGCGGGGCCGGCCGCCGCGGCCGTCTCGCCGCCCGTGAGTGGGCCGATCAGCAGTGTCGCGCCGGCGGCGATGGCCTGTGCCGCGGCGCTCGCGGCACCTTCCGGCGTGCCGGCGGTGTCGCGCACGTCGAGCATCGGCGAGCCGGGGGAGGACAGCGCCAACTGGGCCGCCTGGACCAGGAACTGCCCGCGCTCGGTGTTCGGCCCGGTCAGCGGGGCGAGGATCGCCACGCGCCCGACGGACGTGGCGACGCCCGCAATGGGCACCCCAGGCCCGATGGCGATTTGCGCGGGGTATCGACCCGCCAAAGGCTGCGGCTGTACGGCCACGCAGCCGGCGAGTGCTAGAGTGCCTGCGAGGAGTGCCGATGCCCGACGAAACATGCGAATACCCCCAGGGTGAAGATAGCGGCCTAGCGACGCCCACACCCGTTGGCAAGCGAAGCTCTCATGTGTCCGCTTTCAGCGCGCCGGGGTTGGTGGTGGTTGCGACGCCAATTGGAAATCAGGGCGATATGACTCCGCGCGCCGTGGAGGCGCTGCAAACGGCTGACCTCATTCTGTGCGAGGACACGCGGCACACCGGCCGGCTGTGCGCCGCGTTCAACATCGCGACCCGCCTGCTGCCGCTGCACGAGCATAACGAGGATGCCCGCATCCCGCGCACGCTGGCCGCCATCCGCGACGGCAAGCGCATCGCGCTGGTGTCCGATGCCGGCACGCCATTGGTGTCGGACCCAGGCTATCGGCTGGTGCGCGCGGCGATCGCGGAGGGTCTGGCGGTGAGCGGCGTTCCCGGTGCCAATGCCGCCGTGCTGGCGCTGGTGCTGTCCGGTCTGCCGCCGCAGCCATTCCTGTTCCAGGGCTTTCCGCCGCCCCGTTCGGCGGCGCGGATCGCCGCGTTCGGCAGGCTGCGCGCGGCGGAGCGGGCGGGACTGGATGCCACGGTCATCTGGTACGAAGCGCCCCACCGGCTGGCCGAGATGCTGGCCGACCTCGCCGCGGTATTCGGCGACCGCCCGGCGGCCGTGGCGCGCGAGTTGACCAAGCGGTTCGAGGAAGTCCGCCGCGACGCCCTTTCCGCGCTCGCGGCGCACTATGCTTCGGCCGAGGCGCGCGGGGAGATCACCGTGATCGTCGGGCCGGCGCCGCCCGAACAGCCGGACGCGGCCGCGCTCGACGACCGGCTGCGCGCGGCATTGACGGATTGCAGCGTAAAGCAGGCGGTTGCCAGGGTGGCGGCGGAAACCGGCCTGCCCCGCAAGCAGGTCTATACGCGTGCGCTGGAGCTGTCCGCCGGGCGCTGACGCCTACCGCCCTTCCTGTGCCACAAGGGCGTTCCAGAGCGGGCGCAGTTCCAGCGCCCCGGGGTCGGCCGAGGGTTTCAGCCGCGCCGCCGTGTGGACGAGCACCAGCCGCGACTCCGGATCGACCAGGATGGCCTGGCCATGAATGCCGAGCAGCGCGAATTGCCGCCGCGGTCCCGGCAGCAGCCAGACCTGATAACCATAGCCGTAGAACCGTGTCATGCGGCGCGGCGCGAGAAAGCTATCGGGGGCGGGCGGGGTGGTTGCATCCAGCACCCATTGGCGAGGAACGACCTGCTGGCCCTCCCATGCGCCGTCCTGCGCCAGCAGAAGCCCGAGGCGGCCCCAGTCTCGCAGTGTGGCGCTGAGGCAGCAGGCGCCGGTTTCCAGGCCTGAGGCGTCCACCGTCCAGGCCGCGTTCGCTTCGGCGCCGATGCGGCTCCAGATGCGGGTGGACAGGTAGGCTGCGAGGGGCATCCCGGTGGCGCGGGCGAGCACCAGGCCGAGGGCCTCGCTGTTGAGCCCCGCGTAATGCCAAATTGTGTCGGGCGGCGCCTCCCGGGTGTCGAACTGGCGGAGAGCGCCGGCCGTGCCCGGACCGTTGGGCGCGAACAGCAGCCGGAACAGCCGCGCCGAATCGTCGTGCCCGTCATAGGTCTCGGTGAACGCGATGCCGGACGCCATGTGCAGCAGCGCCCGGATCGGCGTGCGGCCGATCTCGCTGCCGGCCAGTTCGGGCGCGTAGGTCTCGACCGGATCGTCGACCGAGCGGATCGCGCCCTCGCCGAGGGCGATGCCCACCAGCATGGCGTTGACCGTCTTGGCCATGGATTGCGACAGGAAGCGGTCCTGCTCGGTCCGGCCATACTGGTAGTGCTCGAACAAGATCGTCCCGCCATGCAGCACGAGCAGTCCGGTTGTGGGGTGGCGCGCGAGGTAGTCCCCGAGATCGTGCCGCTCGCCGCGATAGGTATAGGCTAACTCCAACTCGTGCGGCGCGCGGGCCAGATTCGACGCGGCTGGACCGCGTGCGACCTCATGGGCCGGGAACAGGCGGTCGTAATGCGAATGCAGCCCGATCAGCAGGTGCTGTTCGTTGCTCCGGCGCCCGGTCGGCGGCAGCGGATAGCCTTCCGCCGCCCCGTAGGCCCCCGCATCCGGCCCGCCTGGCGTGAACACCGGCACCGCCTGCGCCCAGGCCTGCGGTGCCGCGAGCAAGGCGGCCAACGCCAAATGCCGGCAGCAAAAACGGGTCACAACATGTCCAGCCCTTGCTGGCGGCGGGGCGGTGGGAAGGCCGCGTCCAGTTCCGCGAGATCGTCCGGACCGAGCACGATGAGAGCGGCCGCCGCGTTCGCGCGCACATGGGCCGGATCGCTCGCCTTGGGGATCGAGATCACGCCCGGAGCGCGGAGCGTCCAGGCGATCGCGATTTGGGCGGGCGTGGCGTCGTGCCGGCCAGCGACCGTCGCGAGCGCCTTGTGGCGCAGCAGCGTGCCGCCCTGGCCCACCGGCGAATAGGCCATTACCGGCATGTTGGCGGCGGCGCAGAACGGCAGCAGGTCGAACTCCGGGCCGCGATGCTCGAGGTTGTAGAGCACCTGGTCAGCGGCGCAGTCGGCGGGGTCGGGCAGTTCCTCCAGGTCGTCCACGGCGAGGTTCGACACGCCCCAGCGGATGATCTTGCCGGACGCGACCAGGGCCGCGAAGGCGGCCGCCGTTTCCGCCAAAGGGGTCGCGCCACGCCAATGCAGCAGATAGAGGTCGATGCGGTCGGTGCGGAGGCGCTTGAGGCTGCGTTCGCATGCGGCCTGCGTGCCGCGCCGCGTGGCGTTGTGGGGATAGACCTTGGAGACCAGGAACACGCGGTCCCGTTGGCCGGCGATGGCGTCGGCAACGACCTCCTCGGCGCCGCCTTCGGCATACATCTCGGCGGTGTCGATCAGCGTCATGCCGAGATCGATGCCGAGCCGCAGCGCCGCGGCTTCGTCGGCACGGGGGCGTTCGCCTTCGCCAAGATGCCAGGTGCCCTGGCCCAATGGCGGGACCGTGGCGCCGTCGGCGAAGCGGATCATTCGGCCGCCTGTTCCGCGCGCTTCAGTACGCGCAGGAAATTGCCGCCCCAGAGCGCCGCGATGTCCTCCGCCCCATATCCGCGCCGCACCAGTTCGGCGGTGAGGTTGGCGCTCTCGCTGGCGTCCCGCCAGCCCGCGAACCCGCCGCCACCGTCGAAATCGGACGAGATGCCAACATGGGCGAGGCCGATCCGGCGCACGGCGTAGTCCAGATGATCCACGTAGTCGCCCACGGTGACCTCGTCTGCCTTCTTGCCCGCGCGCAGGAACGAGGGCACCGCGGTGATCTGCACCACGCCGCCCACGTCGCGCAGGGCGTCGAGCTGTTCGTCATCCAGGTTGCGGGCGTTGTCGCACAACGCCTTGATGCAGGAATGCGTGCTCATCACGGGGGTGCGCGACAGCCCGGCCGCTTGCAGCATCGCTTTTTTCGAGACGTGCGCGATGTCGATCACCATGCCGAGCCGGTTCAACTCCGCGATCGCCTGCCGCCCCAGCGCGCTCAACCCGCCATGCTCCTCGGCGGCGTCGCCCAGGTCGGCGCGGGGATTGGAGCTGTCGCACAACGCGTTGTGGCCATTGTGGCTGAGCGTGAGATAGCGGGCGCCGAGTTCGCGGAACCGCGCGAGCCGGCCGGGTTCCGCCGCGCAGGCATGTCCGTTTTCCACCGCCGGAACGATGGCGGTGATCCCGTCGGCATGGGCCTGCTCGATATCGGCCGCCGACACGCAGAGGCGTGCCGCGTCCCCGCCCATGACGCGGATCGCCTCCAGCATCGCGACGGCGCGGACATAGGCCGCCTCGTGTCCCTCCGGGGTGCGCGGGCCTTGCGGCACGTAGGCGGCGAAGCAACCCGCGCCGACGCCTCCCCGGCGCATCTTCGGCAGATCGACGCGACGGGTCGTCTCATCGCGGAAGGCCGGCCCGTTGGGCCATGGGATGTCGATATGGGTGTCGATGGTCAGCAGGGCGCGGTGCAGGGCGAGGGGATCGGTCATGCCCTTACGGTCGAGGCGCCCCGCGTCGCCGTCAAGCCCGGATGGGGAGGGTCTGTGAGCGGGTCCGGGCCGGCCCGGCCAGATCGGCCGCCGGCGGTGGCGAGCGCGGCATGCGAGAGGCGGATCAATCCCGTCCCGCGGCCCGATTGGTGCCTCGGTCGCGAAATCGTGCGGCGCATGGATGGCGGCATCGCGCGGGCGTTGGGCGTTCATCCATAACGGCGGATCGAGCCGGATGAAGTTGGGAGCAGGGGGTTGCGATGAACGGCGGCATCGGTCGGGTCTGGGCAAACCTCGCGCTATCGTTCCTCATCGCCGCAACCGGCGTGATGATGGCGGCGTCGGCGTTGAAGTCGATGCCGATCGGCGGTTGAGCCCGGCGTCAGCTCACCACGGGAGCCAGCCGTCCACCCGTGGGCGTGGTCTGGAGCGGTGCCGCGATGGCCGCCGCCACGAGCAACGACAGGCCGCCCACCAGGAGCGCCATCGAGAAGCTTCCCGTGGCGTCGCGAACGTAGCCGAAGAACGATGGGCCGAATACGCCGCCCAGGTTGCCGGCGCCATTGATCAGCCCGATTCCGACGCCCGCGACCGCCGGCGGCAAAATCTCGGTTGGCAAGGTCCAGAACGGACCGAAGCGGCCCAGGAACGAACCCACCGCCAGGGTGAGGCACAACAACGTGACGAAGGTGCCGGCGCCGCCGAACAACTGCGCCGCGATCAGGAAGACGCCCGATCCCGCGGTGGCAGCGATCATGTGCCATTTCCGTTCCTGCCGCCGATCGGAACTTGCCGCCACCAGCAGCATCGCGCCGATGCCCACCGCGTAAGGAACGGCGCTGAGAAAGCCGACCACGCCGATGGAAACGCCAGTTTCCTTCAGAACGGTCGGCAGCCAGAAGTTCACGCCCCATTCCGCCGCCAGCGCCGCGAAATTATAGGCGGCCAGCAACAGGATCGCCGGGTGCATCAGCGTGCGCAGCCAGTGGCCGCGTGCCGGACGAATGCTCGCGATTTCCGCATCCAGCGCCGCGATCAACGCCGCCTTTTCGTCCGCCGGCATCCAGGTGACCTTGCGCGGGTCGTCCGAGATCGCCCACAGCCAGACGCCGCCCCAGATCAGCGCCGGGATCGCCTCGACCACGAACATCGTGCGCCAGTCGAAATACTCCAGCACCAGACCGGAGACGGGGTTGGAGATCACCGGCCCGACGGCGAGGCTCAGCAGGAACAGGGTGTTGGCCCGCGCCCGTTCGGCGCGGGTGAACCAGGAGCGGATCAGCACGATGGTGCAGGTGAGCACGCCGCCTTCGGAGATGCCGAGCGCCACCCGGTTCACGATCAGCTCGCCTTCGGTATGCACCAGCGCCGTGGTGAGCGAGACGGCGCTCCAGAGCACCAGCAGGCCGAAGATCACCCATTTGGCGCTCCAGACACCGGCGAGCCGGCCGGCTGGAACTTGCAGCACGAGATAGCCCCAGAAGAAGGTCCCGATGGCGGCGCCGTATTGCAGCCCGGTCAGCCCAAGCTCCGCCCGGATCGCCGGCGCCGCCATGGCGATGTTCACGCGGTCGATATAGGACAGCACGTACATCACGAAGGCGACGCCAAGGATGCGCACCCAGCGGCTGCGGGTCGGGTTGGAAAGATTATAGGCGAGCATGGGCGCGTCCTCCTGGCCCGCCACCGGTCTTGCGCCGGGGTCGGGCGTGTTGGCGTCGGTTAGCTGTATACGGGCTTGGTTCCTGGCGCGGGCGAGAAGCCGAAGGTGCCGCGCGCGATGATCGCCTCCCGGCCGCCATGCGCGTCGATCCGGGCGACCTGGTCCGACCTGGCCATGCGGTCGGCGGCATCGGGATCGACCGTGGCGCGCAGCCTGGCCTCGCAATCGGCGACGACGCCGGCGTAGCCGGGATGCTCGCCGAGGTCGCGCTGTTCCAGCGGATCGGCGTCGAGGTCGAACAATTGCGGCGCCATGCCGACGTAATGGACGTATTTGAACGCGCCATGGCGGATCATGAACGCGCCCGTCACCGAGCCCGACGCATGGTATTCGCTGAGGACCGTCCGGCGCGGCACCGCCCCGCGGAAGATGTCGAACAGGGAGGCGCCTGGGAGGTCGCGGTCGGCGGGGTTGGGCGTGGCCCCGACGCAGTCCAGGATCGTCGGAAAACCGTCCACCAGCGAGACCGGCTCGCGGCACACGAAGCCGGCGGGGATGTCGGGACCGGCCATGAGCATCGGCACGCCCACGGAATCCTCGTACATGTTCGACTTGCCCCACAGCCCTCGATTGCCGAGGTTGTCGCCGTGGTCGCTGGTGTAGATCACCCGCGTGTCCGCATCGAGCCCGGTCTCGGCAAGCGCGTCCATCAGTCGGCCGATATTGTGGTCGAGGAAGCTGACCAGGCCGAAATACGCCGCGATGGCACGGCGGACTTTGCGCTCGTCGAACGCCTCGTCGTAGATCGCGGTCGATCGCATCGCGGCGATGAACGGATGGGTGGGCCGCTCGTGCGGCGCGTACATCGCCGGCCACGGCACATCGGCCTCGGGGTAGAGGTCGTACCACTCAGGCCGGGCGATCAGCGGGAAATGCGGGCAGACCAAAGAGACGAACAGCACCCAGGGGCGGCCCTGCTGGGCCCGCGCCTTCGCGCGCAGCCACGCCACCGCCGCGTCGGTGATGTTGCCGTCGTAATCCTGATAGCTGGACTCGCCCGGCCCGGCATCTTCCGCCAGCTTGAGCGCGGCCTTGCGGCGGGGGGTACCCTCGCGGATCAGGCCGAGCAGATCGCCGAGGCCGTCCACCACATGCAGCGGCATGATTTCCTCGGTGAAGCCGTTCCGGTCGTCGGCGCTGCGGAAATGCAGCTTCCCGATGGAGACGGCCTCGCTGCCCGCCTCCTGCAGCCGGTGACCCCATGACGGAACCGTGCCGTCATACGGGATCGCGTTGTCCCAGAACCGGATGCGGTTCACGTACTGCCCGGTCGCGAAGCTGGCGCGCGACGGCACGCAGATCGGCGAATTGCAGTAAGCGTCGGTGAAGCGCACGCCGCTCGCGGCGAGGCGGTCCATGTTCGGGGTGCGGATCATCGGATGCCCGCTGCACCCCATGACCGCGCGGTTGTGTTCATCGGACATGATGAACAGCAGGTTGCTCGGCTTCATTTCTTCATTCCTCCCGGGCGCGGCCTCAGAACCCGACGCGGTCGCCGCCTTTGAGGTGCAGTATGGCACGCGCCTCGGCCGGAGTCGCGATCTCCAGGCTCAGTTCCTCCAGGATGCGCCGGATTTTCGTCACCTGCTCGGCGTTGGATTTGGCGAACTTGCCCTTGGCGATATACAGGCTGTCCTCCAGGCCCACGCGCACATTCCCGCCGAGGATGCCGGACATCGTGCTGAAATTCATCTGGTGCCGCCCGGCGGCCAGCACGGACCAGATGTAATCCTTCCCGAACAGCCGATCCGCGGTCTCGCGCATGAACATGAGGTTCCGCGGCTCCGCTCCGATGCCGCCGAGGATGCCGAAGATGGACTGCACGAACAGCGGCGGCTCGACGATCTTTTTGTCGAGGCAATGCGCCAGGCTGTACAAATGGCCGATATCGTAGCACTCGAACTCGAAACGGGTGCCGTGGCCCTTGCCCATGATCTCGACGATGCGCGCCACGTCGCCGAAGGTGTTGCGGAAGATGTGGTCGACGGTCCCCTCGAGATAGGGCTTCTCCCAAGCGTGTTTCCACTCGGTGCGTTTTTCTCCGGCGCCCGAGATGTTGAAATTCATGCTGCCCATGTTGAGGCTGCACATCTCCGGCGCCGCGGCCATGGGGGCCGCGAGCCGCTCCTCGACCGTCATCCGCAGGCCGCCGCCGGTGGTGATGTTGAGCACCGCGTCGGTGCTTTGCTTGATGACCGGCAGGAACTGCATGAACAGCTTGGGGTCGGGGGAGGGCTCGCCGGTCTCGGGGTTGCGGGCGTGCAGATGGATGATCGCGGCCCCGGCCTCGGCGGCCTCGATGCTCGAACGCGCGATCTGCGCCGGGGTGATCGGCAGCGCGTCCGACATGCTGGGGGTGGCGATGGCCCCGGTGATGGCACAGCTGATGATGACCTTGGACATGCGGCGTGTCTCCTCGTTGCGGATCAATTCTGCACGTGGGCGGCCGGTTGGCCAGCCTTGGCCATCGCCAGCGAGGCCGCGATGAGCTTTGCGCCGATCTCCAACGGCGTCATGACGCTCTCGGGGTGGAACTGCACCGCCGCGATCGGCCGCGAGAGGTGCTCGACCGCCATCACCACGCCATCCTCGGTTTCGGCCGTGACCGCGAGCGCGCGCGGCACCACGGCGCGGCGCGCATGGAGCGAGTGGTAGCGGCCCACCATGAAGGTCTCCGGCAGGCCCGCGAGCAGCGTGCCGCCGAGCACCCGCACCAGGGAAGCGCGTCCGTGCATCGGCCGGGCCAGCACGTCGAGCACGCCGCCGAAATGCTCGACGATCCCTTGCAGGCCGAGGCACACGCCGAACACCGGCAGCCCGATGCGGGTGAGCAGGGCCAGCGTCTCGCCCATGGCGAAATCGGCCGGCCGGCCGGGGCCGGGGGACAGCACGACCAGGTCGGCGGCACGGCCTTCGCGCAAGGCCGCCACCGCCATGCCGGCCCGCATCGTCTCCACGCTCGCGCCGGCCGCGCGATAATAGCCGGCCAGGGTATGCACGAAGCTGTCCTCGTGATCGACCAGCAGGACGCGCATGCCCTGGTGGCTCGCCCGTGGGGCCGCGGGGACGGTCGCCGCCGCCTTGGCGCCGGCGATGGCCGCGAACATGGCCGAGGCCTTGAGGCGGCATTCCGCCTCCTCCGCCGCGGGGTCGCTGTCATGCAGCAGGGTCGCGCCGGCGCGCACCTCGGCCACGCCGTCCTTGAGGCGGATGGTGCGCAGGGTGAGGCCGGTGTTCATGTTGCCGTCGAAGGTCAGGCAGCCGATGGCGCCGCCGTACCAGCGGCGCGCGGATTTCTCTTCCGCCTCGATGAAGCGGATGGCCCAGCGTTTTGGCGCCCCGGTGACGGTCACCGCCCAGGCATGGCTGAGGAAGCCGTCCAGCGCGTCGAACTCGGGGCGCAGCGTGCCCTCGACGTGATCGACGGTGTGGATGAGGCGCGAGTACATCTCGATCTGCCGCCGCCCGATCAGCTTGACGCTGCCGGCCTCGCAGACGCGGGATTTGTCGTTGCGGTCGACGTCGGTGCACATCGTCAATTCGGCTTCGTCCTTGGCCGAATTCAGCAATTCACGGATGCGCTCGGCATCCTCCAGCGCGTCGCGGCCGCGCCGGATGGTGCCGCTGATGGGACAGGTCTCGATGCGGCTGCCTTCCACGCGCACGAACATCTCCGGCGAGGCGGCGACCAGGAACTCGGCGTCGCCGAGGTTCATCAGCGCGCCGTAGGGGGCCGGGTTGGCCGCGCGCAGGCGGTCGAACAGCACGCTTGGGGCATCGGCGCAGCCGGTGCGCAGGGTTTGGCCGAGCACCGCCTCGAACAGATCGCCACGCGCGAAGGCGTCCCGCGCGCGCTCGACCATGGCCGCGTATTCGCCGGGCGCGTGGTCGCTTTCGACCTCGCCGGACCGGTCGTCGACGCGCGCCCTATAGGGCGCGTCGGCGGTGGCGCGGGGCATTCCGGCGGTGGTCTGGCCGGCGGCAGTCTGGCCAACGGTGGTCTTGCCGGCGGCAGTCTGGTTGGCCACCGTGAACTCGTAGCGGTGCAGGGCGGCGTGCTGGCGCATGTGGTCCACGATCAGCAATTCGTCGGGCAAATAGAGGACGAGGTCGCGCTGGTCCGCGTCGCGCGGCAGGCGGAGCGCCATCGGCTCGAACTGGAACACGAGGTCGTAGCCGAACGCGCCGTAGAGGCCGAGATGGCGGTCCTCGGGGGAGGCAAACAGGGCGGCGACCGCGCGCAGCACCGAGAACACCGAGGGCTGGCGGCTGCGCCGCTCCTCGGGGAAGCGCTCGCCGGGCGCGACCACGCCAGCGGCGATGGCGTTGTGCCCGACCGACAGCATCGCCACCTCCGGCAGCGCCTCCAGCACGGCGGCGATGGGTGAGAGGAGCACTTGCCCGCGCGCGTTAAGCGCCTCGATGGCTACCGAGCGGCCGCGCGCGGAGATCACCAGCGGCGGATCGGAGAACCCCATGTCCCAGCGCGTGTAGCGGCCAGGGAACTCGAAGCTGGACGAGAACAGCACGCCGCGCTTGCGGTCCAGCGTTTTGGAGAGTGCCGTAGTGCCGCCCGCGTAGTCGGCATCGACGGTCTGGCGCTCGATCGAGATGCCGCCGCGTGTGGAGTAGTGCATCGGGGAAGTCTCCGCCTTGTTGCGGCGCGCCCCGGAAACCCTTGTTCAGCCTGTGCCAAAAACACGAAAGCCGCCCGGGGAATCTCCGAGGCGGCCATGTGGGAACGCAAGATGGCCGCCGTTACGAGACGGGCCACCACCAGCGCGCGAGGTTGGATGAGGAATTCATGGGGGCAGGCTAAGCACGCCCTTCGCCGCGCTGCAAGCCGTGCGGATGAGCAAATGGCGGATCAGCAATGAAGGTAGCCGGTGCCCGCAGTCGTGGCGGGGCGGGTGTACTGATCGCGGTCGATCCGCTGGAAGCTCACACCGGGCGCGCACGAGAAGGACTGGTTCACCCCGGCACAACCGGCAAGCGAGGCGGTTGCGATCAGGCAGAGCAGAATACGGCGCATTGGGACCTCGGCAAACGTTCAGGACACAAGGCAAACGCCCGCGACCCCCGAATGGATGCGCTCAGTTCAGATACCGCCCCTCGATGCGGTGATACTCGCCGGTTTCCATCGACAGGTGGACGAACTGATCCACCCAGGCCTTCCAGACGCTGTCGCGCGGCAGCAGCAACGCCAGTTCGCCGAAATCGAACGGGGAGTCCGGATGGATCGCGCAGAGTTCGGGGTGCAGCTTCTGCTGCAGGCGGGTCTCGACCGAATCGGTGATCATCACGTCGGCATGGCCGGCGACCAGTTCGTCGAAAATGGCGGCGTTGCTGGGGAACACGACGATCTCGGCGGCGCGGAGGTTGGCGCGATCGAAGCGTTCGTTGGTGCCGCCCGGGTTGGTGATCACCTTCACTCCGGGCTTGTCGATGTCGGCGAGCGTCTGGAACTTGGCCGCCACGCCGCATCTGGCGATCGGCGTCTTGCCGGTCCGCATCAAGGGCAGCGAGAAGAACGCGGTCTTCTGGCGTTCCAGCGTGACGGAGATGCCGCCCGCGCCCACGTCGAATTTCTGTGCCGCGAGGTCGGCCATGAGGGTGGACCAGGTGGTCGGCACGATCTCGAGCTTCACGCCGAGGGCGCGCGCCATGCCGCCGGCCAGATCGACGTCGAGGCCCTCGGTGGTGTTGGCTGCCTTGTCGGCGAGCGAGAACGGGCGGTAGTCGCCGGTCATTCCCACCCGCAGCGTGCCGCGCGCGAGCACGGCGTCGAGCACGTTCGCGGGGGCGGGCGTCTGTGCGTGGGCCGACGCGGCAATGGCCAGACTGGCCAGGGCCAGAAGGAGTGCGCGCATGGCTGGGCCCCGTGTTTGTTGCGGGGCGAGCATGGCGGCTTCGACCGGCCGGGGCAATGCTTCACCGCGATGGCAGCCGCCGCGTGAGCCAGCGCATGGCCAGCCCCGCGATCAGCCCCCAGAACGCGCCGCTCACGCCGCCGAATGTGACGCCGGAGGCGGTCACCAAAAACGTCACCACCGCGGCCTCGCGGTCCTGGGCGGCATTGACGGCGCCCATCAGCGCGCCGCCGAACGCGCCCAACAACGCGAGGCCGGCGGCGGCCTCGATCAGAATCGGCCGTGCCGCGCCGATGAAGGCGGTCGCGGCGCCCGCCAGCAGGCCGAAGGCGACGTAACCGAGCCCCGCGACGATGGCGGCCCAGTAGCGGCGGGCCGGATCGGGGTGGGCGTCCTCGCCGGCGCACATGGCCGCCGTGATGGCGGCGAGGTTCACCGCATGGGAGCCGAACGGGGCCGCGATCAGGCTGAACGCGCCGGTGGCGGTGAACAGCGGGCCAGGGGCGGGGCGGTAGCCGTTGACCGCGAGAACCGCCATGCCGGGGATGTTCTGGGACGCCATGGTGACGATGAACAGCGGCACCGCGACGCCGATGATCGCCTGGAGCGAGAACACCGGCACCGTCAGCACCGGAATCGGCCAGAGCGAGTCCAGCGGGATGGAGCCGGCGGGAGCCGACCAGACCACCCAGCCAACCGTGACCAGCACGGCGGCCGGCACTGCCAGCACGCGGCGGAGGCGTCCGACGATCGCCCAGGCGAGCACGATCGTCAGCCCGGCGAGCGGCGCCTCGGCGACCGCGCGGACCGGGGCGAGGCACAGCCCGAGCAGCACGCCGGCCAGCATGGCGCTGGCCAGCGCCTGCGGGATGGCGGCCACCAGGCGGCCGAGCGGCCGCCATAATCCGCAGACCACGATCAACGTCGCGCAGACGAGGAAGGCTCCCACGGCGCCGGCGAACCCGCCCGGCGCCATCGGCGTGGTGGCGAGCAGGGCGGCGCCGGGGGTGGACCACGCCGCGCTGATCGGCATGCGTCGCCACAGGCTGAGCACGATGCCGCACAATCCCATGGCGATGGACAGCGCCATCAGCCCCGAGGCCGCCTGGGCCGGGTCCGCGCCCATGGCGGTGAGGCCGCGCAGGATGACGGCGAAGGAGCTCGCGAAACCGACGAAACTGGCCAGCAGGCCGGCGGTGAGTGCCTGGGGTGAGAAATCGCGGATCACGCGGCGGGGCCGGCGAATGGGGCGGGGCCGGCGAATGGGGCGGGCGCGTGCCAGAAGCGGCTGGCGACGAACATCATGGCGATTGCCATGTAGATCATCGCCACCACGCCCGGCCAGCCGAATGCGGGCCACAGGACCCCAGGCAGGATGCCGCCGAGCGAGCCGCCGATGTAGAACAGCGTGACATAGACGCCGACGGCGGCCGAGCGGGCGCGGCGCACGGAGATCCCGATATAGCTGAGCGACATCGCCTGGGCTGCCATCAACCCCGCCGTCACCAGGGCCATTCCGACGATCACGGCCGACAGATACGGCAGCAGAGTCAGCGCCAGCCCGATGGCGGCCATAGCGAGGACCGTGGCGACCGTCGCCTTGCGACCGATCCGCGCCGCGAGGCGCGAAGCGATCGTCGTGGCCGCGATGCCCACGAGATAGACCGCGAACACGAGGCCGAGCTGGGCCGGGGCCAGGTTGAAGGGCGGCTTGACCAGCATGAAATTGACGTAGGTGAACAGCGCCACGTTGGAGAACAGCATCCCGAACCCCACCACGCAGCAGGCCAGCAGGCGGGGGTTGCGCAGGTGCTCGGCGTAGCCGCCGAGGATGGACCTGACGCCGCCGGTGCTGGCGTGGAACCGGCGTTCCAGCGGCAGCAGGGCCGCGATGACCGATCCGCACAGGATGGTCACCAGCGCCAATGCCACGAACGACATGCGCCACCCGCCGAGCTGCGCCACGAACCCGCTGAGGAAGCGCCCGGCAAAGCCGCCGAAGATGCTTCCGGCGGCGTAGCTGCCGGTGACGCGGATGGTATCGGCGCCGTCGCACTCCTCGCCGATATACGCGACGGTCACGGCAAAGATGAACGGCATCGTGATACCCTGGATGAAGCGCCAGACCAGCAACGCCTCCAGACTGCCGGCCGAGGCACAGAGTAGCGTCGGTATCACCAGCGCGAACGCCGCCCCCACGATCAGCCGCTTGCGGCCGAGCCGGTCGGAGATGGCGCCGACGAACGGGGCCAGCAGCGCCACCGCCAGCAGCGGCATGGTGACGGTGAGGCTGGTGCGGGCGAGCGGGGCGGCGAAGTCGTCGGCCAGCGACGGCAGGATCGCCTGGGTCGCGTACATATTGAGGTAGGTGCAGATCCCGGCCAGCGTGGTGGCGAGCGTGAGGCCGCGCGGGGTTGGCATGGTTACTCGGGCGCCTGGAAAACGACGCGGCGGGAGACGGCGAAATTCAGGAACATGCCGGCGATGGCGCCGGCGGCGACCGCGATCACCGGATTCGCGGCGCAAACGGGCACCAGGGCCACGAGCGCCACGTAGGTGGCGATGTTGAGCGCGGCGCCCCCGGAATTGGCGGCGACGAACAGCGCCCATTGGCGCGGCAGGGACCGCGCGCCGTGGCCGCGAAACGTCCAGACGCGGTTCAGAGCCCAGGTGAAGGTGACCGCGACCAGGAAGGAGACCGCGCGGGCAACATAGAGTCCGAGGGCCGGGCGGGCGGCATACAACACGGCCGTGTCCACGACGAAACCGAGGGCGCCCACGGTGCCGAAGCGGAGGAATTGCGTCAGCAGGGCCGCGCGGGCGGGGGAGAGCAGGCGCGGGAGGATGGCGTCCATCGGGCTTGTCCCTACCTCCGAAGCCCTGGATTGGAAAGCGCGCGGATGATCGTCGGCACGGCCGGAACACGCGGGTCTGTCCGGTGCGCCGCGAGAGAGAGCTTGTTCCCCGGCAAGCGGCCTGCCATCGTTTCCCGAACAGCCGGGGACTTCGCATGATCGGACGCAGGACTCTCCTGGCGGCGGGGGCCGCGACACTCGCTGCCCCCAGCATCGTGGCGGCGCAAGGGTCGCGGGTGCTGAAATTCATCCCGCAATCGGACGTCACCGTGCTCGACCCGATCTGGACCACGGCGTACGTCACCCGCAACCACGGCTACATGGTGTTCGACACGCTGTTCGGCTCGAACGGCAAGTTCGAGGCCTCGCCGCAGATGGCCGAGGGGCTGACGGTCGAAAATGACGGCAAGCTGGTGCGCATCACGCTCCGCCCTGGGCTGAAATTCCATGACGGCACGCCGGTGCTCGCGCGTGACTGCGTGGCCTCGATCCAGCGCTGGGGCAAGCGCGACACCTATGGCCAGACGCTGCTGGCGTTCACCGAGGAGCTGTCCGCCCCCGACGACAAGACGATCCAGTTCCGCCTCATGGCGCCATTTCCGTTGCTGCCGCAGGCGCTCGGCAAGCCGGCCAGCAACTTCGCCGCCATGATGCCGGAGCGGCTGGCCAGGACCGACGCCTTCACCCAGGTGACGGAAATGGTCGGCAGCGGGCCGTTCCGCTTCAACGCAAAGGAGCGGGTGCCGGGCTCTCAGGTGGTGTATGAGCGTTTCGCTGACTACAAGCCGCGCGAGGGCGGCGTGCCCGATTGGACCGCCGGGCCGAAGATCGTGAATTTCGACCGTGTCGAGTGGCGCGTGATCCCCGATGCCGCGACGGCCGCGGGCGCGTTGCAGAACAACGAGGTCGATTGGTGGGAGAACCCCACGCAGGACCTGGTGCCGTTGCTGAAGAAGAACGCCAACATCAACGTGTTCGTGCAGGATCCGACCGGCCAGGTGGCGTGTATGCGGCTGAACCATCTGAACCCGCCCTTCGACAACCCGGCGATCCGGCGCGCGCTGTTGAAAGCGATCAGCCAGACCGATTTTCAACAGGCGGTCGTGGGCGACAATCCCGACATGTTCCACGTGCCGGCCGGGGCGTTCTGCCCGGGCACGCCGATGGCGAGCGAGGCGGGGCTGGAAGTGTTCAAGGGGCCGCGCGACTACGCGGCGGCGAAGAAGGCGATTTTGGAGGCCGGCTACAAGGGCGAGAAGGTGGTGCTGATGGCGCCGACGGATTTCCCGATCCTGAAGGCCCTGGCGGACGTGGGCGCGGATATGCTGACCAAATGCGGCTTCAACGTGGATTACCAGGCCTCCGACTGGGGCTCGGTGGTGACGCGGCGGGCCAAAAAAGAATCGATCGACAAGGGCGGCTGGAGCCTGTTCCACACCTTCTGGGCGGGCGGCGACCAGTTGAACCCAGTGGGCCACGCCTTCATGCGGGCGCAGGGTCCGGCGACCGGCATGTTCGGCTGGCCGACAAGCCCGGCGCTGGAGACGTTGCGCGACCAGTGGATCGCGGCGTCCGACCTCGGCAGCCAGAAAAAGATCGCGGCGGACCTTCAGCTTCAGGTGCTGAACGACGTGCCGTACATCCCGCTGGGGCAGAATTTCTTCAACACTGCCCATCGCAAGAGCATTACCGGCGTTCTGGACGGGTTCGTGACCTTCTGGAACGTGCGGCGGGCATAGCGGCCGAACTTGGCCGACGACTTGCATAGGCTCGATCAACCGAACAACGTGGAACAGGTCCCATGAAGCGTCGTGACTTTCTTGCCGCCACCGCCGCGGGCGCCACCGCCATCGGCGCTCTGGCAGCCCCGCAACTCGCCGCCGCCCAGGGTTCGCGCGTGCTGCGGTTCGTGCCGCAGGCCAATCTGTCCAGCATGGACGCGGTGGCCGGCACGCAATACGTGGTCCGCAACGCGGCGCTGATGGTGTGGGACACGCTGTATGGCGTGAACTCCCAGCTGGAGCCTCAGCCGCAGATGTGCGAGGGCCATCAGGTCTCGGACGACTTCAAGACCTGGACCTTCAAGCTGCGGCCCGGCCTCACCTTCCACGATGGCGGCAAGGTTACCACGCGCGACGTGCTTGCCAGCCTCAAGCGCTGGATGGTGCGCGACACGATGGGGCAGGTGATCACCGCACGGCTCGATGCGCTTGAGGCGCTTGACGACCAGAGCTTCCGCTTCCGGCTCAACAAGCCGTTCACCAAGATGCTGTTCGCGCTGGGCAAGAACAATGCGCCCGTGGCGCTCATCATGCCGGAGCGGATCGCGGCGACCGACCCGTTCAAGCTCATCAGCGACTATGTCGGCTCCGGTCCGATGAAGTTCAACAAGGCCGAGTGGGTGCCCGGATCGAAGGCAATCTTCGAGAAATTCGCCGAATACCCGGTCCGTTCCGAGGCAGGGGACTGGCTGTCGGGCGGCAAGCGGATGATGTTCGACCGGATCGAGTGGCAAATCCTCCCGGACGCGGCGACCGCGACGGCGGCGTTGCAGAACGGCGAGATCGATTGGTGGGAGCAGCCGATCCCTGACGTGGTTCCGTTGCTGAAGCGCAACGCCAACATCAACGTCGACATTTCCGATCCGCTGGGCAATATCGGCTCGCTGCGGATGAACCACCTGCATCCGCCGTTCAACGACGTGCGCGTGCGCCGCGCCGTGATGATGGCGCTGAACCAGCAGGACTACATGCAGGCGGTTGTGGGCGACGACGCCAAGCTTTGGAAGCTGCTGCCGAGCTTCTTCACGCCCGGCACGCCGGTTTACACCGAGGAGGGCGGCGATATCCTGAAGGGTCCGCGCCGTTACGAGGAGGCCAGGAAGCTGTTGGCCGAGGCGGGCTACAAGGGCGAGAAGATCATCCTGTGCGTGGCGACCGACGTGGCCATCACCAAGGCCGAGGGCGACGTGACCGCCGACATGCTGGCGAAGATCGGCATGAACGTGGATTACCAGGCGCTTGACTGGGGAACGGTGGGTGCCCGTCGCGCCAAGAAAGATCCGCCGGGGCAGGGCGGCTGGCACATCTTCCACACTTGGCACGCGGGGGCCGATTGCATCAACCCGGCACCCTACACCGCTTTGGACGCAGGTGGCGACAAGGCGTGGTTTGGCTGGCCGAACTCGCCCGAGGTGCAGGCGCGGATCGGCGACTGGTACGCGGCAGCCGACCTCGAGGCCGAGAAGAAGGCGATCGTCGCGATCAACAAGGCATCGTTCGATTACGTCACCTACGGCCCGACCGGCTTCTTCCTGCAATATCAGGCGTGGCGCAAGAACATCTCGGGCGTGGTGAAGGCGCCGTTCCCGGTGTTCTGGGGCGTGCAGAAGACCTGATGCTCACCTATGCCGCCAAGCGCGTGGCGGCCACGATCCCCGTCATGGCGATCGTGGCCTTCCTGGTGTTCAGCCTGCTGTATATCGCGCCGGGCGACCCGGCGGCGATCATCGCGGGCGATCAGGCGACGCCGGCCGATGTGGACCGCATCCGTGAGTCGCTCGGCCTGGATCGGCCGTTCGTGGTGCGCTTCGCCGAATGGGTGTGGCGCGTGCTGAACGGCGATCTGGGCCAGTCGATCTTCACGAATCTGTCGGTGACGCACATGATCGGGCAGCGGATCCAGCCGACCGTGTCGCTGATGGTGCTGACGCTCATCCTCACCATCTGCGTGGCGGTGCCCATGGGTGTCGCGGCGGCGGCGAAACAGGGCACGTGGATCGACCGGCTGGTGATGATGGTGTCGGTGTCGGGCTTCTCGGTGCCGGTGTTCGTGGTCGGATATCTGATGGCGTACGTGTTCGCGCTGCAGCTCGATTTGTTCCCGGTCCAGGGCTACACGCCGATCGCGAACGGTATCGGACCGTGGCTGTCGAACCTCGTTCTGCCGGTGGTGACGCTGTCGGCGGCGTTCGTGGCGCTGATCGCGCGGGTGACGCGGGCCACGATGCTGGAGGTGCTGAGCCAGGATTATGTGCGGACGGCACGCGCCAAGGGCGTCAGCCAGCGGCCGGTGCTGTTCGTCCACGCGCTGAAGAATGCCGCCGTGCCGGTGATCACCGTGATCGGGTTGGGCGTCGCTTCGCTGATCGGCGGCGCCGTGGTGACCGAGAGCGTGTTTGCGATCCCCGGCGTCGGGCGGTTGATCGTGGACGCCATCCTGCGGCGGGATTATCCCGTCATTCAGGGCTGCGTGCTGATGTTCAGCTTCCTGTATGTGCTGGTAAACCTGGGTGTCGATCTGCTCTACACCGTGTTCGATCCGAGGATCCGCTATTGAGCACAACCCTCCTGTCGCCCGTCGATGTCGCGGTGGCGCCCGCGTTGCCGGACGTGCTGCCGCCTCGCCGGGCGCGCGGGCGCGTGGGCATGTTCATCCACCGCCATCCGACGATCTTCGCTGGCGGGCTGATGCTCGCGGTGTTCCTGTTCATCGCGGTGTTCGCGCCGTATCTCGGCACCGCCGATCCCACGGCCATCGCGCCCGCGCGGCGCACGCGTCCGCCGTCGGAGCTGTTCTGGTTCGGGTCGGACATGCTGGGGCGGGATGTCTATTCGCGCGTTCTGTATGGAACGCGGATCAGTCTCGCGGTCGGGTTCTCGGTGGCGATCCTGTCCTCGATCATCGGCTTGTTCATCGGCTTGGTTTCGGGGTTCACCCGTTGGGTCGATGCCATCGTGATGCGGATCATGGACGGGTTGATGTCCATTCCGTCGATCCTGCTCGCGATTGCGCTGATGGCGTTGACGCGGGGAGACTGGAAGAATGTGGTGGTGGCCATCACGGTCGCCGAGGTGCCCCGCGTGGCGCGGCTGGTGCGCGGCGTGGTGCTGACATTGCGCGAGCAGCCTTATGTGGAGGCGGCGGTGGCATCGGGCACGCGGGTGCCGAAAATCATCTGGAAGCACATCCTGCCGAACACGCTGGCGCCGATCATCGTGCAGGCGACGTTCATCTGCGCCTCGGCGATGATCACGGAAGCCATATTGTCGTTCATCGGCGCCGGTACGCCGCCGACCATCCCGAGCTGGGGCAACATCATGGCCGAGGGGCGGGCGCTGTGGCAGGTCAAGCCGCATATCGTGTTCTTCCCCGCTTTGTTCCTGTCGCTGACCGTGTTCGCGGTGAACTTGCTGGGCGACGGATTGCGGGACGCGCTCGATCCCCGGTTGGCGAAACGTATCTGATGGGGCGCATCTGATGGCGCTGCTGGAGGTCGAGCGTCTGCAGACGCATTTCGGCACGATCGACGGGGTGGCGCGCGCGGTCGAGGGGGTGTCGTTCGCGATCGCCGCGCGCGAGACGGTGGCGATCGTGGGGGAGAGCGGATGCGGCAAGTCGGTGACCGCCATGTCGATCCTGCGGCTGATCGCCGAGCCGCCGGGCAAGATCGCCGGGCGGATCATGTTCGAGGGCCGCGACCTGCTGAAACTGTCCGACGCGGAAATGCGGAAGATCCGCGGCAAGGAGATCAGCATGATCTTCCAGGAACCGATGACCAGCCTCAATCCCGTGCTGTCGGTGGGCCGCCAGATCGGCGAGACGCTGCGGCTGCATGAGGGCATGTCGGCGCAGCAGGCGGAGCGGCGCAGTGTGGAAATCCTGACGCTTGTTGGCATCCCCGCGCCGGAGCGGCGGGTGCGGGAGTATCCGCATCAATTGTCGGGAGGGATGCGGCAGCGGGTGATGATCGCCATGGCACTGGCGTGCAACCCGAAGCTGCTGATCGCGGACGAGCCGACCACGGCGCTGGATGTGACGATCCAGGCGCAAATCCTGGACCTGATGCGCGACCTCAAGACGCGCGTGGGCGCCGCGATCATGCTCATTACGCACGACCTCGGCGTGGTGGCCGAGATGGCCGAGCGTGTGGTGGTGATGTACGCGGGCCGCAAGGTGGAGGAGGGCGGCGTGCGGGACATCTTCGCGCGGCCGCTGCATCCGTACACGAAGGGGCTGCTGGGGGCCGTGCCGAGACTGGGTTCGTCTTTGAGCGGGACGGGCCGATCGAAGCTGACCGAGATTCCGGGGCAGGTGCCGAGCCTGCGCTCGGTGATCGTGGGATGCGCGTTTGCCGGGCGATGCGCGATGGCAACGGAGTTGTGCCGCGCGGTGGCGCCGGCGGTGGAGGAGAAAATGCCGGGGCACTACGCGGCGTGCCACTACGCCGAGCGGGTCGGGGAGATGGCGGCGTGACGCCGTATTCTCTTCCCCCTCCGCACAAGGGGGAAGGAAGCGCTCATGCCTAAGCTGCTCGAAGTCAACGCGCTGAAGAAGCACTTCCCGCTCAAGGCCGGGCTGTTCGGGGGCACCACGGGCTACGTGTATGCCGTGGACGGCGTCACCTTCTCGGTGGATTGTGGCGAGACGCTGTCGATCGTGGGGGAAAGCGGCTGCGGCAAGTCCACCGTGGGCAAGGCAATCCTGCGGCTGATCGAGCCGACGGACGGCGAGGTGTTCCTGGACGGCGTACGGATCGACAACCTGCCGCTGTCCAAGCTGCGGCCGCTGCGGCGGCGGGTGCAGGTGGTGTTCCAGGACCCCTTCAGCAGCCTGAATCCGCGGCAGCGCGTGGGGGACTGCATCGCCGAGCCGATCGTGAATTTCGGCCTGGCGAAGAACGCGGGCGAATTGCAGGACCGGGTGATCGCGCTAATGGACAAGGTGCGGCTGCCGCGCGACGCGATCCGGCGGTTTCCGCACGAGTTCTCGGGCGGCCAACGGCAGCGGATCGGGATCGCGCGGGCTCTGGCACCCGGGTCGGACCTCATCATCTGCGACGAGGCGGTGTCGGCGCTGGACGTGTCGGTGAAGGCGCAGATCGTCAACCTGCTGTCCGATCTGCAGGACGAGCTGGGGCTGGCGTTGCTGTTCATCAGCCACGACCTCGCCATCGTGGAGCACCTGACGCACCGGGTGGCGGTGATGTATCTCGGCAAGATCGTGGAGATCACCGATCGGCGGACCCTATTCGCGGGCTCGCACCACCCCTACACGCGGGCGCTGCTGTCGGCCGTGCCGGTGCCGGACCCCACAGCCATCCGCCAACGCATCATCCTGCGGGGCGACGTGCCGAGCCCGATCAACCCGCCGAACGGGTGCCGCTTCCACACGCGCTGCCCCTATGTGTTCGATCGGTGCCGCGTGGAGGAGCCGCTGCTGCGGAGCGTCGGCAGCGGACACCAGAGCGCGTGCCATTTGGAACATGCGCCGGACGTGGACGTTATACCCAAGGCGGCTTAGGCTCCGCCAGCTCGCGTCAGCGAGCGTCCGATTATGTCGCTATCCTGCTCAAAAGCGGTTCGGCCGGCTTCACCAATGTCGGCCAAATGGAACACAGCAGTGGAACGTCCGTTTTGAATGAGTTGCGACGACCGGCGGAGCCACCGGAACGGCCGCAGAGCGGACCCGATCAGGAACAGTCGCCACCACCCATCGTCCGCATTCCCCCGGCAGCAGGAGACCCCCATGCAGAACAGTGACCGCGTCTGGCAGCATGTCGATGCCAAAAGCCCCGACTTCGTCGCGCTGGCCGATCGGGTCTGGGGCATGCCGGAACTGTGCTACCTCGAACACCGCTCCGCCGCCGAGCACGCGGCCGAACTGGGCCGGCAGGGGTTCGCCACCACCACCGGCATCGCCGGCATCCCGACCGCCATGATGGGCGAGGCCGGCGAAGGCGGGCCGGTGATCGCGATCCTGGGCGAATACGACGCATTGCCGGGATTGAGCCAGGAGGCCGGGATCGCCGAACGCCGCGAGGTCGAGGCCGGCGGCAACGGGCATGGCTGCGGCCACAACCTGCTGGGGTCCGCCGCCATGCTCGCCGCCACCGCCGTCAAGGCGTTCCTGGCCGAGAACAACCTGCCCGGTCGGGTGCGCTATTACGGATGCCCGGCCGAGGAAGGCGGGGCGGCGAAGGCGTTCATGGCCCGCGCCGGCGCGTTCGACGACGTGGATGTGGCGATCACCTGGCATCCGGCCGCCTTCACGGCGGTGATGAAGCCGCGTTCGCTGGCCAACACCCGCATCGACTTCATGTTCCATGGCCGCGCATCCCATGCGGCGGCCGCCCCGCATCTGGGGCGCAGCGCGCTCGATGCGGTGGAGCTGATGAACGTGGGCGTGAACTACATGCGCGAGCACATGCCGAGCGATGCGCGCATCCATTACGCGCTGCTCGACGGCGGCGGGGTGGCGCCCAACGTGGTGCAGGCGCGCGCCGTGGTGCGCTATCTGATCCGTGCGCCCGAACTGGTGGAACTGCGCCGGCTGATCGCGCGCGTGCGGAAAATCGCCGACGGGGCCGCGCTGATGACCGAGACGAAGGTGACCTCCGCCGTGGTCAGCGCGGTGTCGAACCTGCTGGGCAACGCCGTGCTGGAGCGCACGCTGCAATCCAACCTCGACCGCCTCGGCGCGCCGGCGTTCGACGCGGCCGACCAGGCATTCGCGCGCGACATTCAGGCGACGCTCCGCGACGAGGACATCGCGGCCGACTACAAGTTCATCGGCCTGCCGGTGCGCGACGGGCAGGTGCTGTGCGACGCCGTGGTTCCGCTGGAAAGCGAAGGCGGCAACGTGATGGGCAGCACCGACGTGGGCGACGTGAGCTGGGTGGTGCCAACGGTGCAGGCCTGGGGCGCGGTTCACGCCATCGCGACGCCGGCGCATTCCTGGCAGCAGGTGGCACAAGGCAAGGCGGGCGCCGCCCACAAGGGTATGGTGCATATCGCGAAAGCCATGGCGGGGACCGCGATCGATCTGTTGCGCGCGCCGGATCTGGTGGAGCGCGCGCTCGCGGAACATCGGGCACGGGTGGGGAAGACGCCGTACGAGTGCCCGTTGCCGCCGGACGCGCAGCCCGCGTTGCGGATGTCGGAGAAGGCGTAGCGGGAGAGGTCGAACAAATCTGTCGGTCACACGCCGACAAGTTTTTTCCGCTTGGACTTTTCCGTGGCAGAGGCTTTGGGGCGTGGCAGCGGGGCTGCTTCGGCCATCGCAGCGAACCCGGAAAGTTCCACGGACGGCCGGCTATCGAACTCCGCGACAAGGCGCAACCTGCCTCCCATGCCGCGAAGATAGCCGTCCAGAGTGGACAGGAGCATATCGGAGCGCTGTTCGATCCTGGAGACGTTCTCCTGCCTGATGCCGAGTTTGTCCGCCATGGCCGCCTGGGTCTTACCCAAAGCCTTCCGCAAATCCCGCAGGCTCATCTCCTGCGCGATCAAGCCCGAGGTGCGTGCCTGCACGGCCTCGCGTTCCTCTGGACGCAGCCGTGCCACCATTTTGTCCAGGGACACACCCATTCGATCCTCCATCATGACCAGGTTGCCCATCGCCGCTCGGCAATGGCGATGAGTGTTTTGTAGAAGCGGGCTTGCGCCTGACCCCGCTTGTCGCCAGCCGATAACAGGACCGCGATCCGCTTCCCGTCGAAGGCGAACGCCACGCGCCAGACCCCGCCATCTGCCTGGAATCGCAACTCCTTCAAGTTGGCGATCCTGCTCCCTTTGAGCGTGTCCACCGAGGGCCGACCGAGTGTCGGGCCAAATTCGACAAGCAATCCGGCGTGGGCGAGCAGTTCGACCTAAACTCCGACAGGCAAACCAGTGATTTCGGCGGCAAGCTCAGGGTGAAATTCGACATCCCATGGCATGAGAAAAAATGCCCTTTGAGGCATATGTTGTCAAGAGCATAATGGATTGTCTCGCTTTTTGCCTCACGACGCGGCCAAGCGCTATCGCCGCGCCGCGAAGAATGCCCGCAGCAACTCGCCGGCCTCCTGCTCCCGCACCCCGCCCACCACCTCCGGCCGGTGCATCGCGCCGGGCGCCGCGAACACGCGCGGGCCATGCTCCACCCCGCCGCCCTTCGGGTCATAGGCGCCGAACACCACGCGGCGGATGCGGAACAGCCCGATGGCGGCGGCGCACATCGGGCAGGGTTCCAGCGTCACCACCAGGTCGCAGCCGGGCAGGCGCGGGGAGCCGAGCAGGCGGGCGGCCGCGCGCAATGCCAGCATCTCGGCGTGGGCGGTGGGGTCGCGCAGCGCCTCGCAGCAATTGCCGGCGCGGGCCAGGACCGTGCCGTCGGGGCCGATCACCACCGCGCCGACCGGAACTTCGCCTCGTGCCGCCGCCGCGCGCGCCTCCTGCAATGCCAGCTCCATCATGGATGCTTCTTGCCTCGGACCGGCCCGCGCCGCTAGCAACGCGCATGACACATCCCATCCCGGTCATCGGCGTGACGCTCGATGCCGAGCAGCCCGGCGCCTACTCGAAATATCCCTGGTACGCCCTGCGGCAGAACTACGCCGACGCGATCGCCGCTGCCGGCGGGCTGCCAATGGCGCTGTCGCACCATGCGGCGCTGGCGGAGGCGTATCTGGACCGGATCGACGCGCTGGTGGTGACCGGGGGGGCCTTCGACGTGGACCCGGCGCTGTACGGCGACACGTCGCGGCACGCCACCGTTACGCTGAAGGCGAACCGGACGGAAGCCGAGATGGCGCTGGTCAAGGGCGCCCTGGCCCGCGACATGCCCGTGCTGGGCATCTGCGGCGGGCAGCAGCTTCTGGCGGTGGCGCTGGGCGGCACGCTGATCCAGCACATCCCGGATGCGGTGGCCGACGCGCTGGAGCACGAGCAATCCAACCCGCGCCATGAAGCGGGCCATGCGGTCGCCATCACGCCCGGCAGCCTGCTGCACCGGGTGGTGGGGACGGACACGATGCGGGTGAACTCCGCGCATCACCAGGCGGTGGCCGATGCCGGGCCGTTCGCGACGGTGGACGCGGTCGCCCCCGATGGCGTGGTCGAGGGCATCGAGGACCGGCGGTTCCGCTTCTGCCTGGGCGTGCAGTGGCACCCGGAATTCCACATCGACCCGGCCGACCACCGCATCTTCGAGGCACTCGTCGCAGCTTGCAGGGTCGGGGCAAGCCGGGCATGACCGCCGAGACCTCCGAGCCCCCCCCCTCCGAGCCCCCCCCCGAGCCCGGCGAACGCGGCGAACGCATCGCCAAATGGCTGTCCCGCGCGGGCGTCGCCAGCCGGCGGGATGCCGAGCGGATGCTGTCCGAGGGCCGGGTGAAGCTGAACAACGCGGTGGTGACGCATCCCGCGACGTTCGTGGGGCCGGACGATGTGGTGGTGGTGAACGGCACGCCGGTCGCCACCGCCCAGCGCACGCGGCTGTTCCGCTACCACAAGCCCGAGGGCCTGATGACCACGCACAAGGACCCGCAAGGGCGCCCGACCGTGTTCGAGAAGCTGCCCAAGCAACTGCCCCGCGTGGTCAGCGTGGGGCGGCTCGACCTCAACTCCGAGGGGCTGCTGCTGCTGACCAACGACGGCGGCCTGGCGCGCCGGCTGGAGCTGCCATCCAATGGCTGGATCCGGCGCTACCGGGTGCGCGTGTTCGGCGCGCCGACGCCCGAGATGCTGGGGGCCTTGGCCAAGGGCGTCACCGTGGACGGGCTGAAATACGGGCCGATCGAGGCCTCGCTGGATGCGCGCAAGGGCGATAATTGCTGGATCAGCGTGGCGCTGCGCGAGGGCCGCAACCGCGAGATCCGCCGCGTGATGGCCCATCTCGGCCTGGAGGTGAGTCGTCTCATCCGCGTGTCCTACGGGCCGTTCCAGCTGGGCACCCTGCCGCGCGGCGCGGTGGACGAGGTGCCGACCAAGGTGATGCGCGAACAACTGCCCGCAGAGTCCTGACGAGGATCGTAGAGTCCTTATGAGGATCATCGCCGGCGCCTTCCGTGGCCGTGCCCTGGCGGCGCCCGCCGGCCGCGCCACGCGCCCGACCGCCGAGCGGATGCGCCAGGCGCTGTTCGACATGATCTGGCACGCGCCCTGGGCCGGGCGCGGCGCGATCGAAGGCGTGGCGGTGCTGGATGCCTTCGCCGGGACCGGGGCGCTGGGGCTGGAGGCGCTGTCGCGCGGTGCCAGACGGGCGACCTTCATGGAGCGCGACAAGGCGGCGCTGGCGGCGCTGCGGGCCAACATCGCGGCCTGCCGGGTGGACGCGGCGGTGCTTCGGGTGGACGCGACGAGCCCCCCCCAGGGCGGGCCGTGCGGCTTGGTGTTCCTCGACCCGCCGTACGGCGAGGGACTGGTGCCGCGCGCCGTGGCGGCTCTGAGCGCGGCCGGGTGGATCGCGCCGGGTGCCCTTGTTGTCGCCGAGATCGGCGCCGCCGAGGCGTTCGCCGCATCTTTCGCCGCATCTTTCGCCATTGTGGCCGAGCGGGCGCATGGCGCGGCCCGCATCGTCGCCTGGCGGCACGCGGCATGACCGAGGCGCCGCTGAGCCTCGCGGACATCCACGCCGCCCCCGGCCATCTGATCCGCCGCTCGCAGCAGATCGCGGTGGCGATTTTCCACGACGAACTGGCGGGTTTCGCGCTGACGCCGGTGCAGTACGCCTCGCTGGTCGCGATCCAGGACAACGAGGGCATCGACCAGCGCAGCCTGGTGCGGATGGTGGCGATCGACCGCTCCACCATCGGCGGCCTGTTGCGCCGGCTGGAGGAGCGCGGGCTGATCCGCCGCGCGAGCCCCGCGCACAACCAGAGGGTCAAACAGCTCTCCATCACCTCAGAGGGTCGTGACATCCTGGCGGCGACCGGCGCGGCCGTGCGGAACGCCCAGGCGCGCATCCTGGCCCCGCTGGAGCCCGCCGAGCGGCAGGAATTCCTGCGGCTGATCTCCAAGCTGGTGCAGCTGAATAACGCGTTCAGCCGGGCGCCCTTGGCCGTCACCGGCTGATTCCGGGCCCCCACTGGTTGCGGAGCCGGCCTGTTGCTATGCTAACTGCCCGATTCGATGCGCCGCCCATCCGCTCGCGCCACGGCCGGCAGAGGAATGAGACGATGAAGTTCAAGGCCGACCGCGCGACGCTGCTGAAAGCCCTCGCCCACGTGCAAAGCGTGGTCGAGAAGCGCAACACCATTCCCATCCTGGCAAACGTCATGGTCTCGGCCACCGGCGGCAAGCTCACGCTGACGGCCACCGACATGGAAATCGCCATCGTCGAGGAGGTCGCGGCCAGCATCACGCGGGACGGCAAATGCACCGCCCCGGCGGCGACGCTGTACGAGATCGTCCGCAAGCTGCCCGATACCGCCGAGGTGGAGTTCGAGCATGGCGGCGGGGACTCCCAGCTGGCGCTGCGCGCCGGCCGCTACGCCACCAGCCTCGTGGTGCTGCCGACCGAGGATTTCCCGTCCATGACGGCGGGCACCCTGCCGTGCAAGTTCGCCCTCGGCGCCAACACGCTCCGCGCGCTGATCGACCGCACCCGCTTCGCCATCTCCACCGAGGAGACGCGGTACTACCTGAACGGCATCTACATACATGCCGCCGACGTCGATGGCGGCAAGGTGCTGCGCGCGGTTGCCACCGACGGCCACCGCCTCGCCCGCGTCGAGGAGCCGCTGCCGGACGGCGCGGCCTCGATGCCCGGCGTGATCGTGCCGCGCAAGACCATCAACGAGCTGCGCAAGCTGCTCGACGAGGTGACCGGCGAGGTCGAGATCGCGCTGTCCGACACCCGCATCCAGTTCAAGGCCGGTTCGATCACGCTCACCAGCAAGCTGATCGACGGCACGTTCCCCGAATACGAGCGCGTCATTCCGCGCGACAACGACAAGATCCTGCGCGTCGGCAAAAAGGACTTCTCCGACGCCGTGGGCCGCGTCTCGGCGATTTCCTCCGAACGCTCCCGCCCGGTGAAGATGTCGCTCGCCCGCGACCTCCTGGTCCTCTCCGCCGCCAGCCCCGAGCAGGGCACCGCGACCGAGGAGCTGGACGGGGACCGGGTGAAATACGAGGCGGGTCCGCTCGAGATCGGCTTCCAGGCGCGCTACCTGAACGACATCACCGACCAGATCGACAAGCAGGTGGAGTTCCTGTTCTCGGACGGCACCGCGCCCACCGTGGTGCGCGACGCCGACGATACGAGCGCGCTCTATGTGCTCATGCCGATGCGTGTCTGAGGCGGATTTTCGTCTTACCCGGCTGACGCTCACGCGGTTCCGCAACTACCAGGCGCTCGTGTGGCAGCCCGCCGCCCGCGTGTCGGTGCTGTTCGGCCCTAACGGCAGCGGCAAGACCAACCTGCTCGAAGCGATCTCTCTGCTGGTTCCCGGACGCGGCCTGCGGGGGGCACGCATCGCGGAGCTGGTGCGGCGGGGCGACGTTTCCGACGGAAGCTGGGCCGTCGCCGGCCGGTTCGCCACCGAAGCCGGCCATGTCGATATCGGAACTGGAACCCCGCCTGACGGCCCCATCGACCGCCGGGTGTTCCGCCTCGACGGCGTGGCGCCGCGCAGCCAGGCGGAGCTTGCGGCCCATGCCAGCGCCGTGTGGCTCACGCCGCAGATGGACCGGCTGTTCCAGGAGGGCGCGTCGGGCCGCCGGCGGTTCCTCGACCGGCTGGTCTATGCGCTCGAACCAACACACGCCCGCGAGGTCGCCGCGCATGATACGGCGATGACCCAGCGCAACCGCCTGCTGGCGGGCGGCCGCGCGGACCCGGCATGGCTCGCGGGACTGGAGGATGCCATGGCAAGGCACGCCGTGGCCGCCACGGCGGCGCGGGCCGGCTTGGTAGCGCGGCTCAACGCGGCATCCCCCGCCGGCGGCTTCCCGCAGGCCCGCATGGCGCTGCATTGCCCCATCGGGGACCGGCTGGACACCCAGCCCGCGCTGGCGGTGGAGGATTGGCTGCGTGGCGGGCTGGCGGCCGCGCGGCCCGCGGATGCGGCCGCCGGATCGGCTTCGCTAGGGGCACACCGCGCGGATATGGGACTGGCCGATGCCGTCACCGGGCTGGTCGCCGCCCAGGCCAGCACCGGCCAGCAGCGGGCGCTGCTGATCGGCACCGTCCTCGCCCACGCGGCCCTGCTGACCGCCGCGCGCGGCGCGCCCCCGCTGCTGCTGCTGGACGAGGCGGCGGTGCATCTGGATGGCGCGCGGCGGGAAGCCCTGTTCGCGGCGCTCGCGGGGTCGACGGCACAGGTGTTCCTGACCGGCACCGATGGGGAGGTGTTCGCGCCGCTGCGGGGCGTGGCGGAATGGCTGCGGACGGGCGAGGGCAGGCTGGTCGCGTCCCCCCTCCCCCTGGTCCCCCTGGTGGGGAGGGCCGGGGTGGGGGGCTG
>JANXTF010000091.1 GCA_025352565.1 Rhodospirillales bacterium | reverse complement strand
GTCCGGCTGGCCGACCATCATGCAGCGTTGAACCGTGTCGGAAACCGCCGTGGTACGTGGCCCGTACGCCCGGTGGTGTGAGAGGGGGGCGCCGTGAGGCGCCTCCCTACTCGATTTTCCGAGACCCGCGCTGCAAGTCGTCATGGTCCGCCTTCGCGGACCATGACGTGGAGGAGTTCGCACGCGATTCCAACTGATTCAGTTATTTACCATCGGACACTAAGTGGCTTTGCCCTTGGCGCGCTTGCGGATCTGGCATTGCGGGCAGCCCGTAGGCCGTTCCTGCCCGCCATCCTGCTTACGCATCTGCCGCCGAAATTGCCATCGATTGAGCCGTGAGCGGCACCTTTACCCTGTTGCGAAAACCTATCGCCGGGAGGTTTCTCGGGGAGCGCGCGGCGTCCTTGCTTGAGGGAGCGGCCATGGCCAACCAAGCGTGGGCGGTGCCCCGCTTCAGGCGCTGCGTGCGGTGGGCCAGCCGAGCGAGCCTTCCGGGCCGGGCCGGTTGCGTAGCCACCATGACCAGTCCTGCGGGATCAGCGAGAACGGGTCGTTGTGGGCCAGTTCGCGCGCGGCCCAAACCGGCCAATGCGGGTTCGACAAGGCGGGGCGGCCCAGAAACACGAGGTCGATCAGCTCCTGGCGAATGACCTGGTCGGCTACCGTGGGCAGTCCGAGGTTCCAGCTGACGCCCACGGGGATGCCGACCTCGCGCCGGACACGGCTGCCGCGCTCGACCATGAACGCCACGTCGTTGAACGGCACATCCTTGATGTCGTCCGTGTTCATGCCGAGGCTGAGATCAGCCAAGTCGAGCCCGTGCTCCTTCAGGACCCTGACCGCCCATACGGCATCCTCGAACTGCACGCCGGCCTCGTTGAAGTCGTCGCTGCCCAGGCGCATCGTGAGCGGCAGGCGCTCCGGCCATACCGCCCGGACCGCGTCCAACGCCTCACGATGAAAGCGGAGCCGGTTTTCGAGGCTGCCGCCATATTCGTCGTCGCGCTGGTTGGCCAGCGGGGAGAAGAAGCTTGCGCCGAGGTAGCCGTGGGCGAAATGCATTTCCAGCCACTCGAATCCGGCATCCAGCGCCCGCCGGGCCGCGTGGGCGTATTCGCGGTGGATTTCGTGGATCTCCTCGACCGTCAGCGCATGGACGGGATAGGTGTACCGGCCGCCATAGGTGATCGCTGACGGGCCGCGAACCTGCCAGCCATCGGGATGCTCGGGTGGGAGCTGGAGCTTGCCCTCCCACGGCTTCAACTCGCTGCCCTTTCGGCCGGTATGGCCGAGCTGGACGGCGGGCACGGACCCCATGTTTTTGATGATCGCCGTGACTCGCGACAGACCCTCGATCTGGCTGTCGTCGTAGATGCCGGCGCAATGCGTGCCGGTGCGCCCGTCCGGCGTGATCGCCAGCTGCTCGGGGAACACCAAGCCGAACCCGCCCGCGGCGCGCGACCCCATCAGCATGACGTGGAAGTCGTTCATCAGGCCATCGACAGACCGATACATCGTCATTGGCGACATCGCGATCCGGTTGCGCAGGGTGACGCCCTTGAGCGTGTAGGGACTGAATAGATCGGGCATAGGCAAGCTCCATCTGGCTGGGCACGCTGTCCCGGAACGTATGCAAGACCCGTGCGACTACACCTTCCGTACCACTATGTCTTGCGTCCGACGCCTTAATCGGCCATATCCCGGCGCGCTGGCGGCGAGCCGCCGGTAATTCACACGTGGGGTACCTTTCCGGCCGCAAGGTCTGAATCCGGTGCCTGGTCTCAGGCGACAGCCCCACGGAGGTTCAACCGGTCTATCAGGAAAGGAGCACGCCGATGGCGATGCCCGATTTTACCATGCGTCAGCTGCTCGAAGCGGGCGTTCATTTTGGTCATCACACCCGCCGCTGGAACCCGCGCATGGCGCCGTTCCTGTTTGGCATCCGCAACCAGGTCCATATCATCGACCTGCAGCAGACCGTGCCGATGCTCGACCGCGCGCTGAAGGCGGTGCGCGACACGACGGCGGCCGGTGGGCGCGTGCTGTTCGTGGGCACCAAGCGGGCGGCGGCGGAGTATGTGGCGGACGCGGCCAATCGCTGCGGCCAGTACTACGTGAACCACCGTTGGCTCGGCGGCATGCTGACCAACTGGAAGACCATCACGGGCAGCATCAAGCGCCTCCGCCAGATCGACGAGATGCTGGCCGGAGACGTGGCCGGCCTCACCCAGAAGGAGGTCCTGGAGATCACCCGCGACCGCGAGAAGCTGGAGCGGGCGCTGGGCGGCATCAAGGAGATGGGCGGCCTGCCCGACATCCTGTTCATCATCGACACCAACAAGGAGAAGCTGGCCGTCGAGGAAGCCAACAAGCTGGGCATCCCGGTGATCGCCATTCTGGACAGCAACTCCGATCCGACCGGAGTGACCTACCCGATCCCGGGCAACGACGACGCGATCCGCGCCATCACGATGTACTGCGACCTGATCGCCGGCGCCGTGCTGGACGGCATCAGCGCCGAGATGCAGGCCTCGGGCCGCGATATCGGTGCCGCCGAGGATCTGCCGGCGCATATTCTGCCCGAGCCGATCCCGGCCGCCGCCGCGGCCGAAGCGCCGGCCGCCTGATCCACCTCACCCAGACGGAGCATACGTGATGCCTGACATCACCCTCGCCATGGTGAAGGATTTGCGCGAGCGGTCCGGCGCCGGCATGAACGACGTGAAGAAGGCGCTGGTCGAGGCCGGCGGCGACATGGAGGCGGCAGTCGATTGGCTCCGCAAGAAGGGGCTTTCGGCGGCGGCCAAGAAGTCTGGCCGGGTCGCGGCCGAGGGTCTGGTGGCGGTCGCCTCCGCGCCCAACAAGGCGGCAATGGTCGAGGTGAACGCCGAGACCGACTTCGTGGCGCGCAACGAGGCGTTCCAGGGGTTCGTGGCCGCCGTGGCGCAGGTCGCGCTGCGCGTGGGCGAGGATGTGGAGGCGATCAAGTCGGCCCCCTATCCGGGCGGCAGCCGCACGGTGGCCGAGGAACTGACGCAGCTGATCGCCACCATCGGCGAGAACATGGCGATCCGGCGGGCGCGCGTGCTGAGCGTGAGCCAGGGAGCTGTGGCCACCTATGTTCACGGGGCGCTGAAGCCCGGTTTGGGCAAGATCGGCGTGCTGGTGGCCGTGGAGGGTGCCAGCGAGATCGACGCGCTGGAACTGCTCGGCCGCCAGGTGGGAATGCATGTGGCCGCGACCAAGCCGGAAGCGCTGGATATCGACGCGGTCGATCCGGCGGCATTGGAGCGGGAGCGGGCGGTGCTGTCCGAGCAGGCGCGGGCCTCGGGCAAGCCGGAAGCGATCATCGAGAAGATGGTCGATGGCCGGGTGCGGAAGTACTACGAGGAAGTGGTGCTGCTGGAGCAGGTCTGGGTGATCGACGGGGAGACCCGGGTGCGCAAGATCATGGAGAAGGCGGGCGCGAAGCTTGCGGGCTTCTGCCGTTTCCAGTTGGGTGAGGGCATCGAGAAGGCCACCGGCGACTTCGCGGCCGAAGTGGCGGCGGTTTCGGGTGTGGCGCGACAGCCGACGCCCGAGAAGGTCTGAGGTGCGGCGCGGGGCTCGCTTGTCGGGCCCCCCGTCCGATTCTACCGTGCGGCGCCTCACTGAAATGCTGGGTCCATGAGCGAAGTCCTGACCTATCGGCGCGTGCTGCTCAAGGTGTCCGGCGAGGCGCTGATGGGGAGCCGCGACTACGGGCTCGACCCCGAGATGGTGGTGCGGATCGCGGGCGACGTGCGCGACGTGGTGGGGTTGGGCGCCGAGGTGTCGCTGGTGATCGGCGGCGGCAACATCTTCCGCGGCGTGTCGGCGGCGGCGGCGGGCATGGACCGGGCGCAGGCCGACTACATGGGCATGATCGCGACCGTGATGAACGCGCTGGCGATGCAGGGCGCGCTGGAGAAGCTCGGGGTGGCCACGCGGGTGCAGTCCGCGATCCCGATGGCCAGCATCTGCGAGCCGTATATCCGCAGGCGCGCGGTGCGCCACATGGAGAAGGGGCGGGTGGTGATTTTCGCCGCCGGGACCGGCAACCCGTTCTTCACCACCGACACGGCGGCGGCCTTGCGCGCCGCCGAAATGGGATGCCAGGCGCTGCTGAAGGGCACGCAGGTGGACGGCGTGTACACCGCCGACCCGCGCAAGGACGCCACCGCCGAGCGTTTCGCGGAACTGACATACCATGACGTGCTGGCCCGCGACCTCAAGGTGATGGATGCCTCGGCCATCAGCCTCGCGCGGGAAAACCGGCTGCCGATCGTGGTGTTCAACATTCATGCGCCGGGCGCCTTCGCCGAAGTGATGCGGGGACGCGGCCGGTTTACGACCATCAGGGAACCGCAATAGTGCTCGACGACCTGAACGACCTGAAGCACGACCTCACGCGCCGAATGGATGGAGCGCTCGAGACCTTGCGGCGCGAATTCGCCGGGTTGCGCTCCGGGCGCGCGAGCCCGGCGCTGCTGGAGCCGGTGCGGGTGGAAGCCTATGGCAGCGAGATCCCGATCACGCAGGTGGCGACCATCGCGGTGCCGGAGGCGCGGATGATTACTGTCCAGGTCTGGGACCGGACGCTGGTGGGCGCGGTCGAGCGGGCGATCCGCGATGCGGGGCTGGGGCTGAATCCGTCGTCGGACGGGCAGTTGGTGCGGGTGCCGATCCCGCAATTGACCGGCGAGCGGCGGGCTGAGCTGGCAAAGCTGGCGGGGCGTTATGCCGAGGGCGCCAAGATCTCGGTGCGCGGCGTGCGGCGCGACGGGATGGACAAGACCAAGGCGCTCGAGAAGAAGGGCACCATCGGCGAGGACGAGATGAAGGTCTGGTCCGACGACATTCAGAAGCTGACCGACCAGTACATCAAACGTATCGACGACGGGATGACTGAGAAGGAACGCGAGATCAAGCAGGTCTAGCCGGATTGGTCGCCTCCCCCCATGGCGTGGCGTTGGCGCAGGCACCGGAGATCGGCGGGGCCAGCGTGCCCGCGCATGTGGCGATCATCATGGACGGCAATGGCCGCTGGGCCGCGTCGCGCGGGCTGCCCCGGGTGGCGGGACACCGGGCGGGCGCCCAGGCGGTGCGGCGGACCATCGAGGCGGCGATCCGGGGTGGGGTGGGGTGGCTGACGCTGTATGCGTTCAGCAGCGAGAACTGGCGGCGGCCCGTCGGCGAGGTGCTCGATCTGACCGGGCTGATGCGGCACTATCTGCGGCATGAGGTGGACGAACTGACCCGCGAGGGGGTTCGGCTGCATGTGATCGGCGACCGGACGCGGTTCGAGCCGGACCTGCAGGCGGAGCTGGCGGAAGCCGAGCGGCGGACGGCGCACAACACGCGGCTGAACCTCATCATGGCGCTGTCGTATGGCGCGCGGCACGAGATAGTGGAGGCCGCGCGGCGGGCGGCGCGAGCGGCGCGGGACGGGACGCTCGACCCTGAGACGCTCGACGAGGCGGCGTTTGGTCAGCTGCTCTCGACCTCGGGGATTCCGGACCCCGACCTGATATTGCGGACCTCGGGCGAGCAGCGGCTGTCGAATTTCCTGTTGTGGCAGGCGGCCTATGCGGAGCTGATGTTCCTCGATGTGCTGTGGCCGGATTTCTCCGGCGAGCATTTCGCGGGCGCCTTGGCCGAGTTCTCGCGGCGCGAACGCCGCTATGGCGCGCGCCCTGGCTGATACCGGCGCGAAGAGTCGATCGCGGGGGCGGTGGGGTGACCTGCGCCCGCGGGTGATCTCGGCCTCGGTGCTGGCGCCCGTGGTGCTGCTGTGCCTGTGGTTCGGCGGGCTGGCATTCTCGCTGCTGCTGCTGGTGGCGGCGGTCGGGCTGGCCGTCGAATGGGTGGGGATGAGCCGGGGGCGCGTGAGCGCGATGCTGGCGGGGGTGCCGTACCTGGTTCCGGGGCTGGCGGCGCTGCTGTGGCTGCGGGCGGACGACATGGTCGGACGCGGCAACTTGCTGTTCGTGGTGGCGATCGTGTGGGCCAGCGATATCGGCGCCTACGCGGCGGGGCGGCTGATCGGGGGGGCGAAGCTGGCGCCATCGATCTCGCCGGGCAAGACCCGCTCGGGTGCCGCCGGCGGGCTGGTGGCGGCGATGCTGGTGGCGGTGGCGTTCGGCGGCGGGAGTCTGCTTGGGCTGCTGGTGGCGGGCTGTTTGGGCGTGGCGTCGCAGGCGGGCGATCTGCTGGAGAGCGCCATCAAGCGCGGCTTCGGCGTGAAGGATTCCGGGCGGATGATCCCAGGGCATGGCGGCTTGCTCGACCGGGTGGACGGGCTGCTGGTGGCGGCGCCGGTGGCGGCTTTGGTGGCAATGGTTGTCGGACGTGGAGTGGTGTTGTGGCGGTGAAGACGATTTCCGTGCTCGGCAGCACCGGCAGCATCGGAACCCAGACCGTGTCGCTGCTGCTGGCCGATCCGGACCGCTATCGCGTGCGGGCGCTGGTGGGCGGGCGCAATGTGGCGCTGCTGGCAGAGCAGGCGATCGCACTGGAGGCCGAACTCGCGGTCATCAGCGATGTCGCGTGCTTTGCGGCGTTGCGGGAGGCGCTGGCCGGGAGCGGGATCGAGGCGGCGTGCGGCGCACAGGCGGTGACGGAGGCGGCCGGCCTGGATGCCGACTGGACGATGGCGGCAATCACCGGGGCGGCGGGGCTGCCCTCGACGCTGGCGGCGATCCGGCGCGGCAAATCGGTGGCGCTGGCCAACAAGGAGGCGCTGGTCTGCGCGGGCGAAGTGATGCTGGAGGCGGTGCGGGCCCATGGAGCCACGCTGCTGCCGGTGGACAGCGAGCACAACGCGATTTTCCAATCGATGGCGGACGGCAACCGCGACGCGGTGGACCGCATCGTGCTGACCGCGTCGGGCGGACCGTTCCGTACGTGGACGACCGAGGAGATGGCGCGCGCCACGCCCGAGGTCGCCTTGCGGCATCCGGTGTGGTCGATGGGTGCCAAGATCAGCATCGACAGCGCCACGCTGATGAACAAGGGGCTGGAGCTGATCGAGGCGGCGCGGCTGTTCGATCTGACCGATGACGAGATCGGGGTGCTGGTGCATCCGCAATCGGTGATCCACGGGCTGGTTTACTATCACGACGGCAGCGTGCTGGCGCAATTGGGGAGCCCGGACATGCGCATCCCGATCGCGCACACGCTGGCTTGGCCCGCACGCATCGCGACGGCGGCGCCGAGGCTCGATCTGGCGGCGTTGGGCAAGCTGGAGTTTTCCGAGCCGGACCCGGTGCGCTTCCCGGCGCTGCGGCTGGCACGGGCGGCCTTGCGGGAAGGCGGCGGGGCCCCCACCATTCTGAGCGCGGCCAACGAGATCGCGGTCGAGGCGTTCCTCGCGCGGCGGATTGGGTTTCTGGCCATCGCCGGGGTGGTCGAGCAGGTGTTGGTCGAGTTGGGGCCGTGCGCGGCGGAGACGCTGGAGGCAGTGAACGACCTAGATCAGTCGGCGAGACGGAGTGCCGCGCGGCTGTGCGCCGCGCACGCGAGGAACGCGGCCTAGCGGAGTCGTGGATGTCCGGCCTTCGCCGGGCATGACGGAATTCAAACGCATGATCTGAGAGAACAAAAGTGCTGCACGCCATCCCCGAACTGTTCCGTACCATCATTGCCTTCGTGGTGGTGCTGGGCGTCCTCGTCTTCATCCATGAGTTGGGCCACTACCTCGCCGCGCGGTGGGTCGGGGTGCATATCGAGACGTTCTCGATCGGGTTCGGCAAGCCGATCTTCGGGTGGACCGACCGGCGCGGCACGGCGTGGCGGGTGTCGTGGATTCCGCTGGGCGGTTTCGTGCGGCTGCATGGGCAGGAGCGCCCGGAGGATGTCTCGGACGCCACGCGCGCGCTGTGGCAGACCGGGCGCACGTTCCATGAGAAGCGGGTGGGCGCGCGGGCCATCGTGATCGCCGCCGGGCCGGTGGCCAATTTCCTGTTGGCGATGGTGCTGTTCGCGGGCCTGTTCGCGGTCGCTGGGCGGCCGATGGCGACCGCGACCCTGGGCGAGATCGTGGCCGATGGGCCGGCGGCGCGCGCGGGGTTGATGAAGGGCGACCGGATCGACACCATCGACGGCACGCCGATCCGCCGGTTCGACGACATCCAGCGCATGGTGCAGTCCCATCCTGGGCAGCCACTCAAGCTCTCGGTGCATCGGGGCGAGGCGGACCAGACCCTGACCGCCACGCCTGATTCGCGCGATGACGGGCATGGCAAGACCGTGGGTCTGCTCGGGGTTCGCAGCGGCGCCAGCACGTTCGAGCGATTGTCGCCGGGCGTGGCCGTGGTGGCGGGCGTGACGCAGACCTGGGACGTGGCGGTGCAGACGCTTGCCGGCGTGGGCCAAATGATCACGGGCCAAAGGGGTGCCGAGGACCTGGGCGGGCCGCTGCGGATCGCACAACTTTCCGGCGAGGTGGCGCAGCTCGGTCTGGCAAGCCTCGTCTCGTTCATCGCCGTGCTGTCGGTGAATTTGGGACTTATCAACCTGTTCCCGATCCCGATTCTCGATGGCGGGCATCTGGTGTTCTATCTGATCGAGGCGATCCGGGGGCGCCCATTGCCGCAGCGGGCGCAGGAATACGGCTATCGGGCCGGGTTCGCGCTGCTGGCCGGGTTGTTCGTGTTCGCCACCTGGAACGACCTGTCGCATCTGGGGCTGGTGCGTTGGGTGGCGGGGCTGATCGGGTAAGGGCTCGCCTGGAGGCACGCGCTTGCTTCCCCCTCCCCCTCGTGGGGAGGGTTGGGGTGGGGGAAGTGCAGCACAATCAATGGCCGGATCGTGCCTGACAGCCCTGCACCCCGGCCCTCCCCACGAGGGGGAGGGGGACGAAAACGATGTATGACTCCGGTAGCGTAGAGGGAGGGGGAGGGCGGTGCTTAACGCAAACGAAACAGCTTTCCCGATTGATTGATGGCGGGTGGCGTTACGTGATCTTGATCGCTATTGTCCGCCCGCCTGTGGTCAGCGGTCTTGATTCTTGAGACGACGCTGCGGTGGAGGAGCTGGCCTTTGATTCGCATACGTGCGGCACTGCTGACATCGGTCTGCCTGGCAGCCTGTATCATCCCGACGGACGCCTCGGCACAGGGAGCGCGTCCGGCGCGCCCCGTGCCCTCCGCCCTGTCCTCGACCGCCGGCGGCGCGATCGCGTCCATCCGCGTCGAGGGCAACGAGCGCATCGAGGCGGGCACGATCCGGTCCTACATGCTGGTGGCACCGGGAGACGGGTTCGACCCGGATCGGCTCGATCGCAGCCTCAAGACGCTGTACGCCACCGGGCTGTTCGCGGACGTGAATTTGCGCCGCGAAGGCAACACCCTGGTGGTGAAGCTGGTCGAGAACCCGATCGTCAACCGCATCGCATTCGAGGGCAACCATAAGCTGACCGACGAGCAGCTTCGCCCGGAATTGCAGCTGCGGGCGCGTTCGGTGTTCACCAACGCGCTGGCGCAGGCGGACCGGCAGCGCATTCTCGATCTTTATTCGAAGAAGGCGCGCTTCGCGGCCCGCGTCGAGCCCAAGATCATCAAGCTCGATCAGAACCGCGTGGACGTGGTGTATGAGATCGCCGACGGCGAGAGTACGCTGATTAGCCGGATCGCCTTCCTTGGCAACCACGCCTACAGCGAGGGCCGCCTGCGCGAGATCGTCGATAGCCGCGAGACGGCGTTCTGGCGTTTCCTGTCCTCGTCGGACACCTACGACCCCGAGCGCGTCAACTACGACCGCGAATTGCTCCGTCGCTTCTACCTCAAGAGCGGCTTCGTCGATGTCAACGTCAGCAACTCCAGCGCCGAGTTGGCGCCGGATCGTTCGGCATTCTTCCTGACCTACACGATCGACGAGGGCGACCGCTACAAGATCGGCAAGATCACCGTCAATTCCAAGGTGAAGGGCATCGTCGACGGCGCCGTCCTGCCATTGGTCGATGTGGAGGCCGGCGACTACTATGACGGCGATGCGGTCGAACGCTCGGTCCAGGCCGTGACCGACTACGCACAGGCCAACGGCGCGCCGTTCGCCGAGGTCAAGCCGCGCATTTCCCGCGACAAGGACAAGAAGACCGTCGATCTGATCTTCGACGTGGCTGACGGCCCGCATATCTACATCGAGCGGATCGACATCACCGGCAACACGCGCACGATGGACAAGGTGATTCGCCGCGAATACCGCGTGGCCGAAGGCGACGCGTTCAACGCGGCGCTCGTGCGGCGTTCGCGTCAGCGGCTGCAGGATATCGGTTACTTCAATACCGTGACCGCCACCAACGCAACCGGCAGCACGGCCGACAAGACCGTCATCACCACCGATGTTCTGGAGAAGGCGACCGGCGAACTGACCGTCGGCGGCGGCTACTCGACGGATGCGGGCGCGCTGCTGAGCGCCGGGCTGCACGAGAAGAACCTGATCGGCACCGGCATCGACGCCGGCCTGAACGGCGTGCTGGCGCAGCGGCGCAGCGAGGTGACGCTGTCGCTGACCGACCCGTATTTCCTGGGCCGCAACATCGTCGCCGGCATCGACATCTTCCGCACCTCGACCAACAACCAGGATATCGCGCAGTACAGCGAAAGCCGGCTCGGGTTCGCGCTGCGCGCCGGTTACGAGTTCAACGAGCACCTGCGCCAGTCCGTGAGCTACTCGCTGGTCAATCGAAACGTGTTCAACGTGGCGAGCACCGCGAGCCTCTACGTGCAGGACGAGCGCGGCAAGTCGCTGCTGTCGCAGGTCGGTCAGACCCTCTCGCTCGACTACCGCGACAGCCGGGTGGAACCCCATAGCGGCTTCATCATCCGGGGCGGCACGGATTTCGCGGGTCTCGGCGGCGACGCGCATTACGTGCGCACCAAGCTCGACGGCACGTATTTCATTCCGCTCGATGCCTATACCGGCAACAGCGACTGGGGCTTCGCGATTTCGGCCGGCGGCGGCTATCTGTTCAACCTCGGCCGCCAGGAGAAGATCATCGACCGCTTCTTCCTGGGCGGCGACAATCTGCGCGGCTTCCAGTCCGGCGGTGCCGGTCCGCACACCCTGCCGCAGTTCATCTCGCCGGGCGTGACGAGCAGCAGCGACAGCATCGGCGGCCGGGCGATCTGGACGCAATCCACCGAGCTGCATTTTCCATTGCCGATCTCGCCCGATCTCGGGTTGAGCGGCCGTGCGTTCGTCGATGTGGGCGCCTTGTCGCAGGTGAACGCCATCACGGTGAACGGTGTTACCTCGCCAGTGACCCATAACGGGTCGCCGCGCGTGGGTGTGGGTGTGGGCGTCGCGTGGAAGACTCCGTTCGGCCTCATCAATATCGACATCGCGGACCCGGTCGTGAAGAAGAAGTTCGACCAGTCCCAGATTTTCCGCTTCGGTTTCGGCACAAGGTTCTAGTTTACATGATGCGCTTAATCGCTGCCGCCGCATGCGCGGTGGCTCTTTCGACGACCCCATTCTCGGCGCTGCTGGTTTCTCCGGCCGCGGCGCAGAGCAATGATTTCTTCATCCCCGGCCAGCAGCGGCAGGCGCCGCCCCCTGCGGGCGTGCGGACGCCCGCGCCCCGGCCCACGCAGGTGCGCCCCGCGACCCGGCCGCAATCGGGTGGCCAATCGGCCGGACCGGGCGATGCCGGCCAGGAGCAGGCCCAGGAGGCCCTCGAACCGCAGGTGACGCTGCCGCCGCTGCCCGAATTGCCGGCGCTGCCCAAGGGCGAGGCACCCCCCGCCGCCGTGATCGGCGTGATGGGCGTGCCCGAGGTGATGCGCGCGGCCAGTGCCGCCCAGCAGGTGGAAAAAACCATCGGCGAACGGCGCACCAAGCTGAACGAGGACGCCCAGAAGGAGCAGGCCAGCTGGCGCGAAATGCAGCAGGGTCTCGCCACCGAGCGCGCCAAGCTGTCGCCCGACCAGATCAGGGGCCGCGAGCGCGAGTTGCAGGACCGCATCACCAACGCGCAGAAATCTTTCCGTGACCGGAACCGGATCATCCAGGAGGACGCGCAGTATTCGCTGGCGCAGATCGAGCGGATGCTGATCGCGGTGATCCGTCAGGTGGCGGACAGCCGGGGCATGAATTTGGTTCTGCACCGTCAGCAGGTGGCGCTGAACATCGCGCAGTTCGACATCACCGACGATGTCGCGACCCAGATGAACAAGCTGATGCCGACCGTGCTGATCCCGCCCGAGGGCGTCTCGCCAGCCGAGTTCGTGAAGGCGCAGGGCGCCAAGGCCGGCGCCATCGTGGCCCCGCCACAGGCGGCGGCCCTGCCGAGCCCGGCAGTGGTGCCGCCCGCCGCCCCTGCCAAGAAATAGGCATGGCCACCGCGGCGACGGCGGGGGATTCGCGGTTCTTCGTGCGGAGCGGCCCCTACGATCTGGCCCAGGTGGCACTGGTTGCCGGCGGCACCAGCAGCGCCGCCGGCCGCACGCTGGTGGGTGTGGCGCCGCTGGCCTCGGCATCGGCGAACGAGGTCGCGTTCGTCGATAACCGGCGGTATGCCGACGCGCTGGCCGTGACCCGCGCGGGCGCCGTGATCGTGCATCCCGACCTTGTGCCTCGCGTGCCGGCGGATACCGCCGCGATCGTGACAACCGAACCTTATCTTGGCTGGGCGCGCGTGGCGGCGCTGTTTCATCCCGAAGCGCCGATGGAGGCCGGGATACATCCCATGGCGATCGTCGACCCCAGCGCGACGATCGACCCGACCGCCGAAATCGGCCCGTTCGCCGTGATCAGCGCCCATGCCGAGATCGGGCCGCGCTGCCGGATCGGGGCCGGGACAGTGGTGGGACAAGGCGTGCGGATGGGCCAGGATTGCCGGATCGGCGCGCAGGTCACGCTGTCGCACGCCTTGCTGGGCGCGCGGGTGCGGATTTTTCCGGGTGCCAGGATCGGCCAGGACGGGTTCGGTTTCGCTACCTCGGCTGCTGGCTTCGAGAGCATTCCGCAGCTTGGCCGGGTGATTCTGGGGGACGACGTGGAGGTGGGAGCCAACACCACGATCGATCGCGGATCGGCGCCCGACACGGTGATCGGCGCGGGTTGCCGCCTCGACAATTTGGTGCAGATCGGCCACAACGTACGCCTTGGGCGGTGCTGCGTCATCGTCGCGCAGGTCGGGATTTCAGGCTCGACGACCTTCGGTGACTTCGTTCAGGTCGGCGGGCAGGCGGCGTTCGCGGGGCATCTGCGGATCGGCTCCAGGGCCAGGATCGGCGCCCAATGCGGCGTGATGGCGGATTTGGAGGAGCGGGCCGAGGTGGTCGGCACCCCGGCGATGCCGGTGCGGGCGTTCTTTCGCCAGGTGGTGACGCTGAAGCGATTGGCCGAGCGCCGCGAGAGTGGAGCTGCAAGGGCCGCGACAACCGCGGCGGACACGAAATCAGGCTGAGCTACATGGACTCGATGGCTGAACCGCACGACACCGAAACGGCAGACGCGCGCGTCGATCTGGTCGATATCGCGGGCGTGATGCATGCCATTCCGCATCGTTATCCGTTTTTGATGATCGACCGCGTGGTGGATCTGATACGCAACCATTCGGCGATCGGCGTGAAGAACGTCACCATCAACGAGAACTATTTCCAGGGGCACTTTCCCGGCCACCCGGTGATGCCGGGCGTGCTCATCATCGAGGCGATGGCGCAGACCGCGGCGGTGCTGGTGGTCAAGACGCTGGGGCCGGATGCGGCCGGGCGGGTGGTCTATTTCATGTCGGTCGAAGGCGCGAAATTCCGCCGCCCCGTCGGACCCGGAGACCAGCTTCGCATCCACTGCGCCAAGCTCCGCAGCCGGGGCAACGTGTGGAAGTTCAACGCGGTGGCCAAGGTCGATGGCGTGACGGTCGCCGAGGCGACCTATGCCGCGATGATCATGGAACGGGCTTCCCCCGAAAAGGCCGGAAATTGAGTTTTATCCATCCGACGGCGATCGTGGCCCCCACCGCCACCAACCCCCACGGGTGGTTAAAAAACAAA